>NZ_JBCPXY010000006.1:0-360956 GCF_039581425.1 Flavobacterium movens
TTTAGATGGTATGCGGATCAGACAACGACTACGGCGCTATTTACAGGAGATACTTATAGCGTAACACCTGCAATAACAACAACGTATTATGTGAGTGTAAGCGGTGATGGAGTCTGCGAGAATGCCATTAACACCAGAAAAGCGGTTGTGGTTACTGTGAATAGATTAGGCTTGGATGCTGATATCACGGCCTCAGATGTCGCAATTTGTACGGGTTCATCAACTGCGCTTACAGCTTCAACGGCTATTACAACGCCAATTTTTAGATGGTATGCGGATCAGACAACGACTACGGCGCTATTTACAGGAGATACTTATAGCGTAACACCTGCAATAACGACAACGTATTATGTGAGTGTAAGCGGTGATGGAGTCTGCGAGAATGCTATTAACACCAGAAAAGCGGTTGTGGTTACTGTGAATAGATTAGGTTTGGATGCTGATATTACGGCTTCAGATGCTCTAATTTGCGCGGGTTCATCAACTACACTTACAGCTTCAGCTACTGGAATAACAAATCCAGTTTTCAGATGGTATGCTGATCAGACAAGTACCACAGTATTAAATACAGCAGATACATATACTGTAACTCCGGCAACAACAACAACGTATTACGTCAGCGTAAGCGGTGACGGAGTCTGTGAAAACGCGATCAATACCAGAAAAGCGGTTGTTGTTACTGTGAATAGATTAGGTTTGGATGCTGATATCACGGCTTCAGATGCATTAATTTGTACGGGTTCATCGACTACGCTCACAGCTTCAACAACTATTACAACGCCAGTTTTCAAATGGTATGCGGATCAGACAACGACTACAGCGCTATTTACAGGAGATACTTATAGCGTAACACCTGCAATAACGACAACGTATTATGTGAGCGTAAGCGGTGATGGAGTCTGCGAGAATGCCATTAACACCAGAAAAGCGGTTGTGGTTACTGTGAATAGATTAGGTTTGGATGCTGATATAACGGCTTCCGATGCTGTAATCTGTGCAGGTTCATCAGCCTCGCTTACAGCTTCAACGACTATTACAACGCCAGTTTTCAAATGGTACGCTGATCAGACAACGACTACGGTACTTTTTACAGGAGATACTTATAGCGTAACACCTGCAACAACGACAACGTATTATGTGAGTGTAAGCGGTGATGGAGTCTGCGAGAATGCTATTAACACCAGAAAAGCGGTTGTGGTTACTGTCAACAGATTAGGCTTGGACTCTGATATCGCAGCTTCCGATGCTGTAATCTGTGCGGGCTCATCGGTTGCGCTAACTGCCTCGTCTGCAGGAGTAACTACACCAGTATTCAGATGGTATGCTGATCAGATAACAACTACGGCACTTTTTACAGGAGATACTTATAATGTAACACCTACAGCAACGACAACGTATTATGTCAGCGTAAGCGGTGATGGAGTCTGCGAGAATGCTATTAACACTAGAAAAGCGGTTGTGGTTACTGTGAATCGATTAGGCTTGGATGCTGATATAACGGCTTCAGATGCTGTAATCTGTGCAGGTTCATCTACTATTCTTACTGCTTCAACTACCGGAATAACAACGCCAGTTTTCAGATGGTATGCGGATCAGACAACAACTACCGCACTTTTTACAGGAGATACTTATAATGTAACTCCTGCAACAACGACAACATATTACGTCAGTGTAAGCGGTGATGGAGTCTGTGAAAATGCCATCAATACCAGAAAAGCGGTTGTGGTTATTGTAAATAGATTAGGTTTGGATGCTGATATTACGGCTTCAGATGCAGTAGTTTGTGCAGGCTCTTCAGCTTCGCTAACAGCCTCATCAGTTGGAGTAACAACACCAATTTTCAGATGGTATGCCGATCAGACATCGACTACGGCACTCTTTACAGGAAATACTTATACCGTAACACCTCCAACAACGACAACGTATTATGTCAGCGTAAGCGGCGATGGCGTCTGCGAAAACGCCGTCAACACCAGAAAAGCGGTTGTGGCAACAGTCAATCCTTTGGCTTTGGCTTCTGATATTTCAGCAACTACTTCAAATGCTTCTTTATGTACTGGAGGCAGTGCATCAATTACAGCTTCTAGTGCTATTACTAATCCTATTTTCAAATGGTATCAAGATGCTAATTTATCTGTTTTGCTTTATACAGGTCCGACCTTTGTAACGCCTGCTATAACGGTAAATACATCTTACTACGTTACAGTGCAAAACAATGCTATTTGCGAAAATAGTATTGGCAATGCGTTAAAAGTTGATCTAACAGTTATTTTGTGTTCTGATATTGCTTTGACAAAATCGGTAAGCAATATGTCGCCTTTCGTTGGTGATCAGGTTGATTTTACAATAACTGTAAGTAATCTTGGGCCAAATGATGCTACTGGTGTACGTGCTAATGATGTATTACCGTCTGGTTATACTTTTATTAGTGCAAACAACAGTGGAGTGTTATCTGGAAATACAATTACTTGGCCGACTTTTAATGTTTCGGTTAATAATCCTGTTTCATTGGTTTACAGAGTCAGAGTTAATACAGCGACTGGAACAGCGGATGAATATAAAAATGTAGCTCAAATAATTGCTTCGGATAATTTTGATCCAAATTCAACTCCAAACAATAATGATCCAGCAGAAAATGATCAAGATAGTGTGATTTTGACTCCAATTATACCACAACCGTCAATTTTATTATATAAAGATGCTTCTTTCACCGCATCTAATGATAGTAACGGAAATGGTTTTCCTGATGTAAATGAAACAATTACATACACTTTTGCAGCGCAGAATACAGGAAATATTAGATTAGAAAATGTAAAAATCAACGATCAGTTTTTAGGCATAACTAATTTATCAGTAACGCCTAGCACTTTGGATCCTGGACAAACGGGCAGGGCTCAGTTAATTTATACAATCACGGAGTCAGATTTTGAGAAAGGAGTAATTTACAATAGCGCAATTGCTCAGGGAAATACACCGCCGACACCAGATAATCCGGGAGGTACTACTGTTACCGATACTTCTGAAGATCCTACAAATCCTGTTAAGCCGGGTGATGAATATTATGATCCGAATTGTCCGACTTGTACTGTAGTTCCGTTGCCAAATATTCCAAAAATTGCAATTGTTAAGGAGATTTCTTCATTTAGTGGAAACTTTAATAATGCAAAAGTGGGTGATATCATAAGTTATCTTTTTACGGTAAGCAATATCGGAAATACGCGTTTAAGTAATGTAAAAGTAACAGATCCGCTTCCTGGAATGTCAACACCTGCACTTGATCCTGTAGATTCGAGCAGTAAAACGGGAGACCTTAATTCAAACGGATATCTAGATACAAATGAGAAATGGCTTTATAGAGCTGATTATGTTATCACCTCAGATGATTTAGCAAAAGGTCAAGTTGTCAACCAGGCTTTGGCAGAAGCGAAAGGGCCTCCAACACCTGTAAATCCTAATGGGGAAGATGTTAGTGACTTGTCAGATAAATCGTCGCCAACTAATGAGGACAATGATCCAACAGTTCTTGATATAGTGGGTTGTCAAGTAGTCGTTCATAATGCATTTTCTCCAAATGGAGACAACGTAAATGATAGGTTTAAAATTGATGGTATTGAATGTTACCCAAACAATACGGTTGAAATTTATAACCGCTGGGGAGTAATTGTTTTTCATACCGATGGATACAATAATCAAAACAATGCTTTTGAGGGTTATTCTAATGGAAGAGCGGTGATCAATCAAAGCAAAGGACTTCCAACTGGTACTTACTACTATATTCTCAGATATCAAAATTCAGATCAAAAAGAAGTAACAACTGCGGGTTATCTTTATTTAAGCATGAACCAATAATGAGACCTTGAACATCTTTGCTTTTTAATTTAAGTTTGAACTGTTTTTTTATTTTAGTTATTGTAAAAAAAAGTTTTTTAAAATTAATGTGAAATATTTTTGAAAAGCCTGATTGCGCAATCAGGCTTTTCTCATATTTATATCAGTTTGGAATCTCATATATTGAAAATTATTTATATGAATACTCACTATTTTTTGCATTTCAAATATGCAAAAAGGTATGAGACAGGATTCTTAAACAAATTTTAAAGTGTTTTTTTCTTTATCTTTTTTATAGCTATGAATTTAGGGTTCTGTCGCATCTGTTACATAACTATTATCTTTAGATCTAAAAAATACATTAAATGAATACCAAAGGTCATTGTTATTCTAAAGCTATTATTTTGCAGGCCGTTTATTTCAAATTGCGATTTACAGTAATGTTGAGGGAATAATGAGAATGCACGGAATAGCAGTTGATCACGCTACTTTTCAGCGTAGGAGATTTAAATTTTCGCCTTTAATAGACTCGGCACTCACGAAGAGAAAGAACAGTGTAGGAGCCAGCTGGCGAATAGAAGAAACTATATAAAAATAAGTTGTAGATGTGTTGAGAAAGAATCAGATGCTTAAGCCAGGAACAAGTATGTTCAAATCATTTTGTAAATTAATTGCATAATTTTATGGCAATTGATTTATCTGTAATTGATATGGCAGATGCAACAGAACTCACGATTTTGTCACAGAAATTTTGGGAGGTCTTAAAAAATTTGGAAAGTATTATAAAGAAAAAAACTGTGAATCTAAGGATTTTCGGGTTTTTGTATATATAAAAAAAGTCCTAATTTTCATTAGGACTTTTTTGTGGGGAGAGCAGGATTCGAACCTGCGAAGTTCACACAGCAGATTTACAGTCTGCCCTCGTTGGCCGCTTGAGTATCTCCCCGATCTCAGCTTGTTGTGCTTTGTTGTTCTAAGCGGTGGCAAAGATAGGAACTCTTTCTACATTTCCAAACAAAAAAACGACTTAATTTTAAGTTATTTTATAGTTATTTTTTAATTCATTGGAATTGAATAAAATAAAATTCGATTAAATATTCTTTTTTAAAATTTATTTACCAAAGTAGGATTAGGATTACGGTAGATATAAGATCTTTTCTTTGAACTTAATCTTTCATAAACTCTTCACTTATTGTATTTATTGATCCTTGGAGTGAAATGTTGAAGAAAAAAGAAACTATAATGCGATAAGCTGAAATTTTATTTCTTCTTATGAATTTCTATTTCTAAGTTTATGGATTATGCCGTAAAACAAAAAAATCTCCACTAGGGAGATTTTTTTTATTTCAAGATATATTATTTAGCTAGCAATTCTTGAATCTTTGCTTTCAATTCATCACCTCTTAAATCTTGTGCAACCACTTTTCCTGATGCATCAAGAATGAAAGTAGCAGGAATAGCTTCAACATTATATTGTCTAGCAATTGGATCTTCCCAGAACTTTAAATTAGAAACCTGAGTCCAAGTTAAACCATCTTTTGCAATAGCTTCTTTCCATTTTGCAGCATCTTTATCAAGAGATACTCCAACAATATTTAATCCTTTCGAGTGAAATTCTTTGTAAAGAGCTACAACATGAGGATTTTCTTGTCTGCATGGTCCGCACCAAGAAGCCCAGAAATCTACAATAGTAACTTTGCCTAAACTTTCTTTAAGCGAAACCATTTTTCCTTCTGGATTTGGAGCAGAAAAATCTGCTCTTCATTTAGCGCTGCCTACCGCTGGAGCTGTAGCACCAACAGATGGCATTTTTGCTTGACCAAATCTAGTTTTGATTTCTTTACCTGGAGCAGTATTTTTTAAAGACTCATCTAAACCATTGTAAAGTCCTTCTAATTTTTTCATGTCAGCTGTTGGATCATTCAATAAACTTTGAATAATTAAAGCTGTAATGAAAGATTTTGGATGACTTTCAGCATAAGTCATGTATTTCTTTTTGCTGCTTTCTTGTACTTCTTTCTGAATTTCCATGTATTGCTTCATCAAGCCATTGATAACTGCTGTATCTTGCGCTTGTTGAGCTTGTTTCATTTTATCGTTGTTCTTTTTTTGGAAATCAATTAAACTTTTTTGAGTTTTGTTCATATCTTCCATGAAAGCAAAGTACTCGTCATTGTTGTAAGTTCCAGAGATTTTAGATTTATGGATACTATCTTTATCAATAGCAACATTAATTTCTCCAGTTTCAAGGATAAATGGAATAGGACCATTAGCACCTTGCAAAATTAATGTATGGAAAGCTGGTTCTGTAACTTTTCCTTTTATTTCAAATTTTCCATTTTCAACTTTTACTGTATCAAGAGAAACTGGCATTCTTGTAGCTGGGTCTTGACCTTGCAAAATGATCGTTTTTCCGTTTTCAATTCCTGTAGCAGTACCAGTAATAAGGTATTCTCCATCTTTAACTTTGCTGCAAGAAATGATAGCTGCAGAAGCTGTAAGTACAAAAAGTATTTTTTTCATTATAAAAAATTAATTAGTTAATTGATTTGTGCAACAAAAGTATCTAAAATTATAAAACATACAGAATTTTGTAACCTAAAATTTTGTTATAGTTTTTTTGGTTGTAAAACGCATAAAATCAGCTTGTTTGCTGGCTTAATCTGATTAAAAACTCTTAATGTGGAACATATTTGAGAGATCTCTATTCAAATTTTTAAATTTCGGACATAAAAAAAGCACTCGTTTAACAGAGTGCTTTTTTGTAAAATATAGTGGTATAAACTATTCTTGATTTGTTTTCTTTCTCCAAGTAAAAGCATTTAAAATATGTCTTTTTGCAAATCTTGCAGGAGAATCAGCATTTACCATTTTTACGTAAGTTGCTTTAGGAACACTAATGTATTCGTAAACACTTCCGTTAGAAAAGTCAATGATTAAACGTCCTTCAACAAATTTAAAATCTGTGATAGAACAAGTTGAAATTGTCTCTGTGTATTCAGGTAAATTAAGTTTGATAGTATCAGGGTGAATACTTACTAAAAAGTGGTAAGCTTCGATAATCGTTTTACTTTTTTCTTCTGCTTCTTTTAAACCAGCTTCATTTCCCACAAATTTATCAGGATGAGATTCTTTCATCGCATTACGATAAATTGTCTTTAAATCTTTTAACTCTGCAGTTTTTTCTACGTTTAGTAACTTGCGGTATTCAACTATTTTTTTCATAAATAAAAGGTAACTACTTGTCTATTAGTTTGAAATCGTTTTGTTTTAGTTCAAATCGACAAATTTTTTGCAAAGGTACACTTTTTTTTAACTTTTCAGTTTTGATCGAAAAAATATTGAAAAAAGTTAACTGAAAGTTTATTTAACCGTAAAGGGTGCAGGGATTTTTTAACCGCAAAGTACGCAAAGGTTTACGCAAAGTACACTAAGATTTTTTTAACCGCAAAGAACGCTAAGATTTACGCAAAGCACGCAAAGAATTTTATTTATAGATTATTTACAAAAGAAAAGTTCGCAAAGCTTTATATCAAACTTTGCGAACTTTGCGTAAATCTTAGCGTTCTTTGCGGTAAACTTAACCGTTCCAACAAAACTTGAAACTTGAAACTTGAAACTTGAAACTTGAAACAAAAAAACTATTCCGGCTTATGATTCGCCTTATCGAAGTTTCTTGATTTTTTAGGATATTTATCGTAACTCATGTCGCTTGGGTTTTCAATAACAGACTTTATTGTAATCCAATCGCCTTCTTTAAATTTAGCTTGAACCATTTTGTAGTCTAAAAGATATTCTCCGCAGAAATAATTATTGTTTTCATCTTTTTCGATAATACCGGTAAAAACTCCTTTTTGTGGCATTTTTTGTTCTGAATCTATAGACATGATTTTTTGTTTTGAATTAAAGTACAAAGGTAAGCAATTTAGGTTTGTTTTGGGGAGTTCGCTGTAATCTGAGTATATTTGCACATGCAGAAAAATTTTAAGCCACATCCTAATTCTTTTAAAAATACCTTTTGCGCATTTAATGAAGTGCTTCCAGAGGCCATTAAAGGATTGAAAAAGCAATTTGAAAGCAAGGCGGGAAGTAGTTATTACTATACAGAAGAAGGAATGTATCGTGTTTCAAATCATTGGGGGAGACTGGCAAACAGTAAATGGCGTCTAATTGCCCGTAATCCAGAAACAGAATCTAAAACTAAAATAGGTTTTGCAAAATGGACAGAATTTTATCCTGATAATGCCGAAGAAAAACTGTATTATATTAAAGCTGATTTTGAAAACAACCTTGCCAATTACGAGCACAAAAATAATCCGGAGTATGATGGAAAAGCAGTTTTAAGAACAAGTTTTGAAACCACAAAACGGTTAAAACAGATTCGAAACCTGCAGCAGCTGACCAATTGGGCAAAACATTTTGACTATGACGATATTGATGATTTGCGAAAACAAATTATCAACGAATTGATTTTTACTGAAAAAACGTTAGAACAAATTAAAAGAGAAGTGTAATGGGACGCAATAACGAAAGGAACATCAAAAAGCACAATGATAAATTGCACAAAGCCCAGGCAAAAGCCAAACAAGCAGAAATTGCAAGAAAAGAAAAATTAAAGGAAATCGTAAAGAAATTCAACGAAAGTAAAGATTAAATATAAGTTGCCGCGAATTTCACGAATTAGCACGAATTTTATTTAAAATCTGTGTTCAATGCAAATTAAAAATTAGTGAAAATTGGTGTAATTCGTGGCGAAAAAAACACAAACAAATGAATTCAAAATTTGAAACACTAAAAGCAAACGTGCAAGAGATTATTGATTTGATCGCTGCAAAAAACGATAGAGAAGCAAACAATAAATTATTGGAAGTAAGCGAAACACTTGACGAAATGATTGATTTTGCTGAGGAAGACGAAGAAGTGAGAGAAATCACTCGTTATCAGGTTTTGTTAAATCAGCTTCATGTAAAAATTAATGGAGAAGAACCAGTTGATGGAGAATAAAAAATGTTTCTGCGATACAGGATTGCCTTTTGAAAATTGCTGTGAATTGTATTTAAGCGGTAATCAAAAAGCTCCTTCGGCATTAGCTTTAATGCGATCTAGATATTCAGCTTATGCAACACATAATGCCGATTATTTGATGGAAACCACTTATGTTTCAGAAAGAAAATATTACTCAAAACCTGAAATTTTAAGATGGGCTGTTTCTAATAAATGGCAGAAACTTGAAATATTAAGTTTTACTGAAAATACAGTCGAATTCAAAGCTTATTTTTTAGATTCAAACAATAATCCGCAAGTACATTACGAATTCTCTACTTTTAAATTCGAAAATGGCGCTTGGTATTATGTAGATGGAAAGTTTGAATAATTATTATATCTAACACTGTTAGCTGTGGATTTTGGTTAAATATTTTAACTAAAAATTAATAAACGATTCGTTTTTCATAATTCTAAAAAGATGTAATTTTAGATTTATGAAAAACGAATTTAAAAAAGGCTTTTATTTTAAGACTTACGAAGCTCCTTTTCAGTCTCCGTTTGACAAACTTTTTACGATTTTTAAAGAGCTAATCACCCATACTTCGGGCGATTTTGATGAAGCAATAAACTGGCTTCGGGAACTGGACAAAGAATACAAACTTACAGACGAAAATTATACAATTGACGACTTTATTGAAGATCTGAAGAAGAAAGGATATATTAGAGATGAAGTAAAAGGAGATGGAAGTTCTGGTTTTGGAATTACTGCAAAAACAGAAAGAGCCATCAGACAGCAAGCTCTAGATCAGATTTTTGGAAACTTAAAAAAATCAGGGAGCGGAAATCATAAAACAAAATATGCGGGAAGCGGCGATGAGCACACAGGAGAATTCCGTGAATATAATTTTGGCGACAGCTTAGAAAGAATTTCTTTAACCGAAAGCCTTCGAAATGCTCAAGTTAATAACGGTGTCGAAAGTTTTATGCTCACTGAAAATGATTTGATTGTAGAAGACGCCCAATACAAAGCGCAAATGAGTACGGTTTTGATGATCGATATTAGTCACAGTATGATTTTGTATGGTGAAGATCGAATAACTCCTGCAAAGAAAGTAGCAATGGCTTTGGCTGAATTAATTACAACAAGATACCCAAAAGATACGTTAGATATATTGGTTTTTGGAAATGATGCTTGGACAATTCCTATTAAAGATTTACCATATTTGCAAGTTGGACCTTATCATACTAATACGGTTGCGGGTTTGCAATTGGCGATGGATATTCTACGCAGAAAGCGTAATACCAACAAACAGATTTTTATGATTACCGACGGAAAGCCAAGTTGCGTTCGCGAACGTGATGGTTCTTATTATATGAATAGTAACGGTTTGGATGAATATATTGTCGATAAATGCTACACACAGGCACAGCAGGCAAGAAAATTACACATTCCGATTACGACTTTTATGATTGCCAGAGATCCTTATTTACAGCGTTTTGTGAATCAGTTTACAGAAGCTAATCAAGGAAAAGCATTTTATACCGGAATTAAAGGTTTGGGTGAAATGATTTTTGAAGATTACGAAGCGAATAGGAAGAAGAGGATTAAGTAGAGTTGCTAAGGTTCTAAGATGCTAAGATACTAAGGTTTCTTTGCGCCTGAATATACGTTGCGTATATCGTAGAGACGCACCGCAGTGCGTCTAACACAAAGGAATGAAACAATGCTCATTTCTTTAAAACAAAACAATAATAAAATCTATATTTCAACACAATGGAAATAAATACTATAAAGACATTAGGTCAATTAAAAGCCGCTGGATATAAAAGTACAAGTATAAAGGACGAATTACGAAATAATCTTCGTGAAAAAATCAAATCGGGAAAACCTGTTTTTGAAGGTGTTCATGGATTCGAGAATACTGTAATTCCAGAATTGGAACGCGCAATTCTATCTCGCCATAATATTAATTTACTAGGACTTCGCGGACAGGCAAAAACTCGTTTGGCTCGTAAAATGGTAGAATTATTAGACGAATATATTCCGTTTGTGGAAGGTTCAGAAATTAACGACGATCCGTTAAATCCAATTTCCCGTTTTGCAAAAGATTTAATTGCTGAAAAAGGAGATGAAACACCGATTTCATGGCTACACAGAAGCGAACGTTTCTTTGAGAAGTTGGCAACTCCAGATGTAACAGTTGCTGATTTAATTGGAGATGTCGATCCAATAAAAGCGGCAAATTTGAAATTGTCTTATGCAGACGATCGTGTAATTCACTTCGGAATGATTCCAAGAGCGAATCGCTGTATTTTTGTAATCAACGAATTACCCGATTTACAGGCGAGAATTCAAGTAGCGTTATTCAATATATTGCAAGAAGGAGATATTCAGATTAGAGGTTTCAAATTGAGAATGCCTTTAGATATGCAATTTGTTTTCACTGCAAATCCAGAAGATTATACCAACAGAGGAAGTATTGTAACACCTTTAAAAGATAGAATTGGTTCACAAATTCTAACGCATTATCCGGAAAGTATCGAGATTGCACGAACAATTACTGAGCAAGAGTCTAAATTAGATCAAAATCAGACTGATGTTGTATATGTTCCGAGTTTAGCGAGAGATATTTTAGAACAAATTAGTTTTGAAGCACGCGAAAGCGAATACATTGACAATAAAAGTGGTGTGAGCGCCAGAATGAGTATTACGGCCTTCGAAAATTTAATTAGTACAGCCGAGCGTCGCGCTTTGATTTCGGGAGTTGATAAGACAACATTACGTTTATCGGACTTTGTGGGAATCATTCCAGCAATTACAGGTAAAGTAGAATTGGTTTATGAAGGAGAGCAGGAGGGAGCCGATGTTGTGGCCGAAAGCTTAATTGGTTCTGCAATCAGAACTTTATTCCCTGAATATTTTCCTAAAATCGAAAAATTGGAAAAACCAGACGAAAAAACGCCATACTCTGATGTGGTAGAATGGTTTTTCGCAGAAAGCGGTTTCGAATTATTGGATGATGCTTCAGACAAAGAATACAAAAGTATTTTAGATGAAGTAACGCCATTAGATGAGTTATTAAAAAAATATCAACCTCAATTGGCAAAAGAAGATGTTTATTTTATGAAAGAATTTATTCTTTGGGGATTGGTAGAATATAAGAAACTGAGCAAAGACCGTTTTGCAAAAGGAAGTCAGTTTAGAGATATTTACGGAAGTTATATTAGTAAATTTTAAAAACATAGTACTAAAATATAATCTGGTCTAGCTGGTTTTTTAAAACCGGCTGGACTTTTTTATTTTACAATAGCTACTTTTACAATCCAAAAATAAATTTATGTTATTTCTTATATTAAGTATTCTTTGCAGTGTTATTGTAGGTGTTATATTCAAAATTTCTAGAAAATATAATGCTAATCCGTCACAAATTATTTCGTTTAATTATATCGCTGCGATTACGCTTTGTTACTTTACTTTTGCACCAGATCTAAATGCATTAGACAATAATGCGCCATTAGAAATCTACACTTCTGTTGGAATTTTACTTCCGATTTTATTTCTGTTTTTAGCACTTTCTATAAAATATATGGGAATTGCAAAGACTGATGCAGCGCAAAGATTGTCGTTATTTATTCCTATTCTAGCAGCTTGGCTTTTGTTTAATGAAGGATTTAATACTTATAAAGTTGTAGGAGTTCTAGTTGGTTTTGCTGCACTTTTATTCATCTTAAAAAAGGCAGCGGACAACGCAGAAAACAAATGGATTTATCCAGCAACAGTTTTACTTGGTTTTGGAGTTATTGATATTCTTTTTAAGAAAATAGCCTTATATACAGTTGTTCCTTATACAACATCTTTGTTTTTTGTCTTTCTAATTGCTTTTGCTGTTTCTATTCTTATAGTGATTTATAAGTTCTTTATAACAAAAGAAAAATTTGTTTTAAAAAGCATTCCTTTCGGAATATTGGTCGGTATTTTTAACTTCGGAAATATATTATTCTACTTAAAGGCTCATAAAGCATTTGCAGAAAATCCGTCAACTGTTTTTGCAGGAATGAATATGGGCGTAATTATTTTAGGAACTCTTATAGGTGCTTTTTTCTTTAAAGAGAAACTCTCAAAAATTAATATTTTAGGTTTGTTTTTGGCTCTTATAGCAGTTGTTTTTATATTTTTATCACAATTACAGTAATTTTTTTTAGTTCATAAACCTTTAATTTACAGTTGTTTTTGTAAGTAAATTAAAAATCTTTTAAATTAACTCTACTAATTCTATAGAATTTATAAATATATTTTTGTAGCTTTGTCTCAACAATGAAAAACTATAGTCAAAATATAAGAACGTCTTTTCCATGCTGCTTTGCGATGTGCTGCATGATGAATCACGTTTTGAAATGGCGTTAATAGAGAAAGTACTTGTTAGTTATTTTTTTTTTAGCCTTTCATTGCACCATGAAAGGCTTTTTTTTGAATCATTAAAAAATCAAGATATGAGAACCAACAGAAATATGAAAATTTTGATGCGCCGTTGCCTAATCAAGATTCCGTGTTGCATCGAATTTGAATAATAAAAGAGAACGCATCTTCAAAAAAGAAGAAGATCAATAAAAATAAAAAGATAACCCAAACCTAACACTATATATTATGAGTTCAGAAATTATAAAACACAATCCGTTTCAATCGATGATTGATCGCTTTAATATCGCTGCAGATATTTTGAATTTAGATGATTCAATTAAACAAAAACTACAGCGCCCTGAAAAACAAATTACCGTAAACTTTTCCATTACTTTAGACAACGGAAACGTTCAAAATTTTGAAGGATATCGCGTAATTCACAATACAGCTTTAGGTCCTTCAAAAGGTGGAATTCGTTACGATACGGCTGTAAATTTAGATGAAGTAAAAGCACTTGCTGCCTGGATGACCTGGAAATCTGCTGTAACTGGAATTCCGTTTGGTGGTGCTAAAGGCGGCATTATTTGCGATCCGAGAAACCATTCTAAAACCGAATTAGAAAAAATCACACGAGCATATACCAAAGCTTTAGCTGATATTTTCGGACCAGAGAAAGATGTTCCTGCACCAGACATGGGAACAGGTCCAGACGAAATGGGCTGGTTGATGGATGAGTTTTCGTTATTGCACGGAAGACCTATTCATGCCGTTGTTACAGGAAAACATCTTCATTCTGGAGGATCTTTAGGCAGAGTAGAAGCTACTGGAAGAGGAGTAAGCATTATTACGCTTTTGGCGCTTCAAAAACTAAAAATCAGACCTGCAAGAGCTACGGCAGCAATTCAAGGTTTTGGAAATGTTGGATTGCATTCTGCTTTATTCCTTCATGAAAAAGGAGTGAAAATTGTAGCGGTAAGCGACGTTTCCGAAGCATTTTATAATCCGAACGGAATTAATATTCCAGAATTGATCTTGTATTATAATCTGAATAACAAAACGATAAAAGGTTATCCGAATTCGGTTGCTATAAAACATGAGGATTTATTGCTTTTAGATGTTGATGTTTTGATTCCGGCTGCAAAAGAAGATGTTATTACGCAGAAAAATGCTGGAGATATTCAAGCCAGAATTATCGTTGAAGGCGCCAATGGTCCAGTTGCTTCAGATGCAGATCAAATTTTACATGATAAAAATATATTAGTTGTTCCTGATATATTAGCCAATGCCGGTGGTGTTACCGTTTCTTACTTCGAATGGCTTCAGAATTCGCTTTTGGAGTCTTGGAGAATTCACCAGATTAACAAACGTCTGGAAGATATTTTAGAGAAAGGTTTTGAAACTGTTTTTAGAGTTGCAGTAAAACACAATGTAACGCCTCGTATTGCTGCTTATATTATTGCTTTGAAAAAAGTGGCCGGAACACAGTCGGTTAAAGAAGTGGCACTGGAAGCACCTTTATTTAAGCAGAATTAAAAATCAGGTTTAGTTCGTAAAAGATCATTTTCGTTGATTACGTTTTTTGTCTGCTAAAAACGTAATTGATGGAAGTGTCTTTTTCGTTTGAACCAGTAATTATAATTTTTAGAATCGAAAAGTATTAAATAAATGAAAAATATCAATTTTCTAGCATTTGCCATGCCGGCCTTTTTTCTTTTTTTGTTTTTGGAATATAAGCTTGCTCAACGCAGAAAAAAGCCTGAAATTTTTAACTATGAAAGTTCTGTTTCCAATATTTCCATCGGAATTGCAGAGCGTTTGATTAACTTATTTGTTGCTGCGAGTTTTTACCAATTGTATTATTTGATTTATGACGATTATAGAATATTTGAGATTCCGAGTAATGCTTTAGTTTGGTTTGCATTAATTCTAGCTACCGATTTTGTCTGGTATTGGTATCATCGATTAGGGCACGAAGTCAATTTTTTCTGGGCTGCGCATATTGTGCATCATCATAGTGAAGAATTTAATTTTACCGCTGCAGCTAGAATTACGACATTTCAAGCCATTATTAGAACAGGATTTTGGTGTGTTTTGCCCTTAATTGGTTTTCATCCTAAAATGGTTATTACAATGTTGATTGTTCATGGCGCTTATTCTTTCTTTACGCATACACAGCTTATCGGAAAAATAAAATGGTTGGAATATGTTTTTGTGACACCTTCTGTTCACGGCGTGCATCATGCTTCTGACGAAAAATATCTCGATAAAAATTACGGCGATATGTTTACTTTTTGGGATCGCCTTTTTGGAACTTTCCAAACCGAAGAGGAAAAACCTAAATACGGATTAACGCATCCGCTGAAAAGCTATAGTTTCTTATGGCAACATTTTCATTATTACTTCGAAATCTACGAATTATGGAAACGTTCCAGCGGATTCAAAGCCAGATGGAATGCAATTTTCGGAAGTCCAGCCGATATGGATCAGGATATTCGTCCGATTCTCGAAAAACGTTTTCTGCAAGATAAAGCAGCTCCAAACCAACGACTTCGATTTAAAAATTACCTTTATATACAATTAGGAATTTGTACGCTTATTCTAACTGCTTTCACTTATTATTTCGATTATTTAGAAAGCTACGATAAAATATTTGTGCTTTCGCTGGTCATTATAACTTTAATAAACTGTGGTGCTTTGTTAGAACAGCGAAAATGGATTTATTATCTAGAATATGCTCGTTTAGCCTTGATCTCAACTTATTTTTTATACGAAGAAGATTTAATCGCATTTTTCTTTGTTCCGATTGCCGTAATGATTTTTGCAGAGCAATTGTTTTCATTGAGTACGATTTACCAGAATACCATTTTGCAGCTGGAGTCTGCAGAATAATTTTTTTTTTTGCCACGACTCGAGCGATAGCGACTGGCGAAGCAATTCACGAATTATTTTTTTAATATCTATTTGTGTAATTATTTAGTACAAATTTCACGTATCATTTTAAATAAAAATTTGTGAATTTGTGGCTAAAAAAACTTAGTCCCAGAGGGACGAAATATTTATAGAAAAGAATTTGCAGATGTAGAAAAGCCCCAGCGGGGTGACATATATTTATGTCACCCCGCCGGGGCTTTTTTGATGGTCGTTTAAATTGCATTCTATAAATATGCCGCTCCTCCGGAGCTGTGATATTAAAATATAATTCGTTAATTGCTTTGCCAGTCCTTATAGCTAGAGCCGTGGCTAAAAAAAACTTAGAACCTTAGCAACTTTAAATAGTCTTTATCTCCATAATTTTCTGCTCAAACGTATCTTTAAAATCAGATTTGCTTTTAATTCTGGTTTTGTACGTATAAATTGTAGCTACCGAAAGTTCTAAGAATTCTGCCATTTGACTGCTATCTTGAATTCCCAATCTGTACAAAGCAAAAATTCGCAATTCAGTATTTAAAAGTTCGCCTTTTTTGACAATACATTTATGATCGTTTGGAAACAAATTATTGAAATCGGTTACAAATGTTGGAAACAATTTCAAGAAGATTTCGTCAAATTGATGGAACAGATTTTCGCGTTCTTCTTTCACATTATAACGCTTTAAGCTCGCAATAACTTCATCTGTTTTTTTGGTGATGATTTTATGCAGCGTACTTTTCTGAATATGGTCTATTTTATTAATGAAGGCTGATGTTGCTTTGATAAAATAGGTAATATATTCTTCTTTAATAGCATTGGCTTCACTCAAACTCACATTCATTTCCTGCAACTGCAAGTACGAATCGGCCATGATTTTTCTTGCTTTATTTTTCTCTTTTAATTGTTTAAAAATGATGCCGAGGAAAACGAAAATGATAACCGTTAAGATGGTCAAGAGAATAATAATCTTCTCCAATTTATCATTCTTATCCTTTACATTATTAAGCTGTGCTTTTTCGATAATAGGCAAAATAGACGAAATCTCAATTTTTCGATGTCTTGCATTATAAAACGTAGCATCATCCATTGCAATATTGATGTACTCGTTTGCTTTATCCAAATAGCCCATTTTAAAAAGTTCATTGGCTAAATTTCGGAGCGCAACGGTTTCTTTTGTAGCATTTTTAACATCGGCGATAGCTGCAAGTGCAAGATACTGAATGGCTTTTTTGGTATAACCCCGCTCAGAATAAATATAACCAAGACTCGAAGTAGCGATTCCGTAGTAATCCGGAGGCAGATTATAGTTGTTTATCCAGTAACTGAAAGCAAATTCGGCACCGCGCCAATCTTGTTGTTTCAAGCGTTTTAGGCTTTCGGCAGCCCAATATTCATTAGTATTGGTCCCGATTAATTCTAAAGCTTTCTTTAAGAAATGATTTCCTTGCTGTACATAATGGATATTAAAGCGTTGATCACGGTTGTAATCGGCTAAATCGTAATAAGCACGGGCTTTAATATTGTAATATTCAAATTTATTTCTTTGATCCAGTTTAGTATCATCTATAACATTTAGGGTATCAATCGCTTCTTTAAAAAGTCCAGAAGATAGAAGCACAAAACCTTCTTTTATTCGGCTTTTAGATAAATACTTCGGGTCTTTTAAGATTTTAGCTTTGATTTTGGATTGCTCTAAATAATAATAAGCCGAGTCGTATTTAAAAGATTTGTATTCATCAAATAAAGACATATAACAATTATACAGTTCTTCATTATTTTGGCTAAGGGTAAACTTAGAGACATTTTTCTTTAAAGCTTCAATTTTTCGATATTTCTGTTTCAGGTAAATCTCTTTTTTTAAGAGTACCTGATCTAATTCTTCTAAATAAGGATTTGTCTCTTTCGCAGTAAGAGAAAAACCTGCCAGGAAGAAAAGCAGCATCAATATTCTTTGCATGATTTTGTTTTGGTTTAGGGAAGTTGGTTGATAGATATAGTTAGTTAATTCGTTTTAAAATTAAGAATAAGTTTGAGATTAAGCTAAACCTGTTTTTCAAGAATCTTGTAAAATGTTTAATAACATAGCTTTAAAAGGTGATTTTCGGAGTGAAAATAAGCTGTAAATGTTAAAAACAGGTAATTTATTTGCAATTATACAATAAAAACTAGTTATATATATGCATAGTGAAAAAAATATACTGATTATTTTACATATTGTCATTTTTACCATATAAAAACTGCTTATTTTTATCTAAACAGCGTCTTGATTTTTTACTAAAATATAAAAAGTTAAATAACTGATTATTAGTTAATTGTGTTTTTTATTCTTTGAATTTCATCTTGATTTTTATCAGATTTTTTTTTTAAGATTTATTTAACGGCTAGTTTCGCTGTATCCTTTTGAAGGGGATAACAAACTAACAAAAACCAAAAATTTATGAAATGTAAAAGTCTTTATTGGCTAGCTTTTATGATGTGTTTTTTTGCAATTGGATGCGATAACACAGATGACGGAAGCTACGTAGCACCAATTACTCTTTATGAAAAAGTAAACGGGAATTGGGGATTAACAAATCTGAAAATGGTTGATGAAGTTGCGAAAGCAAATAATATCGAACCAAACGAAGAAAACTTGAGTACTTATTTTAACTACGAAGATTTTAAAATCAAATTTAACGTAGATGAAAAGAACAATCCAACAAGTTATGAAGTAACTGGAGACGTCCCTCCGTTATTTGCTCCTAAAGGATATTGGGCATTGAGTTCAGATTTTCAGCAGACCAACGGCGTTGGAACAAAAATCTACTTGTACAGCGATGCTCAAAAAACGCAGAAAACAGATGAATTGCGATTGGTTTCAGTTCCAGGTAAAACCAAAGAACTGCAGATTCAATTAACACATGCTTCTGGAGGTGTAGATTTTGTGTCTTATGTGTTTAAATTAAATGCTATTAATTAAAAAGTAATATGAAAAAGTTTATATATACAATTTTACTTGCCTTGTTGATGGCTCCTAATTTTATTCAGGCACAAGAAGCCGCTGGAGCTGTAGGGCCAATATCATCATTTCCTGTTATCTACAAATATGATGAAAAAGTTACGTGGTACTTTGATATGTCGGCATCGACATTTGCTGAGACAGAAGATTTGTACATCTGGATCTGGTCTCCATCTGAACCAGATGCAGGAAACTGGGAAAATTCATCAGATTTTGCAAAACTGAAATATGAAGGAAACAAAATCTGGAGTTTTACTTTGACTCCAACCACATATTTTTCTAAGACTCCAGAGGAAATAGCAGCAAGTGCAGGATTCTGGTTTCGTTTGAAAAATAAAAACGGTTCTAAACAAAGTGATGTTGGCAATGTGCCTTATACTGATTTTTCATCTTTCTATACTTCAGGTGAATTATTTAGATCGTACCCATCAAAACCATTAATCGATAAACCAGTAAGTATTATTTTTAATGCAAATCTTAATCCTGCATTTGCTGGCACTCCAAGTGTACATATGCATGGTGGTTTAAATGATTGGGCTATTCAGCAAATGTATGAAGCTGCAAAACCAGAAATTGCCGAAAAAACAAAATTGAAAGATTTAGGTAACGGTTTTTATAAAATGGATTTTGTTCCTAAGCAGTACTTCAATGCACCAGATGATTTTGTAATGGAAAAAATAAACTTTCTGATGGTAGCAGAGAATTGGACAGCAAATTCTGGAGATCAGGTTATTTACGCAGGAGAATTTGTTCCGCCACCGCCACCAAGTTTTGCTTTCTTTCCATCACAAATCAGTCAAAAAGATTTTCTTGGAATGTCGAGAAAAAATAACGAAGCAGGTGTAACCAAATTAATCTACACTATTACAGCTGGACCTAAAACAATTTCTGGTGAGTTTACTGGAGGAACTGCAGAAATTAAAGGTTTTGTCAATTTAGTTTCAGAGTTAAACGGAATTCCGAGTTTAAGCGAAATCCATGTTTTGGTAAAAGACAATAAAGACAAAACGATTTCGGATACAACGATTCCGCTTAAAACTTTAGATAAATAATCACTATTAAATTAAAACACCAATTCTAATGAATAGTAAAAATACAAAAAGCGTCCTGCATCAAATGTGGACTGCTAAAGGAGCGGTATTGATGATTTTTATGCTTTTTCTTTCTGCTAGTACTTTCGCGCAGACGAAAAAACAAATCTCAGGAACCGTTTATGACAATACGGGTACGGTATTGCCGGGAGCTTCTATCATTGAAGTAGGAACAAAAAACGGAACTACAACAGATTTTGATGGTAAATTTAGCCTTCAGGTAGCCGTAGGAGGTGCAATCGAAGTTTCGTTTATCGGATCGACAACACAAAAAATCCAAATTACAGGAAGTACTTCTAATGTTGAGGTGCGTCTGCAAAATGATGGATATACATTGGCAGAAGTTCAAGTAGTTTCTGTAGGTTACGGAAAAGTAAAAAAATCAGATTTAACTGGAGCAATTTCGACAGTTGGAGCAGATGATTTAGTAAAAGGAACTATTTCTTCTACAGAGCAAGTTTTGCAAGGAAAAGTAGCAGGATTGAATATTATTCGTCCTTCTGGAGATCCTGCAGCGGGTTCTACAATCCGTCTTCGTGGAGGAACTTCTTTAACAGCTAGCAACAGCCCGTTAATTGTGGTAGATGGTATTGCAGGTGTTGATATTAACGTGGTTCAGCCTTCAGATATTAAATCGGTTGACGTTCTTAAAGATGCTTCAGCAACAGCAATTTATGGTTCTCGTGGAGCAAATGGGGTAATCATGATTACAACAAAATCTGGCACAAAAGGTGTTTCGGTTGTGTACAGCGGATTATCTAGTGTTGGATATGTTAATGATAACTTAGATTTATTATCTGCAAATCAATGGAGAGGTTATGTTCGTCAGAACGGAATTGCTGATGCGGTTGATTATGGTGCAAATACAAACTGGCAAAAAGCAATTGAGCAGACAGCAATTTCTCAGTCTCATACTTTAAGCATCAATTCTGGAAAAGCTGACAGTGGTTTTAGAACTTCTCTTTCTTACTTAAACAATGAAGGAGTTATTAAAAAATCTGGTTTAGAAAGATTAAGCGGAAATGTAAGTGCTTACCAATTTTTGGGAGACAACAAAGAAGTAAAATTTGATATGGGATTATTTGCAAACATTGACAAATGGCACCCAATTGATTATAGAATTTTTGAAAGAGCTTACAACTTAAATCCAACAATTCCAGTTTACGATGCAAATGGAGATTTTAGTGTTGTAACAGGAAACCTTTATCAAAATCCAGTTGAGATTTTAACCAATAGAACTTTTGATAACGAAAGACACAGACTTTTAGGTTATTTTAAAACAGATGTGAAATTCTTGAATGATTTTACTGCCACTGCAAATATATCGTTAGAGCACAATGCGGTAAAAGGAGGAACTTACAAACCATCTTATGCGGTTATGGAAGGGCAGACTGAAGGCGGTTTTGCACAAAGAACGTATGGAGAATACACAAATGCACAAGGGGAGCTTTATGTAAATTATAGCAAGATTATAGATAAGCACAATATTAGCGCTTTGGCTGGTTATTCTTACCTAGAAAATATCTACGAAGGTTTTGGAGCGCAAAGAGGAGGATTTGTAACAGATGCTTTCAGCTACAATAATTTAGGAGCTGGTTACAACTACCGTTTAAGTGATGTGTATTCATACAAAGGAAAATCAAATTTAGTTTCTTTTTATGCTCGTGCTAACTACGGTTACGATGGCAAATACTTATTGACAGCAACTGTAAGACGCGACGGATCTAGCCGTTTTGGTGAAAACAATAAATGGGGAACTTTCCCATCTGCTTCTGCTGCTTGGAGAGTTTCTAATGAAGAATTCATGGAATCTTCAAAAGGATGGTTAGACAACTTAAAATTAAGAGTAGGTTGGGGGATCACAGGAAATCAAGATGGAATTGGTGAATACAAATCGCTTTCTATCTTAGGAGTTGGAAATGACAGTTATTACGATCCAGTTACTAAAACTTGGAGTTTGGCTTATTCTCCAAAACAAAACCCAAATCCTGATTTGAAATGGGAGTCTACAGAACAGGTTAACATTGGTTTCGATTTTGGTCTTTTCAATAGAATTACAGGATCTTTTGAATGGTATTCTAAAACAACAAAAGATTTATTATACACTTACGAAGTGCCTCAGCCACCATATTTAGTGGGAACAATGCTGGCAAACGTTGGAGAAATGTCAAACAAAGGGGTAGAGTTAACTTTGAATGCTGATATTATCAGAGGAGATAAATTCAACTGGAATGCTAATTTGACTCTTGGACACAACGTTCAGAAAATCGAAAAGCTTTCTAACCCAACTTATAAAACAGATGTTATCTACAGCGGATCTCTTCATGGTTTAGCTGGTATGTCTGGACAATATTCTCAAATTATTGCTGAAGGATATCCTGTTGGTACTTTCTGGGGATTCAAAAACGCAGGTTTAGATCCTAACGGAAAAATACAGTATTACAATGCCGCAGGACAAGTTGTTGACGAAAGCGCTTTGGTTGATGCAGATAAAACAGATTTAGGAAACATTCAGCCAGATTTGACAGTAGGTATCGGAATGAATTTTACATACGGAAATTTTGATCTTGGACTTTCTGGATACGGAATGTTTGGACAAAAAGCTTTGAACGCGACAAACATGATGTTGAACGATCCAACTAGATTGCCAGCGTATAATGTGCCAGATGCTTTCTTAAGCAGCGGCATTACTTCTGCGCCTAAGTATTCTGATTACTGGATCGAAGATGCTTCTTTCTTTAGACTTCAGACCTTAACTTTTGGTTATACTTTACCATTGAAATACAAAAAATCTAAAGTTAGAATGTATGTAATGGGAGAAAACTTATTTGTAATTACAGGTTACAAAGGTGTAGATCCAGAGATTGGTTTAAATGCTCAGGACGGAATTGGCCAGACGGGCGTAATGGATCAAACTGGTTTGGCAGCTCCTGGAATTGACAGATACAACAATTATCCTCGACCAACTACTATTTCTGTTGGATTAAATTTTACGCTGAATAACTAAGCGAATTGATAACCAAAAAATATTAACAATGAAAATCAAAATAACAGCAGCAATACTTTTAAGCATGCTTTTTACAGTATCTTGTACTGATTTGAACGAGCAGCTGTATGATCAGGTAGAAGATGGAAATTTCGGAAATACAACCAAAGAAGTTGATGCGCTGGTAGGTGGAGCTTATTCTTCTTTAAGAGGATTCAAAGATGATATCTCAAATAATTACCCGACTTGCGAATATGTTTTCTTTTTGAATGAAGTAGTTTCAGACGAAGCTACAATTCCGACAAGAGGTACAAACTGGTACGATGGAGGACAATACCAAGATGCGCAAAAGCATACTTGGAAATCAGATAATAGAATGATTCTTTCGGCGTGGCGTTACAACTATACCGGAATCGCTAAAATCAATGCAATTATCTATCAAATCAATAAATCATCTCTTAGCGACAAATCGAAAGAACCGATTTTTGCTGAATTAAAAGCGCTTAGAGCCTATTACTATTACAATCTTTTAGATTTATTCGGAAATGTGCCAATTGTAACCAATTTTGAAGATACAGATCTTCCAACCAATTCAACAAGAAAACAAGTTTATGATTTTGTTGAAAAAGAATTGACAGATGCTCTTCCATTTTTAAATCCAAATGTGGTGTATTCTAAGATGACTAGAAATGTTGCATATTCTATTTTGGCAAGATTGTATCTTAATTCAGAAGCGTTTATCGGTCAGCCACGTTGGCAAGAGTGTATCAATATGTGCCAAAAGGTTACAGGATACAGTTTGACACCAGATTTCTTTTCGAATTTCGTAACAGAAAATCAGACTTCGCCAGAAATTATTTTTGCGATCCCTTACGATTCAAAAGCAGGAACAGTTGGAAACTACATGAACTCAATGTCTTGCCATTACAGTCAAAATCTAGCTATTTCTGCAATTCCAAATAATTATCCTTGGAGTGCAAACGGAATGTGCGCGCAGCCAGGAGTTTATTCTTCTTTCGCAGATACAGACAAAAGAAAAAAATGTATGCTAGAAGGCGATCAGATCAATCTTGCGACAGGAAGCGTAATTATTATGAGTAACGGTGAACCTCTTACTTATACAGAGAACCTAACAAGTTTAGAAGATGCAAAAGAAAATGAAGGAGTTCGTTTGCATAAATACGAAATGAAAGCAGGAGAGCAATGGGAGCGTGATCATGATTTTGTATTAATTCGTTATGCAGAAATCTTAATGATGCAAGCAGAATGTTACGTTCGTTTAGGATCGCCAGATTTAGCAAGACCATTTGTACAGCAAGTTGCGTCTCGTGCAGGCGAAGAATTGCCAACAACAATTGACCTTAAATTTATTGATCAAGAGTTATTGAAAGAATTCACATTCGAAGGAAGAAGAAGAACAGATAACATTCGTTTTGGAACATTCTTCGAGCCATGGTGGTCAAAAGGCACAACGGAAAAATACAGAGCAATTTTCCCAATTCCTAGTACTGTTTTAACTACTAATAAAAATCTAAAACAAAATCCTGGGTATCCAAATTAGGTTACTAGAATGTCAGTCTTCCATGTTGGTTAGTCGTGGAAGGCTGACATGTTTTTAAAATGATTATCTGCCAGGCTTTATTTAGCCACAGATTAAAGGATTTTCACAGATTAATAATCCTTTTTAATCTTTTAATCTGTGGCAAAATATAAAAATAACAAACAGTACATCAATATGAAAAGATATATCACATCGTTGGCTTTTGGTTTGATGAGTATTGTGATGGTTGCCGGTTGCAGCAGCGATGACAAAGGCTCAGACCAACCAGTAGAACCAGAAATAACAAAACCTGTTGCGATTGAGAAAACCAACAGCACCAAAATTTATATGCACTACATGCCGTGGTTTGAAACTAACGAAAGCAGTGCCGATAAAAAATGGGGATATCATTGGACAATGGCAAACAAAAATCCGAACAACGTAGGAGCAAACGGCCGTAGAGAAATTGCATCGTACTATTATCCGCTGATTGGACCTTATCACTCAGGCGATAAAAATGTGATCGAAAATCATTTATTATTGATGAAATATTCAGGAATTGATGGAATTCTGATTGATTGGTATGGCACTTACGATGTAAATGATTACGGAATGATCAAAGAAAATACAGATCAGCTAATTGAAATGCTAGATAAAGTAGGTTTAGAATATGCCATTGTATACGAAGACCGATTTCTAACAAATGTTGTAAACGCAGGAAAAGCTATTTCGGTAACCGGTGCAGCAAAAACAGATTTGGCTTATGTAGAAAAGAATTATTTTTCTGATGCTAATTATATTAAGATTAATGGTAAACCGCTGTTAATGAATTTTGGACCAATTGTACTACAGACCCCAGCTGAATGGACAAATGTCTTTAATACTTTAACAGCAAAACCTACTTTCTTGACACTTTGGGATCACTCTTCAATGGCAGGAGAAAATGCTTCCGGCGAATATGCTTGGGTATACAAAGACAACACTTATCTCACAAACTTTTATACCAACACCAAACCAAAATTGAGTGTAGCAATGGGAAGTGCTTATCCTGGTTTTAAAGATTTTTATGCCGCAGGCGGAGGTGGAGCAGCAATTGGATGGACGATCGAACATAACAATGGAGCGACACTTGACGAAACTTTGACTTTAGCAAAAAACGCCAATGTAAATTGCCTGCAGCTGATTACGTGGAACGATTTCGGAGAAGGAACCATGATCGAACCAACAGCAGAATTTGGATATTCTTTTATCGAAAAAATCAAAACTTTTGCGGGAGTAAAAAGCACAGAAAGCGTATTTCCAGATATCAGCAAATTGTATGATTTGCGCGTACAGAAAAAAGGAAATGTCGACATCCAGAAAAAACTCGACCAAGCGTTTAATTATTTTGTTTCGATGCAGCCAGCAAAAGCAAAACAAATAATAAGCGAAATAAAATAGAGCTGTAATTAATACAATTTAAATAATGAAAAACAGAAAATATAGATACTGTCTTGTGGCTTTAGCATCAATGCTGGTTATGGCCTGCAGTACTAAAAAAACGTATAAAATCAGTTCTCCAGAAAAAGTCTCTGAATTAACTTTTGAATTAACTCCTTCAGGACAGCCGCAATACAGTTTTTCTTCTAACGGAAAATCGGTTATTGAACCTTCACTTATGGGATTTGAATTTCAAGGTTTAGCTAAAATGACAGATGGTTTTGAAGTCGTTTCTACAGAAGAAAAATCGGCAGATGAAACTTGGGAACAGCCTTGGGGCGAATTCAAAAAAGTAAGAGATCATCATAACGAACTGATTGTTCATTTAAAAGAAGCAAAAGGCGAGGAGCGCTTAGTCGATATTATTTTTAGAGTTTTTGATGATGGAGTTGGATTTCGTTTTGAATTTCCAAAACAGCCTCACTTAGGAAAAGTCAAAATTTCTAATGAAGTGACGCAATTTACTTTTAAAGATAATAACGAAGTTTGGTGGATTCCAGTTCATCGCGAAAACAGTTATTACGAAAGTGAATACCGCAAGACGTTAATGAGTAAAACCGATACTATTAATACGCCAGCCACTTTTGAAACCAAAGACAAATTGTATGTAGCCATTCACGAAGCCAATTTAACAGATTTTGCTTCAATGACGCTTTTAAAAACTACAGACAAACAATACAAAAGTGATTTGGTGCCATGGGCAGATGGTGTAAAAGTATATGCAGAAACACCATTTAAAACACCTTGGAGAACTATTGTTGTGGGTAAAACTCCTGGAGATGTAGCAACTTCAACTATTATGCTGAATTTAAATGAGCCTTCAAAAATTGAAGACTTATCTTGGATTACTCCTTCAAAATATATTGGAATCTGGTGGGGAATGCATTTAGAAAAATATACTTGGGGACAAGGTCCAAAACATGGCGCAACAACCAAAAACACAAAAGAATACATTGATTTTGCTGCGAAAAATGGTTTTGATGGAGTTTTAGTGGAAGGATGGAATGAAGGCTGGGATGGCGACTGGACTGCTGACGGTTCTGCATTTAGTTTTGTAAAAGCCTACCCAGACTTTAATTTGGAAGAAATTACCAAATATGCAGCTGTGAAAAATGTTCGTTTAATAGGACATCATGAAACGGCTGGAGCAACTAAAAATTATGAAAACCAATTAGAAGATGCGTTCAAGCTGTATCAGAAAATGGGAGTAAACTCAGTAAAAACGGGTTACGTAAACAAATATTTGGATAAAAAAGAATGGCATGATAGCCAATACGGAGCGCGTCATTACAGAAAAGTAATCGAAACTGCTGCTAAATATCATATCATGATCGATAACCACGAACCAATGAAAGGAACGGGTTTACAGCGTACATATCCAAACTTTATGTCTCAAGAAGGCGGACGTGGACAAGAATATAATGCATGGTCGGTAGACGGAGGAAATACACCAGAGCATTTAACAACTTTGCCATTTACAAGAATGCTTTCTGGACCATTTGATTACACACCTGGAAACTTCAATTTTGATTACAAAACTCCATCTGGAGCAAAAGTGCAAACTACATTAGCAAATCAATTGGCATTGTATGTTATTATTTTCAGTCCGTTACAAATGGCATCCGATTTACCTGAAAATTATGAAGGCAAACCAGAATTCCAATTCGTAAAAGATGTGCCATGTACTTGGTCTGATACTAAAGTATTAGATTCTAAAATTGGAGAATACACTACAATTGCCCGTAAAGATTGGGATGAGAAAAATTGGTACTTAGGATCAATCACAAATAGAAATGCAAGAGACTTAAAAGTAGCCTTGTCATTTTTAGATAAAGACAAAGAATACGAAGCAGAAATCTATGCAGACGGACCTGGAGCAAATTATAAAACCAATCCGTATCCAGTTACAATCTCTAAACAAAAAGTAAACAGTAAAACTGTTTTAGATATCAAATTGGCAGCTGGCGGAGGAACAGCAGTAAAATTCTCTCCAATCGAAAAATAAATATTTTGAGTTAAGTTTTATTTTGAGTTAAGTTAAGTAAGTTTAAGTTTGGCAATAAACCCGATAGCTGGAGAGTTATCGGGTTTATTTTTTTTTTGTTTCAGGTTTCAAGTTTCAGGTTGGAGATACTTTGAGTATAATTTTACCGCAAAGAGCGTAAAGTTTTTACGCAAAGCACGCAAAGATTTTTTTAATACAGATTTTTTTAAAACGCAAAGTTCGCAAAGTTTTGTATAAAACCTTTGCGAACTTTGCGTAATCCTTAGCGCTCTTTGCGGTTAAAAAAACTTAGAACCTTAGCATCTTAGCACCTCAGAATCTTTATTTAGTTACTTTAACATGTTTTCCAAAAGTATACACCGCTGTTATTGTTGGTCCGTTGTATCCCCATTTTAAGAAACCGTTTAAACGTTCTTGAACCGTGTCTACTCTAAAATTCAAGCCGGTATAACCTGCAGTAAGACTAAAGTTGTCTACTACATTATATAGAACCGATAAATTATAGCTTATGATTCGGCCATCGGTGTCATTAATTTTTACAGCAAGATAATTTACGTTGGCATATAAACCCCAGCGTTTTCCGAGAACAAATTCTCCCCAAATTCCAACATCTGGCAGTGGAGCAGTAAAGTCAAACTTATCATGATATTCTAAACTTTGTGTATTGGCATTTAATTTTAGACCTAAATCTGCAAAAAGAACATGCGCACCAATTAATAAACCAGCTTGATATTTTGGTTTGGATAAAATAGCGTAACCATAAGCAATTCTAGCAATCTGAACATTAAAAGTACCACGAACACTTCCATTCAATGGGTAAGTATGGTCTCCGAAATTTATATCTCTTTGCAATGTTTTTGTTGCAGTTCTATCTAGTACAAAATATTCAAAACCTAGTCGTGATCTTTTGGAAATACGCCAATCAAATGTTCCTAAAAATGATACGGTCGATTTAGAAAATCCTAAATCATTTTCAAGATCAATTTCAGTTCCTATATTTCCGTTATTGCCTTCAACTTTAACTTGAGTATTATTTACAGGAAAAAAACCACCAGCAGTAACTTTAAATTTTCTATTGTGCCAGGGCAGATCTTCTAAAGACGTATCTTGAAAATCATCTTTTTCAGTTTTTACAATTGTTGTTAAGTCTTCGTCTTTACTGGTTTCTGCAACTGTTTGAGCATTTAGCGGAATCCAAAGGAGCATCATTACCAAAAAAATAAATAATTGTTTCATCAGAGTAATTTTTAAGTTTTTATTAGGCAATATTTAACAATTAAAGTTAGTAAAAATAATCGTTCATTTTTCTTTTTTTCATCGAATTATTTTTATAAAATGATTGTATATCAGTAAAATAAGGAATTGTTTAGAAAAATGGTTGACATGTCACTCTTTTTTGTAATTTTGTCGCATGGAAATTAAACACACCGATAAAGAGAATTTTTCAAATTTTTGGAAAGAGGAAATATCAGATAGTTTCTTCTTCCAGATTCATCGTATAAAACGAGCAATTTTCAGACGTACAAATGCGTTAATGAATGAAGCTGGAATTACATTGCAGCTGGAACAATTGCCATTATTGATGATTCTGCACCATAAAAGCCTTTCGCAAAGAGAATTGTCAGACAAAACAATGCGTGACAAATCGTCGATTTTAAGAAGCATTACAGCACTCGAAAAAAAGAATCTTGTTGAGGTTGTAAAAGACAAAGTGGATAAACGTAAAAATATTGTAAGTCTTACAAACGAAGGAATTACTCTAGCCAAAAGCATTAGATCTTTGATGAAAAGAGCCGAAGAAGAAGTGATGTCTGTTTTTACTCCAAAAGAAAGAGTAGAAGCGCTCGATGCAGTTAGATCGTACGCAGACAAGTTAGAAACGCTTTAATTTTTTTTGAACTTTAAAAGTTGATATGTCAACTGATTTTTAAATAACTATTTGAACTAAATGAAAAAAAACGAATTGTTAGAAGGGCCAATCCTTTCTTCATTATTAAAATTAGCAGTCCCGATTATGATTGCTAATCTTTTACAAGCCGCATATCAGTTGGTAGATGCTTTTTGGGTAGGGCGTTTGGGCGGAGATGCCGTTGCGGCAGTTTCGATCAGTACGCCTGTAATATTTTTAACCATTGCTTTAGGAACGGGATTGGCAATTGCGGGTTCTATCTTAATTGCGCAATATTTTGGAGCCGGAAACCAGAAAATGGTCAATCACGTGGCAGCTCAGACTTTATCAATGGTAATTATTGTGTCTGTTTTTCTGTCAATTATAGGTTACATTTTGAGTCCGTATTTTTTATACCTATTAAAGGTCGAGCCTACAGTTTATGTAGATGCTTTAGGTTTTATGAGAGTGGCTTTTGTGGGACTGGTTTTTAGTTTCGGATTTATGATTTTCCAATCGATTATGCGTGGAGTTGGTCGCGTGACGTTGCCCGTTTATATTGTTCTCGGCACTGTTATTTTGAATTTTGCGCTAGATCCGTTATTTATTTACGGATGGAATTTCATTCCGGCATTAGGTGTAAAAGGAGCAGCTTTGGCAACTTTATTTACACAGCTTTTGGCTATTATGATCGGATTTGCAATTTTGTTTAGAGGAAAACACGGAATTCATCTACGCATTTCCGATTTTAAACCAGATTACAAACATATAAAAAGAGCTTTTGAAATTGGATTTCCATCTTCAATCGAGCAGTCAATGCGTGCTTTAGGAATGATGGCGATCACATTTTTGATTGTACGTTTTGGTACTTTAACTGTCGCTTCTTATGGTGCAGGTTCCAACTTGATTCAGCTGATTTTAATTCCGGCTTTGGGTCTATCAATGGCGATTGCAACTCTTGTTGGACAGAATATTGGAGCAGGAAATGTTGATCGTGCCGCTGAAATTTCAAAACTAGGAGCGTATTTAGGTTTCGGGTTATTGACTGGTCTTGGAATTATAGCTTTTATTTTTGCTCCGTATTTAATTGCATTCTTTGTTCCAAATGATCAAGCAGTTATTGAGGGTGGAACAGAATTGCTGAGAATTACTTGCCTTTCTTGGGGATTTTTAGGTTTGCAGCTTTGTTTGACAGGTGTTTTTAGAGCTGTTGGAAATACCAAATTGCCTATGATTCTGACTTTGGTTTCGCAATGGGTAATACAATTTCCGCTTGCTTTTATTTTGTCGCATAATACTTCATTAGGCAAAATTGGAATTTGGTGGGCTTTCCCAATTTCTTCTGTTGTAACGGCTTTAATTACTTTAATTCTTTATGTGAAAGGCGATTGGAAAAAAGAAAGATTAACAGGAAAAACGAATAAATTAATAGATAAGGTCGAAAGTGAAATAGTGAAGGAAGGGTTTGATATTTCTAAATAGAGGTTCTGAGTTGCTAAGGTACTAAGGTTTTTTAAAGACGCACATTGTGCGTCTTTTTTTTAGAATTTTTCTTATATTTTTTACTATCGAAGAAACAAAATTTCAGTATCTTTCAAACTTTGTAAATAAAAACTTAGAATCTCAGAACCTTAGCACCTTTTAAAAATGACCAAAAATCTAAAACGTTATTTTATAAAATCTTTTATTGTACTAGCCTTAATTCATTTAGCCTATTTTTTATACGGTTATTTTACTTTTAAAGGAATCGGAAAAATCAATATCTATGCAGAGTTTTACCGATTTAAGTTTTATGATGACGTTTCGATTTCTCATTTTTTTGTAAGCGGATTGTTTCTGCTTTTCTTTTTGATTTTTCTGGTTCGTAATCATTCGAGGGAAAATTATAAAGGAGGAAATCTTTTTAAAGTGGCCGTTTGTCTGCTGCTGATTTCGTTTTTGACTTTTTCGTTTTTCATGAGTTATAGTTTCGGAATGAATGCTAAACTGAAAACGGAATTGTCTGAAAATGATTTTAATAATGACAAAAAACTGCTGAATGTTTTAAATCCGTTTTTGTATGGATATACTTCTTACAGTTCTGAGAAATTATTTAATTATGAGAACATTTTATATCCAAAACCATATCCTGTAATTAAGCAGGACGATACTATTTCGCCTGGTGAATATCCGATAATAGAAACGAGTTATTATAGTGTTGACACCATAAAAGCCCTAACAAGCAGTTTTGATAAAACAACAAATAAAGCAGATAGCATTTTTGATATTCTTGGTTTTGATAAAGAAGAATTATACAAAAGAGTAATCTCAAAAACAGTTTTGGGAGATAGCACCGAAATTGTTTTTAAAAGCATTCAGGTGCATCCCGAACATGATGAGGACATTTGTATTTTTCTAGAGAATAAATCGTTATTCAATCCAATTAAAGGCGATTCTATTAACAAACAAACGTATCACGCAGCTGTAGATCGTTATAAATTGCTGTACAATTCTAAGAAAGATTCGCTAACGTATACTTTCCAGAAGTTGGATACGCTTTTGAAGAAATACAATATAGAAACAAACGTGATTCCAAAGCTTTTGACTCAAGATGTTTATCATTACAGAAATAATCAAGATGAACCTCTTAACGGAATTAGAAATAATTTTGATAGAAAAGCTTTAACCGAAAAATTCACGACTTTAGACAAACTGTTTTATAATCCTAACTTTCTGCACCCAAATATCAGTGCAATTTATTTTATTGTGATTTTTTCAGTTTGGATTATCTTGTTTCTGTTTTATCTTATTTTCAATAGAAAGAAAGTTTAATAGCAATATTCAATAAGAAAGCTCCATTTTGAAAACTTCAAATGGAGTTTTTTATTTTAATAGCATTGTTATTTTAGACCCTATGGTAATCTGCTTTCCAGTGTACGATTGCTTTTTTGATAGCATCGCCAGTTAAGCTGTTTTTTAAAACATCTTCTACAAGCGGAATCAATTCGTTATCTGGCGCAAATCTAAGAGCAAATATTTGATCGTCTGTAAGTTTGTATTCAAATTCTTCAAATCTTTTGCCAGTTAAAGTAAAATAACGATAACGCATTTCTAATCGTACAATTCTATTTTGAAGCGTCAATGCATAGTGCTGACGAAGCATATAAGCCAGTACAAAAAGAAAGATAAAGGCAACACTTATAAATGCCCATATCAAATGATCTTCTGTTGTAATGCTCAAATAAATGCTTGCAATCAAGAATAAAATTAAAACAGGATAGTATATAAAATGGTGCGGGGTATAAAATCGTATATGATTATAATATGTCTGAATTTTCATGTTTTTATTTTTTAATGGTAGCCTATAAAAACAAAACTACTCTATATTTCTATAGAGTAGCTTTTTCCCAAAAATAAACTAACATAACCAATGTTCTCTTTATAGACTAAACTTTTTACAGTTTGCTTTGTAAATTTTAATAAGAAGAAAGCCTTTTCATTTCGGTAATCAAATCTTCACTAGGGCTTATTTTTCTTTGATGTAAAATTAGATTGAGAGTGGCTATATTTTGTTATACTTTAAACGGAAAAAGTTACATGATTTCAATATTCATCTTTTTATTCTATAAAATAGCAGTATCTATAATAAGGTTTTAATGACTTTCCATTCGTTTAATTTGTCTTGAAAAGTCTTGCCAGCATTGGCTGGACTTGTAGACGGAAGTGTAAATGTTTTATACTCTTTGTTTAAATGAACATACTTTTTAAAAAACGCCTCCGCTTTCTGTCCGTTAAAAAGAATGTTCTCTATTTTAGGATGAGTTTCTAAGAAACTTTCAAAATCATTTGCGATTTCATTTTTAATAGCGCTATCCAAGCTTCCAACACGATCGCAAAATTGTAAGACATCCCAAAGCGCGATATTATTTTTAATTAACAGGTTTTTTCGTATTTCATAATCATTGGAAAATTCTTCGTCAAGAATTTGAAACATAAATTTCCAAAAGTTATTTTGGTTATGACCATAATACTGACTTAATTCTAAAGATTTTGTTCCTGGCATTGTGCCTAAAATCAGAATTTTGGAAGTTGGAGAACTTATTGGAGCAAACGAAAAACTTTTCATATTTATTTTTTAATGTAATTCTGGTTTGTGTTAAAATAAACATTAATAAGGAATTATAAAACAAAACCGAAAAATTATATAACATTTTTGGTCTGTCTTTAAACGAACTTTGAATTTCAGATTTCTAGAAATAATCTGTTTAGCAAATTATAATTTTAAATCCGGCGGACCATGAAAATAGTTACTATAAATACAGAAAAAACTCAAAATATATTTGACGAACTTCAAACTAGTTTTGGCGGAAAAGTGACTTTTGACTTAGACGAATATTCACTTGAAGTAGAAAACAGTTTTGCCGAAGGTGCAATTATTGGAGCTTCTTTTAATGATAATATATCGTACGTTCAGTTTGATATGACATTTTCTACAGATGTCAGGTTGGATATTCTGAATGTAAAATCGTCACCAATTTATTTTGCTTATTGTTCTAAAGGAAATCTTTCGCATAGTTTTGGATTAAATGGTGAGGAGCGAAAACTAAAAACTTTTCAGACGGCAATTGTTACATCAAAACACAATCAGGACAATGTTTTATTCTTTGAAAAAGGAAAGAAAACAAAACTGACTTTAATTATTGTTGGAACTCAAGTTGATGCTGTGAGTCAGACGCATTCTTTAAACCAGCAAGTAAAAGATACCTTTTTTGAGAATAATCAGGTAACAGATTTCTTTTACATCGGATCTTATAATTTGCAGATTGCGGAGAAAATCGAACAGCTTAATTCGATTACTCAAACCGGAATTGTTAGAAATTTATTGAAAGAAGGGATCATGAGAATTATCCTTGCCATGGAAATTCAGCAGCATTCTGACGATTTACATGCTTTTGCAAACGAAGCAAACGGATTGACATTAAGAGAACTAGAAGAAGTAAAAGAGCTTTCTGAATTTATAAAATCAAATCCAGAAGAAGCTTTTTCTATAAAATCGCTAAGCAAAAAATCGGGTCTTTCTCCAAATAAACTTCAGGAAGGTTTTAAAATGATTCATAATAGAACCGTAAATGATTATATCACACACATGAGAGTTCTAAAAGCAGAAATCCTCATCAGAACTTCAGATCTAAATATTTCAGAAATAGTCTATTGCATTGGTTTTACTAGTAGAAGCTATTTCTCTAAAATTTTCAAACAAAAATTCAACTGCAGCCCAAAAGAATACAAGTTTAATTTGAATGCATTGGCTATTACGGCCTAACGGCCGGAGTTGCTAAGGTTCTGAGATTCTAAGATACTAAGCTTTAAGGAGAACTTACAGCCTCAGAAGCTTAGCATCTAAAAAAAAATAAAGTCGCTAGCTATAAAGCACATTATATACACATTAAGGTTCTAAGATTCTATAGTTTTCAAAAAAAACTTAGAATCTTAGAACCTTAGTTTCTTAGTATAAAAAAAAATTATACATTTGTATAACTGGTTATATAATTAATTATTGTTATGGAATTTTTTAATAAAGTTGGAAAAGCGGCCTTAGGAAGTCGTTTACGTTTAATGACTGCTGTTGTTACAGACGATGCTGCGAAAATTTATGAATTGTATGGTGTTGAATTTGTGCCGAAATGGTTTCCTGTGTTTTATACGTTAGCGGAGGAACGCGAAATTACAATTACCGAAATCGCTAATGAAATTGGGCATTCTCAGCCTTCTGTGAGTAAAATTATTCAAGAAATGATTGGCGCTGGGCTGGTTGAAGAAACTGAAAAAACAGAAGATAAAAGAAAGAATAATGTCGTTCTTACTGAAAAAGGAAGTTTGATTTCTAAAAATATCAAACAGCAATTGGAAGATATCGATGTTGCAATTGATGAAATAATTGCAGAAAGCAAACATAATCTATGGGCAGCATTAGAAGAATGGGAATTTTTACTGGAGCAAAAATCTCTGATTAAAAGAGTTCGTGAACAAAAGAAAAAGAGAGAAAGTAAAGACGTAGAAATTGTGGAGTATAAAGCAGAATATCAGCAAGCTTTTAGGGAATTGAATGTAGAATGGATCTCGAAATATTTTGAAATGGAAGAAGCCGATTATAAAGCGCTGGATAATCCTGAAGATTATATTTTGAAAAAAGGCGGAAAAATTCTAGTGGCTTTATATCAAAATGAACCTGTCGGTGTTTGTGCTTTGATTAAAATGAATAATTCGGAATACGATTTTGAAATGGCAAAAATGGCTGTTTCGCCAAAAGCGCAAGGAAAAAGCATTGGCTGGCTTTTAGGAAAAGCAATTGCGGAGAAAGCAAAAGAACTCGGAGCAAAAAAAATATATTTAGAAAGCAATACTATCTTAAAACCTGCCATAAATTTATATTATAAATTAGGTTTCGAGAAAGTTTTCGGTCTTGAAACTCCGTACAAAAGATGTAATATTCAGATGGAGTTGGTGCTCTAAGTTGCTAAGTTTCTGAGTTGCTAAGTTTCTAAGTTTTTTTCTCAGAAACTTAGAATCTTAGCAACTTAGTATCTTTCTAACGCCCAAACCTATAATACTCCAAATCTGTATTTTTTTTGTTATGAAGAGAATCCAGGATTGAGTTAATTCCGAGGACACTGAAGGTGATTCCGTTTCCTCCGAAACCTAGAATATAATGTTCGTTTTTCCTCGGATTTGGTTTGCCAAAGTAGGGAAGACCGTCTTTGGTTTCTCCAAAAGTGCCTGCCCAGGAGTAATCGATTTTAAAATCCAGATCGGGAAAGCGTTTGTAAAATTGTTTTAATAGATATTGCTCTTTTTTAGGCAGCAGTTTATCACGTTTATTGGTGTCTTTAAAATCTTCATCTCCGCCACCCATTATGATGCGATTATCTTCGGTTGTTCTTATGTAATGATATGGAGAAGCGGTATCCCAAAATATAGCGTGTTTAAAATTTTCAGGAAGATCAGGCTGACTTTCAGAAGCAATAACGTAAGTGCTTTTTAAATCGACTACTTTTTCTTTTAAAGTTTCTGTGCTTTCGTAACCCGTGCAATGAATAATATGATCGGCTGTAATGACGTGTTTGGAACCTGTAGTGGCAATAATTTTGCCTTTTTGATGCTGTATGGAAGCAATATTAGTGCGGTCAAAAATCTGCATTCCTTTTTCATGACAATGAAACAAAAGGTCGGTCGCCAATTTAAACGGATCCATAACTGCTGCGGTTTTAGATTCTATACCCGCAATGGCATTCAGTCCCATTTTTTGAAGTTCTGATCGGCTGAGCCAGCTGATCTCAAAACCATGTTGTTTTCTGGCTTTAAATTCGTTTTTTAAATACGGAACATCTTTTTTTAACGTGGTAAAATAGATGCTTTTTTTGAATTCAAAACCGCAATCACAGCCTACTTCATCAATAATATTTCGAAGATCAAAAATTGCTTTTTTTCCATTTTGATAACTGTCTACCGCACATCTTGCTCCTCGAAGTTTGATGAGCTGATGTAAAGGAACATCAATTTCATATTGCAGTAAAGCCGTACTGCCCGAAGTGCTTCCGCCGCAGACATCCCGACGGTCTACAAGAACAATTTTTTTTCCTTCATTTAATAATTTATAAGCCGTTAAGGCACCTGTAATGCCACCGCCGATAATTAAAACATCGGTATGGATATCAGAATTAATAGAAGGATAACTTTGCTTCTGGGCATTTTTTAATGGCCAATAGGTTTCGGTAGAACTTAGTTTCATTTCTGGTTATTTTTTAGTGCTGTTTTTGGAAGTCCTTTTCGGTTTATTTGGTTTTATTTTTTTCTCCATTTTACGATTATGAAGCTCTTGTGCTTCAGCTATAGAATGTGAGGTTTTAATGTTTTGGTCTTTTTTGGCAAGTTCACTCAATCGATGATAGTATTTCTGAATGATGATCATTTCTTCTTCGGTCATGCTTTCAATATCCACAAGACTATTGCTGGATAATTCATTTGAAGCCACGAGTTCGTTTAATTTTAACTGGATGGCAAGTGAGTCTTTGTTTTGTGCTTTCTGAATTAAAAACACCATTAAAAAAGTAATAATTGTAGTGCCTGTATTAATGACCAGCTGCCAGGTTTCTGAATAATCGAAAACAGGACCCAAAACAGCCCAAAGCACCACAAGAATAAATGCACCAATAAAAGCGGGCGTGCTTCCTGCAGCTTTGGAAACTTTTGTGGCAAACTTTTCGAATGCGCTGCTATTATGCTGAGATTTAGAATTCATTATTTTTTTGTTTTGGATTTGCTTACTTTTTCTTCTCGAATAACTTTATTGTTTTTTTCATCATAAACAGCCGGATCAATTTCTTGTCCTGTTTTACTGAATATTTTGATTTTTGGAGCTTCATGCGTTCCAGTAATTACAATTGGAAAACCTATAATTCCGAAAAGCGGAAGACCTAAACGCATTCTTAGATCCAGAAGTCCGTCAAAGCTTGTAGTTCCTTTAATAGTCGGTCTGAAACTGGCGACATTAAAGGTAAATGGCTCAATATGTATAAGATTTTTATCAATAGTCGATTTAATTTCAATTCCTTTCATATCAGGATTATTCAAACCGCTTTGTCCCGTTTTAGAACTGATTCCGTCAAAAAGTTTCAGTCCTTTAATTTTAACATCACGTAAATTAATCGTTCCTCCACCTTGCATAGATTCATAAATTGGTCCCATATTTCCGTTCAAATCGCCTTTTACATTGTAATCAACAGAGATTACTCCATGCGCTTTTTCGGCTGCAGTAACCATATCATGAAACATTGGAATCTCTTTGTAAGCTCTCTGAACATCAAAGTCTTTTGCTGTAAAATGAGCATCAAAATGTGCAGAAGTAGGAGACTCGTCTTTGTACAATGCATTAATGCCTAAAACACACCCAATGATATTAAAGGTAATATTTTCTAAGTAAAATCCTTCTTTTTTTATTCCGATTTTTCCATTCAGTTTGTTAAAAATCAATTTATTGTACTCGATTTTGTCAGCATTTGCATTTAAAGTGACATTTAAGTTTTCTGGAATTATGACAACGCCACTCATTTTTGGATGGTCTTCTTTGGCATATTCTACTTCAATATTTCGATCGTTGTTTTCACCTTCTTTAAGCGCCATAAATTCGTCAACATTAATCAGTTTTGATTTTAGGTTGAAGTTACCGCTCAAAGTCCCTTTAGATTCTAAGAAATAATTGATGGTATTGAGCAAATAACCGTTAATGTCAAAATCTGATTTTCCGTAGGAAGCGTTAAACTTCTCAAACCACATTTTTTCATTTTGAAAACGGAAATGTCCTTCTTTAATAAAGAAAGCTTTCGGGAACAATTCGGAAGTTGCTTTTATGTTTTTTAGCAATAAAGTCCCTTTATTATCGAGTTTATCATATTGGCCAGTTGTGGCGTAACTTTGTTTTCCTTTTAAAGAAAGATCAGCTTTGGCATAACCTGTTAAATCCAAACCTTTTTGAGAAAAAACCTGATAGATTCGACCAACATTCAATTCGCCTTTAATTTTGGCGTTATAAGCCAGATCGCTAAAATCGGATAAAGTAGCATTGACATACACTGGATTTCCTTCAAAAGTGAAAGAAGCAGGTGCTACCGCAACAATCAAATCCTGATAAGTTCCTGCTTTATTTAGCATATTGGCTATAAAAGTGATATTGGTAATAGGATTTGGGTAATATTTCGTTTTCAGCCATCCGTTTCTTAAAGAAATACCGCCAATCGTTTTAGGAAATAATTTTTTAGAAGTGCTAAAAACTCCTCGAGCCTGAATATCGGTTTTTAGAATTCCTTTCAAATCAATATTTTCCAACCCTAATGCGGCGTCAACAATAGCAAGATCCAATGCACCTTTTACGCTTGCATTTATCGACATTTCGCTTAAACCTTTGCTGTGCAGATAAGCATTAAAATAATCTTTGTCGCCTACTTTAAATTTCAAGGTTCTCAAATTAACCAGCAATTGTTCGGTGTCGAGAGACGGAAGCATCGCATTCAAATCCATTTGAAAATCGGTTAAAGGAACTGGCGCATTTTTATAATTTACCGAACCTTCATTAATTTTTAAATTGAAAGCCAAGTTTGGTTTTTGTTTTTTCGAAACATTATAATCTCCTTTGAAAGTAAGCAGTAAATCGCTTCTTCCGGAGATTTCAGTTTTTTCAAGCCACGTTAAATATTCGGGTGGCATTACAGAAAGTAAATCTTTTACCGTTGTATTTTCTGAAGCTGCTTTAATGTTGATTTTGTAGCCTTCACGTAAGATGGTAAAAAGTCCAGTAAATTTTAAAGGCAGTTTATTAATATGAAGTTCGTTTTTCTGCAGAATAAAAGTAAGCGCATGAGTATTGATGCGGGTAATTAAATCGGCACTCACTTTTTTTCGTCTTAAATAACCAGTTCGGTCATAATAGAAATCAAGATTATCAATTTTGGCATCTGTTGCGAGATCAAAAATATCATCGCTCAAATTCCCTTTTCCAATATAATTAAAGCCTTTTGCATCGACGAGAATCTTTGCAGAACGATCATTATATTTTACATGACAATTTTGTAAATCTATACGTTCTAGTCTGATTGCTGTTCCTTCTTCTGGAGCATTCGGATCTTCTTTTTTGTTTCGATCCTCGGGTGCTACGTAAATATTATAATTCGCCTGACCCTTTTCATTGACCATTACATTGATTAAAGCATCTGAAACATATAGTTTATTGATTTTAACTTCATTGTCAAAAAGCAGCCTTTTGATATCAATTCCAAAAGCAACTTGATCTGCTTTTAATAAAGTATCATTGCTGAATGGCTTAGATCCCGTTAAAGACAAATCGTCTAGCGAAACGGTTAGTGAAGGAAAATGCGTGAAAAATGAAAGTTTAGATTTAGTAAATTCCAATTTGGTATCCAGACGCTCATTGGCAATTTTCTTCACTTCCGAAGCAATTTTCCCAGGAAATAGCAGCGGAATAATAAACAGCAAAAATAAAATCACCGCAATCGTGATTCCAGTAATTTTTAAAACTTTTATGGCGGTATGTTTAAATGTACTAGGCATATACTTTTTAATTGTGAATTGTGAGTTGTGAATTGTGATATGCTGGATTTGGATTTTTTCTAATGCTTGTTTTTTGACTTCGCTCAGGAGAACATCAAATGAAAATTGGAATTTGAAATTTGAGATTTAACACATAATTACTTTTTCTCAGTTTCAGCTTTTTTAGCTTCTTCCTGTTTTTGCTGTTCCTCTTTCTTTTGGTCGTCTTGCTTCTCTTTTTTTGCTTCTTTCTTCTCTTCCTTCTCTTTTTTAGCTTCTTCTTGTTTCTCTTTTCTTTCCTCTTGCTTTTCCTTTTTCTCTTTTTCTTTTTTCTTGAAGTAGCCTCTAAATAGGAAATTGCTTTTTGCAGCTTCCATGTTCTCACTGAAACCTTTTGTTCCCGTTTCTAGATTAGAAAGCGTATTGGAAACGCTGTTTGCCATTTTATCATCTTTAACCAATCTTGCCAAAGCACCGTTTCCGTTGTTCATGCTGTGGCTGAAAATGGCTATTTCGTCTGAAATCACACCAATATTATCAACGCTTTTTTTCACGCTTTTCATGATATCATGCATTTCAATTCCGTCAACAGAAGCAATCTGTCCGTTGTCTTCAATCTCTTTTTTAGACTTGACGCCTGGCGAAATGGTCAGCACTTTATCTCCCATTAAACCATCTGAACCAATACTAGCTGTTGCATCGGTTTTAATGAATTTTCGAACTTCTTCTTTCATTACCAAAACTACCACGACGGTTGAGTCATTTTTTAGCTGAATTTGTTCGACTGTTCCCACATTAATTCCGGAGAAACGAACATTATTTCCGACTTCTAAACCGCTTACTGTTTTAAACTGAGAAGTAATATGAAACGTTGAACCAAAGAGGTTTTGTTGTTTTCCGATAAAATATACCGCCAGTATAAAAAGCAGTAACCCTATCGTTACAAACATTCCTAATTTCCAAGTATATCCAGATTGCTTTTCCATGATTTCCATTATTTATTTTGCTTTATTCAAAAAATGAGCGAACCCATTCGTCTTCGTCTTTTTCTAATTCTTCGTATGTACCTTCGGCGTGAATTACACCATCTTTTAAAACCACAATTCGATCGGCCGTCATTTTTGCACAAGCCATATCGTGCGTGATAATGATCGAAGAGGTTTTTTGTTTGTGTTTGATATCTAAAATCAATTCACTGATTTCTCTTGACGTTATCGTATCCAAACCTGTTGTAGGTTCGTCGTAGAGAATAATTTCAGGTTTTAAGATTAGCGTGCGCGCCAGACCAATTCTTTTTTTCATTCCTCCAGAAAGCTCAGAAGGCATTTTGTCAATGGCGTCGGCAAGTCCTACATTTTCTAATGCTTCCATTACTTCATTTTCGACTTCGTCAGCACTTAAATCACGTTTGTGTTTAGTCAAGGTAAAAGCGAGATTTTCTCTAACGGACATCGAATCGTAAAGTGCTCCACTTTGGAACAAAAATCCGATTCGGACTCTAATTTCATTCAGCTCGCTTTTTGAAATATTAAGAACGTTTTCATTAAAAACTTTGATTTCTCCTTTGTCTGGTTCAATCAATCCAACGATACATTTTATCGTGACCGATTTTCCAGAGCCTGAACGCCCTAAAACCACCAAATCTTCGCCTTTATTCAAAGTGAGATTTACGCCTTTTAAAACGGCATTATCTTTTCCAAAAGTTTTGTGCAGATCTTTAATCTCAATAATCGGAGTTAGATCTTTTTCTTTTGTTTTAGGTTCTTTATGTAATTTTTCCTTCATCATTTTAAAAGAATAAATCGGTTATTTGAACAGCGACCATATCAATTATAAAAATGCTTAATGATGCTGTAACTACTGCAGAATTTGCTGCTCGTCCTACACTTTCTGTTCCGTTAGAAGCATTAAAACCTTTGAAACAGCCAATAATTCCGATAAAAAATCCAAAGAAGAAAGTTTTAAGAGTGGCAGGAAGAAGGTCTAAATATTCTAAAGATTGGACGATTTGAGTTAAAAACCTGTAAAAATTGACATCTCCATGAATGTTTATGCCGACGTAGCCACCAATAATTCCGATAGCATCTGCAAAAAACACTAAAATTGGAACCATCAGAGTGCAGGCTAGAACTCTAGTTACAACCAAATAGTTATACGGATTTATAGCTGAAACTTCCATGGCATCAATCTGTTCGGTTACTTTCATTGATCCTAATTCGGCACCAATTCCTGAAGAAATTTTTCCTGCACAAATCAATGCAGTGATTACAGGAGCAATTTCTCTAATCAGCGAAAGCGCCACCATTCCCGGAAGCCACGATTCTGCTCCAAATTTTACTAAAGTCGGACGAGATTGAAGCGTAAGCACCAAGCCCATAATAAAACCGGTAATAGCAACCAAAGGCAGAGATTTATATCCTATAACATAACATTGTTTTAGGAACTCTCGAGTTTCGTAAGGCGGAACAAAAACCTCCTTAAAAAACCTTTTGGCGAATATTGTGGTTTCTCCAATTTCGGCGAATGTATTTTTAATAGCAAGGATCAAAATGTTCTGGTTTTAAGGTGAATGATGTGAATTGAAAATCAATTATTTAACAGTTTTTTCAAATCATTAAATGATATAGGAAAGTTAGCTCAATACTTGTTAAAATATATTACACAACTTTTTATGAGCCTTATATAATTTTCATAAACTCACAATAATTAAAACAGTTTGACGTTAGTGACCGCAAACAAAAAATCCCTTTCATTAAGAAAGGGATTTTCAGGGTTTAAAAAAGTGAAGTATTTGGTTAGCTTCAATATCTTTTCTTATAAATTTATGGCGATGCCGCTTCGTGATTTCATTAACGGAATAACGCGTGATTGTGACAGTGCTAGTTTTTCCATTAATAATCTTGCAGTCAAATAACAAACGGTAGATTCTGCACCTTGATTTAAGTTTACATTATGTTTCTCAAGTCCGTCGTAACCACCGCCACTTACTGGATTATACATAATTTGGTTCAAATGATTTTTACCTAAAAACCAGTTAAAAGCAGCTCTCATTTTCTTTTTGTATTCTGGAGTTTTGAATGCATTGTAAAACGCATTTAAACTCTGAATTGTATAGGTAACATCTATTGGCTGTTCGCCGTATTCATGTGGCTCAGAACCTTTATGATGCCAGCTTTGATTTGAAATAGCCTTAAACGTTCCTTCTTTAAAAGTTTTAGAAATTAGGAAATCTAACGAATCTAATGCTACTTTTTTGTAGACCGGTTTATTGGTAATTAAATAAGCATAAAGCATAGATTCTGGCAAAATGCTGTTTCCGTAAGTTAGATAATTTTCAAACCATTGCCAGTCTTCTGTTGCCGTATCTTCGTAGTTGGCCAGTAATTTTGCATTTAGTTTATTAATAATTGCTGCAACATACAAATTCGGAATGGTTGAATGGTATAGATACAAACCTTTTGTAGCAAAACCAATTGAACGTGGCGACTGAATATTTTCGGCCCATTTTAGGGTGTTCAATAAACATCTTGTGGCTTTTTTGGTAATCGCTTCAGGCAGAATGTCAGACATTGAAACAACAGTTCCTAACGCCCAAATGGCTCTGGCATTAGAATCTTCTAAATTTACTTCGGCATTTTGCTCAATATGTTCGCGGTTTTCCTGATCGACATAATTGATAAAATCTCCTTTTGGTTTCTGGCAACGCTGAATAAAATCTAAATAGATTAAAATATATGCTAGATCATCTTTGTCCTGAGTTAGTTTATAATGCATGCAAAACGCAATTAAAGCTCTTGCATTATCATCTAAAGTATATCCTGAATCTAAATCTGGAATAGAAATTTTACTAAACTGAATAATTCCTAATTCGGTAGTTAGTTTTTTGATATGTTTTAATTGAATAGGAGGATAGCTGTATTTAATTTCGGATGGATTTTTAATGAGTTTTTGATAGGTATTCATTTGAGTAATTCCAACATTTTCCCATGAAGAAGCTCTCATTTTTGTAAAAGAACTAATTCCCATTTCATGTCTTAAATTTTCATCTTCGATTAATTTAATGGCTGCTTCCGCAAATTGATCGGAATTTCCAATATCACACAAAATTCCAGAATCTGAAGTTAATACTTCTCTGGTATGCGGAATTTTAGAGGCTACAATTGGGCACGCGCAACTCATAGCATAAGCAAAAGTGCCGCTCACTGCCTGATTTGGATCTTTTGAAGTAAACATGTAAATATCTGTCGCTTTTAGATATTCTAAAAGTTCATCGGTATCTAAATATTGATTGATAAAACGAACATTGTCTTGAACGTTTAATTCTTTGACGATACCTTGTAATTTGTCACGATAAGCATCAACACCATCTTTGATTAAGTTTGGGTGCGTTTTACCAATAATTAGATATAAAGCATTTGGCGCTTTTTCGATAATTTTTGGCAGAGCCTGTAAGCCTGTCTCTATATTTTTACCTTCGCCCAAAAGTCCGAAAGTAGAAAGCACTAATCGATCTTCAATGTTTAATTTTTCTTTTGCTTGTTTTGGAGTTTCATATATTACAATGTGGGTTCCATGAGGCACGCAAGTAATTATTTCTTCATTGATGTCGTAGTCGTTAATTAGAATTTCTTTGGATTTATTAGTCATTACAAAAACCGAATTGCTGTAGCTTAACAGCAGTCTCACAAAAGTTCTCAATTCGTCATTCGGATTTGGAATTACGCTATGAAAAGTAAAAGTGACAGGGGCTTTAATAACATTTAAAAAATCTAAAAGATGATCTCCATAATTTCCTGAAAACAAACCAAATTCATGCTGAATATGAACTAATTTGACAGTTTCATCATTATTGATTTCTTCTGCTACTTTAGCATATTCTGCTCTATTTTTTGTGTTTAAGGTAAAAGCTTGCGTTGGTTCTTCAATAGGCTCTGTAACCAATTCGCATATTTCACATTTTATAGATTTACCATAAACATCTGTAATTCCTTTGATGGTATCTTGCGTATAAGTTGCTATGCCGCATTGCGTTGGCGGAAAAGTTGATAAAAAAACGATTTTTGATTTATTAGATATTGTCTTCATGAGGATTCTTTTTTAGCTCGGTTAATAACTCGCTCAGGTTCAAAGATGCCACCGCAATCTTGTCATCGGCAGCGCCATAATTAATATATAGTTGGCCGTCAAAAATGGCAGTTCCTGTTGGGAAAACTACGTAATTGACATAACCATGTCTTTCATAATATTCGGATGGAGTAATAATGGGTTTTGGCAATCTTCCAATTACTTTTTTTGGGTCTTCTAAATCCAGCAAAACAGCGGCAGCGTGATAAACCAAACCTTTTACTCTTTTTTCGGCAGCATGATAAATTAAAAGCCATCCGTCTGCCGTTTCGATCGGAGGAGCCCCTGGACCAATATGACTGGTTTCATGATCATATTTTGGTTCCATTACAATATGATCTGGAAGATTCTTTAAATACTCTTTCCAAAACTCTTCTGTTAATTCTGATTTCTTTTCAAAAGAAACTATCTGAATAGAGGGAAACAAACGGTGCAGCACAACAAATTTCCCATTTATTTTCTTCGGAAAAAGAACTACATTTTTATCCCATACATACAAATGCTCTTTCATTGTTTCCGTTAGCGGATAATTTCTTTCTGTATTAAACGCCAATATTCTTGCAATGCTGGGGTTTTGTAAATGCTTTCTAATAAGATTGGTGAATTCGTTTAGAATAAATCTCGGTGTAATAATTCCTTTCTTTTTGAACTTTACCAAATCCTTAGAAACAGCCAAAGCTCCGCAAGCATTAAGACCATCGTAAGTGACATAAGTCATATAATACAGATCGTCTATTTTAGTAATTCTTGGATCTTCGACTCCATGAATTTCATAAATATATTCTGGAAGAAAAATCGGATTTGAACGTCTTTCTACCAAAGTTGTCGGTCCTTCAAAACGACAATAACCAATAGTAGAGAAGTTTCCTTTTTTTGCCGCTCTGTAAAACATGTGTACATTATTTCCTTCTTGATAAATCGCTGGATTTAAGACGCCTAATTCCTCAAAAGTTCGATCTGTTTTTTCTAAAATGACGCCATGTTTCTTAGCTTCTTCCATTATGCGTATAAATTTTATTTAAAATTACTTTGAGATAGAAGCGACGATTAATGCAATCCATTAAAAAATTAACTCAAAAGCATAAACATGGTAATTCTGTAAGGCTCTTAAATAATAGTGAAAGAGGCGTGTAGTTTGTATTTTTTTAGGTTCAAAGGATGATAGTTATATAGGCTCAAAGATTTTCTTTGTACCTCTGAAACTCTGAACCTTTGTCCCTTTTTCTAATACCATTTTGCATAATATTTCCGAGTAATAAATGCTATCGGAATTCCGACACAGCAGATTACAATCAATATGGAAAGCAAAAGCGGAAAATCTAATTTTTTTTCTGGTAGAACCGGAAATACAATAGGTAGAACCACGAGGTTCATTACAACCCAAATAAAGAAACCATAGGAGACTCCCGAGAGCAAAGTGTTTATTTTGAAAAAAGGGATATAAGGGAAAATCTTAAAATAAAACCAAGCAAAAATAAAAGCAATTAGAAAATGAAGTCCCAAACCTGCAAAAGTCATTTCTGCTCCGCCTGTGTATGCTTCTTTTTTAAAAATTCCGCTTGCTATAGACTGCAAAATTTTTTCGGCTGTTGTTTTATGAAGTATTACAGCATAAACCACAATAGCAGCAGTGATGTCTAATGTTCCTGCAACTAAACCCGATGAAACAATGGTTCTAACTTTTGATCTCATAAAAATAGTTTTGATTATACTGATCTATTGTTTTTTCATATACTCGTAAATTGATTGCAGTTGGCGTGTATGTCTCTGTGTATGCACAATGGCAAAATGAAGCCATTCGTAAATGGTAAAATGATCAAATCCTGGTACTTTCGTATCCATGCATACAAGCGTCAAATCGTAAGTTTCTGCGGCTTCAAATAAATCATTTTGTATTTTTTTGACAGAAGCCAGCAGCGTACCTTTTTCATAGTCGATAGCAGGAGGTTTTATGTTTTCAGGTGATTGATATTTGGTAGTATAATCTAAAAATATAGCGTCTAGTCCTTTTACGTTTTCGTCAGGTTCTCTAGTGGTTTTCTCGGTTTTTCCTGCAAAAAGCATTGTCAAACCTGAGCACGCGAGAATTATATGCTGTACCGTTTGTCCTGCTGTCCAGCTTCCTTCAAAAGGAACAATATTGATTTCTTCTTTTGAAAAAGAGGAAATTAAATCACCTAGTTTACTGTAGGTTTCTAGTATGGTATTTTGAATAGCGCTTTTCATTTTTTTTAATTTTAAAAATTAAAAATTCGATTGTATACCGATTGGTTTTAAAACCTCAGTACATTAAATCTGTGAAATTAAATTTATAGAATTAGGGGAAAATGATACTCCTTCAAATATACAATAAAAAATATTAAAATGCTATAAATCAAATATTTGTATATTGTTAATTTTTATGGAAGGACTTCGCAGAAATAGCCGTGCGAATTTAAAATGGAGATAATTTTTGTATTCGAAATGGAGGGTGCATGAATTCGAAGAATTTTGTCGCAATCTTCTAAATCGAAGTTGATCGAACTATTTGGAAAATGCTCAAGAAGATTCTCAATGATAACTTGGCATTGAGATTCTTCCTGAACATTTGTTTTAAAAACTTCAATAATCATAAAGTTTTGATTTTTAGAGTGCTATGTTTTTATAACGCTGTATTCTATGATATGTTACATACGATACAATTAAAACTGCAAAAACGATTAAAGGAAAGAAGCCCTGAAAACCAATTCCGTCAACTGCAAAATGGCTTATTGATGCAAAAATAAAATCGAATGCAAATCCGGCATAAGCCCATTCTTTGATTCGTCCAGGGACTTGCGGAATGATTAGAGCTAAAACGCCAAGGATTTTAAATACAACTAATGCATTTCCGAAATATTCGGGATAGCCAAGGTGTCTGATTCCTTCTTTTGCTAGTTCACTCTGAGAAGTTAATGCCGGCATAACGCCTTCAAATAAAAAAATAAGAATTGTAGTAATCCAGAAAATGATTTTGGTTGTTTTCATGGGGTATTTGTTTTTAAGTAGTTATTAGTTAATGTATTACAAATATACTATTCTTGTTTTTTTACAAAATACCTATTTATGACTATTTTGGGGGCATTTGGGACAAGATTCTGATTTTAGATTTTAGAATGTAGATTTTAGATTGAAAATAGTTCCCGCAGATTTGGCAGATTGAGCAGATTAGATTTTTAAGCAAGTGATAAATAATCTGCTCAATCTGCCAAATCTGCGGGAAACAAATCCTTTAATCTTTTTTAATCTGTGGCTTAAAAATAAAATTTTGCGACTTCGCTCCCGATAACTATGAGGATTGCGAGAGAATTAATTGGAATTTGGAATTTACGTCAATTGGTAATTCGTAATCGTAAATAAATCCTCAAAACCCAATCTTGTATATATGCCTTTTCCTAAAGCAGAAGCTTGCAGTTGCGCATATTCACAATCGGCGTCAATAGCTTCGTTGATGGCAAATTTCATGATTTCTTCTGCAAAACCTCTTTTTCGCATTTCGGGAATAACACCAACACCGTGAATTCCCATTGTGTTTTCGGTCTGAAAAAGAGTCAGGGTTCCAATCGCTTTTCCTTCAAAATGAACTAAATAAAATTTAGCATTTTCGTAATTGTTAACTAAAGTTTCCTTACTGATTACATAACTAAAAGACAGCGGATAAATATCTGACCAAGTTTTGGCATCTTCTTCATTTAATACTCTTTTAAAAGTAAGATTGTTTTCAAGTGCGAATTTTTCTCGTAGTTTTAAGGCCATAGCTACAAGCTGAATTCGGATATGAAAGCCGTTTTTTTCGAAAATTTCTTTAGAATTACTTCCAAAAATATCCCAATACGGAACAACCAATCCTGGTTTTTTCTCCATGATTTCCTGAATCAGCGGAAAATTTTCTTCAGTAATATCTTCTCTAGACCATAATCTATTTGGCCAGCCAGAGTTTTTGATTTGAGAAACCTCAAAAGGATCATTTTTATGATAGGAAAGAAGAGGAGTGGCAACGGTTTTCCAAAGAGTGGTTAGGTTGTCGATATTATCTTTGATGAGGTTTGTATGATCCATTTTTGACGTGTTTTAATTATAAAACAAAGATAATTTGGCTATTTCAAAAAAGCCTTTACATATGTTGATTTACAATTCTTTTTCCAGACTTTTTCTAATTCTGCTTAGCTGAGTTGGTGTAATGCCCAAATGCGAAGCGATATGCAATAATGGAACGCGATCTGCAATTGTAGGATGCCTCTCCAGAAGATTAAGATATCTTTCTGTTGCATTCTGCATGACTAAAGCGACTTCTCTTTGTTCTTTTTCAATAATCCAATTTTTTTCTAAGTATGCTATATAAAATGTTTTGAGATCATCATTTTCGCTAATCAACTTAGTATATTTTTTGTAATCAAGATTGATTAAAATGCAATCTTCTAAAGCTTCAATTGTAAAGTTAGAAGGAGTTTGCAAGATTGATGAAACTTTAGAGCATGCAAGTTTGTTTTCGAGGAAAAGGTTTTTGTTATAAAAATTTCCTTGTTCGTCTGTAATAAAAGTTCGTAAAATTCCTTTGGCAATAAAATAAAGATTTTTGCAGACTTCTCCATTTTCTAGTAGTATTTCTCCTTTTTTAATTGTCTGGAAATGTGTCAAGCTTTCAATCAAATTCCAAGACTTTTCAGAAATTGGAGCGTAACTTTCGAAATATAATTTTAGATTGTTGAGGTATGTTTCTTTATTGAAAGTCATAGATTGTTTTGTTTTTGCCACGAAGGCGCTAAGGCACAAAGTTTACTGCCACGAATTTCACGAATTTTTGCGAATTATTTTTACAATTAGAGAGAAAAGAAATTAGTGAAAATTCGTGAGATTCGTGGCAAACAAAAAAACTTCGCGCCTTAGCGCCTTCGTGGCAGAAAATAAAAAACGCCATGAAACCCAAAGGTCTCACAGCGTTTTCATCTCAAAAAATAAATAATTAACGGGTAACGGGTATTATTTCCAGCCTCCGCCTAGTGCGCGATACAAATCTGTATTGGCTGTAAGTTGTTGTCTTTTAATATCAGCAAGTTCTAGTTCACTTTGCAATAAATTTGCTTGTGCAGTTAAAACTTCAAGATATTCTGCTAAACCGTTTTTGAATAAAAGGTTTGCGTTTTTAATCGCTTGCTGTAATGTTTTTACTTTTTCTTTTAAGAAAGTTTCTTGCTGCTGTAATTTTTCTACTTTAACCAAAGCATCCGAAACTTCACTTACCGCAACCAAAACTTGTTGTCTAAAAGCTAAAACTGCTTTTTCTCTTTCCGCGACAGCGATATTGTATTGCGTTTTAAGTCTTTTGTTGTTTAAAAGCGGTTGTGTTAAACCTCCTGCAACAGTTCCAAACAAAGAAGCCGGAATGTTGAACCAATTGCTAGTTTCGAAAGAGTTTACACCGCCTTGAGCTGTAATTCTTAAAGCCGGATATAAATCGGCTTTCGTGATACCGACATTTGCATTGGCCACTTTAAGAGCCAATTCGGCACTTTTTACATCTGGTCTTCTGCTTACTAACGAAGATGGAATTCCGATTGCGTTATTGTTTTTAACTTCAATAGTGCTTAAACGAATTGTTCTTTCTTTAGAATCAGGAAACGAACCAGTCAATACACTTAAGGCATTTTCCTGAATTGCAATATTTTGTTCTAATAACGGAATCAATTGCGCTGAGTTTAATTTCTGTGCTTCAGATTGTTGAATCGCCAAAGTGGTTACCTGACCAGCATCGTATTTTAATTTGATAATATTGGTTGTACTATCATTTAAACGAAGATTTTGTCTGGCAATATCCAATTGTGCATCCAACATTAAAAGATTATAATATCCTCTAGAAACATTAGCAACAATATTGGTCTGCAATGCTTTTTTTACTTCTTCAGATTGAAGATATCCTGCGTAAGCCCCTTTCTTTTGGTTTTTGATCTTTCCCCAAATATCAGCTTCCCAAGAAAGAGAAGCTCCAGCAGAATAGTCGTCAATATGTTTAGCTCCAATTGCCTGGTTTAAGTTCAATCCCGTAAAACTATTGTCAGACGGATTGCTTGTACTTGCGTTTACAAATAAATTTACCTGTGGCACGTTTCCCCATTTTGACTGAGTAAAACGGTATTGAGCAATTTCGATGTTCTTTTCGGCAATCTGAAGGTCGTTGTTTCTTGCAACGGCACTGTCAATTAATTTTATAATATCTTTTTCTGTAAAGAAATTTTTCCACTCCACATCGGCAATACTAGTTGTATCACTCGAAACCGATGCATTCCTGAAATTCTCAGGAAATGCATCTTTTGGAGTTTCAATATCCTTTGAGACTTTACAGGATATTAAAGTCGTGATCAGAATGGCGAAGGTCACGATTTTGGTTATATGATTTTTCATTTAGTTTTTTATTAAATTTCTGTACAAGTATCTTTTCTGGTTTCTAGATCTCTAGAGATTCTGTACGATATATATCCGATGCCAAATATGATGGCAACAAGTATGGTTGTGATATAGTTTTCCATTTATTATTTTTCTTCGTTATGAATTACGGCAACTGGTTTTCCAGAAACCTTTTCTTGTAAATGTTGGAAGATGATGAATAAAACAGGAATGATAAACAAACCTAAAATTACTCCTGAAATCATACCTCCGGCGGCACCAATACTAATAGAGTGGTTACCTTGAGCTGACGGTCCTGTGGCACTCATCATTGGCACTAAACCAACAATAAAAGCAAGAGACGTCATGATAATTGGTCGTAAACGTAATTTGGCAGCATCAATTGAAGCTCTAACTAACGCTTGTCCCGATTTTCTTTTCTGGACGGCAAATTCGACGATCAGAATGGCATTTTTGGCCAGAAGTCCAATAAGCATGACAAGAGCAACTTGTACGTAAATATTGTTTTCAATTCCAGTTAAGCCAATAGCAACGAATACTCCAAAAATACCTGCAGGGATTGACAAGATTACGGCCAAAGGCAAAATGTAACTTTCGTACTGTGCAGCAAGTAGGAAATAAACGAATATCAAACACAGTAAAAATATAGTTGCCGATTGTCCTCCTGACGAAATCTCCTCACGTGTTTGGCCCGAGAATTCAAACCCGTAACCTGCAGGTAATTGTTGTGCTGCTACTTCTTCAATTGCTTTAATGGCATCTCCAGAACTAAATCCTGGTTTCGGAATGGCATTAATAGAAATTGAATTAAACAAATTGTATCTAGAAGCGGTTTCAGAACCATAAATACGAGTCAGTTTTACTAAAGTATTTATTGGCACCATTTCGCCAGTCTTGTTTTTCACAAAAACTCTGTCAATTGCTGTTGGATCTGCTCTGTCTTCGATATCGGCCTGAACAACCACACGGTAATATTTACCAAATCGGTTAAAGTCAGATGCTTGTGCACTACCAAAGTACGCTTGCATGGTTTGTAAAATGTCTTTTACATTAACACCCAATTGATTTGCTTTTTCGTCGTTAACTTCCAATTGCAATTGTGGATAATCGGCTTTGAAAGAAGTAAAAGCAACTGCAATTTCCGGACGTTTCATTAATTCGCCGATAAAATTTTGAGAAATACCGCTGAATTTATCCAGTTTTCCTCCCGTTTTATCTTGAAGAACCAAATCTAAAGCCTCAACGTTACTAAATCCGGGAACAGTTGGGAAACTGAAAACGAAGAAACTTCCTCCTGAGATTCCGCCCAGTTTACCGCGAACCTGATTCATGATTTCGTCAATGTTTTTAATATTGCCTCGTTCTTCGTTTGGTTTAAGCAACACGAAAATTACGGCTGAAGATGGGCTTGTAGAATTCGTCAATAAGTTGAAACCTGAAATCGCTGTAACGAATCTAGAAGCGTCTAATGCTTTTAAAGTATTCTCAGCTTCGGTCATTACTTTTTGAGTTCCGTCCAATGATGTTCCAGATGGTGTGTTTACTGCAATCGCAATAAATCCTTGATCTTCTGTTGGAATAAATCCTGCAGGAGTTGTTTTAACCATTACAACAGTTGCTACAACAATTAAAGCTAATCCGCCCATGCTCAACCATTTTCTTCTGATTAAGAATTTAAGTCCGCCTACGTAACGATTTGTCAACGATTCAAAACTGCTGTTGAAAGCGGTAAAGAATTTCTCTTTAAATCCTTTTTTCACATAAGGTTCATTGTGATCGTGTGCTCCGTGATTATCTTTTAAAAATAATGCCGCAAGCGCCGGACTCAATGTTAAGGCATTAACAGCCGAAATTACAATTGCAATCGCCATTGTAAAGGCAAACTGACGATAGAAAACCCCTGTTGAGCCTTCCATAAAACCAACCGGCAGGAATACAGCAGCCATTACCAGCGTAATCGAGATAATAGCACCCGTTATTTCGTGCATTGCTTCATGCGTTGCGATTTTTGGAGACAAACGTTTGTGCTCCATTTTCGCATGCACCGCTTCGACTACCACAATGGCATCATCGACCACAATACCAATCGCCAGAATTAATGCGAAAAGCGTTAAAAGGTTGATCGAAAATCCGAATAACTGCATGAAGAAGAACGTTCCTAAAATTGCTACAGGTACAGCAATAGCCGGGATTAATGTTGATCTAAAATCTTGCAAGAAGATAAATACCACAATAAACACCAGTATAAAAGCTTCTAATAATGTATGCTCAACTTGTTCGATAGATTGGTCAAGAGATACTTTTGTACTATAGAAAATATTGTGTTTGATGCCTTTTGGAAAATCTTTAGAAGCTTTTTCCATCATTTTGTTAATGGCAATTTGAATATCATTAGAGTTCGATCCAGCCAGCTGAATAACCCCAATTACAATTCCTTTTTTACCATTTAAACGCGTTAAACTGTTGTAAGAGTAAGCACCAAGTTCAACTCGCGCTACATCTTTTAAGCGAAGTACTGAGCCATCTGCATTAGAACGTATAGCAATATTTTCATAATCTTCTGGTTTAGTTAATTTCCCTTTGTATTTAATAACGTATTCAAAAACTTCTTTGCTTCGCTCTCCAAATTTTCCTGGAGCCGCTTCCAAACTTTTGTCCTGAATCGCGCCCATAACTTCGCTTGGCGTCACTTTATAAGTTGACATTTGCGTTGGATTCAACCAAACACGCATAGAGTAATCTTTTACACCACCAAAAATACTGGCAGAACCTACACCCGGAATACGTTTTAGTTCCGGAATAATATTAATCTGTGCATAGTTGGCAACAAACGTCTGATCGTATTTTGATTCATCTTCGGTGTACATACCAATTGCCATGATGAAACTGTTTTGTTGTTTCGCCGTAACAATACCTTGCTGTACAACCTCCGCAGGAAGCTGACTCGTTGCCTGTGCAACTCTGTTTTGTACATTTACCGCAGCTTGATCGGCATCAGTTCCTAGTTTAAAGAAAACGGTGATTGCCAAAGTACCGTCGTTACTCGCTGTAGAACTCATGTAAGTCATGTTTTCTACACCATTTATAGATTCTTCGATAGAAGGTGCCACAGAACGTAAAACGGTTTCTGCGTTGGCTCCCGGATATACCGCCGTTACCAAAACCGATGGAGGCGCAATATCAGGAAACTGTTGTAAAGGCAGTTTAGTTAAACCCAATACTCCCAAAATCACCAATAAAATGGAAATTACGGTTGCCAGTACAGGTCTTTGTATAAATATTTTGAACATTATTTCTTCTGATTATTTTTTGTTAGTTACTTCGGCAACTTTAGTTGATTTTTCTGGCTGAATCGCTTGTCCATCCTGAAGTTTGTCAATACCGCTCATCACGATTTGATCACCAGATTTTACGCCGTCTTTAATTAAATAATTGGTACCGTTTTTACCTATAACTGTAATAGGCATTTTAGTCACTTTGTTGTCTTTGCCTACAGTGAAAACAAACACTTTATCCTGCATTTCGATTGTAGCCGCTTGAGGTACTAAAATCGCATCGTCGTGGTTTAATCCTAAACGAATTCTTCCTGTGTTTCCAGAACGTAAAATTCCGTTTGCATTTGGAAAAGTCGCTCTAATCGTGATCGCTCCTGTAGTTTTATCAAACTGACCGTCAACCATATCGATTTTTCCTGTTTTTGGATAAGCGCTGTTATCAGCCAAAATCAAAGTAACTGGAGGAAGTTTTTTGATTTTATCGCCTAATGAACTTCCAGCATATTGTTCTTTAAAGTGAATGAAATCTGTTTCACCTAAAGAGAAATAAGCAAATACTTCGTGTACATCTGATAAAGTCGTTAAAGCTTCAACATCAGAAGCAGAAACTAAACTTCCTTGTTTTTTAGGTAATCTTCCTATGTAACCGCTAACTGGAGCTGTAACGTTAGTGTATCCTAAATTAATTTTAGCAGAACCTACCATTGCTTTAGCCTGTTCGATATTGGCAGCAGCAATTTTTTGAGAAGCTTTAGCTGTTTTCAATTGATAATCAGAAACTACTTTGTTTTGTACTAGAGGAGTCAATTTATCTACTTCTAAATTAGCGTTGATCAAAGCCGCTTCTGCAGCATGAAGACTTGCCAAAGCATTGTTTAACTGCTCACGAAACGGACGCTCATTGATTTTGAATAAAGTTTGTCCTTTGCTTACATAAGCACCTTCGTCTACAAAAATTCTGTCTAGGTTTCCGCTAACTTGAGGACGAATTTCAACATCAACAGTTCCTTGTATAGCTGCAGGATATTCAGCGTCAGTTGTTGTATTGGCGCTTGTGATAGCCAAAACTGGTAAAACCGGTGGAGGTGTAGCAGTAGGCGCCTGATTTTTATCGGCACAGCTGCTTAATACTAGGGCCAGAATAAAACTGGTTATAATTACATTTTTCATTTTCATTATGGTTTTAATTGGTTGAACATTTTCTTGGATAAAATTCTTAGGTATTCTGGCATTCTCGGGATTCATATTTAATTGAATTAAATTATCTAACGTTGTTAAGTAAAAGTGCACAAATTTCCATACAGTAAGCCTTTCCAATTCTATTTCGAATCAGTATTAAATTATCTAACGTTGTTAAGTAAAAGTCTAAAAAAAGAGCTTTTATTACCTTTATTAAATTTTCTAACAGTGTTAAGCGAAAGTTATAAAAAAAAGGATTTTACATTATCCCGTTTAAATCATTTTACACTGTTAAGTAAAATTGAAAATTTTTTTTACTGTATAGATTTGATGATGCCAGTAATAGCATCCTTCAAAATCTGAGCATTTATTGTTTCTAAAATATCACTTTTGTTAATGATGTTGATGGCGATTAAACCATGGATAACAGAAAAGAAAGTAAAATATTTTTGTTTAATGATATCTTCACTAGGATTGCTGTCTTTCATAATTTCAGCAATAACACCAGTAAACAATTTGTAAGGTGCTTCCTGAGCCGAACATCGCTGTGCACAGCAAGTCATTTGAACACCAAACATAAGTTGATACATTTCAGTATTAGTAAAAGCGAAATCCCAATAAGTCATCCACATGGCTTCTAACTGATCTTCGGGTTTCTCAAACTTGTCTTTTGCAGTTTGCAACTCTTTAGCCAGTTTTAAAAAACCTTTGCCTGTCAGTTCTTCTAGTATTGCTTCTTTATTCGAGAAATATTCATAAATAATAGGAGCAGTATATTCGATTCTGTCGGCAATTTTACGCATACTCAAACCATTCCAGCCTTCATCTTTTACGATATCATAAGCAGCGCCAAGGATATTGTTCCTTGTCTCTTCTTTTTGTCTTAAAATTCGATCTTTGCTAGCCATTGTATTCAAGTATTAAATCGTTTAACACTGTTAGGCAAATGTATGGCAGATTTTCGAATTTCAAAATGTTTTTATCATAATATTTTCTTATTGTTCCATAGATGGATTAGGAAGCCTTGAATTTATTGAGGTTTTCGCTTTTAATATTTTTTAGAAGCAGGACATTTTTCGTTTTTAAGAACGTTTTGTCCCGCTCTACATTATATTTTTTGTGGTGAACCCCACCACAAAAAGATGTCATTTCGATCGGGGCTAGGAGAGAACATAAATTTTTTCATTAGAACTTTCTCAAAGTTTACCACAAAGTTTGTCATTTCGAGGAACGAGAAATCTTCACAAGTAGCTCCGCAAAGATTAATATTGCTTATTATATAAGTTACAGACTTTTGTATTTACATGAAGAACATTCGTAGAAGAGTCAATACTTTTTAAAAATGTAGTATATTAGCTATATTTTAAAGCTTTTTTTATAGAGGAAATCATTAAAATTTGTAATGTAAGATGCAATAAAGAATTAGAACTTAAAAAAATAGAGCGAAAAATTGAAAAAACAAGATATACTGAGATTCTGGAGGGATATCGAAATATTTAGCCTTCCTGATTTTAATAAAGATGCTATACTTCTAAACAATGGAGTGCTATTGCCTTGGCAACAAATTGTAAAGAGACCTAAGAAGAATTATAAGTGGCGTTATACGTTGGTTTTTGGAAAAATAGAAAAAAAGCTAATTTTACACCATCTCAGTACTTTACTCAGAACAGAGACGGTTAGTGATTGGGAAGAACCAATACAAGGTTTTACTTGTCTTTCTGCATTGATATTAGATGAACAAGGTCGTCCTCAACAGGACAGCTATGTTACTGCAAGTTATACGTTTGGTATTAAAATCCTTGAAAACAATGGAAATTTAGCATCTGTTTCTGAGGATTTGGAAAATGCAAGGATGGAGTTTTTGGAGCGATATAATATTCCCGAAATTAATGTTGATAATGATAATAATGAACTAAATCTTAAAGGTGATATTGTCAATTGGAATCATTTAGAAAGTGAAATTAATTATCTCGAGAAACTTAGTTTATGGCGAAAAGATAAAATCAAGGTTTATTTGTTATTAGAAGAAGTTCCTAAGGATAGTGAGACTAATTCAAGTTTTTTGAATAGTTTTTACTTAGATGACTTAAACTACTTATCGAATGCTGAAGAAAAACAATTAAGTATTTCTCTACAGCAATATTTAACAATTCAACCAATAGAAAAAGAGAGAAGAGACCTTATTCAAAACAAAGAAATGTTTTTTGAAACTTTCAACCCGAGTCAAATGACATCGGGTAGATGGCCTTCTAAAATAGAATATGGGCTTTATGCTGCACAAGTTGGAGCTGTTAACACTATATTTTCTAAATTAAGAGATACTGATGGAGTACAAGGTGTTAATGGACCTCCGGGTACAGGAAAAACAACACTATTATTAGATGTAATAGCAGAAATCATTGTTGAGAGGGCTAAAGTAATTTCTAAGCTAGGTCATGATAATTTATTTGAAAAAGGATCTATAAAGGTTGAAAAAGAGTCTTTTACATTCCATACTTATAATCTAACTGCTTCGCTTCGAAGAAATTTTGGTATTGTAGTGGCTAGTAATAACAACGCTGCTGTTGAAAATATCAGTAAGGAATTACCTCTTAGAAGCAAAATTGACGTTTCAATCTTTCCTGAAGCAGATTATTTTTCACAATGTGCCACGGCACTTATTGAGGATGAAAGTTGGGGAGTATTAGCTGCTGCTTTAGGTAATTCTAAAAATAGAAATAATTTTAGAAAAGCATTTTGGAAACCAGAAAAAGACAAAGGTTTTGTCGGTTTTCATGATTTACTTTACGAAGTTTACAAAGATTCTACAAACGACAAAAGAGATTTTCATTGTGAATCGTTTGAACTTCAAAATAAAAAATTTAAATCCTTGCTCAAGGATTTTGAAGAATTTAAAAAAATAGCAAGCTCATTTCATCAACAACTACCGATCTTTCTTGAAAATAGAAAAAAACTTACTTTGCTGAAAAAGGAATTAAAACAAATTGAAAATAAATTATCCCTACTTTCTGAACAAAAAAAGATCGTTGCCGAAAAAGAAAATCAAGTTAAAAAAGATGCTGATAGGCTCGTAGCGCTATTGCATCTGCAAATCCAAGGTAAACCCTCTTTTTTCTTCTTCCAAAAATTATTTAAAACTGAGAAGTTTAAACAGTGGAATATTGAAGCAGATAATATTAAAACCAAACTTAATTCAATCAATACCGAGTTAGAAGAAATCGAAAGGCAACTAAATAAAAATGAAGAAGAAACTCTAGTTCTTCGGTCAAATGAAAGTAAAACCAAAAAAACTTTATCTCAATTGGATGTGTTTTTTAGTGACTATCAAAAGCTTCAAAATAAATTGACAAAGAAATATGAAATTATTCCAGAGAATCTTTTAGATAGTATATTATATGAAAAAGATTTATCAAGTGTTCACCTTCTAAATCCATATCATTCACCTAAAATCGCTAAGCTTAGAAGTGACATATTTATTACTGCATTAAATTTACATAAAGATGCCATTTTAGCAAATGCTAAGAATATTAAAAATAACGTAAATGCTTATTTTGAAATGACCGCAGGATGGGTTAAAGTAAATGAAACAATTGCCCAGAATTTATGGGATACTTTTTTCCTTTGTGTGCCGGTAGTCTCTACTACTTTGGCATCAGCAAGTCGTCTTTTTCCAAATAATACTCCAGAGCAAATAGGATGGTTATTAATAGACGAGGCTGGACAGGCAACGCCTCAATCTGCAGCAGGCTTGATTTACCGTTCTAAACGTTGTGTGATTGTAGGTGATCCCTTGCAGGTTGAACCTGTTGTTACAATGCCTGAAAAATTAATTGCAAAAATAAGAAATGAACATTCCGTTTCAGTAGATTGGTCACCTTATAGAACATCTGTTCAGCAATTAGCTGATAGGGTTTCACTTTCTGGAACCTATATGGATGTTGGCAATACTGATGAAAAAATTTGGACGGGATTTCCTTTAAGAACACATCGACGTTGCGATAATCCAATGTTTTCTATTGCAAACAAAATTGCTTACAGTAATCAAATGGTAAAAGCTGTAGATAGTAACTCTACAGAAAATTTAATTGGAGCATCTTCATGGTTTGATGTAAGTATGACACCTACGTTAATTAATAAACATGTTATTAAAGAAGAAATTGATCTTTTAGATATAAAGATTACAGAACTTAGAAATATAGGATATGAGGGAGAAATTTATGTGATTTCACCCTTTAAATCAATAGCTTCTTACTGTAATGAATTTTTTAAAACACATCAAAAGATATCCTGTGGAACAATACATACTTTTCAAGGTAAAGAAGCAGATATTGTTTTTCTTGTTTTGGGCAGTGACCCTAAATCATTAGGAGCAAGAAACTGGGCTTCACAAAAACCAAATATGCTAAATGTTGCACTTACAAGGGCAAAGAAAAGATTTTATGTTATTGGAAATAGAAAACTATGGGCGTCTTGCAATTACTTTAACACAATGTCTAAAATGTTAAATTGATTCTTTTTTAATTCCAAAGATTGACGATTTAGATTGTGGAGTTTCTTGCGAAGATTTCTCCTTCGTCGAAATGACAAAATGAGAATATCCTTAATTTCATAAGAAATTTGAAAAAGTTTATTGCAATTTTTTTTTCGTAACATTACAACAAAAAAAAATGAAAACCCTGACTATCCTAAAAACCACAATTGCAGTTTTATTTTTCCAACAAACCTTTTCGCAGGAAACGAAAAAAGAAACAGCATCGCCACAATACAACATCGAAAACTGTGTCAATCATTTTGATATAAACAAAGCCACCAAAACCAAAGTGGGGTATCAATATTGGTTTGCTAATAAAGATTTTACTCAAGAAAATACTTTAAAAATGAGTATTGTCGAACCTGGAAAATCGACACACGCGCCACATCACCATCCTGAAGAAGAATTTTTCTATATTTTAGAAGGAACCGCCGAATTCTTCCTTGACGGAAAAACCGTTACAGCGGGTCCAAATACAAGTTTCTATTGTCCGCCTAATGCCGAACATGGAATTAGCAATGCGGGTAAAACAGATTTGAAATATTTGGTTATTAAAAAGGATTTGAGGTAAAAAATCTTTCTTAATGTTCTGTAAGAGCTACGCAAATGTCTCTGACTTTGCGCAGCTGTTCAAGAGGCTATTAAATATCTTGTTTACTTCAAAATGACAACCTCTTCGGGAATCATAAACAAAAGTGTACAGCCTGTTCTAGAAAATACAGAATGCGTGCTTCCTGGAGGCATGTACAAATAATCGCCAGCTTTTAATTCGTCTTTTCCAGAGCGTACTTCGCCTTCTAGAACATAGATTTCTTCGCCAGCAGGATGCACGTGATTTGGGTACGATGCGCCGGGTTCAAATTTTAAAAGAAAAGTAGGAGGACGGTTAGTAGCGGCATCAAAGCGTAATACTTTAGCATAAATTCCGTCTGTTTTTACACCTTCTTCTTGAAGTGGTTTCCATTCTAATTCATTGCTTTTTGTGATTTTAGTTTCCATAGTTATTCAAATTTAATTAGTTAATTTTTCAAAAGATATTCATCCAAACTCCATCGGTACTTGTCAGTGGTGGCTAAGAGAAAAGCGCCCATTGAAAAGACAAATACGGAATAATCAAGAGGGTTTTTTATTCCGAACGAATAAGTCATTGCCAATGCAAAGAGAAAAGTTAAGATAGAAGCACCAACAGCAGTTTTTCTGGTTTGATATCCAATCAGCAGTAAAATAGCAAATAAGGTTTCCAGAAAAGTGCTGATAATTGCAATTGACGGAATGAAACTTTTTGGTAAAAAAGAATTTACTTGTTGTGTGTACCCCAGAAAATTTTCCCATCCCGAAGATTGTTTCCCAAGCAAACCCAACCGACTCGAAACGGTAGATAAAAATCCAATTGCCATTGCGATTCGTAAAAGCAAAATGGCATAATCTTGATATCTTTTCATAAACTATTTTATTAGTAATTAATGAGACACAAAGATCAGGCAGTAGTGCTTTTTAAAGAATAGAGAATCTTGGAAAAAGCATGTAATTATGCTTGAAGTCAAAAAGTCTTTTGACTAATATAACGTACTATTTGTCATTTCGACGAAGGAGAAATCTTCGCAAGAAGCTCCATCTCGTAAGTTGCCAATCTTTATGGAGCTTCTCACGAAGATTTGCTTTGCCTGTTCGCTATTGCTCGGGTCTCCTTCGTCGAAATGACATAAAATGAGATAAAACTTTGCAAATCTGTGACTTTGTGAGCAATTTTCTGCGTTCAACAAAACATTCGCTACAATTGAACAACTTTCTCCTTATAAGATTTCGGAGAAATATTAGTGTGTTTTTTAAAGAAGTTCGAAAAATAGAAAGGATCATTAAAACCTAAAGCATAAGCGGTTTCTTTTACCGATAATTTCTCGTAGGTAAACAAACGTTTTGCTTCAGAAATTATTAGTCCGAAAATGATATTTTGTGCCGTTTTATTGCAATGCAGTTTAGAGAGTTCGTTTAATTTGGCTTCGGTTGTGCCGATTAAATTGGCAATTTCATTAACCGAAAGATTTTTGTCAAAATTACCGCGAATGGCTTCCAGAAAATGAAGAAACAAAGCGTCTGGTTTGTAGATTTCTTCTCCTAGTTTTATTTTAGAACGATTGATTTCGACTAAAATCAATTGAATTCTAGAATGAATAGAAATGAGGTATTGATACGGTTTTTGGGCAATTTCCTGCTGAATAAGCTCTAAAGCATCAACAACCAATTTGTCGTCATCTACTTTTATCACTTCATTCATTGCAAAATGACAGAATAAGCTGTTGTGGAAAATCAACTCAATGTCATTATCATTTTTGCAGAAAAAATCATAGGTAAATTCGAGAACAAATCCGACTGCATTTTTGCTGTTTTTTATAAAATGAATTTGACCTGAGGTTATAGTTAAGACTGAATTTCTTGTGATTAGATATTCGTTTTCATCTACCGAAAGGGTTATCTCGCCAGATGTGCAAAATAAAAGCACATATTTTAATACACGTCTAGGATGCTTTAAATCTTCTGCTTGTTCAAACGTCTTTATTTCAATCATTTGTTTTTGAATTTAAACGCAATCCCGATAGCTTTCGGGAGCTTAGATTTTGTAAAGTTATGAATTTAAAGAAATTGTTTTCTCTCTTTATAACATTAATCAATATGTTTTTCAAAGTAATTAGAAGCCATTTCTAGAATTGACTCTTTTGTAGTAAAATTGTACTGAACTCCATTATTGAGTGTATAAGAATCTCCCATCTTTGGATCATACTGCTTTCCGTCTACATGAAATGATTCTAGAAAAGAAAGCCAGAGATTGCGATGTTGATCTTTGAAATAAAACTGATCCCGATTTGAAATGACTAGGATTGTCCCATTATCATTGTCAAGAATCGAAAAAGTGTTGCTGTCCACATCTTCCAAAATGGTAATATTGGTATTGAATTTTTTGGACAGCAGTGCTGCAAGTTTTTTTGTTAGTGGCATAAGAAGTGGTATTTAATTTGTCTTGAGGACAGTAAATTTAGAACCTCAAATTTGATCAAAACAGCCCCTAAAAGTTTTTTTTGTATTAAAATAAGGTTTTTTAATTTAGCGATTTGAGTGAAGCTTTTAATTCTTATTTCGACTAAAGGCAAATGTTTCAAATTTTTTGTTTTTTATTCGTTCGCTATAATTTTAATGTTATCAAATAAAGAATGAAAGCAAGCAGTAGTGATCCAATTCCAACTAGTAATATAGGATCGACTTTATCAAAAAGTTTAGGTTTTTTAGGAAGAGAATATACGATGGCCGTTAAAATTGACAATGAAAACAAAATCAGAAAAATCCTTTTCCCTCCTCCAGTATCTTCTTCATTTCTGCATCTAAGATTGAGGTATTCTTTATCATTTTTGATCAGCGAATGAATTTTACAAGAATTTTGCGTATTAAAATCATCCATATCATCTTTTAAAATAGCAATTGAGATGGTATCTCCAGTTTTTATTTCATTTATAACTTCTTTATCATTAACACAACGATAGTCATAACTGGCAATCTCGAAAGTACTTTGATTATTAATGCAGTTAAATTCTATCCATTTTCTGCTTCTTTTTCCTTTTCTTTCTTTGAATTTTGGAGCGTTCGAAATGATCAGGTTTTCATAAACTTCAAGATCTGACTGTTCTATGGCATAACTTCCACTTATGACTTTGATAAAAAAATAAGTTCCGAAAATGAGACATAATACAGATACAACCAAATAACCTTTTTGCTTTTCTTCCCAATCACTAATGCTGTCAATCATATTAAAGTTTGTGAGATTTATATTCAAAAATAGGAATATTTTTTGTCGAGATTTTGGTTTTAGAGTTGTTTGTATTCACAAGCGAAACTCTCGCGACCAGACGTTTTTATCTTTTTATAATTTTTTGAGTATGTTTTTTATTTGAAGAAAATGCATTAATAATATACATGCCCGAAGTAAGCTGTTGTGTATTAATTTGGTTGGTTTTCTGATTTTGTTCTAGTATTATCTTACCGTTCATATCAGTAATAGTAACTTTATCAATCGGTTCTCCATTTTGAGATTCAAAATTTAATACAGAAGAAACAGGATTTGGATAAGTAATAAAATAATCATTTTTGAAATCATCTACAGATAAATGATCAGAAGCAAATTTAACGATCCATCCGTCTGCAGACCCTTTTAAGTTGGTGACATCTTCATTATTAGAAAAAGTATATCCTGCCATAATATAGCTTCCATCATTATTCGAGATAATTGATTCTATACGATCATAACTATTTCCGCCAATATTTTTTTGCCATTGTAGATTCCCCGTTTGATTTATCTTTACTATCCAAGCATCAGACGACCCTTTGTTTCCTGTTAGATCTTTATCTAAAGAAGAAGATGATGCTGTAAAAACATAACCCCCATCAGAAGTTGGAAAAATATCAGTTCCTTCATCATTTGCAGTTCCGCCAAAAACTTTTTGCCATTCAATAACTCCCGAAACATTAATTTTTACAACCCAAACGTTACTGCTTGTATCGTTAGAGGTTACATCTCCATCTGTTGACACAGTGCTTCCAATAACAATAAAACCACCATCAGAAGTTAATGATATAGATTTAAAAGTATCAGTTTTGCTTCCGCCATATGTTTTTTGCCAATCTATATTCCCTAAACTATTTAATTTAACTATCCAACCGTCAGAATATCCTTTGTTTACTATAAGATCTCCATCATTAGATCCGCTCATTCCGCATAAAATATAACCGCCATCGGTAGTTTGTTTAATGCTATAGGCATACTCATCCTGTGTACCTCCTAAGGCCTTCTGCCATGTTATATTTCCTTGTATATTTAGTTTTACAACCCATATATCATATGCATTCGTAGTGCCATTACTGTGCAGACCACTAACATCACCATCGTTAGAAATGCTGTTTCCTACAACAATATATCCTCCGTCTGTTGTTTGCGAAATGCTATAAGATCTTTCTGTTATTGATCCTCCTAATGATTTCTGCCACTCTATAACACCTAGCGAATTCAATTTTACAATCCAGTAATCACCACTAGTATAAGTTCCATGATTAAAGGTGGCATCTCCATCATTAGATTCTGAATATCCTGTTACAATATAACCTCCATCATTGGTCTGCTGTACACAATCTGCATAATCTTGTTTTGAGCCGCCGTATGTTTTCTGCCATTCGGTTACTAGATTTGAATTCAGTTTTACAATCCACGCGTCATATTCTCCTTTGTTTATTGTTAAGTCTCCATCGTTTGAACTTGTTGCGCCAGCTACAATATAGCCTCCGTCTGAAGTTTTCTTTATGTTGCTAAAGCTTTCAGTTTTTGTTCCTCCAAAGCATTTTTGCCATTCAATTGTAGGCGCCTGTGCATATATGTGTAGTGATAATGGAAATATAAAAGAAAGGAGTAATCTTTTTTTCATAGCAAATGGGGTGGTTTTTTGGTTAGATTTTGTTAGTATTATTTGTAAATTAACATAGTGGTTACGACAAATATATTATTTTTTGATTTTGATTGACGATGTGTCTTTTGCTTGTGAAACGGAACAAAAAAAGAGCAATTCCTCTCAAACCAAAGTAAAACAGCCCTTTAAACTAATTTTTAAATTTGTGTTTCTAAGGAGCTGTATAGTTTTTGTAGTATTTTAATTTGATCGCTTTATTGTTCATGAGCGAGACGCCTATGCTAGATTGGCGATTTAGATTACGGGACTTCAACTTCGCTCAGCCTGACAAATGTTTCATTTTTTTTTTACGTATAGTTTGTCTATTGGTTTAGTTTGTCATTTCGACCGAAGGGAGAAATCTTCACAAGTAGCTCGACAAAGATTGTCGATTTAGATTGTGGAGTTTCTCGCGAAGATTTCTCCTTACGTCGAAATGACAAACATGCGATAAATGCCTGCTGAAATATAGATTTCTTATATTTGATAAAACGAATATATTTATTGAAAGAAAAATCTTTCTTTTTAAAAAGTTTTCTTACATTTGAAGTTCTTAAATCTTCACATTAAGACAACATAAAATTTGCCCTCGTGCTATGTAGTAAAGCTCCGAAAGGACTTTGACGCCGTGAAGAAGCGTAAGACTGCTAAGGTATGAGGGTTTTTTCTTAAATTCTTCACTTTATGAAAAACAGCACCCTTTCCAAAGAAGCCGAAACAAGGCTGATTGATTTTTTTAACCATATTATAGATCCCGAAGATATGGCTAAAATCTTAAGACAAGTAAATTGCATTTTAGCTCTCGGCGTAATGCGACAACACGAAACCCTCCAAATTGGACTAACCAATTTTGAAGACAATTATTATTGGCTCAATGAATTGGCGGAGATTTTAAATCCTTATTTGAGTGAGGAGTAAGATTTTTAAAATGGAAAAACCTCGATTTTTTAAGGTCGAGGTTTTGATATTTATATACGATAATCCTTTTCAAGTAAAGATTTTATTTCAATAAACTCCTCAATGTAATTATTTTTTACTGTGTGAAAATTATCACCATAATTATTTAGAATTATTTCATTGGAAGGCTCATAATCTAAATTTTCTAAATGATAAATTTTGATGCTCGCTAGTATTTTATCTAAATTTTCTAAAGTGAAATAATTACTATCTTCATTTATTTTTATAATTATATTTTCAATATGATTGATGATGTTCTCCTTTAAGTCATTTGAAATTATAAACTCATTAAAATTAATAAAGCCAAACATATCTATTAATATATTATCGATGTTTTGAACGAGTTCTTTTTTTAGTTCAATAAAATCTTTATTATCATTTTTAAGTTCGTCAAAAAGGAAAATATAAAATACTAATAAAAAAGCATCTTTGACCCAAAGTGTTCCATACTTGTATTTTAATTGACTTTCTGATGGCATTTTATATCTAATTTTTTATTCAAAGTCAAATTTAAAGTAAAAAGTTTAGTCCTCTTACAATTATTTTTAAGTTTAGGAACTCTAAGTATTCACGAGCGAGACGCTCGCGCCAGCTGGGGGAATAATAAGAAATTGAATTTTATTATTTTTCAAATTCAGTTTCTTTTTTATAAAAATAATCAATGAATTTTTTTAAGTTTTCTTTTCTATCATTATCGAGAAAAAGTTTATCTAACACTCCTTTATGAATTGCTTTCCCAATTATATAATTAATTTCTTCTTTAGATTTATTATCGAAGTTATTTCTTGAAATATCGGGTACAAATTTTCTTGTATTAATATTTATAATGAGTTTTTCGATTTCAAATATTGTTGCTAATGTGATTATTTCGATACGGAAAGATTGTATCAAAACATTTCGAACATATACATCTCTACGATGATGGTAAAAATCAAAGGGTAGAAATGAAAAATTCGATGGTATCAATTTATTAAATGGAATATAAAGTTCGTTCTTACGACCTTCATATAATAAAATACTTTGAATGCTTACGGCAGTTTCACAGCTTTCGCAATGGCCAAGTGAAATAAGTTTTTTAAAAGTCAAATGAGGAAGTACATAATCATCTTCGTTCGTCATTATACATTCTTCAAGAGTTTCTTGCAGGTTTTTTGGGATTAATATTGAAATCCAAGTCAATTCACGTTCAAGCTTTGATATAACTTCGTCTACATCATCTGCAAATTTTAAACCGTTTAAATATTCAGTTTCTAAATTTGGTTCGACAACAGGGATGTTTATAAATTTTATTTCATTATCGACTATGTAATCATCTAGATTAAGGGTTTGAGGAGAAATTACTTCTTCAATCCCGTTGGACTCATCATAGATATAAAGCTTCCCTTTAAATCCTAAATCATTAACTGTTGTTATAAATTCATTTTTTGGTTTTATAATTGCATATCCATAAAAATCTTTTAAATACTCTGACAGATCAATATCTATAGATATAGAATTATTAATACTTGAGTTTGGTTTTAATAAATTTTTGATTTCATTTTTTGTTTTGCTTGTTTTGTCAATTAATTCAACAGTAATATTATCTGTTAAAAAATATCTTCCAAGAAATTCTCTTATTGTTTCAAATTTATTGGAAAAGACATTCATAAAATCTTCGTAATTAAGAATTACTTCGGTGCCATGAAATGTTACGTCTTCTGTTTTCGTAATTGCTGTATATTCATTATTTCTTTCTAATTCAACTATATATTTATCTTTAGATTCATAATGTCTAGTTATTACTTTAACGTTATCAGAAAGCATAAAACAAGATAAAAATCCAATTCCGAAATTTCCAATTGGTTTATAATCAAAGTCTTTTAGTCTAAATTCAGTTGATGTATAATATGAAACTCCAATATTTAAAAAATGTTTTTTTATTATATCAATGGACATTCCTGTTCCATTATCTTTGATAATTACTTCATTTTTTGATGAGTCAAGTATAACTTTTATGACTGGTGAAAATTTTTCTTCTCCAAATTCTAGTTTTTCGTTTTCACTTTCTTGCCTTATTCTACAAGAATCTATTGAATTTTGAATTAATTCTCGAAGTCCCAAAGATTTATTTCCATATATTTTATCTCCCATTAGTAAAGCGCTTATTGCCTTAAAATCTAATGTCATTTTATAATCTGGTAATGAATATCCTTCCGTTTGAATATTTATTTCTGGATTTGAATCATATATTAAATTATATTCTGAAGACATAACATTTACCAACTTCATAGAATCATTTAGCTCTGTTTTTACCCAATCAATATAATTTAAAATTTTTCTATGAATTTGTGCACTTTTTGAACTGCCATGAAATACAATTTTTTTCTGTTTTGTTGTTTCGTTGTATTCAATTTTAGAATTATTTGAAATAACAAAATGTTGTTTCCATTCTTCATTACTTATTCCTGTAGGGGCAATTAATTTATATAAATTGTATGGAGTTCTGTTAGAATCAATATCTAGAATATCAGCAAGACGAAGTACACATGCAAGAAATTGAGAATTAAAATGATAATTACCTTTTATGTCTCGAACATTTAAATTATTTTTTATCCAATCAAAATCTTTTGTATGGCTTTCACAAATGAGAGCGAGTTCTTTTGAAAAATTTAAAGAGAGATTTGGAATTTTAAAGTTTTCTGAATTTTCATTTATCCATTTTGCTGATAGCGACGAATGAAATTTTCGAATATATTCTTGTAAGGCCAATTCTTCATTTTCATTGATTACTTTTTTAATTGCTGAAAGATTTATATCAAAATACGGAAAATCATCATTTTTAATTAGATCAATATCAGTTTGACTTACAGCCATTCCAATATCATGCAATAATGCAGAGTAAATCATTAAAACGATTTCTAATTCGTTTAGTTTATTAAGATCTTGAACAATATCGGCCATGTATTGCATTATTCGTAATGAATGACCAGTATTATGCAATGTGTAATTTGGAAAAATAATAGGTATACGGGTATCTAGAATTTTTTTTACCTCATTGTAAAGTTCCGTTATTTTGCCAAGAAAAGGACTTTCTATTGATTTAAGATGTTGGATAAGCAGTAAATTATCAATTTGTAAATCTTGTTCAAGATTAGATTCTTTCATATTAGTTTATTTTTGGAATAGATGTTTTTACTACGATTTTCAACAAGTTTTATTTTCAAATATATTATTTTTTCTTACAAATAAATAAATCATTTTATTTTTAAAATCAGATAACGATAAATAAATTAAAATTATAAGTTGATATTTGTATTTCTATTGAGTTAAATTAAAAAAACAAAAAAAGGACAGTCCCTCCAATTAAAGAAGAACTGCCCTTTTAGGCAAATTTTTAGATTTGCATTCCTAAGAATGCGTACAGTTTTTGGTAATCACTAAATTGAAGACTAAAACGCAGGTTATTCGTTTATGACATCGCCTTCCTTAGTTTCTTCGCTGGCAATTTTCACCAGTTTATCGTTTGGAGTTAAGTCGCCGAAAATTTCAATTTTATCTTCGATTTCTCTTCCTTTTTTAATGTCAACTCTTGTCGCTTTGTGGTTTACAACTTTTACCACATAAATTCCTTCTGCAGAACTTACTACGGCAGATTTTGGTACTACAAATGTGCTGTCTTTCGCGTTAAGCGGTAATAAAACTTCGGCAACCATTCCAGGCAATAAATTTCCTTTGGTGTTATGAACGTCCATTTCAACTCTTTCAGAACGCAGTTTTAAATCTAAAGCGCCAGACATTCTGGTAATTTTTGCTGTAAAAGTATCTGGTAGCGATTTTACATTAAAACTCATTTCGTCGCCTGGGTGCAAATATCCTGTGTACAATTCTGGAACAGAAACCGCTAAACGTAATTTACTTTGCTCCTGAATCGTTAATAAAGGCAAATCAGATCCTTTTCCTGCTGGGCCAACAAATGTACCTAAATTCACATTTCTAGCCGCTACAACGCCATCAAAAGGAGCACGAATTTCTAAGTAGCCTCTCATAATCGCAATTTCTTTATGAGCCGCAATTGCCGCTTGAAGCTGTGCGTAATCAGAATTCTTTTTACCGCTTGCCATTTCTAAATCGTTTTTAGAAATCGTTCCTTCCACCTTGCTTGTTTCATACAAACGGTTGTAAGTGCTTTTGCTGGTTGCGTAAATCGCTTCCATAGATTTCAATCTCGATTCGGCTGCAGCCAATTGCGAACTGATTTCTGGAGCTTCTAAAACAATCAAAAGCTGTCCTTTCTTTACTTTAGAACCAATATCAACTTTTAATAATTTTACGAAACTGCTCACTTTTGCATACAAATCAACTTGTTGGAAACCGGTTAATTCTGCTGGCAAACGCAATTCTGTTGTTAGTTTTTCTTTCGCTAAAGCGAAAGTTTCAACCTTAGGTTCAATTTCTGCTTTCGCAGTTTCTTCTTTTTTCTTTTCACAGCTTAGTACAGCCAAAGCTGTAAATAGTATTGCTGTAGATTTTATAATGTTACTTTTCATTTTTTGGTTTTATATAATGAATATGTTTTTAACTGTTTGGGAGTAATTGTTTTAACACATAGATACATAGCTTTTCTTTGTGCACAAAAGGCGTTTCACTTTTAACAAAACACATAGCTATGTGTGAAAACTAGTTTTTTCTTTTACCTTTTTTTATTTAAAACTAAAATCTATATTTCTATGTGTTAAAATTATTACACTCAACGAGTTATGACTTTCCAACTTTCGACTTACTTATTGATGAAATATAATGGATGCTTTCTTCGTCTTCAGGATCTAAAGAAACAGATTGTGTCGATGTTTTTTCTTGTGCCCACGCAAATATCTGCGGAAGGATTAATAATACGGCAAAAGTAGAAAATAATAATCCACCGATAACCGCTCTTCCTAACGGAGAAACCTGATCACCTCCTTCGCCGTGACCAATTGCCATTGGAAGCATTCCCGCAATCATCGCAACAGATGTCATGATAATCGGACGAAGACGCAACGCAGCTGCTTCACGCGCAGATTCTAAGGCATTTCCGTTTATTTTTCGAAGCTGTTCGGCATTCGTGACCAAAAGTACGGCGTTGGCAATAGAAACCCCAACCGACATAATGATTCCCATGTACGATTGCAAATTAAGCGTAGAACCTGTAATAGTCAGCATTAATAAAGCACCTAAAACTACGGCAGGAACTGTGGTTAGAATTACCAGCGAAACTTTGAACGACTGGAAATTAGCGGCCAGCATTAAGAAGATTACAAACACAGCGACCAATAATCCTGTTTGCAAGCTGCTTAATGTCTCTGTTAGTACAGTACTTAGTCCGATTGGCGTGATAAACAAACCACGAGGCAATTCGCCCAAAGAACTAATTGTTTTGCTCACATCTTTTGAAGCCGTCCCCAAATCGGTTTGATAGATGTTTGCAGTAACGGTAATGTACGGCATGGCCCCTAAATTGTCATTTTCACCGCTTACAAAGCCTGGTGTAATTTTGGCAACGTCACTTAAAACAGGACGAAGCGAATTTTTCAATACCGGAATTTCTCCAATATCGGTTTTGCTTTTCATTTTATTTAATGGCACTTGAACCTGAACAGAATACGATAATCCTGCTTTTTCATCGACCCAGTTATTTTTTTCGGTATAACGTGAAGATGAAGTGGAAGCCACAAGCGAACGAGAAATATCATTCATATCAACTCCCAATTCGGCTGCACGGGTTCTGTCAATATCAATATTCATTGCTGGATAATGAATTGGCTGACCAATTTGAACGTCTCTGAAATACGAAATTGCTTTTAGTTTGTCTACAATTTGAGTAGCGTAAAATTCGTTTCTTTTTTTGTCTTTTCCAGCCACTCGAATCTCAATTGGAGTAGGAGAACCTTGGCTTAAAACTTTATCTGTCAATTCGATTGGCTCAAAAGAAAGTTTAGTATCAGGAAGCACTTTTTTAAGTCTTGCTCTAAACTCATCTTTAAAATCGTCCATATCTTCATGATAGTCTTTCAAGCTCACTTGGAAAACCGCTTCGTGAGAACCTGCCATGAACAGATAAATTGGGTTGATCGAGAATAGAGAAGGGTGCTGACCCACATATACAGATGTGATTCCGATATGATCTTTACCGACCATTTTTTCCAATTCTTTTAAAACAATTCTGGCTTGTTCTTCGGTTCTTTCCAAACGCGTTCCGTCTGTTGCTCTCATTCTCAACTGAAACTGACTAGAATTGGTTCTCGGGAAAACGTCTTTTCCGATAAAATTGATCAATAGAACTGCTAAAAATGTTGCTCCAACCAAATAGGTTACAGTCGTTATTTTTTTATGAACAAACAAACGGTCTAAAGTTCGCATAAAACGAATCTTGAAACGTTCGAAAGCACTAATTTTTCCGTTGTTATTAGTATCTGCTCTTTCTACATAATCTTTTTTCTGAGTGATTAGATTTTGTTCTGATTCTGGTGTTAAACCGCTGTCGTTAAACTCAGCTTCATCGTCTGTAATTTCTGGTCCGTGTGCGTGTTTTTCATGTCCTTTCATCATCCAGTTGGCCATTACAGGAACAAAAGTCTGAGACAGTAAAAACGAAATAACCATTGAGAAACCAATTGCCAAAGCCAAAGGCAAGAACAACGCTCCAGGAATACCCACCATGGTAAATGCTGGTGCAAATACGGCAAGTATACAAAGAAGAATCAATAATTTAGGTAAAGCAATTTCCTGACAGGCATCCCAAATGGCGAGTGCTTTTGGTTTTCCCATGTCGAGATGCTGGTGAATATTTTCGATGGTTACGGTACTTTCATCCACCAAAATACCAATCGCCAAAGCTAATCCAGATAGAGACATTAAGTTGATGGTTTGGCCGAATAATTTCAGGAATAAAACTCCAGAAATAATCGAAATCGGAATTGTCATAATTACGATTAAAGCGGCACGACGGTCACCTAAGAATAATAAAACCATTAATCCGGTTAGAACTGCACCAATAATTCCCTCAGTAATCAAACTTTTAACCGAGTTGATCACATAAACCGATTGGTCAAATTCGTATGTAATGTTTACATCTTCAGGAAGCGTACTTTGAATTTTAGGAAGCTCTTTTTTCAATTTCTGAACCACATCCCAAGTCGAAGCGTCTCCCGCTTTTGCAATACTAATGTAAACCGAACGTTTTCCGTTTACCAAAGCATAACCTGCCGTGATATCCGCACCGTCTTTTACAGAAGCAACATCGCCTAATTTTAAGTTCTGAACTCCTCCTTTGAATAACGGAATCTGTTCAAAATCTTTAACTTCTTTAATCGTATTATTTGTTGGTGTAATATAGTTTTTGTCGCCCATACGTACGTTTCCAGATGGCGCCGTTTGGTTGTTCAAACGAATCGCATCAACAATCTGGTCTGGCGTCATATTATGAGAACGCAATAAATCTGGATCAACGTTTACCTCAATTGTTCTTGGACTTCCTCCAAAAGGAGCTGGAGATAATAAACCAGGAATTGCAGTAAACGAAGCACGAACATAAACGTTGGCTAAATCCTGCAGTTCGTTGTTTGAACGTATTTTACTGCTCAAAACCAATTGCCCAATTGGAAGTGAAGAAGCATCAAAACGAATGATAAACGGAGGCTGAGTTCCCGGTGGAAAAGCCGCTTGGATTCTGTTTGAAAGCGCACTTAACTCGGCAGCCGCCTGAGCCATGTTGGTTCCTTCATAATAGGTTAATTTCATAATCATTAACCCCTGAATATTTTTGGTTTCTACCGATTTGATACCGTTCGAGAAAGGTAAAACGTTTACGTAGTTTTTGGCAAAATAAGCCTCCATCTGATCTGGCGTGTAACCTCCAAACGGGTGCGCAATATAGATAACCGGCAAATTCATTTTTGGCAGAATGTCTACTTTAATGTCTTTGATGGCACCAATTCCGAAGAAAAATAGACCCGCAACCAATACTAAAATGGAAATGGGTTTGCGGAGTGCAAAACGTATTAAATTCATTAGGATTTATAATTAAAATTCATTTATAAATAAGTCAAAATTTCCTGTTGCAGCGACTTTTAATAAGTACGATTGCCACACATTGTTATTGACAATATCTCGATCGATTTCAGCGCGATTTAGCGTAAACATGGTTTGAGTTAAATCAGTTAAATCGGTTAAACCATTTTTGTACAACGTCGATTTCTGAATGTAAGCTCTTTTTGCGGCATCGACCTGAATTGGCGCTTCGGCATAATTTTCCAAAGTAATTTTGATTTTATCTTCGGCAAATGTCAGTTGCGATTTCAATTCTCTATCGGCCTGATTGTATTCTTCTTGCAAAGCCTGAGAAACAAATTTCTGAGCGCTTACTTGTTTGCTTGATCTGAAAGGCGTGGTTAAATTCCACGTAATTCCGACTCCAACCAAATAATTGGTGCGATCTGGATTTACGCCATCCCAATAATTTCTTGTAAAAGCATTTTGATTGGTTGCATACGAATTGTCAAATCCTGAAGCTCTGGTTTGTAAAACCCCAAAAGCGCTCATCGTTGGATAATAGAAACGTTTGTACAATTTAACCTGCTGATTGCTGTAATCGATTTTGGTTTTATAAAATTGTAATAAAGGGTGAAGACTGTCTGCAGCAGTTTCTTTGGTTACCAATTCTTTCGGAATCTGAGTTACAAAAAGTGTATCGGTAACAAAATTCTGTGGCGCAACGCCCATTAAATCGACTAATTTGTTGTTTTGTTCCTTAACAAAGTTTCTGGCTAAGTTTAAAGCGATTTTTGCTTTAGAAACTTCGGCTGTAGCCAATGTAGAATCTACTCCGGCCAATAATCCGTTTTTAACTCTCGCAACGGCTGTCTTTTTGAAGACTTCTGCGCGATCTAAGTTTTTTTGCTGCGAAATCAGCAATCTTTGGCTAGCCAATAGATTTAAATAAGCAGCCGAAATTTTGATTTCCTGCTGGAATTTTTCCTGCTGTAAATCTTTTTCTTTAGCCTGAACATCAATTTTAGATAAATTGATTTTTTCCTGTGTTTTTCCGAAGGTGAAAAAATCCCAGTTCATGTTGACTAAATAAAGTGCGCCAAAAGCCGAGTTCCAGTTTTGCTCTGGTAACGGAAGTCCAGACGATGCAACTCCTAAACCTCCAAAACCATAAAGCGGTCCGTTTTGTCCGTTTACGGTTCCGTAATCCTGCTGTGCCGATAAGTTAAGGTTTGGCAGGTAATCACGGCGAGATTGTTTTAGAGTCTCTTTTGATGCATTGGTGTAATTGTTTTTTGCTCGGATAGAACCGTAGTTTTCAAGACCTATCTTTAATGCTTCTTTTAAAGACAGGGTTTGAGCATAACCGATTGAGGCAAAAATCAATAAAAATAATAAGGTAATTTTTTTGAAATACATAAACTCAAGGTGTGAATAGAAATGTTTTTTGATGCAACAAATTTATTTCTCTTATACTGATATAAGTCAGGTTAAGTGATGTACTGCACTAGTAAATGACGAATTGAATTGGTCATTTTTTGAAAAAAATAATTAAATAATTGTTCGTACTTTGTAAACTATTTCAAAATTAAGAATGAACAAAAGAATTGATAACATACTGGATAACAAATGGTGGCAGGAGGTTGCCGTTGTCCTTTTTTCATTTACAATATATACCCTGAAAAATGATTGGATGTTATTTAGTTCCTTCATTTCGATTGCAATGGGTGTGTTTTTTTATTGCATTTTGTATATGCATGCCCAATTTAATCGCTTTTTTCTCCTTCCGATTTTATTTAAAGCAAACAAACCTTTTACGTATATCATTTTAACGTTATTTGGAGTTTTTGTCTTTTCTGTCATTTTGTATGAAATTACAAGAATGGATATGTTTGCCAAATGCCATTTGTATCAAAACTCACATCAGAGAAGTTATGCGTACCAATTGGCAAGTGTTTTAGGAACTTTGGTCTGCATTCTAAGTCCGATTATTGTTTTTAAGTTTTATCGTATTCATAGAAAACAAACCGATGCGGCTTTATTGTTCAATCAAATGCAATTAAATTCATTGAAAGGACAATTAAATCCGCATTTTTTGTTCAATACTTTTAATACGCTGTACGGAATCAGTCTTCAGTTTCCAGACAGAACGCCCGATTTAATTATGAAGGTTTCGCAGTTGATGCGTTATCAATTGGAAAGCAACAGTAAACAATGCGTATCTTTAGAAGACGAACTGGAGTTTATAAATAGTTATGTGCAGTTAGAAAAAGAACGTGTCGGCTATCGCTGCGATATTACTTTTGAAAGCAATGTTGATAACGAAAATGCATATAAAATTTCGCCTATGCTTTTAATTGCTTTTATCGAAAATGCTTTTAAACATGGAACTTGTGCTATTGAAAAATGCTTTGTAAAAATCACGATTTCAGTAGAAAAAGGATTGCTTCATCTTCACGTTGCGAATTCAATTCCGAAGAAAAATGATGTGGTTTCAACTAAAATCGGTTTAAAAAACACCATTGAACGTCTGAATTTAATTTATGGAAAAGATTATAAATTAGATGTTAAAGACGATAAACAGACTTATATTGTAGATTTAGAAATACAGCTTAAAAAGTTTGTAGGATGAGAGAAACAAAAAGATGCATTATTGTAGATGACGAACCCGCTGCGCATTATGTTTTGGCGAATTATATCAAACAGAATCCGCAATTGGAATTGGTTTTTCAGGGATATAATGGCATTGAAGCGATGAATTATCTCAGAGAAAATCCAGTCGATTTAATGTTTCTGGATATCAATATGCCTGAAATTTCGGGAATGGAATTGCTTAAAATTCTTCCAACGCATCCTAAAACTATTTTGACTACAGCATATTCTGAATTTGCGCTTGAAAGTTACGATTACGGCGTAATTGATTATTTGCTGAAGCCAATCTATTTTCCAAGATTTTTAAAAGCAATTGACCGTTTTTTTGCGACCGAAAGTGTAAAACAAAAAGCAGAAGAAACGGTAAATTCGGTTAGCGTAAAAGTAGATGGTTATTTGATGGATATTGAATTGGATCAGCTTTTATACGCGCAGAGTTTTGGCAATTATGTAAAACTTCACACAATCAAAAGAACCTATCTGGCTTCTATTACCACAACAGAGTTTGAAAAATGCCTGCCGGAAAAGAGTTTTATGCGTATTCATAAATCGTATATCGTGGCGCTGGATAAAATTGATGCAACTGAAAAAGATTTTGTCGTCATTAAAAATGAAAGAATCCCAATCGGAATTACTTATAAAAGAGAACTAACCGATCGATTAAAAAAGCTCGAACTGTAATTTAATACTTGATTTTAAAGAGTTTTCTCTGGGGATAAAAAATGTTAATTTCTTCGTGTTATCGTAAGATAAAAATTATTAATTTTAATACGTTGCTGAAGTTTAATTTTAAAAAATGAAACTATGAAAAACGTGTTTTTATCTTTTACTTTTTTGTGCAGTAGTTTTTTAATAGCCCAAGAGGGAACCAATATGAAAAAAGTTGTAACACCGCCAGATGTGGTTCGAACAGCTTTTGAGAGGGAATATCCAGGAAAAGTTCCAGTTTGGTCTGAAGAATATGTTGGAGACGACGCAGATGAGATTCGATTTGAAGCGAGATATAATGTAAGTGATAGAACGAAAGCTGTGGCGATTTACGATAATCTAGGAAACATGAAAGCGTATGAATTGCAGATTCCGTTTAAAGAGCTTCCGATAAAAGCGCAGTCTTATCTAAAAAAGAATTATAAGGCAAAAGCGATTCAAGAAATTGCTATGGTGGTAGACGATAAGAAAAAGACAACCTACGAAGTTGGTGTAGAAAAAGATACTAAATTTTACGATATTGTTTTTGACGCAGAAGGAGGCTTTGATGTCTCTATAGAAAAAAATTAAAACGCTTACTAATTCAAATATTATTTGAAATGACAAACCCGATGAGTTTTTGGTTACTTATCGGGTTTTGTTTTTTGTAATAGTTATGAGTTATGAGTTATGAGTTATGAAGTGCCACTAACCATCAACTATAAACCATCAACCATATTAAAGCATCATTCCTCCAGAAACTTCGATTCTTTGAGCGTTTATCCAGCGTGCATCTTCGGTGCATAAAAAGGCAACAACGCCACCAATATCATCAGGAAGACCAACTCTTCCTAAAGCGGTTACAGAAGCAATTTGCTGGTTCATTTGCTCATTGTCGCGAACAACACCTCCGCCAAAATCGGTTTCGATTGCACCAGGCGCAACTATATTGGCTCTAATTTTTCTTGCGCCCAATTCTTTTGCCTGATATTTTGTCAAAGTTTCCATTGCACCTTTCATAGAAGCGTAAGCTGCATAACCAGGAAACGAGAATCTTGCTAAACCAGTTGAAATGTTTACGATTCCGCCACCGTCATTCATTACGTTTAATCCTTTTTGAGTTAAGAAAAATGGTCCTTTGAACTGAATGTTAGTCAATTGATCAAATTCGGCTTCTGTTGTTCCAATAAATGAATTGTGAATTCCGATTCCGGCGTTGTTTACTAAAAAGTCAAATTTATCAGTTTTAAAAGTGTCTTTCAAAACTGTTTTTACTTGCTCAAAGAAAGAATCAAAAGTGCTTGATTCAGCAACATTTAACTGTAATGAAGCCGCTTTTTGACCTAAACCTTCAATTTCTGAAACTACCGCATCAGCTTCTTCTTTTTTGCTATTGTAAGTGATAATTACATCAAGTCCTTTTTTTGCAATCGCAATTGCCATGTTTTTTCCTAAACCTCTGCTACCGCCTGTAACAAGTGCTATTTTTGTATTTACTGCCATTTTTTATAATTGTTTAATTTGTAAAATGTTAGATGTAAAATGTGAGTTGTGAAATGCTAGATGTGAATGTCTCTGTCTTTTTACATTTCACCTTTCACATCTTACAATTATGGATGCATTGCATTAAAATGATTTCTTAACTCTTCAGCGCTTGCGTTTAATCTAGTTTCACTTGTGCCGAAAGTCAGTTCTTGTCTGCCTTCTTTCAATTGTTCAAAAATAGATTCGATAAAACTGCTTACACTTGGATGTGCATCGTGAAGTCCGATTCCGCCTAAATCTGTGTTTAACGCTGGTGGAATTATTTCTACAACTTCAATATTTTTTTCTTTTAATAAATGACGAAGCGAAAGTGTAAATGATCTGAAAAACGCTTTTGTAGCCGAATAAACTGGAACCTTTGCAAAAGGAGAAAAGGCTAATCCAGAGGTTACATTCATCACGGTTTTAAGAGCTGGTAACTGAATAAATAATGAAGTTAAATGCAATGGAGCTTCAATATTAGTGCTAATTTCTGTTTTCATGCTTTCGTAAAAATCTGCATCTGTAACCGAAACCCATTTTTGAATTCCCGCATTATTAATCAAAACATTTAAATCAGGATGATTTGCTGCAATCCATTCGTAAAGTGCGATTCGTTCTTGTTCTATAGACAGGTCGCATACTTTAGTAATAATCGAAGGAAATTTTGCTTTTACGTCGTTTAAAACCGATTCTCTTCTTCCGCAGATAATCACGGTATTGTTTTCCTGAATAAATCGTTCGGCAAGCCCAAGTCCGATACCGCTTGCACCGCCAGTAATTAAAATTTTGTTGTTTGATAATTTCATCTTTTCGTTCTTTTAATTTGATGAGACAAAGGTAGGAGCGAAGTAGAGTAGGGGAGTTGTAAATATCAAATAGATGTTTGCGAAATTCAAATCACAATAGTGAAATTCCAAATTTTTAAAATTCCAAATTCCAAACTTCAGGTTTAACCGCAAAGAACGCTAGGAATTACGCAATCCCGATAGCTATCGGGAGCAAAGTTTTTTACGTAAAGCTTTGCGAACTTTGCGTTTATATTACATAAAGTTTAGAAAAAACCTTGCGAACTTTGCGGTTAAACACACAAAGAATATCAACTTGAAACTTTAAACTTGAAACAAAATTTAAGCTCTAAAAGCAATCGGCGTAAAAGAAGTCTGTTTTTTAAAGAAATTAGAGAAATGCGCTAATTCTTCAAAACCAAGTGAATAGGCGATTTCAGAAATATTCCAATCGGTTTGTTTCAAGAGTATTTTAGCTTCGTTTGTTAATCGGTTTGTAATTAATTCTGTTGTGGTTTTTCCGGTGTTTTCCTTTAAAACCTTATTTAAATGATTCACATGAACAGATAATCGTTCTGCAAAATCTTTCGCTGTCCTCAATTGCAATCTTTGATTTGGGGATTCAATAGGGAATTGTCTTTCTAATAATTCAGCAAATAAAGAAGAAACCCTAGCAGCCGAATTATGTTTTGAATACAATGCTGTTATAGGTTGTAATTTTTGTCCGAAATGAATTAATTCAGCCACATAATTTCGAATTAAATCGTATTTGTAAATATAATCAGAATTAATTTCTTTTTGTATTTTGTTGAAAATCAATTCAACTTCTGAAACTTCTTCGTCAGAAAGCTGAAAAATCGGATAACCGTCTGAAGCGAAAATTGGAAGTTCGTCTAGATCGATTCCGCTTTTACTTTTAGATAAAAATTCGCTGGTAAAAACACAAAACTGTCCGCCTTGATTGGTGTCTTGGGGTAAATAATTGTACGGAATTTTTGGTGTTGCAAATAGCAATCCCTGTTTTTCGATTTCGATTACTTTATCGGCATATTCCGCTTTGTTGTGACCTCTGATTAAACTTATTTTGTAATAAGCTCTTCTGTCATAAGGCATTCCAGGCTTTCCTTTCATGCGTTCCAAAAGTTCTTTAATATCGAAAACATTAAAATGCCCGATTTCTTTCTGAATGTCGTTTGGCAATAATGAAGTAGGATCAACAGTTGAACCTTCGGTAATATCTTGGTAAAAAGAATCTAGAGATTTCATATGAGGATGAATTGCGAAATTCAAATATACGAAAAAATGTTTTTTGCCACGAAGACACTAAGGCGCAAAGTTTTTTTTAAGATCCCTCAAATTGTAACGCGATGCAAATCAAATTCACAGTTCCCGTGGTTTAAACCACGGGCTATAACCAAAATGATTACCTATCGTTAAACAATTTCGCAAAAACAAAAAAACTTTGTGCCTTAGTGCCTTTGCGGCAAAACCTTTAAAACAAACTTCCCTGAACAAACTCAGGCTCTGGATTGCTTCCGAAGGGAAAAGAATCCATTACAAAAAACTGCTTTATTTTGGGATCAAATTCCCTTAAAACAATTTCATTGCATTCAAATTGAAGATCTATTGTGGTAAAAAGTTGGGATGCTATTGTAAGATTTTCTGAGGTTAATCGTCGTCCGATTGATAGATGAGGATTATCGCTTTTTTTAAGTTTTAAGAACTTTAAAGTTTCATGAATCTTTTTCATAATCGGAACGAGATTATTTTTAGAATCTTCATTAGCTCCAATAAAAAAAGCGCCTGCAGTCGGAAAAGAATCAAAGTGATTCAAAGACACTTCGAAAGGCGTAAAAGTATCAGCTATTTTAGAAAGCTTTTTTTTGATTGAATCCAATTCAGATTCGTCAATTTTAAATTCGCAAATCGTAATATGTGCTTCAGAATTACAGCTGTTATACCAATTGATTTTGCTTTTTAAAGAATCTTTCAATTTTTTAACTGGCTCAACCAAGGTTTTAGAATAAAATACAACTGAATATGTTTTTTCCATTTTTTGAGGCTTTGAATAGCAAATTTAAAGCTTTCCTTTTAGATGCAATCGATGCAGAATTTCAGATTTTAATAAACCGCTTCCGCCTCCAAAATGCTCAATGACTTCAACATCTGACTGATGTTTTAAACAGAAAGAAGTAAATTCTTTTTCGACATGATCTTCAATTGCAGAACTTAAAAGCACAATATCAATTTTATTGTTTTGAAAGTATTCCTGTGCTTCTTTTTCATTATTAAAAGCCACACCATTCCAGTTTTCATCTGCATTAACAAGACGAAGTAAAATAGCTAAAATGGCTTCATTTTTTCCGAGTAATAAAAATTGCAGTTGTTTCATTTTTTCAAGATTTAAGATTCTGAGGTTCTACGATACTAAGCTTCTTAGATTCTCATTTAATTATCTAATTGTCCAGATTATCTCATTCTCTAATTAAGATCACAGGCAAATGTAGGGAGGGTTTTGAGAAATACGGCTTAATCTAGGACAAGAAATATATTTTTTTCGCGTCTTTTTGGCGCATCTATGAATAGGAATCTAGTATTTTCTTTCACAAATTTACGTTAAATAGGGTTTTGGCAATATTTTGCGGTACAATTACTTAAGGTTTTAAATTAAAGTTAAGAATGTTAATTTTTTCACACAATGAGGAAAACCGTAAGGTTATCTATAATGTGAATTCTAATTTTGGCCTGTAGAAATTTAAAAAAGATGATAGCCTTTACCTTTTTGGGTATCATTTAAATTTTTACAGAAAACTGTTTTTGGAGAAACGTTTTTACATTGAATTTTGACATATTCATTTGATCGTGGGTAATTGTATATAAGTTTGCAATATACATTAATGTCTAATTTTTTTAGGGTTTTAAGATTAAGTCGACGGACGTAATTTTAAAACCCTTTTTTTTACCACAATAGTGAGAAGCCAATCAGCCAAAACTGTATGATATCGGTATTGATTTTAAACTTTTGAGGCGAAAATCCGTAGTAGTTTTTAAACGCCGCAGAAAAATGCGAAACATCTTTATAGCCGCATTTATAAGCAGCTTCGGTTACGGTTGCTGTTTTGCTTTGAAATAGTTCTTTGGCGTGTTCCATTCTCAGCTTAATGATGTAGCTTTTTACAGTGGTGCCAAAACACGCTTTAAAACCTTTTTTTAGTTTGAATTCGTTTAGCGAAATAATCCGTGATAGTTCGGGTAGAGTAGGAGTGTTTCTATAATCGTCATCTAAAATTTTTTTTGCTTCTAAGAGTTTGCTATAATCTTCGTCATTGATTTGTTCTGTTGCTAGAGGCTTCATATTTAAGGTTTCTAGCTGATGAATAAGAAGCTCTTTAATTTTACTTTCGATAAAAATTCTTTTTAAAACACCTTCTCGCGTACAGTTTTTTATTTCGGATGTAACCCACTGAATTGCAGGTGTAAAAGGAAGGTATTTTGAAGTTAAATAGCTGGATTGTTTCTCAAGAATTTTTTTAGAAAATTTTTCATGCAGCTGCCAATCTTCGTTGATTATATTGAAATAAAACGCTTTTGAAAGAATAATTGAAAGGTAATTTGTATGTGTGTAAGCTGGAATCGTAAATGATCCTTTGAAATTATTGGTGTAAAAAATATTATGCGTGTTTTCTCTAGAATATTGTTCACTTTCAAGTTGATCAATATGGGTTTCGACATTACTACTGTAAATAAAGTTCATGACAACCGATTCTTCGTCAATTTCATAAATTACGGTTTTACTGCTTGAATAATACATTTGAGTATCAAGAAGAACCAATCCTTCCGTGATTAGATGACGGCTTACAATTTTTTCCGAATCTCCATTCTGAATATTGATATTCTCTTCGGTTAAAATACTTTTCGGACAATATTGATCTCCAATCTGAATTTTAATAATTGGCGTTTCTGACGTTAAAAGGGTGGCGTTGATTTTCAAAATTTAATCCGTTTTTACAAAATAATAATCCGTTTTTCCCTATCTTTTTTAAAGACGTTGATGGTACTTTTGCAGCAAAGTTATTTATAATTAGTCTAATTAAAGATATGTCAACTCAAAAAATTTTATTTGCCAGTTTATTTTTTCTAACTACGTTCTTATCATTTTCCCAGCAAAATCAAGGCTTCGAAGTGTCTGGAAAAGTTGTTGAAAATTCTGGAGAAACAATTCCGTTTGCAACTGTTGTTGTCGAGAAAACAGGTTTAAGCGTTATGTCGGATGAAAACGGAAATTATATTTTAAAAAATGTACCATCAGGAAAACATACGATAAAAATCTCTGCAATGGGATTTGCTGTTCAGAAAAAACAGATCGAAGTCGCAGGAAGTAATTTAGAGATTACAATTAAAATGGAAAGCGAGTTACAAGAACTAGAAAGTGTAACAGTTCTTGGAAGATCACAAACCGAAAAAGTAAATAAACAAGCTTACAGCGTAACGGCAATTGATGCTAAAAAACTACATAATTCAACTCTAGATTTGTCTCATGCCTTAGATCGCGTTTCTGGTGTTCGTAACCGTGAAGCGGGTGGAGTAGGTTCGAGATCAGAGCTTTCGATCAACGGATTTTCGGGAAATCAGATTAAGGTTTTTATTGACGGAGTTCCAATGGATAATTTCGGTTCTTCTTTTCAAATGAATAATATTCCGATCAACCTTGCCGAACGTGTAGAAGTTTACAAAGGTGTTGTGCCAATCTGGTTGGGAGGAGATGCTTTGGGTGGAGCGATAAATATTGTAACCAATAGCAAACCTAGAACTTTTGTAGACGCTTCTTATTCGTTCGGATCATTTAATACACATCGTTCAAGCATCAATGCGGGTTATACTGCAAAGAGCGGTTTTACAACCGAAATTAATGCTTTTCAAAACTATTCAGATAATAACTATTGGGTAAATGTAGATGTAGCCGATTTAAATACGGGGGCTTATTTCCCGAATCAGAGAGTGAGACGTTTTCATGATAAATACCGTAACGAAACGGTGATTTTAAATGTTGGTATAACAGGAAAAAAATATGCCGATAAATTAATGATCGGTTTTACGGGTGGAGAAAATAAAGCAGACATACAGACTGGTGCCAGAATGGTTAGCGTATTTGGACAGATTTATAGAAAAGGAAGTATTGTAATGCCAACTTTAAAATATCAGGTTAAAGATTTATTTACAAAAGGACTTAATGTGAATGTTACAGGTAACTACAACTTTGGTTACGAACAGAATATTGATACCGTTTTTAGAAGATACAATTGGTTTGGCGATTACAAACAGTATGCGGGAGCAGGAGGAGAAAGAAGCAGAACGTTGCGTAAATTCTATAATAATAATGGTATTGCAACAGCGAATGCAACTTATACGTTAAACGATAGACATTCATTTATGGTCAATAATACGTTTAATACGTTCGATCGTAAAGAAAGTGACGAATTGGTTCCTGAATCATTAGTGTATAAACAGCCTAAAAAAACACAAAAGAATGTTTTAGGATTGGGGTATAAATTAGATTATAACAATAAATGGAGTACTTCTATATTCTTAAAAGATTATTCATTAAAAACTACTTATTCAAGAAGTTATAATCCTTCTGGAGCTACTGGAGATATTGCGTATCAGAAATATGTAGATCATACTTCGACAACTGGATATGGAGCCGCTACAAGTTATTATCTGAAACACAATCTGCAGATTAAAGCTTCTTATGAAAAGACATACAGGCTTCCAACTCCAGAGGAAATCTTTGGTAATGTGAATGATAATTTAGAAGGAAATCTTGCTTTAAAGCCAGAATCTAGTAACAACTATAATTTAGGAGCGAGTTATCAGACTAGTTTCCGCGAAAAAAATGCTTTGTCTTTTGATGTAAATCTTTTGCATAGAAATGCTGTGGACTTTATTCGACCAACATTAAATAACAATCAGACCATGACCACCAATGTCAATCAAGGAAAAGTGACCAATTATGGTATCGATGGCGAGATTAGATATTCGTACAGCAATCGTTTTACGGCAGGTATTAACACGACTTACCAGAATATTCGAAATAAAACAATGTACGAGCCAAATCAAAATTATGTATCTCCTTTTTATAATGACAGAATTCCAAACATGCCATATCTATTTGGAAATGCAGATGCGACAATGTTCTTTAATAATGTATGGAAAAAAGGAAACAATTTATCTGTAGGCTATAATCTGCTATATGTTCACACCTATTATTTGTCATGGCCAAGTATGGGAAGCAAGGATAGCAAATTAGAAATTCCGCAACAGTTTAGCCATGATTTAAATGCTGTTTACACAATGGCAAACGGAAAATACAATATAGCATTTGAATGTAAAAACCTTTTAGACAATAAACTTTACGACAATTTTTCATTGCAAAAACCAAGTAGAGCTTTCTATATCAAGTTGAGATATTACTTCAGTAAATCAAATAATTAAATTTTAATACAAACACCATAATACAATGAAAAAAAGTACAACATTAGCGTTATTATCAGCTGTTATAGCTTTTACAGCTTTTTCTTGCAGCAGTGATTCTGATAAGCCAGGAGAAACTGGCGGAGGAACAGATACAGGAAAAACTAAATATATTATTACTGCAACAACTGGTGCAGCAGGAATTGCAGATTATTTGTTAACTGCAGATGATGTTTCTACAGGATCTATCACAACTACAGGAAACGGATTAGAGCAAGACGGAACATACCGTTACTACATTACAGCACAAAACAACTTCTTTAGTTTGCTTTACGGACAAGGAAATCCAGGAGCTGTAACAACTTACAACTTAAATGCTGAAGGTAAATTGGTTAAAAAATCTGATTTTCAAGCTGAAACAGTACACGTATTTGCTGCTGTAAACAAAGATATCTTGACGGTTAAAGTTCCAAGAAGTGGTGCTTCTATCGCTTCTATGTATAAAATTGATGCTGAAAAATCACTTATTACTGGTGAAGCACAACAAGATACTAAGAAATTGGCTGGAAACGGTGAAAGAGCTTTCTATACTTGGGCAACTCAAGTTGGAGATAAAGTGTATATGCCTTATATGAGTATAAAAGGAGATGGAGTAGACAACTTTGGTACTGCAAATCCAGATAGTACTTGGGTTGCGGTTTACAATTATCCAGAATTGAAATTAGAAAAAGTAATTAAAGATAACCGTACAAGTTATTTAGGAGCTTATTTTACAAACGGATTATTCCAAGATGAAAATGGAGACGCTTACGGATTCTCTGGTGCAATTGCTACTAGTAATGCTGTAATGACTTCTACAAAACCTTCAGCGATTGTGAAAATTAAAAAAGGAACTACAGAGTTTGATAAAACGTATTTCTTCAATGTTCAAGAAAAATCTGGTGGGTACAAAATTTCTTCTACAAGCTACATTTCAAAAGGTAAATTCTTATTGTTAATGTACGGAAATGTAGGTAAAAATAACGGTGCAGTTAAAATGGCTATTGCCGATGTTTACAACCAGACATTTACTTGGGTAACAAATGCTCCTGCAACATTGACTTCTGTAACGAGCCGTTACAATATTACTTCAGAAGACGGAAGTTCTGCAATTGTAGGGATCAATACTCCCGACGGAAACTGGATTTACTCTATCAATGGTACAACTGCTGTTGCAACAAAAGGTATGAAAGTGGAAGGCGGACAAATTACTGCAATCCAGAAATTAAAATACTAATATTTTTTTGCCGTAAGTCCCTTTTTATGAGGACTTACGGTTTTTTTATTTATCCTATTTATCTATCCAATTATGTTTTCTTCTTCAAAACCAAATAATAAGAAAAAAAGTAAAAAGTCGCTTTTTAAGCGCATCATGGCCTGGCTGCATTTGTGGCTTGGTTTAGCATCTGGAATCATTGTGGTCATTGTCAGTCTAACAGGCTGTATTTATGTTTTTGAAAATGAAATAAGAGACTTTATCGAAGACTGGCGTTTTGTAAAACCTCAGGAAAAAGCATTCTTACTGCCGTCTCAATTGGTGACAATTGCAGATAATAAAATGAAAGATAAAAAAGCTACAAGCGTAACTTTTGGAGCAAAAGATGAAGCTGCAATTGTTGGTTATTTTGTGGAGAAAAAAGAAAATGGCGAAAGAGGAAGTAAAGAAGAAAATAAAAAAAGCGAAAGAAGAAAAGATTTTGCTAAAAACGAAAGCAAAAACGAAAAATCTAAGTTAAAAGCTCAGAAGAATGAAAAAGGTATAGGCAAAGGAAAAGATGAAAAGCGTAAAGGTGGCAGAAGACAGGGAACTTTTATTAGCGTTTACATGAATCCTTATACGGGAGATATATCAAATATAAAATCGGTTTCTAGAAGTGATTCTCCTGACTTTTTCAGATGGATTTTAAACGGACATCGTGCTTTGTGGCTTCCGTATGATATTGGAAGACCAATCGTTGGAGTCGCGGTTTTAATTTTTGTTGTTTTACTGATTTCTGGAATCGTTTTGTGGTGGCCTACAAAATGGATTAAATCTATTATTGATAAAAGTTTTAAAATAAAATGGGATGCGAGTTTTAAGCGTGTCAATTATGACATGCATAATGTATTTGGTTTCTATAGCTGTATTTTCCTATTTTTTATTGCCGTAACAGGCTTAGTTTGGAGTTTTGGATGGTGGAGTAAATCCTTGTATTGGGTTACTTCTGGCGGAAAACCATTGGTTGAAAACCGTGAATCTCCAAAATCTGATACAACTCACGTAAAAGCATTTAATATTACAACAGCAGATAAAGTTTTATTGAATCTAAGAAAAGAGAATCCTCAAGCAGCAGGAATCATGATTAGTATTCCGGCAAAACCTGCAGATCCGATTGGTGCTTTTGTATACAAACAAAAACATACCTTTTACAATATGGATCGATATAGTTTTGATCAGCAGACTTTAAAAGAAATATCGATTAAAACACCATTTTCAGGAAAATATGTAGAGGCAAATATTCCAGACAAAATTAGACGTATGAATTACGATATTCACGTAGGAAGTGTTCTTGGGCTTACAGGGAAAATCATTGCATTTTTGGCTAGTTTAATTTCTGCTAGTTTACCCATTACCGGATTTATTATTTGGTGGGGAAAACAAAAATTTGGTAAAAAGAAGCCTGCTGCAAAAACAAAAGTGGCAACTAAAGCAATTCCTGTTTCTAAATTGAAAAATATTGCAGAACAAGAAGTTACTGCTTAATCATATTAAAATTGGTTTTTTAATTCCTTTTTGTTTTTTTTTTTTGATAAAAGGCAAAACTTGTAAAAGTTTTGCCTTTCTATTTTTAATTATAATTGTTTGCTTTTAGCCATTCAGCACAATCTCTTGTCCAAAATTTGCTTGTATCGCCAACACCTAATCCAAATCCGTGGCCACCTTTTTCATATATATGCAACTCAGCAGAAACTCCATTTTTCTTTAGCGCTAAATAATAATTGATGCTGTTTTCTGGTATAACGACAGTATCATCTGTAGCATGAATTAGGAAAGTGGGAGGTGTTGTAGAAGTCACTTTCTTTTCGTTCGAAAAAGAATCTATTAATTCCTTTGAAGGATTATTTCCAAGTAAATTGGTTTGCGAACCTTTATGAGTAATTTCGTTTTCCATTGAAATTACAGGATAAATCAATAATGAAAAATCCGGACGTGCACTCACTTTATATGCTGATTCATAAACTTTATCATCATAATGCGTGGAAGCCGTTGAAGCGAGATGACCACCTGCAGAAAAACCTAAAATTCCTATTTTATTAGGATCAATATTCCATTTCGAAGCATTTTGTCTTACATAACGAATAGCTTCTTGTGCATCTTGTAATGGCCCAACATTTTTGTTTTTCATAGTTAAATCGCTCGGCATTCTATATTTTAGTACAAAAGCTGCAATTCCTAAGCTGTTAAACCATTCTGCAACTTTTGTTCCTTCTTTATCAAAAGCTAAATGTGTATAACCGCCTCCTGGACAAATAACAACTGCTGTTTGATTTGGTTTTGCTTCTTTCGGAATAAAAATACTTAAAGTTGGTACAGAGACTTGGCTTGTGCTTTCCATTTTTCCATTTTTAAGAACTTCTTTTTCTTTGTAATTGGAGGCTTTTACTTCATCTGGAATTTTATCCCATAATGGAATTACTTGATTTTGTGCGCTCATAGAAAATAGTCCTGAAAAAAGAAGAAAACTCAACGTAATTCCTCTTGAAAATTGTGTTCTAGTAGTTTTCAATTTAGTTTGTAATTGTTTGATTTATAATAGTATGCGTTTCGTGCTTAAAAAATTGCAACCGATAGCCTAAATTAGTCAAAATTGACAAAAAATGCTTTTTTTAATTATGATTTTTAGGACAATTTTACTCCAAAAAAGGATGAATTTCACCCATTGGCTTTTAACAAATATATTGTTTAATGTGTAATTTTGTATTCCTTTTTTTATGTAATATGTTTATTTGATAAGCCAAAATAATTTTTTACACAATATTATTTGGATTGTACAGATTAAAAACTATATTTGTGCAATCGATTACATTATTTTTCTTTTAAGGTGTTAATTTATTGATTTTAATATTTTTAGAAAGCAGTAAATATAGTCTTTTAAGATGACCAAAAATTACAAAAACTATAATACCCACTTACTATGAATCAAACCGAAACTGTTGCAGTAAATCAAGGCATCAAAACAACTGGAAAATACCGTTGGAGTATTTGTGCATTGCTATTTTTTGCAACTACAATCAATTACCTGGATAGACAAGTGCTGTCGTTAACATGGAGCGACTTTATCGCGCCAGAATTTCACTGGACCAATAACGACTACGGAAATATTACCGCTTTGTTTTCTATTTTTTATGCAGTGTCATTATTGTTTGCGGGTAGATTTGTAGATTGGTTGGATACTAAAAAAGGATTTCTTTGGGCAATCGGAATCTGGTCAGTTGGAGCCTGTCTTCATGCATTCTGCGGTATTGCGACTTCGGGAATTATTGCAGGAGAATGGTTTGTAGGGTTTCACGGTTCAAAAGATATAATCAGTACAATAAGCGATACAGCATTGGTTATCAATGTAAGTGTTGCTTTATTTATTTTTGCTCGTTTCGTTCTAGCAGTTGGAGAAGCAGGAAACTTTCCCGCAGCGATTAAAACTACAGCAGAATATTTTCCTAAAAAAGACAGAGCTTTTGCAACTAGTATTTTCAATGCAGGAGCGACAGTTGGAGCCTTAGCAGCGCCAATTACAATTCCTTTTATTGCAAAATCTTTCGGATGGGAAATGTCATTTATCATCATCGGAGCTTTAGGGTTTGTTTGGATGGGATTTTGGATGTTTATGTACGACAAACCAGAAAAACATACAAGAGTTTCTCCAGAAGAATTAGCTTATATTCAGCAAGACGATATTGCAGACAGCAAATTAGTTGGTTTCGTGCCAGAAACAAGCACAAAAGTTTCTTTAGCAGATTGCTTTAAATACAAACAAACTTGGGCTTTTGCATTTGGTAAATTTATGACAGATGGTGTTTGGTGGTTCTTCTTATTTTGGACTCCAGCGTATCTAAGTTCTGTTTACGGAATGGATTCTACAGAAGCAGCATTACCTCTATTTGTACTTTACATGATTACATTATTGTCAATTATTGGAGGCTGGCTTCCAACGTATTTCGTAGAGAAAAAAGGAATGAATCCATACGAAGGAAGAATGAGAGCAATGTTAATATTTGCATTTTTCCCATTATTAGCCTTGATTGCACAGCCATTAGGATATATCAGTTATTGGGTTCCGGTAATTATTATTGGAATTGCAGGTGCTGCGCACCAATCTTGGTCGGCAAATATTTTTACAACAGTAGGAGATATGTTTCCTAAAAAAGCTATTGCAACCATTACAGGAATTGGAGGTTTAGCAGGTGGAGTTGGTTCAACCCTGATTAATAAAGGATCTGGAGTATTGTTTGATTATGCAAAAGATACCAATATGGCTTTTATGGGATTCAAAGGAATTGAGGCTGGATATTTTATCATATTTTCTATTTGTGCAGTTTGTTATTTAACAGGCTGGATTGTAATGAAAACATTGGTTCCAAAATACAGTCCGATTACAGATCTCTAAAGAGATTTCAAAAACTAACTAACCAACCTAAACCACAACCACATCATGAACCAAGCTAATGCAGCAATAGGAAAATACCGTTGGACTATTTGCAGTTTAGTTTTTTTTGCTACAACTGTTAATTATCTAGATAGAAATGTAATAAGTTACCTCAGGCCTTTTTTGGCAGAAGCGTTTCACTGGACTCCCGAACAGGAGGTTATAGATTACTCGAACATCGAACTAGCATTTAAAATTGCATACGCTCTCGGAATGCTGGTTGCAGGAGGAATTATTGATAAGTTGGGGACTAAGTTGGGTTATGCCATTGCAACAGGATTATGGAGTTTAGCCGCAATTGGACACGCGTTGGCAACAGGAACAGGAGGTTTTTTAATTGCCCGAGTGTTTTTAGGAGTAACAGAAGCAGGAAACTTTCCGGCAGCAATTAAAGCGACTGCAGAATGGTTTCCGCAGAAAGAAAGAGCTCTGGCAACAGGGATCTTTAATTCAGGAAGTAATATTGGTGCCATAATCGTACCTTTAACTGTTCCTCATATTGCTGAAAAGTATGGATGGCAATGGGCATTTATCATAACAGGAATTGTTGGTTTTATCTGGCTTGCTTTATGGTTTTTATTGTATGAAGTGCCTCAAAAGCAAAAACGTTTATCTCAAGCAGAATTAGAATATATTACTTCTGATCAAGTAGAGGAAGTGGAAGAGGAGTCAAAAGAAAAGGTTTCTTGGATAAAATTATTATCATTTCGCCAGACTTGGGCTTTTGCAATTGGCAAATTATTGACAGATCCAGTTTGGTGGTTTTATTTGTTCTGGTTACCAGACTTTTTGATGAAGCAATATAAGCTTAATGCGACAGAAATTATCTGGCCTTGTGCATTAGTTTATATGATTGGAAGTATTGGAAGCATTGGGGGAGGCTGGCTTCCATTAAAATTGATAAATAACAATTGGCCTGCTTACAAAGCTCGTAAAACAAGTATGTTGCTTTATGCTTTTGCTGTATTGCCGGTTTTATTCGCTCAGCAATTAGGAGCTATAAATATCTGGTTTGCAATTTTAGTGATCGGATTGGCTGTTTCGGCGCATCAGGCATGGAGTGCCAATATCTTTACAACAGTATCCGATATGTTTCCTAAAAAAGCAACAGCATCTGTAACCGGATTAGGTGGAATGTTTGGAGCACTTGGTGGAATTTTGCTGACATTGCTAGTTCAGAAAAATATGTTTGTTTACTATACCAAGCTTGGAAAAGTAGAAACAGGTTATTTTATTATGTTCTGTATTTGTGGAGCATCGTATTTATTGGCTTGGCTGATAATGCATATTCTGGTTCCACGAATGAAAAAAGTCGAATTATAAAGAAAAATGAACAGAATTGAAACATTTTTTCGTTTTCAATTATGCTATTTAAATATAAAAATATAATTTTGTGCAATCGATTACATTAATTTAAAATTATGACAAAATATAGTTCAAGATACGCGTCAAGCCCTGAAGCTGTAAAAAAATATGACACACAGCAATTGAGAGAAGAATTCTTAATTGATGACTTAATGCAGGAAGATGAAGTTGTATTGGTTTATTCGCATTACGACAGATACATTGCAGGTTCTGCAGTTCCTGTAAAAGGGGATTTAGCTTTAGAAACAATTGATCCTTTAAAAGCGCCTTATTTTTTAGAGCGTAGAGAATTAGGAATCATCAATGTTGGAGGAAGCGGTTCTGTTGTAGTAGAAGGAACAACTTATGAGTTAGGTTTTAAAGATGCTTTGTATATCGGAGCTGGAAATAAAGAGGTGGTTTTTAAAAGTGATGACAAAAGCAATCCTGCTAAATTCTATTTAAACTCTGCACCAGCACATACCACTTACCCAACTAAAAAAGTAAGTTTAGCTGAAGCTAATAAATTACAATTGGGAACAATGGAAACGGCAAATCACCGTACTGTAAACCAAATGATTATTGGTAGTGTAGTAACAACTTGCCAATTACAGATGGGAATGACGGAATTGAAGCCAGGAAGTGTTTGGAATACCATGCCAGCTCACGTTCACGACCGTAGAATGGAAGTATATTTTTATTTAGATATTCCGCAAGATCAGGCAGTTTGCCACTTTATGGGACAACCTCAGGAAACAAGACATATCTGGATGAACAATCATCAGGCAGTAATTTCTCCGCCTTGGTCTATTCACTCAGGCTCTGGAACTAGCAATTATACTTTTATCTGGGGAATGGCTGGTGAAAACTTAGATTACGGAGATATGGATGTTTGTAAAATCACTGATTTAAGATAAGATGACAAATTTGTTTGATATAAAAGGAAAAGTTGCCTTAATAACAGGAAGTACACACGGACTGGGAATGGCAATGGCAAAAGGATTAGGTCAGGCGGGTGCAACAATTGTTGTGAACGGAAATTCTTCTCAAGAAAAAATTGATAATGCTGTAGCCGAATTAAAAAGTGAAGGTATTAATGCAGTAGGCTACAAATTTAATGTAACCGAAGAGCAGGAAGTAAAAGAAGCGGTTGCCAAAATTCAGAACGAAGTTGGACCAATCGATATCTTGATCAATAATGCGGGAATTATCAAAAGAATTCCGCTTTTGGATATGGAGGTTGCTGATTTTAGAGAAGTGGTTGATATCGATCTTGTAAGTCCGTTTATCGTTTCTAAGCATGTTGCTAAAGGAATGATTGAAAGAAGAGAAGGAAAAATCATCAACATTTGCTCTATGATGAGCGAATTGGGACGAAATACAGTTTCTGCTTATGCTGCTGCAAAAGGTGGTTTAAAAATGCTGACTAAAAATATGGCAACAGAATGGGCAAAATACAATGTTCAGATTAACGGAATCGGTCCTGGATATTTTGCAACAGAACAGACAAAACCAATTAGAGTTGATGGAAATCCGTTTAACGATTTTATCATTAGCAGAACGCCAGCTGCAAAATGGGGAGATCCAAGCGATTTGGCTGGAGCGGCGATATTTTTATCATCTAAGGCGAGTGATTTTGTAAACGGTCACATCTTGTATGTTGACGGTGGAATCCTTGCCACTATCGGAAAACCTTCAAACGAAGAATAATTTTCAAATTATATTTTAAAAGACATGAGCCAGAAATTCATACACGATAATTTTTTATTAGAAAATAAATATGCTGAAGAGTTGTACCACAATTACTCTAAAAATCAGCCCATTATAGATTATCATAATCACTTAAATCCACAGTTTATTGCAGAAGATAAAATCTTTGACAATATCACGCAAGTTTGGATTAATGGTGATCACTACAAATGGCGTGCAATGCGTACATTAGGAATCAACGAGCAGTTTGTAACTGGAAATGGTTCAGATAAAGATAAATTCTTAAACTGGGGAAAAACAGTTCCGTACACAATGCGTAATCCGTTGTACCACTGGACGCATTTAGAATTGGCTCGTTATTTTGATATTTATGATTTGTTGAATGAAAAATCGGCAGAGAAAATTTATATCGAAACTTCTGAGAAAATAAATTCTCAGGCGTACAGCACGCAAAATCTTCTTAAAAAAGTAAACGCTGAATTAGTTTGTACTACAGAAGATCCAATCGATTCATTAGAATTTCACCAAAAATTCGCAAATAATTCGACTGGAATTAAAATGAGTACGGCTTTCAGACCTGATAAAGCCATCTTAATTGCTAATGATGGATATAATGCATATCTGGACACATTAGGGGATGTGTCCGGTATTGCAATTAACACCTATGCTGATTTACAGTCTGCTTTAAGAAAAAGAATCGAATTCTTTAATGCAAACGGATGTAAATTAAGTGATCACGGATTGAATCAGATTGATTTTGAGAACTATACAGAAAGTGAAATCAATTCTATTTTCAAAAAGAAAAGAGAAAATGGCGAATTGTCTCCAGAAGAAGTCTTAAAATTCCATAGCGCTATTTTAGTTTTCTTGTCAGAAACTTATCATGAGTTTGGATGGGTACAACAGTTTCACTTAGGTGCATTGCGTAACAATAACGCTCGTATGCACAGAATTTTAGGTCCAGATACAGGATGGGATTCTATTGGAGATTATCCGCAAGCGCAAAAATTATCAGCTTTCTTAAATGCTTTAGACAGCAAAGATAAATTGACTAAAACGATTATATATAACCTAAATCCTGCTGATAACGAAGTTATGGCAACGATGATTGGAAACTTCAACGACGGAAGCGTTCGCGGAAAAGTACAATTTGGTTCTGGATGGTGGTTCTTAGATCAAAAAGATGGAATGACAAAACAATTGAATGCGCTTTCAAACATGGGCTTAATTAGCTGTTTTGTTGGAATGCTTACGGATTCGAGAAGTTTCTTATCGTTTCCAAGACACGAATATTTCAGACGTATTTTATGTAATCTTTTGGGAGACGAAATCAAAAGAGGAGAACTTCCAAACGATATGGAATGGATCGGAAAACTAGTTTCTGATATTTCATACAACAATGCTAAAGAATATTTTAAGTTTTAAATAAAGTCTAACCGCAATCCGGATAATTATCGGGAGCAAAGATTACGCAAGGAATACTAAATGAAATCCTTTTTAATCATTGTAATCTGTGGCAAAAAAAAATATAAATAAATGAGTAGAGTAGTTGCATTTGGAGAAATCATGTTGCGTTTATCGACAGAAAGACATTTGCGTTTTTCGCAATCTACAGCATTTGGTGCTACGTATGGTGGCGGTGAATTTAACGTATGTGTTTCTCTGGCTAATTATGGTGTAAATGCTGAATTTGTTACCAGATTACCTGAAAATGAAATTGGTTTTTCTGCATTAAAAGAAATCAGAAAGATGAATGTCGAGTCTAAAAACATTATTTATGGAGGAGAACGTTTAGGAATCTATTTCTTAGAAACTGGAGCAGGAACTCGCGGAAGCAATGTGGTTTACGATCGTGCTCATAGCGCAATGTCGACCATAGAAAAAGGACAGGTTGACTGGGACAAAGTCTTGGAAGGTGCAGAATGGTTTCATTGGAGCGGTATTACACCAGCAATTTCTGAAAGTGCAGCTGAAGCTTGTTTAGAAGCAATTAAAGTCGCTCATAAAAAAGGAATTAAAATTTCATGTGATTTAAACTATAGATCAAAACTTTGGCAGTATGGAAAAACGCCAAGCGAGGTTATGCCAGAAATGCTAAAATACAGCAATGTGATTTTAGGAGATATAGATACAGCGTATTTCATGTTGGGAATCCCGAAAGTAAATCCGAATTATCAGGACGAAAAATCACTTCCAGCAGTATATGATAAATTGTTTGAGTTGATTCCGAGCTTAAAAATTGCGGCAACGACACTACGTTATTCTGTTAGTGCTTCTCACCAGAGAATTGGCGGAATTTTATACGACGGAAAAGCAATTTATAGCGCAGCCGTAAAAGAAGTTACTCCGGTTGTAGACCGTGTAGGAAGCGGTGATGCTTTTATGGGCGGATTAATCTACGGTTTATTGGAATATAATAAGAACCAGAGAGCATTAGATTTTGCAGTTGCAGCTTGTTGTTTAAAACATACAATTGCAGGAGATTATAACTTGGTTACTTTAAAAGAAGTTGAAAATATGATTGATGGTGATGGTTCTGCATTAGTATCAAGGTAATTTTAAATAAAAATGGCAAAATATTCAAGAATAGAAGTAGCTCAGACAATGAAGGAGAATGGTATGGTTCCGTTGTTTTTTCATTCTGATATTGAGCTGAGTAAAAAAGTTTTAAAAGCATGTTATGATGGTGGATCTCGATTAATGGAATTTACTAGCCGAGGTGATTTTGCTCACGAAGTTTTCGGTGCTTTAAACAAATATGCTTTGGCAGAACTGCCAGGAATGATTCTGGGAGTTGGTTCTATTACAGATGCGGCTTCGGCTTCGTTGTACATGAGCTTAGGAGCAAATTTTATTGTAACTCCAGTTTTTAGAGAAGATATAGCTATAGCTTGTAATCGCAGAAAAGTGCTTTGGTCGCCAGGCTGCGGTACTTTGACAGAAATTGCAAGAGCAGAAGAATTAGGCTGTGAAATCGTAAAACTATTTCCAGCTGATACTTATGGACCAGAGTTTATTAAAGCGATAAAAGGTCCGTGTCCGTGGACAAACATTATGCCTACAGGCGGTGTTTATCCAACAAAAGAAAGTTTAAGTTCATGGTTAAATGCGGGAGCAACCTGTGTCGGTTTGGGCTCACAGTTAATTTCAAAAGATATATTAGACAACAAAGACTTCGACGGACTTACTTCAAAAGTGAAACAGGTTCTTGACATTATAAAAGATATTAGAAAATAGATTAAGGAGTAATCATGCCTAACTCCTTATTTTATAAGTTTTTTTTAGATTTTTAGAGATTGTAATTGAACATTACGCTTGAAAAATTTAGCTAGCCATTCCTCACAGCCGGCTTTATTTTACTCAATCGAGTGTAATGTTTCATTTACAATTTAAAAGGCAGAAATAATGAAATAAGGTTTGTAAATGGTTATTTATAACGCATTAAAGAGAATTTAAAATGAAAAAATTAAATAGAATAAATACAGGATTAGAAAAGTTACAGCCAATTAAAGTAGTTCAGTTTGGAGAAGGTAACTTTTTAAGAGCCTTTGTTGATTATGCTTTTGATAAACTAAATAAAGAAGTTGATTTTAATGCCGGTATTGCAGTAGTTCAACCATTGAAAGACGGTATGGTAAATATGATTAATGATCAGGACGGCCTTTATACCTTGTTTATGAACGGAATTAAAAAAGGTGAAAAGATACAAGATATTGTCTTGATTAATAATATTGTAAAAACTATAAACCCATATACTGAATTTGCAAATTATTTGGCTTTAGCTAAAGAAGAAGAACTTCAGTTTATTGTTTCTAATACTACAGAAGCTGGAATTGAATTTATTGAAAGTGATACTCCAGACATGCAGCCACCAGTATCATTTCCTGCAAAATTGACGGTTTTGTTATATGAAAGATTTAAGCATTTTAATGGAGATGCTTCTAAAGGAGTTACAATAATTCCTTGTGAATTAATTGATTATAACTCTGAAACTCTTAAAAAATATATTTTGCAATATGTTGATTTATGGAAATTGGAGGATGCATTTAAAGCTTGGGTATCAGATGCTTGTACCTATCATAGTACTTTGGTGGACAGAATTGTCCCTGGATATCCTAGAGCTGAAATTGAAGAATACAATAATAAATTAGATTATGAGGACAACTTAATTGTTGCGGCTGAACCTTTTTTCCTTTGGGCAATTGAAGGTGGAGATGATCTAAAAGCAAAATTGCCTTTCCACAAAACAGATTTGAATGTAAAAATCGTTGATGATATACGTCCTTTTAAAATGATTAAAGTTCGTATTTTAAACGGTGCGCATACGGCAATGGTTCCTTTTTCACTTTTGCATGGTAATAAATTAGTAATGGAAACTGTTGACGGAGAATTTACAGGGAAATTTGTAAATAGCGTTATTAGTGAAATTAGTGAAACTCTTGATATGGACAAAAACGAAATTACGGCCTATTCTGAGGAAGTAATGGACAGATTCAAAAATCCATTTATCAAACATGCACTTGCTGATATCGCATTAAATTCTGTATCGAAATTCAAAGTAAGAGTTTTGCCTAGTTTATTAGGATATTATAATGCGAACAAAAAATTGCCTGTTAATTTGACTTTTTCATTAGCGAGTTTAATTCGTTTCTACAAAGGAACTTGGAATGGTCAAACTTTACCGGTTAAAGATGGTGAAGATATTACTACATTCTTTAACGGATTATGGAAATCTGATGATTACGAAAAAATCGCTCGTTTGACATTGCAAAACAAAGGTTTCTGGGACCAAGATTTAACTGAAATTCCAGGTTTAACAAGAGCAATTACAGTTGCTTTAGAAGAAATTGATTCAAACGGAATTGAAGCTGGCTTTGCTAAGTTTCAAGAAAGAATAAAATAAAAAACACAACAAAAAGAACAAAGGTTAATTATGGCAACGCAGAAAAAATTAATAAAAGTACACCCAACCGATAATGTTGCGGTTGCTTTGGTGGATCTTACTGCAGGCGAAGTGATTGATTTTGAAGGACAATCAATTACCGTAGAGTCTGATGTAAAAATGAAACATAAGATTGCAATGGTTCCTTTTAATGTAGGGGACAGAATCATTATGTATGGTGTTTTGGTTGGAAAAGCAAGCGCTAGAATCGAAAAAGGCGGATTGCTTTCTACAGCAAACGTAAAACACGAAAGTGATAAAGTTACTGGTAAAACAGAAACTATTGGCTGGAATGCTCCAAATGTTGATAAATGGAAAGACAGAACGTGGCAGGGCTATCATAGAGAAGATGGGCAGGTTGGAACAGAAAATGTGTGGTTATTTTTTCCATTAGTTTTTTGTGAAAACAGAAACATCGAAATCTTAAAAGATATTTTCGAGAAAGAATTGATGAAACCTAAAGAGAACGATTATCAGTTATTGTTACGTTCTTTGGTGAAATCAGAAACGGGTGGAGCAGGAAATCAAGAAGCTTCAAACGACGCTAATTTATTCAATAATATTGAAGTAAAATTCATTACACACCAAGGTGGATGTGGCGGAATTCGTCAGGATTCTCACAGTTTAGCGAAGCTTTTGGCTGGTTATGTAAACAATCCAAACGTGGCTGGAGCAACGGTATTGAGTTTGGGATGCCAGAATCTTCAAATTTCAATCTTCAAAGAAGCTTTAGATGCAATTAATCCAAACAGTAAAAAACCTGTTTTGATTTACGATCAGCAATCTATCGGAACAATTGAAACGATGTTGAGCAGTGTGGTAAAAGACACTTTTGAAGCTATTAAAAAAGCTAATGAAATTAAGAGAGAGCCAGCTCCATTATCTAAGCTAAGAATTGGTTTAGAATGTGGTGGATCTGACGGATTCTCTGGAATTTCTGCAAACCCAACATTGGGAGTTTTATCAGATCATTTAGTTGCTTTAGGAGGAACTACAATTCTTTCTGAATTTCCTGAATTATGTGGAGTAGAGCAAGAATTGGTAAATCGTTGTGTAGATGATAAGGATGGAAAACGTTTCTTAGACTTAATGAAATGGTACGAAAAAACAGTTGTTGATGCAGGTTCAGGATTTGATATGAATCCTTCTCCAGGTAACATTAAAGACGGTTTGATTACAGATGCTATGAAATCGGCGGGTGCTGCTAAAAAAGGTGGAACATCGCCAATTACAGGTGTTTTTGATTATGGAGAATATATTAACGAGCCAGGTTTTACATTGCTTTGTACGCCAGGAAATGATGTAGAATGTACTACTGCAATGGTTGGTTCTGGTGCAAATATGGTATTGTTTACAACAGGTTTAGGAACTCCAACAGGAAATCCAATTGCTCCAGTTGTAAAGATTTCATCAAACACACAATTAGCAAACAAAATGTCTGATATTATCGATATTGATACTGGTGGAATTATCACTGGAGAAAAATCAATTGACGAAATGGCTGACGAAATGTTAGAATTCATTATTGACGTTGCTAGTGGTAATATTAAAACAAAAGCAGCTATTTTAAATCAGAATGATTTTATTCCTTGGAAAAGAGGGGTATCGCTTTAGTTTTTTAGGTGCTAAGGTTCTAAGGAGCAAAGTGACAAAGGTTTATATAGAAGACGCACCATATAGTGCGTCTTTTTTTTGAGAAAGCTTCGGAGAAGCGAAATATTTATAGATAAAAATTAGTCATCGAGAATAAAGCTCCAGGGGAGCGACATATTTTTTTTGCAATCTAAATATATGTCGCTCCCCTGGAGCTTTATGTTGTAACCGGTTAATCTTTTCCTATAAATATTTCGCTTCTCCGAAGCTTACATAAAAAAAGCCCATTCTAAAATGGGCTTATATAACTGATATGGTAAAAAATTAAAAATTACTTCTTGTAGAAGATTTACGAATATGTAATTCTGGTGCAAGAACAACTTTCTTTTCAATTTTAATAGTATCTGTTTTGTCCACCTGTTCTAAGAAAACTCGGGCGGACATTCTTCCCATTTCTAATGGCGACTGATCTACAGAGGTAATAGATAATTCCATGAATTTTGTAAAAGGTTCGTTACTGAAACCAGCAACACAAAACTCACTTGGAATACTGATATTTCGTTCTTTTAGCTCTTGAATAGCTCCCAATGCGGCAAAATCACTCGAAGAAAAAATGGCATCAGGCGGAGTTTGTAATTGTAAAAGTTTGTCGACAGCCTCTTTACCAGCATCTACGCTACTTTTAGTAAAAATGACATATTCATCACTAAAAGGAAGTCCGTTATCTAGCAATGCTTGTTTGTATCCTAAAAACCTGTTTTTGAAAATGTCTAATGATTGATCTCCAGAGAAATGAGCAATGTTACGGCAGCCTTCATCAATAAGGTGTTTTGTAGCTAAATAACCGCCTTTAAAGTCATTAATGGTTACAGAACTTACGCCGTCAATGTGTTTGCTTCTATCGAAAAATATTAGCGGTACATTTTTCTCCAATACATTTCTGAAAGCACTGTCATTCTCATCTGAAATGCCAGTAACCGACATCATAATGCCATCAACTTGAGCATCTACAAGTGTGTGAAGGTTTTCATTTTCCCTTTTAATGCTTTCGTGAGTTTGGCAGATAATAACCTGATAACCGTGAGGATAAAGTTCTTCTTCGATTCCACGAATAACCGATGCGAAAAAATTACTGTCAATACGCGGCACAATAACTCCGATATTATTACTTCGGCCACTTTTTAAAGCTAGCGCCAGTTTATTTTGCTTGTAATTCATTGCAGCAGCAGTCTTGATAACCAACTCACGTGTCGCTTCCTTTATTTTAGGATTATTATTTAACGCTCTGGAAACGGTTGCAGCTGTGATGTTTAGTTTTTCAGCAATATCGTAAATAGTTACTTTTTCACTCATTCAAAAAAAGTTTATCGAATTATTTTTAAACAAAAGTACATTTTTTTTCATTACGCAATAAATATTGTTATCGATTACCATAATTTAAAATTCAAACGTTTTAGGTTTTACAATGATAATAAATTATCTAAATTTTTGCATTAAATGTAATTAAAATTTGTAATAAAAATTAAATATATAATTTTTTTCTAAATTAATTTGGTGTCTCAGAACTATTTTTCTACTTTCGTGTAATCGATTACATAAAATATGATGTTTTTGATACTCAAACTAGAAAAATCTGTGCAAATGATTACAAATAAGATAGTCGCAATAAAAAAGATTGTTTTTTTAGCCTTTTTAGGGCTTTTAGTGTCATCATGTGTAAGACATTCTTCTTCTGTTTCTTCGGAGAAGCCATGGGAAACAATGGATTTGGTTCTAAAAAGTATTCCGCAGGTCCATTTTTCAGATAAAGTTTATAATATCAACGATTTCGGTGCTGTTGCTGATGGAAAAACGTTAAACACCTTAGCGTTTCAAAAAGCTATAAAAGAATGCGCTGCAAATGGCGGTGGGAAAGTCTTAGTTCCAAATGGAAAATATTTAACAGGAGCCATTCATTTAGAAAGTAATGTCAATCTGCATTTGGAAGACAATGCTGAGATTCTTTTTAGTTTAAATCCGAAAGATTATCCTATTGTTCATACTTCTTGGGAAGGAACCGAAGTGATGAATTATTCTCCGCTTATTTACGCAAAAAACAAAACCAATATTGCCGTTACAGGAAAAGGCACTTTAAATGGTCAAGCGGATAGCACAAACTGGTGGATTTGGTCAGGTGGAAAAAATTATGGATGGAAAAAAGGCATTCCGTCTCAAAATGACCCAACAAATCGTGAAGTATTAGTCGATATGGCAGAAAAAGGAGTTCCGGTTTCAGAAAGAGTTTTTGGAGAAGGACGTTACTTAAGACCAAATTTTATTGAGTTTTTTGAATGTAATACTGCTTTAGTAAAAGATGTTAAAATTATTAATTCTCCATTCTGGATTTTGCATCCAATAAAAACAAACAACATGATTATTGATGGGGTGACGGTTAATAGCCATGGCCCGAATAATGATGGTTGCGATCCTGAATATTCCCAAAATATTATAATTAGAAATTGCACTTTCAACACAGGCGATGATTGTATTGCAATTAAAGCAGGACGCGACGGAGACGGTAGAAGAGTAGCAATACCAAGCAAAAATATCATTGTACAAAACTGTAAAATGATTGATGGTCATGGAGGAGTTGTAATTGGAAGTGAAATTTCGGCTGGAGTAAATAATGTCTTTGTTGAAAATTGCGTCATGGACAGTCCAAATTTGGATCGCGCCATTCGAATCAAAACCAATTCAAAAAGAGGCGGAATCATTGAAAATATCTACGTAAGAAATCTTGAAGTTGGAACCGTAAAAGAATGTGTTCTGAAATTGAATATGTTTTATAATGTCTACGGATCCCAAACAGGAAACTTTATACCGACCATCAGAAACGTAAGCTTAGAGAATGTGACTGTAAAAAATGGCGGAAAATATAGCGTTTGGGCAGAAGGCTATAAAGAGTCGCCAGTTGAGAACATTACGCTGAAGAATGTAAAAATTCAAAAAGTAGACTCACTCTATTTATTAAAAAACGTTAAAAACATAAATTTTATAAATACCTATATCAATGAGAAAAAAGTAGAATCTATTACTAACTAAACACTATCAATTAACCAAACTTTAAACCACATGAGTATTAAACAATTATCTGAGAGAAAAGATAAGTACTTTGTATTTTTCTTTTTCCTGAATTTTTTGCTGTGCACTTCTATATATGCACAGTCAACCACAATTGAAGGAAAGATTACCGACGCCACTGGTATGTCACTGCCAGGGGTAAACATTAATGAAAAGGGAGCAAAAAACGGAACTTCAACAGATTTCGAAGGAAGTTTTAAAATTAATGTATCAAGCAGTAAAGCTACTTTAGTAATTAGCTATTTAGGATTTCAAACACAAGAAGTAAGTGTTGCTGGAAAATCAAAAATCAATGTAACTCTTGTTGAACAATCCAATTCATTAAACGAAGTTGTCGTTGTTGGATATGGCTCTGTAAAAAAGACAGATCTTACAGGTTCTGTTAGTACAATCAGTGCAGCAACAATCACAGAAAGAAATACAATTAATCCTTTAGAGGCTATTCAGGGGAGTACACCTGGGGTTCAGATTTCATCATCTTCTGGACGTGCAGGAGACGGATTTAAAGTAGTAATTAGAGGAAATAATTCCCTAATCGCAGATTCAAATAATCCAAGTGTAGTTGGTTCTTCACCTCTATACGTTGTAGACGGTGTACCAATGGATGGGATTGATTTCTTAAATCCGCAGGATATTGCCAGAATGGATGTTTTAAAAGATGCTTCTTCTGCTGCTATTTATGGATCTAGGGGGTCAAATGGTGTTATTATCGTAACAACAAAAAGCGGAACTAGTGCAAAAGCAGGAATCAGTGTAACTTTTGACACTTCTTACGGAAATAAAATTGCGACTAGATTACCAAAAATGATGAGCGGTGAAGAGTGGTGGAAGTTCCATCAAGTTGCGTATATGAGTGCAACGCCTTTAACCCAAACTCCAGCACAATTGGCTGCTTTAGCAGGAAATCAAAGTCCATTATTGGTTTCTCGAGCTAACAGCGGATATAATTTTGATTGGTATGATGCTGTGCTTCAATCAGGAATGACGGAGAATAATTATTTAAATATTTCAGGTCGTTCAGATTCTGGCTTAAGCTATAATTTAGGATTTGGAATTCAGAGCGATCGTGGTCTTATAGAAAACGATGCAACAGATAAATACTCTTTTAAATTAGGATTGAATCATAAAATAAATGACAAATTTTCTACAGGAGTAAATGTTACAATTGCGAGATTGAACAACCAATTAGGAAGTGATTTAGCAATGCAGGACGCTTTCAGATTAAGTCCGCTTATGTCTCCTTGGGCAATTGATGCTGCAGGAAATGAAAAAGTAGGAACTTTATTTTTTCTTCCAGGAAAGTTAACTTATCCTGATGGTTCTTGGGCTATTAATAAAACTTCGACAGTGAATCCGTTAATGGAGATTGCTAATTCTTCTCAGAAAGAAGACACATGGCAGACCGTTGGAAATGCGTATTTTCAATACCAGCCTCTAAAATGGCTTTCGTTTAAAACCACTTTTGCTGCAGGAATCATGAATAGTAGAGATTCATCTTCTTACACAGCGCAAACTAATGCAGGGGTAACATTAAACGGAAAGAATTCTGCAACGTTAGAAAGTTCAGACAACTTTAATTATACTTGGGACAATCAAATCGATTTGAAGCATACTTTTAATGAAGTACATGATGTTAGTGTATTATTATTACAAAGTTTGTACTCAAATGTTGATGAAAGTTCATATATGTATTCTAATAATCAGCCTTTTGATGTCGGAACAGACAATATGGGATCTGGAGCACAAACAAGTTATGTGATAAAATCTGCTTATGCAAAAAATACTTTAAACTCTTATGCAGTACGTTTAAACTATGCATTTAAAGATAAATATTTGGTTACAGCTTCTACTAGATGGGATGGCTCTTCAGTTTTGTCTGAAGGTAATAAATGGGAAAGTTTTCCATCATTGGCTTTAGGATGGAAACTTAGTAAAGAATCATTTTTAGCAAACAGTTCAGTTGTTTCAGATTTAAAATTGCGTGCGAGTATTGGTTATACAGGAAATGATAACGTAGCACCTTATACTTCGCAAGCATTATTAAACCAGCAGACTTTTTATGCAATGGGCTCAAATGTTGTTCCAGGATGGCAGTCAGAAAACTTAGCAAATCCAAATCTAACTTGGGAGAAAACAAGAGAATATAACTTAGGAGTTGATTTTGGATTCTTGAAAAATAGAATTACAGGTAGTGTAGATGTTTATGACAGATTATCAGACAATTTGATCTACAAACAGCAATTGCCAGCAGAAACAGGCTGGAAAAATACATTTGCAAATGTTGGATCTGTTAGTAATAAAGGTATAGAAGCTTTATTGACAACAAAAAACATTAAATCAGGAAAAGTAACTTGGGAAACGACTTTTACATTTACTAAAAACGTAAATAAATTAGAGTCAATTTACAATCAGGATAAAGTAAGTGATATTGGAAACAAATTAATTCTTGGCGCTCCATTAAACCCGAACTACAATTATGTTTACGACGGAGTTTGGCAAGAAAGTGAAGCAGCACAGGCAGCTTCTTACGGAATGGCTCCTGGACAGGCAAGGCCAAAAGATTTAAACGGAGACGGGAAATTTAATCAAGATGATAGAACTGTAATTGGAAACCCAAACCCAGAGTGGCAGGGAAGTTTATATTCAAAGTTAGTTGTAGGTCAGTTTGATTTTAATTTCTCGGTTTTGACAAGTCAAGGGCAAACAGTTTTAAGTACTTTCCACCAAAATTTTGCCGATGTAAGTGATCGTGGACGTCAGAAATTAGCAATGGATTATTTTATTCCGACTAATGGAGCAGGTATCGAAGCAAATGCAAATACAACAAACCCAAGACCAGGTCCTGTAGCAACAGGTGCGGGTGCTTATTGGACTTCTTTATTTGGTTACTACAGAGATGTTTCTTATGTGAAAATCAAAAATATATCTTTAGGTTATACTTTAGATTCTGAATTATTGAAAAAACTAAAAATTTCAAATTTCAGAATTTATGTAAACGTTCTAGATCCATTTGTGTTTACAAAATTTGATGGTTATGATCCAGAATGGGCAGCTTCTCCTTTTGGGGTGAACCGTCCAGCATCAGTGACAACACAATTGGGATTAAGTGTTAAATTTTAATAAAGATATTCAAATGAAAAAAATATTAGTAATGATAGGAATAATTGCTGCTGCTGCAAGTTCATGCAGTAATTATATAGAAGAAGATAGCCGTTCGTTTGTACCAGCAGATGCAACATATAAAACTGCAACAGGATTTCAGTTATTGGTTAATTCTAATTATGCTTGGTTAAAAGGAATTTATGGTGGTAATCCATGGCTTTTTGAAGCAGGAACCGATATGTATGCAGAAGGAAGAACTCCTGAGCCTGCAGGTTTAAGTCAATATGCGCTTTTAATTCCGTCTTCAGACAACGTTGCCGATTTATACAATTCTTGTTACCAGCAGATTCAGGCAGTAAACAAAACAGTGTATTATTCGACAGTTACAGAGCAGACACCAAACATAAATACACTTTTAGGAGAAGCACGTTATTTAAGAGCAAATGCCTATTTCTTATTAGTACAGACTTATGGTGGTGTTCCAATTGTTCTAGATAATATAACTACCCCAGTTTTATCTTTCACGAGAAATAGTGCAGAAGAAGTATATACACAAATCATAGCCGATTTAGAATTTGCTTTAGCTAATGTTGGAACCGCTGCTTATAGCACAGCTGGAAAAGTAAACAAAAGAGCAGTAAACGATTTGTTGGCAAAAGTATACTTAACAAGAGGATATGAAACTTTTGGTAAAGCAGATGATTTTTCAAAAGCTGCTACTTATGCCGATGCTGCAATTGCAGGACAAACTTTAGCATTAGCTTACGATCAATTGTTTAAGCCTGGAAACGATTTAAATGCAGAAACGATTTTTTCTGTACAATATGACAAAGCTTCAACAAGTACAGATCCAACAAAATTGGGTAATAACCAATTTTACTATTTCAGTTCTTATTTAGGAGGAGCAGAAACAGGAGCGCCTTTAAGAAGCTACAATTTATGTCCTACAGATTATGCTTTAGGTTTATACGAAAAAGGCGATGCTAGATGGAATGCGACTTTTATGACTGAAATTGTAGAAGGTCCTGAAACAACAAACGGAGTTACAAAGACTATTTTATATTATCCGTATTACAGAAGTTCAAATCCAGCGTCGTTAAAAGTGAGACATTTTTACGAACCAAAATGGTTTACAGCCGCTGATAAAACGGCTTGGATGACAGCTAATGCTTCAAGATTATCGGCAACATTTGTATATCATCCTTGGGGAGAATATTCTGCGGCACATACGCTAATTAAAAACTTAGATTGTTACACGATTCCTGTTAAGAAATTTGATGATCCAGATCCAACTACGCCTTCAAGCACAGGGCCTGTAAGTACAAGAGATATTATTGTTTCGAGACTTGGAGAAACGTATTTAATTGCTGCAGAAGCTTATTTAAAAGCAGGAAATCCAGGAACAGGTTTAGCTCGTTTAAATGAAGTGAGAAGAAGAGCAGGTGTGGCAAATGCTACTTTAGCCCAATTTAACATCGATTATATTCTAGACGAAAGAGGAAGAGAACTATTGGGAGAATATAAACGTTGGTTCGATTTAAAACGTACAGGAACTTTGGTAGCAAGAGCTTCGGCTTATAATTATAAAATTAAAGAAGCAAATTTTGTTGGTGTTGATGGTAAGCTTAAAATTTTAAGACCAATACCACAATCTGCTTTGGATTTAAACCAAAATAAAGATTTTCCTCAAAATCCTGGTTATTAGTAATTTGTTAGTTTTTTGAGAACTATGTTTTTTGAAGTAGTTAAAAAGGAGTTTGACTATAGGTCGAACTCCTTTCTTAACTAAAAAGTAAAGATTAGAAATGCGAAAATTTAAATTAATCTTAGTGTTGTTTTTTAATGTAATTGTAATGCAAAGCCAGCAATACAAGGTAGACACGTCGTATACGATTAAAAGCACTTATGCTAAATTAATTAAGAAGTATCCATTTATTACTATTCCAGAAATAAAAGCAAATCCAGATGTTAAGGAAACATTTGATTTAGTTTACAATAAAGAGCAAAATCGTGTTTTACATTTTGATGCTTTTATCAATACTAAAAAGAAAAAAAATCCTGCTGTAGTTATGATTCATGGCGGAGGGTGGAGATCGGGAAATAAAAATCAAATGCAGTTTATCGGAAAAGAAATTGCAGCAAAAGGTTATTCGTGTTTTGCGATTGAATACAGATTATCATTGGAAGCAAAATATCCTGATGGGGTTATTGATGTCAAGAATGCGATAAAATTTATAAAAGACAATGCGGTGAAATTTAATGTAGATCCAAACAAAATTGCGGTTTTAGGCTGTTCTTCGGGAGGTCAGATGGCAGCTTTGATTGGTACAACAAATAATGACCCGCTTTTTGAAGATAAAAATTTTAAAAGCAGAGCATCGTCAAAAGTCAATGCGATAATTGATGTAGACGGTGTTTTGGCATTTAAACATCCTGAATCGTCAGAGGGAGATATGGCAGCATTTTGGCTAGGAGGAAAATCAGATGAGATTCCTGAGAATTGGAAGAACGCATCTGCATTGAGTCATACAGACAAAAATACACCACCGGTATTATATATCTGCAGCAGTATACCGAGATTTCATGCAGGAAGAGACGATATGATCCAGATTTTGAATAAATATAAAATCTATAATGAAGTGCAGACTATTCCAGATTCGCCTCATTCATTTTGGTTTTATGACCCCTGGTTTACACAGACAATCTCGTACAGCGTACGATTTTTAGATACAATTTTTAAATAATTTAGAATACAAATGAAAGCAAAAATCACCACAGCAGTTTTATTTTTCGCAGGTATAACAGCCATAAATGCGCAGAAATATGATATCAAAACCAATAAAACGTATGCCGAAATATCTGCAAAAACAGACGGAAAATGGGAAGGAAGGAAATATAAAGGAGGTACTGTGTTTAAAAATGTGGACAGATTAAAGCTGGCTCCAGAACATACCGACCATTCTTTTGATATTCGTTACGAAGGTCCAGGATGGGAAAACAATAGAATTGGATATCGTTTATACTTAGACTGGAGAAATGCTATTGATATTTTTGGAAAAAAGACGTCAGAAAATATTTTGCCAAAAGTAGGGCAGGACGGTTTTGATTCTTATCATGAAATGAGCGATTGGGGAGCCGATATTTTAAAAGCAGGAAAAGGAATCGGAATCGGTTCTATAGACCGTTATTTAAACAAAGAAAAATTACACTTCCGTGAAGTAGATTCAACAATTGCGACAGTGGCTAATAAGTCGAATGAATCTACAGTAAAAGTGAATTATTATGGATGGAAAACAGCTTCAGATAAAATCGATTTTGTGTCAGAATTGACAATTAAACCAGATCAGCTTTATACTCAACATACCATAAAAGCTTCGCAAGCAATCAAAGGAATTTGTACTGGAATTGTAAAAACAAAAACAGCTGAATTGCTTAAAAAAGATAGCAAAAATAAAAAATGGGCATATTTAGCAACTTACGGAGAACAATCTTTGGTTCCAGATAAGCTAGGAATGGCAATTTTTTATGAAATTAGTACTATCGAAAATATTGAAGATACAGACTTAGATTATCTTTTAGTTTTTAAGCCAACAACAAAAGCGGTGACTTTTTACCTTTTAGGCGCTTGGGAACAAGAAGTAAACGGAATTAAAACTAAAGAAGAGTTTGTTCAGTATTTAGACAAACAATTGGAAGTACTGAATAAAAAAGGAAAAATGTAAATTGTTTTTTGCCACTCCCGATAGCTATCAGGAGTGGCTAAAAAAAATATAAATATGAAGTATCAAAAAACAGCCCTATTGTTATTTCTGCTTTTTAGTGTTTTTGCAATTGCGCAAAATCAGACAGAGGCATCAGACAATGCAATTCCGTACGATTTAAAATGGTCAGAACGAACCGCTCTTTCTATTTTAAATAAATATCCGAATGCTTGGCAGCTTGACGGAAACGAAAAACCAAAATGGGATTATAAAATGGGTTTTGTATTGTCTGGTTTTGAAAAACTATACCAGAAAACAAACAATAAAAAATACCTCAATTATATTAAAGAATATGTTGATGGAATGATTGACAGTACTGGAAATATCAAAAAATACGATATTAAAGAATACAATATCGATTGTCTGAATCCGGGAAAACTACTGTTTAATTTATACGATGTTACAAAAGATTCGCGCTATCTGCAGATTATCGGGAATTTAAGAAATCAGTTAGAAAGTCAGCCGAGAACACCTAGTGGAGGATTTTGGCACAAACAGATTTACCCAAACCAAATGTGGATTGACGGTTTGTATATGGCAGAACCTTTTTATGCACAGTTTACGGTTAAATATGAAAAAGGAAAAAGTTTAGATGATATCGCAAAACAATTCGAACTCATTCAAAAACATATTGTAGACAAAAAAACAGGTTTGGTGTACCAAGCTTGGGACGAAAGTAAAGAAATCGCGTGGGCAGATAAACAAACAGGAACTTCGCCAACTATTTGGGGCAGAGGAATTGGCTGGTATATGGTTGCATTGGTGGAAACATTAGATTATTTCCCAAAATCGCATCCAAAATATAAAGTTTTGGTGGAGTACTTGAATCAGATTGCAAAAAATGTAAATCAGTACAAAAGCGAAAATGGGTTATGGTATCAAGTAGCAGATAAACCAGACTTATACGGAAATTACGTAGAATCTTCTGCTTCTGGAATGATTATTTATGCATTTGCAAAAGGAGCCAATAAAGGATATTTAGCTTCAAGCTACAAAACAACAGCTAAAAAATCATTTGACAGTTTTGTAAAAGAATTTGTGAAAGTAGATAAAAAGGGAGAAGTGAATGTATTGAATGTTTCATCAAATGTAGGTTTGGGCGGAAAACCATTTCGCGACGGAACAAACAACTATTATTTGTCTTCCAAAACAAAAGAAAATGGTGCAATAGGATTGGGTGCTTTTTTATTAAGCGCAATCGAATTGGATAAATAAATGTTTTTAATGGATAGAAAGAAAAAATATTTTGGTTTACCACTCATGGTTATTGGCTTGCTGTTTTCATTTATGAATGCAAAAGCTCAAGAAACGACAATTGTTATTTCTAAAGACTTGAAGTGGTCTGAGAGAATGGCTCTTTCTATTATGAAGCGTGACCCAAAAGCTTGGCAAATTGATAATAATGAAAAACCAAAATGGGATTATAAGCTAGGGCTTATGATGACTGCTTTTGAGAATCTGTACAATAAAACACAGAATCCGATTTATCTCAATTATGTTAAAGAGTATTACGAAACAGTAATAAACAGTTCTGGTGATATTCTAAATTATAAATTAGAAGATTACAATATTGATTATATAAATGCTGGCAAAGGACTTTTTGAAATTTATAAGCAAACCAAAGAAGACCGTTATAGTAAAGCGCTACAGCTTTTAAGAAAACAATTGGAAACGCATCCGAGAACAAATTCGGGAGGATTTTGGCATAAAAAGATTTACCCAAATCAAATGTGGTTGGATGGATTGTATATGGGAACTCCATTTTATGCACAATATACAGCTGAATTTGAGCAAGGAAAAAGCTTCGATGATATTGTAAAACAGTTTGAGCAGATTCACCTGCATACTTTAGACCAAAAAACGGGTCTTCTTTTTCATGCTTGGGATGAAAGTAAAAAAATGGATTGGGCGAATAAAGAAACAGGAACCTCACCCAATTTTTGGTCTCGATCTATAGGCTGGTACATGATGGCTTTGGTTGATGTTTTAGATTTTATGCCAAAAGAAAACCCTAAAAGAAAAGAACTTATCCAGTATTTAAATGAGGTTTCGAAAGCTGTTGCAAAATATCAAGATAAATCAGGATTATGGTATCAAGTTACAGATGCTGGAAATAGAAAAGGAAATTACCTTGAAGCATCAGGTTCTGAAATGTTTGTTTATGCATTTGCAAAAGGAGTAAAAAAGGGGTATTTGCCAAAAAGCTATAAAAAGTTAGCAGAAAAAGGATTTGACGGAATTACAGAAAAATTGGTTACAGTAGATCCAGACGGAGAAATACATATTACTCAAGTTTGCGCTAGTGCAGGGTTAGGAGGAAATCCTTATCGGGATGGTTCTTATGAATATTATATAGGCGAAAAAATAAAAGTGGATAATTCGCATGGATTAGGGCCTTTTATTTTAGCTGCAGTTGAATTAGAAAAATAGTAGAATTTAAATATATTTTGAAATGAAAAATAGTAGAAAGCAAAGTTATTTCATGTCGATTTTGATGGCTTGTTTCATGACCATTACAAGTTGTAAAGTAACATCGCAAGAACCAGCAAAAGAGATTGTGATTGGAAAGAATGCGAAATGGTCTGATAAAATGGCCTTGACATTGATGAAACGCCATCCAGAAGCATACATGATTGATGATGCTAAAAAACCTAAATGGGATTATGTTCACGCTTTAGTATTGCATTCAATCGAAGAACTATACAAAAAAAATCCTGATCCTAGATATAAAGCTTACATCAGAGGTTATGTAGATAATTTAGTTCAAGCTGACGGAAGTATTAATACGTACGAATTCGATAAATACAATATTGATTTAGTATTGCCTGGACGTTTGCTTTTTAATGTTTATGATTATTCAAAAGAAGATAAATATTTAAAAGCATTGCAATTAATTCGCAAACAGCTTACAGAACAGCCAAGAACTCAAAGCGGCGGATTCTGGCATAAACAAATCTATCCAAACCAAATGTGGTTAGACGGTTTATACATGGGCGAACCATTCTACGCAGAATACACAGCTAGATTTGAGAACGGAAAAAGCTTTGATGATATTGCAAAACAGTTTGAAGTAATTCAGCTTAAAGCAACAGATCCAAAAACTGGATTATTGTATCACGGTTGGGACGAAAGCAAACAAATGCCGTGGGCAAATAAAGAGACTGGAAACTCTCCAAACTTTTGGTCTAGATCTTTGGGCTGGTATGTAATGGCTTTGGTTGATGTTTTAGATTATATGCCAAAAGACCATCCAAAAAGAAAAGAATTGATTAAATATTTAAACAATGCTTCTGAAGCGATACTTAAATTTCAGGATAGTAAATCAGGTTTGTGGTATCAAGTTACAGATAAAGGCGGTGAAAAAGATAATTATTTAGAAGCTTCTGGTTCTGCAATGTTTTCATATGCTTTTGCAAAAGGGGCAAACAAAGGATATTTACCAGCTAAATTTAAAAAAGCAGCCAACAAAGCTTTTGACGGATTGACTACAGTTTTAATCAAAAAAGTAGACGAAGATGGTGGAATCACTTTAACAAACTGCTGTCAAGTTGCAGGTTTAGGAGGAACTCCTTACCGTGACGGTTCTTACGAATATTACGTAAACGAAAGAAAAAAAGACAACGATCCTAAAGCAACAGGGCCTTTTATTTTGGCAGCTATTGAATTGAATAGATAAATACAATGATAATTGATAATTGACAATTGATAATTATCAATTGTTAATTATCAATTGTAATGTTTGTTTTGCTGAGCGAAGTCGAAGCATCTCAAAGTAACTCATCAAAGAATAAGCAAGTTACAAACCCGACAGGTTTTCAAAACCTGTCGGGTTTAAATAAAAAGTGTAGTTAAAAATGAAAAACATAAAAATCATCCTATTCCTCTTCTGCATTATTTCTTTTCAAAAGAATATAGCACAAGTCTGGACGCCAGATAACGGAGACGGAACTTACACAAATCCGATTATTCATGCCGATTATTCAGATCCAGATGTTGTTCGCGTAGGCGATGATTATTATATGACAGCTTCTTCATTTAACTGTATTCCAGGATTACCGATTTTACATTCAAAAGATTTGGTAAACTGGAAAATTATTGGACATGCTTTGGCAAAACAGCCACCGTTTGAAACGTACGATAGCGTACAGCACGGAAATGGAGTGTGGGCGCCAAGCATTACTTTTCATAAAAACGAATTTTACATTTACTATCCAGATCCCGATTTCGGAATCTATATGATTAAAGCTAAGAAAGCAGAAGGCCCTTGGTCTGAACCGCTTTTGGTAAAAGCAGGAAAAGGATTGATTGATCCGAGTCCGCTTTGGGATACAGATGGCAAAGCTTATCTGACTCATGCCTTTGCAGGAAGTCGTGCGCAGATTAAAAGCTTGCTAGTAGTGTGTACCATGAATCCAGAGGGAACCGTCGTAAACAATGATGAAGTAATGGTTATTGACGGGCACAAGGATGAAGAGACTATTGAAGGGCCTAAATTTTACAAACGAAATGGATATTATTACATTTTTGCTCCAGCTGGTGGCGTTCCAACAGGATGGCAGACTGTTTTAAGATCGAAAAATGTTTTTGGACCTTATGAAAAGAAAAAGGTTCTAGAACAAGGTTCGACCACAATAAATGGTCCGCATCAAGGCGCTTGGGTTACCACTCAGACAGGAGAAGACTGGTTTTTCCATTTTCAGGATAAAGGTGCTTACGGACGCATTGTTCATCTTCAGCCAATGAAATGGGTAAACGATTGGCCAGTTATGGGGGAGGATTTTGATAAAAATGGAATTGGTGAGCCTGTAACTACCTATAGAAAGCCAAATGTTGGTAAAAAATATCCAATAGAAGTTCCGGCAACTTCAGATGAGTTTAACGAACCTAAATTAGGATTACAATGGCAGTGGCAAGCCAACAGACAAACTAATTTCGGATTCCCGACTAGTTTAGGGTATCTGAATCTTTTTTGTAATACTAGTACTTCGAACATCTTCAATGCACCCAATTTGTTATTACAAAAATTTCCAGCAGAAGAGTTTACAGCTACAGCAAAACTGACTTTTAATTCAAGATTAAAAGGCGAATCAACAGGTTTGATTGTAATGGGATTAGATTACAGTTTTCTATGCTTTAAAAATGTCGATGGAAAACTATACTTGAACCAAAAAACTGGAACTTTTGACAAAACGGTTTCAGAAACGGGAACAAAATCAATTTTAATAGAAAACAATACCATTTATCTGAGAGTTCAAATTAAGAAAAATGGAATGTGCAGTTTCTTTTACAGCTTAGATGATAAAAATTATCAGACTATCGGAAATGATTTCAAATCAAGAGAAGGAAGATGGATTGGTGCCAAAGTGGGACTTTTTGCCTTAGGCGAAGAAGTGAAAAATGATTCTGGAAATGTTGAAGTAGATTGGTTTAGAGTAACGAAATAAGAAGGAAATGATGCATTTTAAAAAACAACTAATACTTTTTTTATGCCTTTGCAGTTTTGCTGTAAATGCTCAGAACACCTACAAAAGATGGCCTGATATTATTCGTAAGAATGATGCCTCTTGGTTTGCGACCGCAGATGCCAAAAGAATAGCCGAAAATGTATTGCTCTACCAAAGAGACATTGGTGGTTGGCCAAAGAATATTCAGATGCAAGATGAATTGACCGAGAAGCAGAAAAATGATTTAATTGCTCTAAAGAAAACAGCGGTAGAAACCACTACAGACAACGGAGCAACTTGTCAGGAAATGCTTTTTATGTCAAGAATGTACGCGCAGGTTAAAGACGAGCGTTACCAAGAATCTTTCTTAAAAGGATTAAATTATCTGTTAGAAGCTCAATATGCAAATGGAGGATGGCCACAGTTTTATCCGTTAAAAAAAGGCTATTATACCCATATTACATACAATGACGATTCTATGGTTAATATTATGAATGTCATAAAAGCCGTAGCAGACGAATCGGATTATTACAGCATTAAACCATCAAAAGAGGTTGTGGAAAAATGTAAAAAAGCTTTTGATAAAGGAATCGACTGTATTTTAAAAACACAATACAAACAAAACGGAGTTTTAACCGCATGGTGTGCACAGCATGACGAAGTTACGCTGGCACCTGCAAATGCAAGAGCTTTTGAATTAGCATCGCTAAGCGGTTACGAATCGGCCAAAATTGTATTGCTTTTAATGTCTTTAGACAAACCTTCTCCAGAAATAGTTACTGCTGTAAAAAGTGCTGTGGCTTGGTTTGAAAAAACAAAAATCACCAATTTAGAAGAAAAAAGAGTTTTAAATGATGCTGGAAAAATTGTAGATAAAAAAATGATTCCAACAGCAAATGCCAAACCAATCTGGGCGAGATTTATAGATTTGGAAACCAATGAACCTTTCTTTTGTGATCGTGACGGAATCAAGAAAAAATCATTAGATCAAATTGGATCAGAAAGAAGAAATGGCTACTCTTGGTATTCAGATGCACCGCAGGAAGTTTTGAAAAAATTTCCAGATTGGGCTGTTAAAAATGGAACTAAAGTAGGTGCTGCCGAAAAGAAAAATGTCAATTACATTACTGTAGCACAAGACGGTTCTGGAGATTACACCAAAATTCAAGATGCCGTTTACGCAACTCCAGCCTTTCCGTATGAGAAAGTGACGATATTCGTAAAAAACGGGACATACAACGAGAAAGTCCGAATTCCAGAATGGAATACTAATGTCGTTTTACAAGGAGAAAGCAAAGAAAATACGATTATAACTTTTGATGATAATTTTTCGAAAATCGGACTCGGAAGAAACAGTACCTTTTATACCTATACGCTTTTGGTTGAGGGAGACGATTTTTCGGCATCAAACTTAACCATTAAAAATACTTCAGGAGAACGCGGACAAGCTATTGCGTTGTCAGTTACAGCAAATCGTGCCAAAATAGTGAACTGTAATCTTCTAGGAAATCAGGATACATTATATCTATCTGGAAAAGAGGCCAAACAATATTTTAAAGACTGTTACATAGAAGGAACAACCGATTTTATTTTTGGAGGTGCAACTGCTTTATTCGAAAACTGTACTATCCACAGTATTAAAAGTTCGTATATCACAGCAGCTTCAACTCCAGAAGGAACTCCTTTCGGATTCGTTTTTAAAAACTGCAAACTCACAGCAAATCAAGATGCAAAAGACGTTTATTTAGGAAGACCGTGGCGTATTTATGCCAAAACGGTTTTTATAAACTGCGAAATGGGAAGCCAGATTAAACCTGAAGGCTGGGAAAACTGGTCTAAACCAGAAGCAGAAAAAAAAGCTTTTTATGCCGAATACAATTGCACTGGCGAAGGATTTCAGCCTGTAAAAAGAGTAAAGTGGTCGCATCAGCTTTCCAAGAAAGAAGCAGGGCAGTATGTTATAGAAAATATTCTTAAAGATAAAGTTGGAGCGTGGTATTTTTAGTGTTCAGTCGCAGTCTAAGTTTACAGTCTCAGTCACAGTCTCAGTTTACAGCGGTTAATTTACCGCAAAGTACGCGAAGGTTACACAAAGTCCACTAAGTTTTTTCTTTATTTTCGTTATGTTCTACATCAAAAGGGCACAAAGCTTTGTTTCTTTGTCTCCTTAAATATTAAACCTTTGCGAACTTTGCGTAACCTTAGCGCACTTTGCGGTAAAAAAAACGATTACAAATTCAATATAAAAAAATGAATCTAAAATATCTTCTCTTAATACTCATCACCAGTACATGTTTTGCACAAAACGGAGATTTTCCATCGGCAAAAGTAGATGCTATTGTAAACAATATTCAGCTTCCGACAGTACCTGCTTATCAGATAAATATTTTAAAACTGGGAGCAAAAGGCGATTCTATTGCCGATAATAAAAAGGCCTTTGACAAAGCAATGGCATTGTGCAAGAAGAACAATGGCGGAACTATTATTGTACCAAAGGGAATCTATAAAATAAACGGACCAATTCATTTTGTGAGCAATGTCAATTTGAAGATAGAAAAAGGAGCCAAAATAAAATTCAGCGACAATCCGAAAGATTATCTCCCGATGGTTTTAACAAGCTGGGAAGGCACGATGCTTTACAATTACAGTCCGCTTATTTATGCTAATAACTGTACCAATATTGCTATTTCTGGCGAAGGAACTATTGATGGAGAAGGAGGAAAAACATGGAAAACCTTTAAAGCAAAAGAAAACGAGGGCAAAAACCGTAGCCGCGAAATGAATCATAATAGCACTCCAATCGAAGAAAGAAAATTTGGAGAAGGTTATTTCTTAAGACCGCAGATGATTCAGTTTTTAAACTGCAAGAACATTTTGGTAGAAAATATTCGAATAGAAAATTCGCCTTTTTGGTGCCTACATTTATTAAAATCGCAAAGCATAACCATTCGAGGAATAAGCTATAAATCGCTAAATCATAACAATGACGGAATCGATCCCGAATACGCAAAAGACGTTTTAATAGAAAATGTTACTTTTGATAATGGAGACGATAATGTAGCCATAAAAGCAGGAAGAGATCACGAAGGGAGAGCCAATACAGCAACCCCAAGCGAAAATATCGTGATACGTAATTGCAATTTTAAAGGACTTCATGGCGTCGTAATCGGCAGCGAAATGTCGGCAGGCGTTCAGAATGTCTTTGTAGAAAATTGTAAAACGGCAGGTTATTTAAAACGTGGCATTTATCTAAAAACCAATGCCGATCGCGGTGGTTATATTAAAAATATATTTGTTAATAATATTCAGTTAGACCAAGTAGAAGATTGTCTTTATATTACGGCAAATTATCATGGAGAAGGAAAAGGGTATCAGTCAGATATATCGAATGTATATTTCTCCAATATCACCTGTAACAAAGCATCCGAATCTGGAATCGTAATTCAGGGATTTGCAGACAAGAAAATCAAGAATATATCATTAAAAAACATAGAAATCAAAGAAGCGAAAAACGCCCTGTCAAACGAAAATGCAGAAAACGTCTTGATGACAGATGTGTTTATAGGTAAAAAAGCAACAGTGCCTACAGCAGTTTCAAAGCATTAGGTTTTTACAAAGGTTCAAAGGTTCTGAGCAACAAAGGTTCAAAGGTTTTTTGTAGAGACGCACCGCAGTGCGTCTACTTTGCAGTTAATTTTGACGCAAAGCACATAAAGAAAGCGCAATCCCGATAGCTATCGGGAGCAAAGTTTTTATTCTTTATGTGCTTTGCCAAATAAGGCACAAAGCTTTGTCTCTTTACCTTCTTTATTAAACCTTTGTGCACTTTGCGGTAGAAAAAAACTTCGCAGTAAAAAACAAAAATAAAAGAAAATGAAAAAATATATCATCCTAGCATTCCTTATCACCACAGTAAGTTTCGCACAAAAAACATCCCTATATTGCATAGGAGATTCTACAATGGCTAATAAAAAAGACCCCGAAAAAAATCCAGAACATGGATGGGCTCAAGTATTGCAACCTTTTTTCAAAGAAAACGTAACCGTAATCAATAAAGCCGTAAACGGACGAAGCACCAGAAGCTTCATCAATGAAAAACGCTGGGATTCTGTTTACAACAAACTTAAAAAAGGTGATTATGTCTTTATAGAATTCGGACATAATGACGAAAAAATAGAAGATTCGTCGCGCTATACCAATCCACATACGGCCTACAGATACAACCTGATTCGTTTTGTAAAAGAAAGCAGAGAAAAAGGCGCTATTCCGATATTATTAACTTCTATTAGTAGACGTAATTTTAACGAAAAAGGAGTTTTAGTGCCAACACATGGCGATTATCCTTTAGAAACCCGATTGGTTGCACAAGAGTACAATGTGCCTTTTATAGATTTGGAATATTATACCGAATTATTGGAGCAGTCTTATGGACCAGAAAAATCAAAACAGCTTCATCTTCATTTCAAAGCGGGAGAAAATGCCTTTTATGATAAAGATAAGGCCGACGATACGCACCTTTCATCATTAGGAGCAAATAAAATCGCTGAAATTGTAATTAATCAAATTAAGCTTTCAAAAGATGCTTCGTTAAAAAATCTTAAAAACGGAATTAAACTATAACGGGAAAACAACCTTTAAAAATAAGAATAGGGCTGATAAGAGAATTATGCGCGCTAACAATTCATAATTGACAATTCATAATTGACAATTCACAATTCACAATTCACAATTCACAATTAATTCTGTCTTAAAATATAATTTTAAAAACTTTTACGAGCTATAAAAGTATTTTTGAAATAAGACATTTGTAATAGTAAATAGTAATCTCGTTGTGAAATTCTTTGATTACTCTTTGCATTTTTTACATGCCATACGCAAAGGAGAAAATTTTTAATTTTCTCCTTTTTTTTATATGCCTTTTAAACCAAAACCAAAACAAACAGCCTTTTATAATTGACAATTCACAATTGATAATTGACATCTCGCACCCCACATCTCACATTTCACACCCCACATTTCACATCACACATCTCACATTTCACATCACACATTTCACATCACACATCTCACATTTCACACTCCACATTTCATATCTCACATTTCACATCTCACATCTCACACCCCACATTTCACATCACACATCTCACATTTCACACTCCACATTTCACATCTCACACTCCACATTTCATAATAAATCGGTCTTAAACTGTTATTCTAAAATCTTTTACTGGTAAAATGAAATTCAAAATAGGATGAATTTTGCGCCACAATTTTTCAAGTATCAAATTTTATTAAAAAAAACAAGCAATTAAAAATAGCCCATACAGTACCGCTGCAAATAGTAAAAAACTGATTTAGCAGTATTTATATAGGTTGTTTTAATTAAAAAAGTGATTTATGAAAACAAAAATTACATTCATTTTGTTGTTATTGTTGTTTGTAATAGGAGGAGGGGCATTTGCTCAAGTGCAGATAAATGCACCAACCTCTTATCAGCCAGTAAGTCTCAGTCAGGGCGGAGCCCCTGGTACTTACAAGGTAGACATTGTCAACAATAATGCTGCGGCACTCAGCGGTGCAAAATTCTCGCTGTCTCTGCCTGCAGGCATGGAGTATGTGGCCGGCAGCATAACAGGAATTTGAATGCTAAAAATTGACCCGCATGGGAAATTGTTTTGAAGTGTAATTTCGCCATTGTGATTTTGAATTATGCTATGAACGACACTCAAACCAAGTCCGCATCCATAATTGAGTGGCTTGCTTGAAAAAAAAGGTTCAAATATTTTTTCTTTTATAGAATCAGGAACTCCTGTTCCATTATCCTCAATTTTCAAATACAAGTTGGTTTCGTCATTATCTACTATTGTTTTAATAGTACTTTTTTCAGGCGAAGCATAAATTGCATTTATTAGTAGATTAAATAGTACTTGGGTAATTTGAACTGAATCTATTGTGGCCATTATAGAGTCATTTTTGAAAATTAATTCATGCTTTATGGCCTTTTTTTGAAAATTGGATTTTAGAAAAGTTAAGGCAAAAACTATGATAGGCTTAAGTTCTTGCAATTCTAGTTTTTGTGGCATTTCACAAGAAAAGAACATTAGTTTTTTAACGATTTCGCGCGAATATATTACCGAATTAATAATAATAGAAAGATCAGTACTAATTTTTGGATCCGAATTTTTTTCTTTTATAAGTTCAGCAAAACCTAAAATATTGCCAAGTGGTGTGTTCAGTTCGTGCGCAATTCCTGCCGTCATTTCGCCAACTAAAGAAAGACGTTCCATACGCTCAATAGTTGCTTTTAAAGCTGCTTTTTCTTCTAAAGTTTGATACTTGTCAATGTAATTCCCGATTTCTAGCGCAATTGTATCTAGAAGCTGTTGCTCATCTTCGCTGAAGTCATCCAAAATATATTTTTTTGAAGGATAGTAAACCTTAATATAACCGTAATTTGTTTTATTTACTATTATGACGCTAGATTGAAAAATGGCTGGTTCTATCTGTTCAGATGTTGATAGGTGATAATCTTTAATGTGAAGTTCCACAATACTATCTGTGCTATAACGCCATGCATTTTTTGTGCTTATAATGATATCATATAGCGTCTGAATATTTATAGAATTTGTTTTCGATATAGTTTTTGAAATATCGTAAAGACAGGTAATTTCTTTTATTTTTTCTCGTAAATCTTCTTCTGTTGAGTATAGATTCATTGTAGGAAATTATTTGTAATAATTTTAGATTAATTTCAAAAGTAAATAAATAATTTTAACCTCAAAACAAAACTATGCTTGTTGTTAACTATTTGAAAACAAAATAAATACGCTTTGTTTTTATGTCGTATTTTGTTATTTTTTTGTCTTTTACAAGCTTTCTGTAATATTGATTTTTTATATAAAAAACTTTGTTTTTTGTTTTTATGTCGAAAAAAAAATAAAACAAAAATTTAAGTCTTATTTTGATAGTTATAAAACTTAAAGGGTTGTTATACAGAGAGATTTTAAAGGTAATTTTGGTGATTAGATAAAATCCGAAATGAATATTATGAATCCTTCAAATTTTTCTTTAGAGTTTCAATTGCACCTTTCTGAGATAAGAAAACTGAACAAAATGTATTTTGAACATTTGTTTAAAGACCGTATTGTTTTTATCTCAATATTGGTTTTATTATTTGTAATTTTTTTTGATTTCTCTCATATTAATCTTGAGGCTGATTTTTTTCTTTGGCTGATAAGAAGTTTAGCGATAATTGTGTTTTTTGTCGTAATTGAAAACTCATTTATTGATGCTATTTCAAAAATGGCTTTTCAACTAGCAAAAAGATTCGTCAAATTTCGAAAATTGAACAATAGGTATAAATTTATATTTACAGATTCTCAATTATGTATTAGGTTCCCTTTAGGACAGTTAACCCATAAATGGACAGCAATAGAGAAGGCTATCTTGACTAAGAATTTTTTGTTCCTATATATAAAAGGGCAGAATAATTATATCATTACAATTTCTAGAAAAGATTATGATTGTAGAAAAATGGAGGAGTTGTTAGCTTTTGTTGAGAATAATGTTACTCATATCATAAAAGTTTAAAAATGCCCTATACTATCTTTTTTTTGTCTTATTAGGGTGTTTATTTATTGTTTGCTGATTTATGTTTGTATGTATTAAAAATTGGAATGATGGAGAATGAAAAAGTTTTAGTGCTAGATAGCAAAGGTGTTTTCTTAAAAATGTTTAAAAGAAGATTTAAAGAAGATTTTGATTTTATTGAAGGTTCTTTTTTTGACGAACCAGCAACCAATGAATTTGACCGTATTGTTTTTGTAATACACAATCATAACGAATTGCTTCATTTTTTGTCAAAAGAGAAAAAAGAATCTAATATTTTGGTTTGCTTATGTAATTTACATTTTTATAGAAGTTTATCATTTTTAGAAGGAGCAAATAACTTTATTTTGTTTGATGAATCTAAGACGAGAACTGAAATCTTAAAGGAGCTAAAAACATTTTTTGACAATAAATTGGGTTCTAAAACAATTAAAAAAACTTCTTTATACAAAAAGATTTCTCAGAAAAAGTTTCACGATTACTACAAAGCCATGTATTTTTTAATGTGATTTTTTTATTTTTTTCTTAAGCATATTTTGGCTAAAAATGATGCTTTTAAAGCAGGATAAATGTTATTCATTATCCTGCTTTTTTATTTCTGAAAATTCTTAAAACAAAGTTTTTTATTTTAAGTGTTATTGTAACAATTAAAACGCTTAAATTGTTCTGAAAAAATAAAGAATAAGAAAAAATGAAAAAAAGAGTATTATTTTATCTTCCATTTGCTTTAACTACAGTCTTACTGACAAGCTGTAAAGTCTCTCAAAATATATCAGAAAAGACGATTATTTTAAAAAACGAGAGCTCGATGGCATTGACCCAAAAATCAATTTCTATTAAAAGAGATTATGTTGGAGAAAGTGCTATAAAAGGAACTTATCCGATTTTGATTTATAAAAACGATACCATTCCAGCGCAGATCAATGACCTTAACGGCGATGGAAAATGGGATGAACTTTTCTTTACGGCTGATTTTTTACCTGGCGAGAAAAAAGATATTTTATTAAAATGGTCAGAAACAGATCCGAAGTTTATCATTAAAACGAGTGTTCGTTTTGGAAAAAGAGAAGGAAAAAATCTTCCGGTTCATCCAGATACGCAAGAAGTTTTAATGGCAGATCAGGTTCATAAAAAATTAGGCTATCAAAAATACCAGACGGATGGACCAACTTGGGAAAATGACAAAGTCGGTTTTAGACATTATTTGGACGGAAGAAATTCGAAAGATGTTTTCGGAAAAAAACTTCCAGGAATAACTCCAGAGAATGTTGGAATAAATAGTAAAGGTGCGGTTGAAGATAATTATCATGTAATGTACGATTGGGGAAGAGATATTTTTCCTGTTGGAAATTCTGTAGGATTAGGTGGTTATGCCTTGCTAATTGATAATAAAATAAACAGGCTTGGAATTTTAGGAAATGACACCATCAATAATGTAGAAAAGACCACTTTTAAAATTGTGACAGAAGGGCCTGTAAATTCTGTTTTGAGCTATCACTACCAAAATTGGAATGCTTCTGGAAATTTGTATCAGGTGCAAGAAACGACTTCGATCTGGCCTGGAATGTATGGCTATAAAAATACCGTTTCTATAAACGGCATTAAAGGAAATGAAACTTTTTTGGCCGCAATTTCTAATTTAAACAATAAAAAACCGCTTCAGGTTATTGAAGCGGGAGATTGGGTTTGTTTAATTCAGCATGATTATCTGACTTACGAACGTCAATGGATTTTAGGAACAGCTATTTTAGTTCCGGCAAAAATTTACCAAGGTTATATTGAAGCTCCAAAAACAGGGCAGCTAACAGATTCTTATTTGGCAAAACTAAAAGTTGAAAACAATAAAGAAATCAGCTATTATGCTATTGCAGCTTGGGAATTGAGTGCAGATAAAGGCTTTAATGATTCGGCTTTTTTTACAAATTATGTAACAAATTTAGCCAAACAACTTTCTGCAAAAGTAAAAGTTGAATTAAAATAATTTTGAAACGATAGACCCTCTATACAGATAAGAAAATTTGTTATTGTTTTGGCTTTTTTGGGAGGGTTGAGCTTCACTTTTTCGCAACAAAAGCTGGATGTTTATCCTGCTTTGGTTAATGGTTAGAAATATTGATATTAAATACACTAGTTTTTATGGAGTAGAAAAAGATCCGAATGTGCGATTAAGCAATTTTAGATTTGAAAACTTAATTATGGAATCATCAAAAATTAAGATAGATAAAAGCATCATATATAGGCTTATTTCAAAGAATGTCTACCTTAAATAAGACTCTAATCGAGTAATTTTTTCCTTTTTAAGGGAGTTTCTCCACAAAAAAATTAACAAATAGAATTGTTTTTGATCCTATTTTAAGATTAAAATTGTTTGCATAGCATACTTTATAGAAAGCATTAGAATGACAATAATGGAGATGCAATTGAAATAAGTGATTGATTGTTAGTTTGTTGTGTTTATTGGTGTTTTATGAAAAGCTAAGGTCAATTTATTGTGAAGAAAATGAATGAAAAACTGCATTAAATTTAACAGCAAAATTGTTGTAACTATCACACAAACTTTTATTTTTGTGACTTAATTTAACAATATATAAGCATGAAAGATTTATTAGTAAAAATCAACGCCGAAATTGAAACATTCAAAGCTGAAGCTGAATCTTTGACTGAAAAAGGAATTAAAGCTGCTGGACCAAGAGCACGTAAATCGACTTTGGAAATTGAAAAACTTTTAAAAGAGTTTAGAAAAGTTTCTATCGAAGAATCAAAAAAATAATACAACTAAAAACCTCGTCAAGTGACGAGGTTTTTTTTGCTTAAAAAAAGTAGAGTTTAAGACAAAGAGAAGAAACCTTTGTTACTTTGCAACTCTAAATAGAATTTCGATCAATAAAATTAAAAGGTACTTTTACCTGGCCTTTTTCTTTATTCAAGATCATCCTCGCTGCGGTTTCTCCCATTACGTTAAAATCGGTTGACATTACAGTAATGCCAAGTAAATCTTTTAAAGGTGTATCGTTGTATGAAATGACACCAATATCTTTTCCTAAAACAAACTCTTCATCACGAATCTGTTTCACTAAATTTACCAAATCGGATTCTTCGATTGTAATAAACAAATCTCCTTTTTTAAGAATCATATCATCATAAACCTCACTCAGGATTTCAAAATTGATTTCGTGTTCCACACAAAATTTTCTGAAACCATGCAAAATTCTTCTCGGATAAGGATAAACCGCTTTATCAGGATATACTAGAATTAAACGCTTGTATTTTGATATTTTAGAAAGGCCTTCTTTTAAGGCATTATAAATATCATTTTCAAAATCCTGATAAATTTTAATGACATCGTTACCTGTTCCTAATTTTATATTATCTAAAACCACCAGTTTTTCTTGTGGGATTTTTTTAATGGCACTTACAACCTCATCAGTAAAGCTCAAATGTTTTAATTCATCTGTTTTAAAGTGCGTTGTAATAACATAATAATCGTAAGCACCTTCAAACTTATCTAAGATATTCAAGAATAAAGTCTCATCGCAGTGGTAAATTTGAAGGTCAACATGTGCATTTGCCCCTAAAGTATCAATAAAAGAGCTATAAGTTTTCATTTTATAGGAACTCAATTTATTAGTCAAAAACAAAATATTGACTTTAGATTCCAATTTTGTTCGGGTAATATAGTAACCTTTTCCTCTAATGGAAGAAATGATTTTTCTTTCTTTTAAAATATTATAAGCTTTCTCAACAGTATCACGAGACATATAAAATTCTTCACTGAAACTATTAATAGAGGGAATTTTTTGATTTATTTTTAAATTTCCGTTGGCTATGTTCTGAAGAATAGAATCTACAATCTGTTTGTATTTCGGAACTCTTGAATCTTCATCTATTTTAATAAGTTTAATCATGTTCATTGTTGGAAGTACGTCTCGTATTTCAGCGAAACCCATTTTAATTCTACGGTTTTAAAAAAAATCTCTTCTTTGAAGATAAATCTATCACGCAAAATCATTTTGCTTATCAAAAAAGAGAATTTAGCAAGGCTTGTAATCTTTTTTTTATGATTTTTAAATTTTAACCCAAATGCGGAATTAATAATTGCGAAATCGATTGCTAAAATAGCCATTTTAAATTTATTTACCCAATAATTAGAAGTGCTTATTTCTAATTATCCTTAGTTTTAACAAAAAATATGAAATCCGTAAAGGATAGTACAGGACAGTTTTCTTTTTGACATTCTCTTATTTTACAAAACCAAATTACTAACAAACCTTACCTAAACCAAAAACAATAATATGGAATCATTATTAGGAATCATTTTTCACTCTATCGGAGGATTTTCTTCAGGTAGTTTTTATATGCCTTTTAAAAAAGTGAAAGATTGGGCTTGGGAAAGCTATTGGCTGGTGGGAGGATTTTTCTCTTGGCTGATTGTTCCGCCAATTGCAGCATACTTAACGATTCCAAATTTTACTGAAATTATTGTGGCTGCATCTCCATCTATAAAATCTTTTACTTTTTTAATGGGATTGATCTGGGGTATTGGTGGCTTAACATACGGTTTAGGCGTTCGTTACTTAGGAATGTCTCTAGGGAATTCAATTACTTTAGGATTCTGTTCTGCGTTTGGAGCTTTAGTTCCTTCAATTTATTATGATTTTGTTCCAACAGAAGGTAAGATTTCATTTTCTCACATGCTTACTAATACAGGCGGTCAGATCGTTTTATTGGGAGTTGTAGTGTATCTAATAGGAATTGCTATTTCTGGAAAAGCAGGAATGCTAAAAGAGAAAGATTTTTCAACTGGTCATGAAGATAAAGACAAAGACTTCAATCTGGTAAAAGGTTTGATCGTAGCCGTGATTTCAGGAATTTTAAGCTCATTCTTTAATTACGGAATTGAGGCCGGAAAATCTATGGCAGAGCAAGCTGTAGTAAATGGAGCTAATCCTTTGTTTCAGAACAATGTAACTTATGTTGTTTTACTTTGGGGAGGATTAACAACCAATTTTATCTGGTGTCTTTACTTGAATTTTAAAAACAAATCAATTAAAAATTATACTGATAAATCTACTCCAATAACCAAAAATGTATTGTTTTCTGCTCTTGCTGGAACCATGTGGTTTTTACAGTTTTTCTTTTACGGAATGGGCGAAAGCAAATTAGGAAATGGCGCCAGTTCATGGATTCTCCATATGGCAACCATCATTTTGACAGCAAATTTTTGGGGATTTTATTTGAAAGAATGGAAAGGAGTTTCTAAAAAAACAATGAGAACTTTTTTCTGGGGAATTGGACTTATCATGCTTGCAATCGTTTTGGTAGGAATTGGTAATTCATTATAAATACAAGAAATAATTTAAAATAGTATATGTCGAATACAAACACAATTAATAATATGAATTTTAAGCATGTAAGCTACCTTTGGGATGAGGCTAAGGCAGCAGCATTAGCAGGTGATGAAGTAGCGCTTTTTATTTATCGTTCTAACTTGTTAGGGGCTGATTTAAGATTGACCAACTATGGTGGTGGAAACACTTCTGTAAAAATTACCGACAAAGATCCTCTTACAGGAGAATCTTCTGAAGTAATGTGGATTAAAGGTTCTGGCGGTGATATTGGAACGTTGACAAAATCAGGTTGTGCTGCTTTGTATTTGGACAGACTTCGTAATCTTGAAAATGTTTATAGAGGTATTGAGTTTGAAGATGAAATGGTAGAATTATTCAACCACTGTATTTTCGATTTAGCTTCAAAAGCGCCTTCTATTGATACGCCTTTACATGGTTTTCTTCCATTCAAACATATTGATCACTTGCACCCAGATGCGGCAATTGCGATCGCTGCTGCGAAAGATGGAAAGAAAATCACAGAAGAATTATTTAACGGAGAAATTGGCTGGGTAGGCTGGCAGCGTCCAGGATTTGATCTTGGTCTTCAGTTGAGAGCTTGCTTAGAAGAGGCAGAAAAAAACGGTAAAAAACTACGCGGAATCATGTTAGGTTCTCACGGTTTATTTACTTGGGGAGATACTGCTTTTGATAGTTATATCAATACGCTGGAAGTAATCGAGAAATGTGCTTCTTACCTAGAAGATAATTACGGAAAAATACGTCCAGTTTTTGGAGGTAAAAAAATCGACAGTCTTCAAGAAGCAGATCGTAAATTGAAAGCAGCAAAAGTAGCTCCAATCTTAAGAGGTTTCTGTTCATCAGAACGTCAGATGATTGGTCATTATACAGACGACGCAAGAGTTTTGGAATTTATTAACTCTAATGATTTGGCAAAATTAGCTCCATTAGGAACATCTTGTCCAGATCACTTCTTGAGAACTAAAATTAGTCCTTTGGTTTTAGAATTGGATCCGAACGAAGATTTATCTGATGTTGATGCAATCAAAGCAAAATTAACTCCTGCTTTTGAGGCTTACCGTGCAATGTACAAAGACTATTACAATGCATGTAAAAAATCAAACTCGCCGGCAATGCGTGACCCAAATCCAGTGGTTATTTTATATCCTGGGGTTGGTATGTTTACTTTTGCTAAAGATAAAACAATGGCACGTTTGGCATCTGAATATTATATCAATGCAGTAAACGTAATGAAAGGTGCCGAAGCAGTTTCAGAATATACTTCTTTGCCACACCAAGAAGCTTTTGATATTGAATATTGGTTGTTAGAAGAAGCTAAATTACAGCGTATGCCTAAACCAAAAGCATTATCTGGAAGAGTAGCTTTAATTACAGGTTCTGCAGGCGGAATTGGTAAAGCTATCGCTAAAAAATTCGCTCAAGAAGGTGCTTGTGTGGTAATCAACGATATTAACGAAGAGCGTTTAGAAGGTGCAACTGCTGAGTTCATCAAATCATTTGGCAAAGATGCAGTTTCTAGCACTTTATTGAATGTTACTGATGAAGTAAGCACAGAAAAAGCATTAGACGAAGCGTGTTTAGCCTTTGGTGGTGTTGACATTGTGGTAAATAATGCTGGAATCAGTATTTCTAAATCTATCGCAGAACATACTTTAGAAGAATGGGATAGATTATATGATATTTTGGTTAAAGGACAATTTATTGTTTCTAAAGCCGGAATCGAAGTAATGCGTAAACAAGGTTTTGGAGGTGATATTGTAAATATTGTTTCTAAAAACGCTGTTGTGGCTGGTCCAAATAATCCTGGTTATGGTTCGGCTAAAGCTGCTCAAGCGCACTTAACACGTTTAATGGCTGCAGAGCTTGGAGCAGATAAAATTCGTGTAAATACAGTAAATCCTGATGCTGTAATTTCAGATTCAAACATTTGGTCTGGAGGATGGGCAGAAGGTCGTGCAAAAGCATACGGAATCACGGTTGAAGAACTTCCAGCTTACTATGCAAAACGTACGTTATTAAATGAAATCATATTGCCAGATGATATTGCTAACGCTTGTTATGCTTTTGTTGGAGGTTTACTTGGTAAATCTACAGGAAATGCCTTAAACGTAGACGGTGGCGTAGCCATGGGCTTTTATAGATAAAGATTGTTTAGGTTTTTTATATAAGTTTGTTTAAGCAAAAGTGGTTTTTTGTGGTCTAGCGTTCGAATTCTTTCGAACGTTAGATTTTTTAGCATATAACAATTCGCTTTAACAAAGAAAACTTAACAAAAAAGTGAAGTAAAACGGGAGTTCCCAGCGTATAAAGTTATATCTTGTAAACTCTATTAAAATATCAATAACTATGTTAATCGGATCAAACCACATCGAATCTCATAACGAAGATTTATTAAAAAAACACCAAAATAAATTAGTTTTTACAGCATCAGAAATAAATGATACGGAAGCGATTATTCAAAAATTAATCGACTTTCAGATTGCCATTCCATCTTGGGCTTTAGGAACAGGAGGAACAAGATTTGGACGTTTTGCTGGAGGTGGAGAGCCTCGTTCTTTAGAAGAAAAAATCGAAGACGTTGGATTACTTCATAAATTAAATAACGCTTCGGGAGCTATTTCTCTTCACATTCCGTGGGATATTCCGACTGATTACAAAGCGATCAAAACACTGGCAAATCAGCACGGATTGAAGTTTGACGCGATGAACTCAAATACATTTCAAGATCAAGCAAGTGCCGAACATACTTATAAATACGGTTCTTTACAAAACGTAAACAAAGCAGTTCGTAAACAGGCAATTGCTCACAACATAGAAGTTATTAAACACGGAATCGAATTAGGATCTGAGTCTTTAACAGTTTGGTTGGCAGATGGTTCTAATTTTCCAGGACAATTAAACTTTAGAAAAGCCTATCAAAATACATTAGAAAGTTTAGAGGAAATCTACGATGCATTGCCTTCAAACTGGAAATTGTTTTTAGAATATAAATGTGCTGAGCCTAACTTTTATTCTACGACTGTAGCAGATTGGGGGCAGTCTTATTCGTATGTTAAGAAGTTAGGTGACAAAGCGCAGACTTTAGTCGATTTAGGACATCATCTTCCAAATGCTAATATTGAGCAGATTGTATCTTTACTGCTGATGGAAAACAAACTAGGTGGTTTCCACTTTAACGATTCAAAATACGGTGATGACGATTTAACTGCTGGTGCATTAAAACCTTACCAATTATTCTTGATTTTTAATGAATTAGTGGAAGGAATGGACGCAAGAGGAATGAATCACGCCAAAGATTTAGGCTGGATGATCGATGCTTCTCACAACATTAAAGATCCGTTAGAAGATTTATTGCAGTCTGTTGAAGCGATTATGATTGCTTATGCGCAAGCACTTTCTGTTGACAGAAAAGCATTAGAAAAAGCGCAAGAAGAAAATGACGTGGTAAAAGCACAGGAAATTCTTCAAAATGCGTTCCGTACAGATGTTCGCGCTCTTGTAGCAGAAGCTCGTTTACGTTCTGGAGCTGCATTAAATCCGGTAGCGTTATATCGTTCGATTCAAGTAAGACAAAATCTGATTGAAGAAAGAGGTTTAAAAACAATGGCAACGGGATTATAATTATAAATTATTAATTGTTAATTATAAATTGACAATTGATAATTAACAATTTACAATTAAAAAAATGAATGTAGTTGCGATTTTTGATATTGGTAAAACAAACAAAAAGGTTTTTTTATTTAACGAAAATTATAAAATTGTCTGGGAGAAATCTGTTAATCTGGAGGAAACCACAGACGAAGATGGATTTCCGTGCGAAGATATCGAAGTCCTGAAAAACTGGATTTTAGAACGATTATCTGAAATAAAAGAGCTTAAAGAGTATGTTTTAAAAGCCATCAATTTCAGCACTTACGGAGCCAGTTTTGTTTATATAGACGAAAATGGAAAAGTTTTAACTCCTCTGTATAATTATCTAAAAGATTATCCAGAGGATTTAAAAGCTGATTTCTATGAAAAATACAAAGGAGAAAAAAAGTTTGCTGTAAAAACAGCTTCTCCGGTTTTGGGCAGTTTAAATTCGGGAATGCAGATTTATCGCATAAAAGAACAGAAGCCCGAAATATTTGAAAAAGTAAAATACTGTCTGCATTTGCCGCAGTTTTTAAGTTTTCTTTTAACGAATGAAGCATACGCTGATATTACAAGTATTGGCTGTCATACCAATTTGTGGAATTTCAAAAAAATGAAATACCATAAATGGTTGAAAGCAGAAAATATTTCAGATAAAATACCACCAATCCATTTTGGTAAAGATGTGATCATGACAAGTGATAATCTGGCAATTGGAGTTGGTCTTCACGATAGTTCATCGGCAATTATTCCATATACAATCAATTTTACTGAGCCATTTGTGTTATTGTCTACAGGAACTTGGAGTATTTCTTTAAATCCGTTCAACAACAAACCTTTAACTTTTGACGAATCGCAAAACGACTGCTTGTGTTATATGCAGTACACAGAAAAGCCTGTAAAAGCAGCCCGTTTATTTGCAGGAAACGAACACGAAGTGCAGACCAAACGCTTGGCAGAACATTTTAAAGTTCCAGTTGATACTTACAAAGAAGTTTATTTTGATAAAAATATTGTAGCCAATCTACGAGCGCTTAATTATCAGATTTTCTATCCAAAAAAATACAATTTTGATATCCTGAAAGAATGCCCTTTTCAAAAAAGAGACCTATCACACTATAAAAATTACGAAACCGCATATCATCAATTAATGTTAGATCTGGTAGAACAGCAGGTTTTTTCTACCAATTTGGTCATTCATAACAGTCCAGTAAAAAAGATTTTTGTGGATGGAGGTTTCAGTAAAAATTCGATTTACATGAATTTATTGGCAGAAGCTTTTCCAGATGTAGAAGTTTATGCAGCCTCGATGGCGCAGGCAAGTGCTTTGGGAGCTGCGTTGGCAATTCATGATAATTGGAATCCAAAACCAATTCAGAACGATTTAATTGACTTGAAATTCTATAAACATTAGGTAAAAACGGTCTGTATGTTGTAAATTTGCTGAGAAACGTATTTTTTACATTTTTACAGTACACGCCTAAATGAACAACACACTAAATACTACAACATGAAAATTGGACTTTTTATACCTTGTTATGTCGACCAATTTTATCCAAAAGTAGGAATTGCAACCTACGAATTGTTACAAAAATTAGGTTGTGACGTCGAATTTCCGATGGGACAGACCTGCTGCGGACAACCAATGGCAAATAGCGGTTATGCACATTTAACGAAAGGATGCGATGCCAATTTTATTGCCAATTTTTCTGGATTTGATTACATAGTCTGTCCTTCTGGAAGTTGTGTTTTGCATGTAAAAGACCATTTGCATGACGAAAAACAAGAAGAGAAGGCAACGGCAATTAGAAATACTGTTTACGAACTTACAGAGTTTATTACAGATATTTTAAAAATTGACCATATTGACGGAAGATTTCCGTTTAAAGTGGGAATGCACGTGAGCTGTCACGGTCAGCGTGGATTAAAGCTTTCGCAAATGTCTGAATTAAACGCACCATTTTTCTCTAAACCTGAACAATTATTGCACAGTATAGAAGGTCTTGATTTGGTTGCTTTAACTAGAAAAGACGAATGCTGTGGTTTTGGCGGGACTTTCTGTGTTACTGAAGAAGCCGTTTCTGTAAAAATGGGACAAGATCGTATCAAAGATCACGAAAGTCATGATGTGGATTATATTACAGGCGGAGACATGTCTTGCTTGATGCATTTGGACGGAATTCTAAAAAGGCAAAAAAGCAGAATCAAAACCATTCACATAGCTGAAATATTAAATTCACTCGAAAATTAATTTTTCTACCATTAAGATATTAAGTTCATAAAGCTTGGTTTAAATATCTATTGGTAAAAAAATAAGAGATTTAAGTGATTTTAGAAAACTTAATTTTCTTTTCATCACTAAGAAATTAAGTTCATAAAGTTTAGCTTAATTTACTTAATGTCTTAATGGTAAAACAACTTTTATAAGATGTCATCAGAAAAAATAATACAGCACAGCGAAGCCGCAGCCAAGTTTAACAAAGATGTAGAGCGTGTCAATTGGCATGATGAAACACTTTGGTTTGTGCGTGCAAAAAGAGATAAATCAGCCCACCAAATAGCAGATTGGGAACTGTTGCGTGAAACCGCTTCTCAAATCAAATTTAATGTGCTTTCTAATATTCACGATTATTTAGTTGAATTTGAAACGAATGCGCAACGAAACGGGATAATTGTACATTGGGCAGCAGATGCCAAAGAACACAACGAAATTGTGCATTCTATCATGGCTAAACATGATGTAAAGCAAATGGTGAAATCCAAATCTATGCTTACAGAAGAATGTCATTTAAATGATTATTTAGCCGAAAAAGGAATTGAAGTAATCGATTCTGATTTGGGAGAATATATTGTTCAGCTTCGTAAAGAACCTCCAAGCCACATTGTACTTCCGGCGATTCACTTAAAGAAAGAAGATGTAAGCGAAACTTTTCACGAACATTTAGGTACAGAGAAAGGAAATTTCAACCCGCAATATTTGACAGAGTCAGCGCGTCATAGTTTGAGAAATACTTTTTTGACTCGAAAAGTGGCTTTAACAGGAGTCAATTTTGCTGTTGCAGAAACAGGAGAATTTGTGGTTTGCACCAATGAAGGAAATGCCGATATGGGTGCACATTTAGCAGACGTTCATATCGCTTGTATGGGATTTGAGAAATTGATTCCGAAAAGAGAACACTTAGGGGTTTTCTTGAGATTATTAGCAAGAAGCGCAACGGGACAGCCTATTACTACTTTTTCAAGTCATTTTAAGAAACCAAGAGACGGAAAAGAAATGCATATCGTGATTGTAGACAACGGAAGAAGTACACAATTAGGAAGAGAAGATTTTAGAAATTCCTTGAAATGTATTCGTTGCGGTGCGTGTATGAATACTTGTCCCGTTTACAGACGAAGCGGCGGACACAGCTATCATAATGCGGTTGCGGGACCAATTGGTTCTATTTTAGCACCAAATTTAGATATGAGCAAAAATGCCGATCTGCCTTTTGCCAGTACGCTCTGCGGTTCTTGTACCAACGTTTGTCCTGTAAAAATTGACATTCACGATCAATTGTACAAATGGCGTCAGGTTTTGGTGAAAGAAGGCCATACGCCGAAAGCAAAAACAGTGGCGATGAAAACGATGGCAACGGTATTAGCAAATCCAACGGTTTTTAATATTGCTGGAAAATCAGGACGATTTGTAATGAAGAACATTCCAGGAATGGTCAATAATAAGATGAATAAATGGTACGATCAGCGCGAAATGCCAGATGTTCCAGAAGAATCTTTTAGAGAATGGTACAAGAAAAATTCGCGAGAATCTAAAGAAAAAGGAAATGAGTAGTAAAGGCGAAATTTTAAAAAGAATAAAACTGAATCAGCCTAATGAGGTTGCAGAACTGCCTGATCTAAATCTTTTAGGTTCTGAACAATTTGATGTTTTAGAAACCTATAAAACGGTTTTAAAAGGAATTGGAGGTGATTCTGTAGAAGTTGCCGATTATAACGAAATCATCAATTACATCAAATCCAATTATAATCTGGAGAAACGATTAATTACAACGCTTCCAGAACTTTCTGAAATTGCTTCTTTAGATTGGAAAGCAGTAGATCCGCATTCGCTTCAAGACGTTGAATTAACGGTTGTAAAAGCACATTTTGGCGTGGCAGAAAACAGCGGACTTTGGGTTACAGATGATATTTTAGGACAGCGTGTTGCGCCTTTCATAGCACAATATTTAGCTATCATCGTTCATAAAAAAGATCTCGTGCCAACCATGCAGCAAGCGTATCAAAGAATCGGAAATATGGAATACGGTTTCGGAACTTTTATCGCGGGCCCTTCAAAAACGGCAGATATCGAACAGTCTTTAGTTCTTGGAGCTCATGGCGCAAGAGGATTGATTGTCTTTTTATTGGATTAAAACAATACTTCAATATATTTATATAGAAAAAGCGAGGCATTTACCTCGCTTTTTTATTTTATAACAGTTTCCAATTATGCCGTTTGATCATCTATAGTTGCATCGGGAGCATTTTTCTTCACAGATTCAATTCCATTTTCTCTAGCAGCTACACTTTCGTACATCTCGCTCGAACCGATAATCTGACCGTTTCCTGCTTTTAAATTAAAATAAGGTTTTCCGCTTTTTGATTCTAATCTATCATAACGATCATCGTCTGGTGCATTTTTTTTCACAGATTCGATACCATTATTGCAGGCTGCTTTTGTAGTATAGCCTTCACTCGTTAGAATGGTCTGACCATTACCAGCTTTTAAATTGAACTGGAACTCTCCGTTGGCTCTAGTAGTGATTACAAATTTTCCCATGTAGTTTACTTTTAAAGTTAGGTAATATAAAATTTTGCTATTGATAAAAATACAAAACTTAGTAATATAAATCATACATCAATTTGAAAAAATGATTATCATAACTATAATAAATTATTTTAAGCCAAATAAATTAAACACAATCTTTAAACATAAATGTCTCTTCTTGTCTGTATGTTTGCAATATTTTTTATTTTTAAACTGTTAAACAGATTCATCAACGCTTATTTCTATTGGTGAAATAATTACCTATGAAAGAAATCAACGAAATTCTTAAAGCTTATTCAGAAGCAAAAGAGTCAGGAAAGAAAACAGCTTTGGCTACTGTAGTTAAAGTTGAAGGATCATCTTATAGACAGCCCGGTGCCCGTATGCTCGTTACGGAAGACGGGATGCTTACTGGCGCAATAAGCGGAGGATGTCTAGAAGGAGATGCGTTGCGAAAAGCACTTCTTTCAATCAATCAGAAGCAAAATAAACTTGTAACTTATAATACGAGTAATGAAGATGATGTAGAGGTAGGTTTGCAGCTTGGATGCAACGGAATTGTCCATATTCTTTTTGAATATATAAACGAAGAGATAGAAAACAATCCGATTCAGCTTTTACAGCAATTGGAATTGGAAAGGAAAGAAGCAGTAATTGTAACTGTTTTTTCTTTAAAAAGAAATGCTCTCCAGATAGGCACAACTTTGTTTTTTAGAAAAGACAGCCCTGTTTTAAATCATAATAATGAAGCTTTAAGTTTAATTTCGGATGTAAAAGAAGTGTTGAAAACTAAAACTTCTTTGGTGAAAAAACTTCAGGAGGAAAACGACAGCGAAGCTTTAATAGAATACATAAAACCTTCTATTTCGCTAGTAATTGCTGGAGCAGGAAATGATATTCAGCCATTGGTAAAAATGGCTTCTGTTTTAGGATGGAAAACCAGTATTGGTGAAGGACGTGCGACGCATGCAACAGCTAAACGTTTTCCTAAAGCCAATCAGGTCGAGGTTGTCAAACCAGAACAATTTTTAGATAATGTGAAGATCGATGATCAGACTTATTTTCTTTTGATGACTCACAATTACAAATACGATTTGGCAGTTTTAAAATTACTATTGGAAACCAATTGTCATTATATTGGAATTCTCGGCCCAAAGTCAAAATTTAGCCGAATGCTCGATGATCTTCTAAAGGAGGGAATTATAGTAAATGACGAGCAGTTAAGCCAAATTCACAGTCCCATTGGTCTAGATATTGGTGCTGAAACTTCAGAAGAAATCGCTTTATCAATTGTTTCTGAAATTAAAGCTGTTGCCTCTGAACGTGCTGGAACTTCTTTAAAATACAAATCGGGTAAAATTCATGATGAAATTCATTATGGAGGCTAGATTTAAAAATAAAACAGGTATTATTATTTTGGCCGCAGGTAATTCTTCTAGATTAGGCAGACCAAAACAATTGTTGCTATATAAAGAATCAACTTTGCTGAAAAAGACCATTTCAGAAGCTTTGAAGGTCGAAAATTCGTTTGTAATAGTCGTAACAGGTTCAAGCCATGATTTAATCGAAAAAGAGCTTAATTTGTCTGAAATAACATTTTCTTTCAATTCTGATTGGGAAAACGGAATGTCTTCTTCGATCGTAAAAGGTGTCAACCAATTATTACATCAAAATCCTGATTCTGAACAATGTATTTTAGCAGTTTGCGATCAGCCTTTTGTAACTCATTCCATTTTTGAAAATTTAATTGTTGAAGCCAATAAAACTAAAAAAGGAATTGCAGCCTCTGCTTATTCTGAAACTTTAGGAACTCCAGTTTTATTTCATAAAAAATACTTTCAAGAACTTCTAGAATTGAAAGGACAGGAAGGCGCCAAAAAACTCATTAAAAAATATGCTGAAGATGTAGTTTCAGTTCTTTTCGAAAAAGGGAATATTGATATTGACACGGAGGAAGATTATAATAAGTTGATTTGTTGATTTTACCACTAAGGTACTAAGACTCTAAGTTTTTTGTTTTTTAATCTCGCAAAGTCGCAGAGGCGCGAAGATTTTTATGAATTGGCTCCAGTTTTAACTGGAGTATTTGATGGATTACAAACTAAAAGGCTTTAGCCAAACTAAAACTTGTTTGGCTAAAGCCTTTTTTTTCAGGCTGTCTTTTTTCATCCAGCTAAAGCTGGACGCAACACAAAAAAATATTAAAAGACTTTGCGCCTTCGCGCCTTTGCGAGATTAAAAACATAAGAAAAAGAAAAAACTTAGAGTCTTAGTGCCTTAGTGGCAAACTGAACAGCTAAACTCAAAACTCGCTCAACAGCAATATCAATTTCTTCTTCTGTTGTAAAACGTCCTAAACTGAAACGAATCGAACTCAAAGCGTCTTCATCCGATAATCCCATTGCTTTTAAAACATGCGAAGGTTCAGAAATAACAGCCGAACAAGAAGCTCCGTTTGAAACAGAAATATTCCCCAAAGCCAAAATTAGTTGTTCTGAATTCACGCCTGGGAAACAAATATTTGAAGTATTATAAATTCGATTTTCAGTATTTCCGTTAACGAAAGAACCATCAAACTGTAACAAGCCTTTTTCAAGTTTGTCTCGTAATAAAGAAACTCTATTTTGATCTTTTTCTAGTTCATTAACAGCTATTTCACATGCTTTTCCTAAACCGATAATTCCGGGAACATTTAGCGTTCCGCTTCGTAATTTTCTTTGTTGTCCGCCTCCAAGAATTTGAGGAGTCAATTTTATTTTGGCTTTCGCCGAAATATGTAAAGCGCCAATTCCTTTCGGACCGTAAAATTTATGTGCGGAAAAAGTCAAAAGATCAATTCCTAATTTTTTTACATCAACAGGAATTTTTCCAATCGCCTGTGTCGCATCACACATAAAAAGTACATTTTTGGCTTTCAATATTTTAGAAATCGCACTGATATTTTGTGTGACACCTGTTTCGTTATTAGAAATCATTCCGATGAAAACCAGTGTTTTATCTGTAGTTATTTCTTCTAAAAGTTGAATATCTAAAAGACCATCGCCAGCAGTTGGAAGATAAGTAACATCAAAACCAATATCTTCCATGTACCGACAAGTTTCAAGAACGGCTTTATGTTCGGTCTGAACCGTAATAATATGTTTTCGTTCCTGATCGATAAGACCTTTTATTGCCAAATTTATCGCTTCAGTTGCGCCCGAAGTAAATAAGATTTCATCAGCATCAGCATTTATCAAATCAGCCGTTTGCCATGTCGCATTTTCAACAGCTTCTTTTACCGTGAGTCCCGCCAAATGTGTTCCTGTTGAATTTGCATACAAATCAGAAAAATATGGAAGCATTGCATTCACAACACGCTCATCAACACGGGTCGTGGCATTATTATCAAGATAAATGATTTCTTGTTGTGGCATAATTTGGGCTTATTTCAGTAAAAATACAATTTCAGAATTAATCTACGTGAAAAAATTAACCGCAAAGGCGCAAAGGGTTTTCGGAAAGAACGCAAAATTTTAATGTGTATAATTTTTTGTTTCTCGCAGATTTTGCAGATCTAAACAGATTTTTTATTTATTTCTATCATAAAGAATCTGTGTAGATCTTTTCATCGTATTCAAAATCGGCATTATCTGCCAAATCTGCGAGAGAAAAATAACTTTGCGAACTTTGCGAAAAACCTTTGCGTCTTTGTGTTTAAAAAACAACAAAATTGAAATTATTCTAAATAAGAGTAATGTTTGAATTTTATAATTTTTTCTTACATAAGATCGCTAAATTTGTTAGAATACAAAAGCGAATTTGCTAATTTAACAAATAGATTGAATGGCTTCTAAAAAAACAAATCAGGATAAAGTAACACCGGAAGACACTAGCTCCCGTCGTGACTTTATAAAGAAATCAGGACTTTTTACCGCTCTTGCCCTAACGCCACCTTCATTGGTTATGGCTTCAGAAAAGAAATGGGATGAAAAAATAGCGGAATATTTAGAAACTGTACCACTTTCTATTGAAGTAAATGGCACAAAACACAATCTCAATATCGAACCAAGAACAACTTTATTGGATTTGCTTCGCGAACAATTACAGCTTACCGGAACTAAGAAAGGCTGTGATCACGGACAATGCGGTGCGTGTACTGTTCACGTAAATGGAACTAGAATTTTGTCGTGTCTGTCTTTGGCAACGATGCAGCAAAACGCGCAAGTGACTACAATCGAAGGGCTTTCGAAAGGAAAAAAACTACATCCTATGCAGGAAGCTTTTATCAAACACGATGGTTTTCAGTGCGGTTATTGCACGCCAGGACAAATTATGTCTGGAATTGCTTGTATTAAAGAGGGGCATGCTAACAGCAGAGAAGAAATCAGTGAATATATGAGCGGTAATATCTGCCGATGTGGTGCTTATCATAACATCGTTGATGCTATAACCGAAGTGAAGGAAGGAGGGAAGGAAATATGAAAAACTTTCAGATAATTAAAGCTTTGTCGTCTTCTTCGGCAGTTACGGGAAAAGCAAAAGACAATTCTTCTATGTTTATTGCAGGAGGAACCAATCTGGTCGATTTAATGAAGAAGAATATCGTTGCTCCAGATAAATTAGTTGACATTAACGGATTAGATTTAAAGAAAATTGAGTTTTTAAAAGGAAAAGTTTCGATTGGTGCTTTGGCAAAAAACAGTCAGGTTGCAGAAGATGCTTCGATAAAAGAAAAACATCCTTTGTTGGCATTAGCCTTAGCAGCTGGAGCCTCTCAGCAAATAAGACACATGGCAACTGTTGGAGGTAATATGTTGCAGAAAACACGTTGCTCTTATTTTTACAATATTGATATGCCTTGCAACAAACGTGTTCCAAAAAGCGGATGCGGTGCGATTGGTGGTTCGAACCGAATGGCGGCTGTTTTTGGAACTTCGGACAGTTGTATTGCCGTTCATCCAAGTGATATGTGCGTGGCTTTGGCAGCGCTTGACGCGAAAGTTTTGGTAGAAGGACCAAAAGGAAAGCGAGAAATTGATTTCACCGATTTTCATAGACTTCCGGGAAATACGCCTGAAAAAGACAATACGCTAGACAGCAGAGAATTGATTACTTCAGTTGAAATTCCAGATAATAATTTTACTAAAAATGTTCATTATCTAAAAGTTCGTGACAGAACGAGTTATGCTTTTGCATTGGTGTCTGTTGCGGTGGCTTTAGATATAAAAAATAATGCCATAAATGATGTCAGATTGGCAATGGGAGGTGTGGCACATAAACCTTGGAGATTGACTGAAACAGAAAAATTCCTGAAAGGAAAAACAGTTTCTGAAGATCTATTTAAACAAGCAGGCCATTTGTCTATGAAAGGCGCAAAAGGATTCGGTGATAATAATTTTAAATTAACGCTTGGAGAGAATGCAGTAGCAGAAGCACTTACAATAGCAACATCAAAATAATTAAATTATGAGCAAGACAAGTAATATTAATAGAGTTGACGGATTTGCTAAAGTAACGGGCTCAGCAACTTATTCGGCAGAGTATAAAACGGCAGGTGTTGTTTATGCCTGTTTGGTAGGAAGTACGATTGCAAAAGGAAGAATTAAAACCATTGACACAAAAAAAGCGGAATGGGCACCAGGAGTTCTGGCAGTAATCACGCACTTGAATGTAGATAAACCTGTTGGCTACGAAAAAGCAAAAGACAAGCATAATTTTGGTCAGCCGTTGCAGATTTTTAAAGATGATTCGGTTTTGTATTACGATCAGCCGATTGCTTTAGTAATTGCCGATACTTTTGAACGTATGCGATATGCCGCGAGTTTAATTAAAGCCGATTATTTTAAAGAAGAACATTCGACAGAACTTAAAAAAGCAGCTGAAAAAGAAAAGAAAGTCGAAACCGATAAAGGAAATGATTATCATCGTGGTGAACATGATGGTTATAAAAATGCTGAGATTGTTTTAGAAACCGAATATACCATTCCAACTGAGGTGCATAACCCAATGGAGCTGGCAAATATCATAGCCAAATGGGACGGAAATAAACCAATCTTATATACAAAAAGTCAAGGTGTCGAAGGAACACGCAGAAGTGTTGCTGGAGTTTTTGGAGTGCCTGTAGAAGATGTTGAGGTTCATGCAGAATATCTTGGTGGTGCTTTCGGAATGGGATTGCACACTTGGCCGTATGAAATCGCAGCTTTAATTGGAGCTAAAAAATTGAATCGTCCTGTGAAATTAGTACTGCATCGCGAGCAGATGTTTACTAATGTTGGTTTTAGACCTTACACGATTCAGAAAATGGGTCTTGGAGCAACAAAAGATGGAAAACTGACAGGTTTAACGCACGAAGCTGTTGCAATGACTTCAAGCTATGAAGATTTCATGGAAGGAACCGTAAACATGTCCCGATTTATTTATGATTGTCCAAATGTTTCTACACGTTACAGAATTGTGCCTTTAGATACGTGCACGCCAATCTGGATGCGTGGACCGGGAGAAGCGACAGGTTCTTTTGCCTTAGAATGTGCGATGGATGAAATGGCATATAAATTAAACTTAGATCCGATTGAATTTCGCAAGCTGAACTATGCCGAAAAAGATCAGGAACAAAATAAACCGTGGAGCAGTAAATTTCTTTTAGAATGTTACGAAGGGGGAATGGAACGTATTGGTTGGAAAAACCGTAAAAATGAACCCGGTTCTGTGAAAGAAGGAAACTGGCTGGTTGGTTACGGAATGGGTACAGGAACTTTTGGTTGCTATAGAAGTGCAACTTCTGTAAAGGCAAAATTTTTAGCGAATGGCGATTTAGTCTTACAATGCAGTGTAAACGATATGGGGCCAGGAACGGCCACCATGATGACTGCTATTGGAGCTGAAGTAATTGGTTTGCCATCAGAAAACGTAATTATCGAAATGGGAAAAAGCGGTTTGCCAAAAGGTCCAACGCAAGGAGGTTCGGCAACGACTTCATCTGTTGGTTCTGCGGTTCATGATGCTTGCAATTTATTATTGAATAAAATAATTGAAGTAGGAAGTAAAAATCCTGCTTTAAAAGGAATTGCTCTAACAGATTTAACTTTTGAAAATGGTGCGGTTTCTTCTAAAAAAGACAAATCTAAAACGGTTACGTTAGCAGCACTTTTAAGCAGTAATAAATTAGAGGATTTTGAAGTGGAAAATGTTTCTAAAGCTGCTGAAGAAGCGAAGAAATATTCAATTTATTCGTTTTCGGTTCATTTTGTAAAAGTATTAGTGAATCCGAATTTGGGTAAAATAAGATTGGCTCATGTTGTGTCTTGCGCTGATATTGGAACCGTAATAAGCCAGAAAACTTCTGCGGGACAAATGTTTGGTGGAGCAGTAGGAGGAATCGGAATGGGATTGATGGAAGCACTGGAAATCGATCACCGTTTTGGCCGTCCAATTAATAATAATTTCGCCGATTATCATGTTCCTGTAAACGCAGATATTGAAAAACAAGAAGTTTTCTTCGTTAACAAAAAAGACCCGATAAGTAACCCAATGGGAACAAAAGGTCTTGGAGAAACAGCTTTGGTCGGAATGGCGCCTGCAATTGCCAATGCGGTTTTCAATGCAACCGGAAAACGTGTTAGAGATTTGCCGATTACATTGGATAAAATTATAGAAACTGTTAAGGTTTAAAACAGGAAGAGACATTGAAAAATGTCTCTTCCTGTTTTACGTTCCAATTTTAAACATAGCCCGTGGTTTCAACCACGGGAAACGTATTTTAATATACGTAATGTTATATGCTTAGCGTCCCCGTGGTTGAAACCACGGGTTATATTTACATACGATTGTGTTTGCAAATGCAATTATATAAACAAAAAAGAGGCATATTAGATGCCTCTTTTTATATCTTAAAAACGATTAATTACTTAACTGTAATTGGCAACTCAACAGTTGTTTTATCCCATCCAATAACAAGATTTGCTACATTACCTTGAGCTGTAAATGCAATAGATAAAGCTTCGATAACTTCAGAAACTGGTTTTACAGGAACTGAAACTCTTACCACATCTTTATTTTCATCATAAGCATAAGAACCCCATAAATCAAGTTCTTTGTTGATGATAATAGTCCATTTGTCTTTTTCAGGAATAGCAAATAAACTGTATGTTCCTGCAGCAATTTTTTTTCCGCCAATTGTTACATCTTTATAGAATTTAACTTCTGTGTTTTCATTAGCACCAACTCTCCAAACTTCACCAAACTTTACAACATCGCCAAAAATAGTTCTTCCTTTTACAGAAGGTCTTGCATAAAGCACTTTAACAACCGGATTTGGATTATCTGTTTTCTTGAATTTCACCGCTTTGTTTGGGAAATACGAAATATCAACTGGACTTGCATCAAGAGGAGCAAATTTTACGATGTCTTGAGCCTGAACTGTAAAAGCAGCAAACAAAGTAACTGCTAGTAAATAGAATTTTTTCATGGTTTACAATTTTTAGATTAACTACAAAGTAAATTAATAATGAAGAAAAATCATATAATTTGCATCCTATTTTTTGTTAATGAATTGGTAATGACGAATTAATTCTGATATTCCTTTTTCTTTTTAGCGTACCAATCCTGCATAATATAAAACGCCTTTTTCCTTTCGCCATCATTTGAAATTAAACCTTTACGATTGTAACCGTCCTGAATACCTGGAAGCAATCTTTTTGGCGATCTGAAATCAACTAAAATCCACGGACTTGTCCCGCTTAAGTGAGGAATTTTTTCAATCATCTTTAAATTCTGAATGTATAAATATTCCTGATATTCCTCAGTCCAACGTTCGTTTTTCTCTCCGTGAAAACCCGCTTTGGCATCACCTCCAAATTCAGACACAAAAACAGGTTTGTTGTATTTAGATTTCCATGTTATTTTCTCAGCATCTTCCAAGTTTCCGCCATACCATCCCAAATATTGGTTGAAAGCTACAACATCCAAAACTTCTCCAATAGGATCATCAATAATTTCTTTTTTGGTTAATAAAGCAGCGCTAATTAATCTAGTATTGTCTAATGATCTGGTGTGAGATGCCAAATTTTTAATGAAAGTATTTCTAGCTTCAGAAATTGGAGTTTCATTTGCCATTGACCAAATCACAATACTGGCTCTGTTTTTATCTCTTGTAATAGCGGCAGTTAATTGATCTTGAGCATTTTTATAGGTGTTTTCATTTTTAAATTCAACTGTCCAGTAAACCGGAATTTCTTCCCAAACCATTAAACCTAGTTTATCAGCTTCTCTAACCATATTCTCGTTATGCGGATAATGCGCCAGACGAACATAATTACAGCCTAATTCTTTTGCCCAGTTTAATAAACGCAAAGCATCTTCCTGAGAATTTGCACGTCCGCCTTTGGCATTTTCTTCGTGAATCGAAATTCCGCGCAAAAAGACTGGTTTTCCATTCAATAGAATTTTATCTTCTTTTGTTTCGATAGTTCTAAAACCAATTTGATCGTTTAGTTTTTTCCCATTAAAGTCAATGATAACATTGTATAATTTCGGATTTTCTGGTGACCAATAAGAAATCTTTTTCGCTGGAATTTCGAAGCTTAAAACTCCGTTATTGTCAGCTTTTCCTTTGTAGTTGATTTTTAATTCAGGAATAGAAATTGAAACCTGATTTTTTGATGCATCCAAATTATTGATTTTGATAAACCCCGAAATCACATTTGCATTACCTTTTTTCAGCTGAATAGTATAATCTTCCACAAACGATGATTCTTCTTCAATTAAAGTCACATCGCGCGTGATGCCGCCATAATTCCACCAATCGGTATTTACAGTCGGAACATCTTCTTTATGACGCGTATTATCAACTTTGATAACCAAATAATTTCCTGTTGGTTTTACTATCGAAGTGACTTCGTAATTAAACGGTGTGAAACCGCCTTCGTGTGTTCCTAGTTTTTTTCCGTTTAAATAAACATCAGCTTTATAGTTTATAGCGCCTAAATATAAAAACAGACGTTTATTGGTTGCTAGATTATAATCGAAAGATTTTTTAAACCAAACATTTCCTTCATAATATTTCAGTTCTGTAACCTGCGAATTCCAATCGCCTGGGATATTGATTGTAGGCGATTTATCAAAATCATATTCTACTAATTCCTGTTTGTTTTGAGCATGATGATTGGTGAAAAAAGCTCCTTTTGCTGGTTTTTCACTTTTGTCGTATTGGTCAAGATGAAAGCTGTAAAAACCTGTTTGATATGGATCTATAATATAATTCCAGACTCCGTTTAAAGAAGTGGTGTTTCGGTTGGGTACATTCGAGATTAGATTTTGCGCAGACGCCAAAACGGAAGAGGTTAGGAGTAGTGCGGTTAATAGTTTTTTCATTTTTTGTATTAATTTGTTTTGTAATTGTATTTTTTTTGGAATGAATACTTTATTTATAGCCACAGATTATAAGGATTAAAATGATTTTGTTTCACGCAGATTTTGCAGATTGAGCAGATTTAATTTTGATCTGCTTAAATCTTTTTAAATCTGCGTGAAACAATAAAACTTAGCATCTTAGTCCCTTAGCAATTTAGAGCCTTTTTCACTCAACTGGAATCTTCAAATATTCTCCCTTAAAGCTCTGGTTCAAAGCCGTCATTTCAATCGGTTTGCCAGAACCATCAGGAATAACTTCGATAGAAGCTTTTCCGTTTGCCATTCTGATGGATTCGCTGCCTGTTGGTGTTCCTTGATTTTTTAAAGTTTTTCCTCCTTTTAAACATTGAAAATAGACACTTGCTTCATAATCTAAACAGCGTAAATTATTGTTGTCAATCGCAATTGCAGTAACCAAATAATTGCCGTTTTTCAGTTTTTCTGATGATAATTGCAGCGAAGAAGCCGTATCGTTTTTATTGAAACGATAATTGACTTTTATCGTATCAGAAACCGTTTTTCCTTCTTTTGTTTTACCAACGGCAATTAAAGTATTTTCGCCTTTAGCAAAATTGACATCCCAAGTTAAACCATTAGCAGGATAAAGAGAAAGATTTCGCTGTTTTTCTCCCAATGATTTTCCGTTATGGAAGAAAGTCACTTTGTCGCAATTACTGAAAACACTGATTGTTCTCGGTGTATTTTCAGGTCCTTGGCGCTCTGTCCAAGTGTGCGATTCGATGTAAGTGAAAGGTTCTTTTGCCCAATAGCTTTTAAATACATAATACGCATCTTTTGGAATTCCGTTTCGATCAGTAAGTCCTTTTTGGTTCATATACGGAATATCGTCTTCTGGTCGCAATGGCGTTGCAAAATCCTTGAATGCCCATTGAATATTTCCCACAAACGTTGGGTCATTCTCGGATATATGCAAATGCCAGTCAAATAAATCAACTATATAGTTTTCGCTCCAATCGCCGATTTGCGCAATATTGGCAATTTTAGTCTGCACAATAGCTTCTTCCCAACCTTCGGCTTTAATCACATTTTCGCCAGTAACAGGACTTTCACTATGACGGCCAACGTGGCTGTCTCCGCCATATTCGGCATGAATAAAGTGTTTGTATTCTTTTTTGTAAACATCAATTGCTTTTTGGTAGCTTTTGTAACTTCCAGAATACCAGCCCGACCAGATAGAAGGAGAGAAGACATCTACAATATGCGATCCTTCATAATATTTTCTAATGGCCGTTTTTCTGGTAGGATCCAGTTTATGCGCAATATCATTTAATTCACTTAAAAAGACATTGGTTTTATCAGCATTATCTCCGTCAGGAAAATCTGGAAGCCAATTGATTTCGTTTCCTAAAGACCAAATGATAATACTCGGATGATTATAATTTTGATTGATGATTTCCTCTAGCATATTTTTGGTATTCGTTTTCCAAACATCATTACCAATTCCGCCACGACACCAAGGAAGCTCATCCCAAACCAAAAGTCCAAGTTCGTCGCAAGCTTTATAAATCTCAGGATCTTGTGGATAATGTGCTAAACGGACAAAATTAGCGCCCATTTCTTTAATCGATTTCATATCGGCCCAATGCTGTTCATTGCTCATGGCAGCACCAACTCCAGCTTGTTCTTCATGACGATGTGTACCGCGAATTAATAAACGTTTTCCGTTAAGGTAAAACGGACCGTGATCTTTAAATTCAAACCATCTAAAGCCTACTTTTTCGGAAACACTATCTCTAATTTGATTTTTTTCTGATAAAACAGCAGTCAGTCTATATAAATTTGGTTTTTCGGTATCCCAAAGTTCTGGGTTTTTGATATTTTCAAAAGTGATGGTTGAAGTTTTGTCGGTAACCGGAATTGTTTTGCTAACTACTTTTTTTCCTTTCGGATTTTTAAGTGTTATAGTTAATGATAAATCCTTTGAATTACCAGGATTTACAAAAGAAGAAACAATTTGTACCGATGCTTTTTTAGCCGAAACTTCTGGAGTTGTGATTTTTAAATTCTCAATATGATTTTTGTATTTCGAAACCAGCCACACATCTCGCGTGATTCCGCCATAAATAAAGAAATCACTTTTTTGAGACGGAATAATTTCAATATCATAACTATTATCCACACGAACAAAAATATCGTTGTTTCCTTCTTTAATAAAATTGGTAATATCTATTGAAAAGCCAATGTAGCCACCAATATGCGATCCAGCTTCTTTTCCGTTTACATACACATTTGTAGTTACATTCGAACCTTCAAAGTATAAAGAATAAATGCGGTTTTTGTCGATTTGGGGAATATTTAATTTCTTTTGATACCAGCTAGCATCACGTCTATAACCCGGATATAAATCGGTTGCATCTTCTGCGTTCCAAGTATGTGGTAAGTTTAAAGAAATCCAGTTAGATGCTTTCTGCGCTTCGCTTAATTTTTGAGTGTCATTTTCTAAATAAAGCCAGTTGTCGTTAATGTTCATCTTTGTCTGAGCAAAACTGCTCAGACAAATTTGAAACAAAACAAAAAGTGCAAAAATTGAAAATGTATTGTTTTTATAATTCTTCATATGTGTTTAGGTTCAGAGGTTCAGAGGCTCAAAGGCTCAGAGGTTCAAAGGTTTTTTAGGTTCAAAGGCAGAAAACCTTTGCCACTTTGCTACTTTGTACCTTTGTCACTCTTTCTTAATAAAGCTTCCAAAAAATAATAATCGGCATAGATTATTGGTTCATCAATTTCGTCGTGTTTTGGCCAGTTTCCAGTACTGTGATCAAACAAGAAAGGTGCTTTAATTTTTGCATCTAAAATATATTTGTCTGTCTGTACAGAAGCCATCAGTTTATCGGCGAAAGCCAAATAAGTTTTATTTTTAGTATAACCGTATAACTCATATAATGCTGAAGCCATAACCATTGCTGCAGAAACATCTCGCGCTGCATTTAGAATACTAGGATCTTTAAAATCCCAATACGGAATTCCGTCTTCTGGCAGATTTTTATTCGTCATAAAAAACTTTGCTGTCGCTTCGGCCTGTTTTAAGTAAGCGGGATCTTTTGTATAGCGATAAGACATTGTAAATCCGTAAACTGCCCATCCTTGGCCACGAGCCCAAACCGAATCGTCATTGTATCCTTGAAGAGTCGTTTTCTTTCTAACTTCACCTGTATTCGGATTATAATCGATAACGTGGTAACACGAATTGTCTGCTCTAAACTGATTTTTCAAAGTGGTATTAGCATGTTGGATTGCAATATCACGATATTTTGGATTTCCTGATATTTTAGACGCCTCAAAAAGCAGCTCCAGATTCATCATATTGTCTATGATTACTGGATAATCCCAAATTTCTTTGTTGAAATCCCATGAGCGAATAGAACCCACTTTTGGATTAAACCTTGTACATAAAGTTTCGGCGCCTTTAACAATTACCGCTTCGTATTCTTTCTTGTTTTCCACTTTCAGCGCTTCTCCAAAACTGCAAAACACTTTAAAACCTACGTCATGCGAATTACTGTTGACACTTTCTTTTTTGCTGAAAGGAGTCCATTTTTGAGCTTGTTCTTTAAATTTTGAATCGCCCGTTAGTCGGTACAATTGCCAAAGATTACCAGCAAAAAAACCGCTTGTCCAATCTCTGGACGGAACTTTGCGAATTTCAAGAGTTTTTACATTCATGCTTCTTGGCATAGACATAGAATCTACTGGATAATCGAGCAGCATTTTGTAACGCGTTTCGAGTAGATTATTTGTTGCCGTTGTGCTTTTTGTTTGAGGATTAATCCCAGATTTGCACGCTGTAGCAAGCGATGCAAACCCAAGGATTAAAATGAAACTAATTTTATTCATATTACTAATTAATCTTTATTTTTAGTTTCTATACTAAAATGTTAGACGCAGATTGTACGGATTCTCTATTGCGGAGATGTTGATCTGTAATTTTTTTTCTCTCGCAGATTTGGCAGATTCGACAGATTTTTTTTCCCTTGCAGATTAAAAATGTTTTTAATTCAATCTGCTCAATCTGTTAAATCTGCGGGAAACCAATTTAGCGTGACTTAAAAGAATCCGTTTCATCCATGTTCAATACTAATTATGCTAAATTAATAACCAGGGTTGTTTGGTTTTAGATTCGGATTAATTGCCAATTCTGTTCCTGGTAATGGCCACAAATAATCTCTGTTTGGATCAAAATTAGCATGCGGCTCTAAACCATTTGGTCCAAATACTTCTGGTCCGATTTTCAATCTCTTAATGTCGTACCATCTTACATATTCAAAAGCCAATTCTAATCTTCTTTCGTCAATAACCATTTTTCTGAAATCTGTCTGAGATAATCCTGGAGTTACATTTGCTGGAAAAGAAACCAGTTTTCCTGCTTTATTTCTCGCTCTTGCACGAACACGGTTTACATAACCGTCTGCTTCTGTTGTCCCTGGATTAATTTCGTTTAAAGCTTCTGCAGCAGTCAATAAAACTTCAGCAAAACGCATTGTGATATAATTGTGCTGCGAAGTTCTTCCGTTAGCACCAGCTTTCCCTGGAAAACGGAAATATTTGGCAATATGCGGACGTGGCGCTTTCTCGTTATCGCTAGAAGGATAAATTTGCAACGATCCGCCTGGGCCTGTTTTCTTTCTGATAATGGTATCAAAACTTACCGCTCTTCTGTAATCTCTCTGATCCCAAGTGTTGAATACTTTTAAAGAAGGAACCGCAACCGAGAAACCTTGCCCATAACTGTAACTGTCATCTTTTAGTGATCCTGTGAAAAACGCGGTATAATCCTGACCGTAGTTTCCAGATGTTAAGTTATTAAAGTCAATTGTAAACAAAGGTTCTTTCAATGAAGCTGTTTGGGTTGCATTGAATAAATCCTGAAAATCGGCATCTAAACCTAAACCAAATTTTGCTTCGTTTGTAATCACATATTTTGCTTCATCATACGCTTTTTGAAAGTTTCCTAAGGTCAAGTAAACAGAAGCCAAATATCCAGCGGCAGTACCTTTTCCAGGAACGGCTTTTACTTTTGGTTTATCATCCAGCCATTGTTTAGCAAATTCTAAATCGGCAATGATTTTTGGGTAAACATCTGCTTCTTTGGTTTTGCCAAGAGAATTTACCTGATTCACATCATTCACCACAAAATCTACGTAAGGTATATCACCAAAAAGACGCACCAAATGATAATATGCAAATGCTCTTGCAAAATAAGCTTGAGCCACAATGGCATTTACTTTAGCAGGATCTCCGGGTGTTTTTTTAGCGCCTTCAATCGCCTGATTTGCTGCCGTTATAATAACATACGATTGAGGCCAAAAGTTTGCGACAAGCGCGTTTGTATCGTTCATAGACATATCATTCACATCGATACGGGCAGCTTGTGTGGTTCTATCGCCAATATCGGCCATGTCATCGCGAAGCATTAGAGCAATTGTAAATTCTCTTCCCCAATAATTATTGTGGGCAATGTTGGCAAATGCTCCATTTACAGCAGCTTGCAAATCGTCTGTATTATTGAAAAAGTTATCTGGACGAATAATTCCTACTGGTTTTTCTTCTAGATCAGAACAGCTGAAAAAAGTCATTGTTCCTAAGCAAAGAAGAGCTATATATTTTTTCATAGTGGTTTTAGATTAAAATTTTAAATTGAATCCTGCTGTAAACGTTCTTACGTTTGGATAACCGCCGTAATCCAATCCTAGATAAGTATTGCTTCTAGCATTTGAATCGTTTAAGTAGTTAGTTTCTGGGTCTGTACCTGGATAATTTGTAATCGTCCAAAGGTTTTGTGCACTGATGTAAAAACGAACTTTGCTTAATCCCATTTTCGAAACAATTTTTTCATCTAAACTATATCCTAAAGAGATGTTTTTTAGACGAATGTAACTTCCATCATAAACAAATCTTGAAGTGATTCTTTTGGTTCTCGCAGCATTCGCAGGAACATTAGTATCAGTATGAGTTGGTGTCCAAGCATCTAAAACTTCAGTTGTAGCGTTGTTGTTTCCAGAAGCCAATTCCATCAAAGTATAGTTTAAGATTTGACCTCCTTCTGAACCTTGGAAGAAGATATTCAAATCAAGATTTTTATAAGTGAAATCATTGTTGAATCCGAAGATGAAATCTGGATTTGGATTTCCGATAATGGTTTTATCCTGAGAATCTAATTTTCCGTCTTGATTTACATCTCTGAATTTTTCTCCACCTGCAACAGTTTCAAAGTTTCCAGGCAAAACTGCTTCACCTTGCTGAATTACACCATCATAAATAAATCCGAAGAAAGAGCCAACTGGCTGTCCAACTCTCAAAATCTGCGATTCAGTTGCTAAGAAATGTCCAGGAGCAGAGTTGATCAAAAGGTCTTTATTATCGGCCAATTTTAATACTTTGTTTTTGTTTGAAGAAATATTAAAGTTTGTTGACCAAGTAAAATCGGCACCAATAAAGTTTCGGGTATTAATAGCCAATTCCCATCCTTTATTTTCCAATTCACCCACATTTTGAAGCTGAGAAGCAATTCCAGAAATTCCAGGAAGCGGTCTGTTAAACAACAAATCTTTAGTAATCGTTTTATAATAATCTGCTGTAATGCTGATTCGGTTATCAAATAAACCTAAATCAATTCCGTAATCCTGCTGATAAGACGTTTCCCATTTTAAGTTCGGATTGTCTAATGAAGTCAGCTGAACCGCATTGGTAATCACGTCACCGCTTACATAATAGATTTCGGAAAATCGAGAAAGAGTAGAGTAGGCACCAATTGAAGGATTTCCTGTTGCTCCATAACTCGCTCTTAATTTTAAGTTTGAAACTGTTTTATTGTCTTTTAAGAAATTCTCTTTACTAATGTTCCATCCAACTGCTCCAGAAGGGAAAGTTCCGTATTTATAGTTTTTACTAAAACTTGAAGAACCATCTCGTCTTGCTGTAAACGTTAGTAAATATTTGTCGGCATAATCAAAATTCAACCTTCCAAAAGCAGAAATTAATTCCGTTTCAGATAAACCAGAATCAGGTTTTAAGAAAACAGTTCCAGCACCTAAATTTCTATAAGAGTTTGTATTTGTTAAGAATCCTCTTGAAGCCGCATACGAATTTTCGTTTTTGTTTTTTTGATATGAATATCCTCCAAGAACCGTCAAAATTCCTTTGTCGATAATTTCACGTTTAAAAGTCAAATAATTCTCTGTCAAGAAAGAAGAAAATCTAGTATTGTTCACAGAAGCTTCTCCTTTGATGTTTTTTCCGGCAATTAAAGTTGAAGGAATAAATCTTCCTGTTTGCGAATTACTATCGGTTAAACCTAAAGTAGTTTTAAAATCAAGATCTTTTGTGATTTGGTATTGGGCAAAGAAATTGTTTCGGTTTGTTACAGAAACGGTTTCTAAAATATTTTCCATTGCTGTTGCATACGGATTGTCAATATCATCACCAATTGGAGCAGTTGTCGTATAAGTTCCGTCAGCATTGTAGATTCCTTTATCTGGCATAAAACGATAAGCTGATGCAATTACACCTGCAGCACCAGTTCCTCCAGCACTTGTCTGGCTTACAATTCCGTCTTTGTTCTGTTTGCTTGTAAAAGTGTTTAAACCTACTTTAAATTTTGAAGACAAATCGGCCTCAAGATTTCCTACGATCGTGTATCTGTCAATTCCTGAATTAATAACCACACCATTTTGATTAAAGTATGTTCCAGAAACATAATATCTCACATTATCAGATCCGCCAGAAAAAGACAATTGTGAATTCGAAATCATTCCATCACGATAAATTACATCTTGCCAGTCTGTATCTGCTGGACCTTGAGTATGCGTAGTAAAACTTTTTCTGTAAGCCGCAAACTGATCAGCATTCAAAAGATGCAATTTGTTATTTACCGATTGAACAGAAGTCGAATTACTGAACTCAATTACAGGCTTTCCGGCTTTTCCTTTTTTGGTCGTTACCATGATAACTCCGTTTGAACCTCTTGATCCGTAAATTGCAGTTGCCGAAGCATCTTTTAAAACCTCAATAGAAGCAATATCCTGAGGAGCTGGCATAGAAACGCCTGCAAATCCATCAACAACAATAAGAGCATCTCCGCTAGCATTGATAGATGTTCCTCCACGAACTCTAATTTTGGTTGGAGCACCAGGTTCGCCACCATTATTAGACATTACCGAAACTCCAGCAGCACGACCTTGTAAAGCTTGCTCCGCACTTAAAACAGGATAAGCAGTAAGCTCTTTTGCCGTAACAGAAGATACAGATCCCGTTATATCGCTCTTTTTACGAGTTCCGTAACCTACTACAATAACTTCGTCTAGTGCTTTTGTATCTGGTTTTAAACTTACATTGATAACACTTTTTGTTCCAACTGGAATTTCAACAGTCTGAAATCCGACGAAATTGAAAACTAAAACAGCATTTTTCTCTCCTACTATTACAGTATAATTCCCGTCCATATCGGCAGAAGCGCCTACAGAAGAATTTTTGATATAGACATTAGCACCAGGAAGTCCAAGTAAATCTTCACTAGAAGTTATCTTTCCAGTCACTTTTCGTTCTTGTGCATGCATCACGATATTTATCAGTAAAAAAGATACCAGTAAACACCATTTAAACGATTTGTTTGTTTGGTTTGTAAACATTCATTTTTTGGTTTTAGGGTTAATAAGTTAGATTAAGTAGAAAAACAATAGACTCATTCCGATGATGAGAATGACAAATAAAATCTGCAGCAATAAGTAGCTCGTTTTTTTGATTTTCATATGGCAAATGTATGCGCCGAAAACGATATAGAAATACAAAAAAGGGTATCTAAAAATACAGATACCCTTTTTTAACCCTTTAAAACAGTGGATTTTTTAAGTAAGACGCGAAATGTGAGTTGTAAAAAGTGAAAAGTGAAAAGTAAAAAGTAAAAAGTGAAAAGTTTAGTTACCTCTAACAATTCACATTTCACATTTCACATTTTACAATTTACAATTTAATCGTAGAAGATTTATAAAATTTATCGGCATATTGAGACGGAGTCTCGCCGTACTTTTTCTGGAAGCATTTGCTAAAGTATTTCGGATTATTGAAACCGACTTTGTAACTGATTTCAGAAACGGTTAGTTTGTTTTGTTCTAATAATTGAGCGGCACGTTTTAATCTGATTTCATGAATGAATTCGTTTGGTGTGCAATTCGTCCACGCTTTAATTTTTAGAAACAGCATGGTTCTGCTGACACCCAATTCAGAACAGAAAAACGGAATATCAAATTGTTCGTTAGAAATGTTTTCCTCTACAATTTTGAAAGCTTTTTTCAATAATTCTTCATCCAACGAAGAAACTGTGATTTCTGACGGAATAAAACTGTCTTCGCTTGAAAATTTGATTTTTAAACGTTCAGTCGTATTCAGAAGGTTTTTAACGCGAAGCCTAAATTCCATTAGATTAAATGGTTTACTAATGTAATCATCTGCGCCGCTTTCCAATCCTTCAAATTTGTAAACCAACGAAGATCGGGAAGTCAATAAAATGACTGGAATATGGCTGGTTTTGATGTTTTCTTTAATTTTTGAACACAATTCCGTTCCCACCATTTCTGGCATAATAACATCACTGATAATTAGGTTTGGAACAAATTTCAATGCTTTCTCTAAAGCAATTTTACCATTTTCGGCTTCAATAATGTTGTAATCTTTTTTGAGAAGATTTTTCATGAATTTTCTCAAAACCTTATGATCTTCAACAATCAATATCGTTTGTTTTTCTTCATTTACAATTAAATCTTCGATGTCTTCATTCTCAACAACTTCCGAAGGTTCTAATTGTGCTTTGTATTGCTCAATATCATCACTGATTTTAAAATCAGGAATAATTTCGCTGTCCAAAAGATGTTCGCGTCCAAGCGGTAAAGTCACTGTAAAAATGACTCCGCCAGTGGTTTTGTTTGTAACATCGATTTTTCCTTTATGAAGTTCAACAATGTTTTTTACGATTGAAAGCCCAATTCCAGTTCCTTTATTATAGTTTTTCTGAACTTGATTATGAGTTGGAACTTCAAAAAACAAATCAAAAATTTTATCAATATGTTCTTCTGCAATTCCAACGCCCGAATCTTCAACAGCAATAAAAAGATTCTGCTGATCGTGATTGATTTTAATCTTAATAGAACCGCCTTTTGGAGTATATCTAAAAGCATTCGAAATCAAATTGTAAAACACACGTTCTAATTTGTAACGGTCAAAATAAACCAAGATTTCTTCGTTTTCAGTTTCAAATGAATAGTCGTAACCGCCATCTTTGGCATATTCAATAAATGAAAGAAAGATTTCTTTGGTGAATTTTACAATGTTTCCGTTTGCCGATTCTAGTGCAACTTGATGATTTTCCAGTTTTCTGAAATCCATTAAGCGGTTAATCAGACTCAATAAATGATTGGCGCTTCCTTCAATTACCAGAAGCTTTTTGTACATTTCATTAGTTCCGTTGTAATCGGCTAAAATTTGTTGTAATGGACCTAAAATCAAAGTTAAAGGCGTTCTGAATTCATGCGAAATATTAGTAAAGAAATCCAGTTTTAGTTTGTTGTTTTCTTCAATTCGCTGCGTTTCCAGATATTCCAGTTCAAGTTTTTGCTTCAATCTCGCTTTCGATTTCATAATCCAGATCAAACCGTATAAACCTAATCCAATTATGATTCCGTAAAGCATAAATGCCCAAATACTGCGCCACGGAGCAGGATTTACAATAACCGTAAGCGTTGTCGGATTCTGATTCCAAACGCCGTCATTGTTAGCGCCACGAACTTCAAAAGTATAAGTGCCCGGATTCTGAATCGCAAAATTGGCTTCACTGTTTTTAGTTGTAGTCCAGTTGTTTTCTAAGCCAGTTAAGCGATAACTGTATTGGTTGTTTTTAGATCGAATATAATTCGGAATCGCAAAACTGATGGAGAAATTGGCCTTGTCATAATCCAAAGTAATCGTTTTGGTAAAACTGATGCTTTGCTCCAAAATACCTTCTTTATCATGCGCATGAACCGTTTCGTTTTTAATTTTTAAATTGGTAATTAGAACTTGTGGAGCATATTTGTTCAAGGAAATTTTGGTAGCATCAAAAAAAGTTGCTCCCGACGGACTTCCGAAATAAAACTGATTCGAACTTAATTTTAAAGCCGAATTATCATTGAATTCATTGCTAGCCAAACCGTCTTTCTGATCGTAAATGAGGATCGATTTTTTAATTGTGCTGTATTTGATAATTCCCTGATTGGTACTGATCCAAAGGTTTTTATCATCATCTTCTAAAATAGAATGGATGGAAGTAATAACCGTATTTCCGATTCTAAGATTGATTCGGTTGAATTTTTTTCCATCAAAATAATGCAATCCTTTTGCTTTTGTTCCAACCCAAATTTTGTTATGAGAATCTTGAAACAAAGTCAGAATATCATCGCCAGACACAGTCGAATGATCGTAAAAGAAATGTTGAATAGCATATTTCTGTGGATTAAAATTTTTGAGCGGAATGCGATTCAAACCATTTTGAGTTCCAACCCAGAGAAAGTTTTGTTTGTCTACTAAAATCGTACGTAGAATATTGTTGGTAAGAAAAACGGGTTTGGTATTGTCATTTCCAATAGCATCAAAGGTTTTATTGATTGTATTATAGCGAATTAAACCTTTTCCGAAAGTTCCAATCCATAAAATCGAACCTTCGGTTTTAAGTGCATAAACACCGCTATCTTTTAGCAATTCACTTAAGTCTGAAGAAATTCTATTGTCTTCAATTCTTTTAGAAACGGTATTGTAAGCAGACAATCCTTTAGAAAAAGTGCCAATCCATAAAATATGGTCATCAGATAAGTACATTGCTTTGATGTCGTTTTTATTGGTCTGTCCTGTTTTACTGTTGATATAACTTACCGATTCAGTATTTCTATTGTAAATCGTGATGCCTCCTCCTTCAGTTCCAAAATAAATGTTCTGGTTTTTATCGGCGATTATCGAACTCACCACATCAAAACTCATCGGAATTTTTTTCGAATTCTGATTGTAATTGGAGAAATTGACATTCGAAACATCCCAAAGATTAACACCTTTGTAATAACAGCCAATCCAGATAGAACCTTTTTTATCCATAAAAATGGACTTTACTTTGTCGATTCCATTAGAATTATTGCTGTTATTGATTTTTTGAAGACTTTTATCTTTTCCTAAAATATAAATTCCGTCATAAGCACCAACCCATAAAGAACCTTGATTGTCAATTACTAAAGATCGAATATCAGTATTGATTTCACGGTATTTTTCAGCTGATAAAAAAGAAACAAAAGCTTTTTGTTTTTGGTCAAATTTTAGAAGACCTTTGTTTTTTGTTCCAACCCACAAACTGCCGTTTTGGTCTTGAATAACCGATTGAACGTTTAATAAATCAGTTGTGTTTAATGGATAATTTTTAAAGAATAGTTTTCCATTCATTCGATTTGTGAGCTTGCACAAACCTTTAGTTGTTCCAATCCAGATTTGACCCTCTTTGGTTTTTAAAATACTCAGAATATTATTGCTCGGAAGAGTAGAAGCATCATCATCTGAATGAAAAACCGATGTAAAGAATCCTGTTTTTTTATTGTAAATCGTTAATCCTTTTGAAGTTCCAAACCACATTTCACCGCCAATTTCTCTGATGCTCCAAACAGCATTATTGCTTATAGTATGATTGGCTTTGGTGTGAAGATATCTTGTAAAACGGTTGGAAACAGGATCATAACAGTTGAGTCCATTGTATGTTCCTACCCAGATTTTTCCAGAATCGTCTTCTTCGATGGCTAAAATATCATTGTTGCTGATTGAATATTTATCCGCAGCATCGTTCCTAAAAATGGTAAATCGGCTTCCATCATATTTATTCAGACCATCACGGGTTCCAAACCACATTTGTCCAAATTTATCCTGATGAATGGCAATGACAGAACTCTGCGAAAGCCCATCGGTTGTAGAGAAATTTTTAAGACGATATTTATTTTGGGAAAACAAATTCCCGAAAACAAATACAATTGCGAGGAAAGCTATTTTGTATTTCATAGCGTTTAGTTTTGTTTTTTTTTTGCCACAGATTTCACAGATTATAAAGATTGTTTTTTTCTGTGTGTTGAAAATTAGCCACAAATTCACGAATTGTTAGAATTAATATTTCAAATAATTCGTGAATTCGTGGCTAAAAAAAAATCATTTTAATCTTTGTAATCCGTGGCAGATATTTTAGCCTATTTCAAGCGTTTTTGTAATTGATAATCATACAAAGATGGAATCTTCTCAATCGGAATGTTTAAAAATTCAATATAAGGATCAATGTCGTATTTGATTTCAAATTTTGCGTTTCCGTGTACACCAATGATTCTTGCTAAAGCGCCGTCTTTCATTCCGTACAACAAAACCGGTTTTGATGCATCTGGATTTTCAACTTGAACATTTAAATTCCAAAATGTACTGAAAGGTCCGTGAGAAGGTTTCCAGTAATCGGCTCCGCCGCCTCCAAACAAAGCATAACTGTTGTTTTTATCAGCTTTTAAATGAACCGTAATATTGTCAAACAAGTTTTGATGATTTGCTCCAGAATGTTGATCTAGAACTGGATCTGTAAAAATTTCGCAGTTCTGATACACATTTTTAGTAGCAAAAGTGTTGAAACTTAAAGGATGAACGGCCGAATTATAGATTTTAAGATTCTTTACCAAAATATTGTGCACGCCACCTAAAGTTACCGTATAATGCGCTAAATGGGGGCCGTCAGTTGTAATATCTTGAATGGTTACATTAGCAACTTCTTCAGCAAGAATTCCGCTGTCGGCATTGGTGATTTTAATGTCTTTAACCCAACTGTTAAAAAGACGAGTCAGGAAAATGCCATTATTTCCAGGTTCAACGTGATGTGCGACTCTCGGAATATCGGGAAAGGTAAAACGAAGATGCTCGATTCCAACTTCATTTAAATGTTTCCATTCGACCAATTGCGCCTGATAACTTGGTTTAATCGAAATGGTTAAAGGTGTTTTTAAAGTAATTTTAGAACCAGAGATTTTAGTAATTTCAACCTGCTGTCTTACAATTGGGAGTTTAGGAAATTTCCAATGATGCGAACCGGGTTTTACTTTAGCGCCCTGATATAAATCTTTGATGATTTCGCCATTCTCACCATCTTTATTAAACAATTGCAATTCGACAACATCGCCAACTTTCAATCCTTTTACATCAGAAACCGCAATAATGTGTTCGCCCATTTTTCCTGAACTAACTTTCGCCAACGAACTAGACTCTGGTTCGTATTTATCCAAATACGATTTTACGCGTTCGCCCGGAACCTGTGTCCAGATAAAACCTCCAGACCATGCATATTGCGAAAAAGGAAGGTCTATATTATTTTCTGGTTCACGCTGTCTTTTGTCAAAAGTGGTTAAGTATTCGCGAAGTTCAGCCAAAACATCAGAATCTTTAAGATACATCATCGGCCTTGGACAATAGATTTCAGTTCCGTTTTCATTAGAACCAGCACCGCGAAGTACAAAATTGCTTCTTTCGATATACAAAATATCACTTAAAATAATTCGTCCAGCTGGCAATTGCAAAATTACATTTCCTTCTACAGCATTGGCAGCTTTAAAAGCTTTTAAAAGTGCTTTTGAATCATCTAGGTTGTCATTTGCTTTTACGCCAAAATCTGTTGCATTAATAATTTTTCCATTAGCTTCAGGAATCTGGCTTTCGCCGAAATGATACCCAGCATAACTAAAATCGGGAAGATAATTCGTTTTTGAAGTAATAATTTTAGGTATTTCCTGTGCCAGCAAAGTATTTATAAAAAAGCCACAGGATATAAGAATGGCTTGGCGAATCATGGTTTTGTGGTTTTTGTGGTTAGTTAGTTTTTTTGTTTTGCCACGAAGGCACTAAGACGCGAAGATTTTTTAAGCTTTGTGTTTTTAGTCTCGTAAAGTCGCTGAGACGCAAAGTTTTTTGTTTCACGCTCCCGATAGCTATCGGGATTAAAAGATTTAAGCAGATAAACGCAGATAATTTGTCTAAAATAAATTCCTCTATAATTTGCCAAATCTGCGTAAAAAAATCTTTTTAATCCTTTTAATCTGTGGCTAAATAAAAAACTTTGCGTCTTAGTGCCTTCGTAGCAAAGAAATTATATAGATCGTTTGATCCCTAATTCAAGTCCTCGCAATTCTGCTAAGCCTCTTAAACGGCCAATTGCAGAATAGCCCGGATTTGTTTTTTTCTTTAAATCGTCCAACATTTGGTGTCCGTGATCTGGACGCATTGGCAATTGACTGTTGTTTCTTTTCTCAACTTCCAATATTGCTTTTACAACTTCGTACATGTCAACATCACCTTCAAGATGATTTGCTTCGTAGAAACTTCCTTCTTCGTCTCGTTGTGTGCTTCTTAAGTGAATAAAATTCATTTTATCGCCATGACGTCTCACAATTCCTGGCAAATCATTATCAGCACGAACACCATAAGAACCTGTACACATTGTAAATCCGTTTGATGGAGAAGGAGCAGCGTTCATTAGTTCCATCAAATCTTCTTCTGTACTTACGACTCTAGGCAAACCTAAAATTGGGTACGGAGGATCGTCAGGATGAATTGCCATCAAAACACCTTTACTTTCAGCAACTGGAATAATTTCTTTTAGAAAATGAAAAAGATTATTCTTTAAAGCTTGTCTGTCAATATGATTGTAAGCGCTTAAAGTCACAAGGAAATCTTCCACTGTATACGCTTCTTCTGCACCCGGAAGTCCAGCCAAAATGTTCTGCTGCAGTTTTACTTTGTCTTCTGGAGTCATCGCTTCAAAGTAGCTTTTTGATTTTTGTTTCTGTTCTTCTGAATATTCGTTTTCTGCTCCTGGTCTTTTCAGAATAAACAATTCAAAAGCAGCAAAAGCATTGATGTCAAAACGTAAAGCTTTAGAACCGTCTTCAACTGTGTACGATAAATCTGTTCTTGACCAATCTAAAACGGGCATAAAGTTATAGCAAACACATTTGATTCCGCATAAAGCCAGATTGCGAATACTTTCTTTATAATTTTCAATGTATTGAAGATAATTTCCAGTCTGCTTTTTAATGTCTTCATGAACGGGAATACTTTCTACAACCGACCAAGTCAATCCAGAAGCACCTTTTTTAGGATCTCCGTTTTCGTGTTCGATTTCAACTTTTCGTTTAATGATTTCGTCAATGCTCCAAACTTCTCCGTTTGGAATATGGTGTAAAGCCGTTACAATTCCGGTTGCGCCAGTTTGTTTGATATCTTGTAAAGAAACAGGGTCATTTGGTCCGAACCATCTTAATGTTTGTTCCATGTTTTATGTTTTTTTATTTCCTGCAAGGTTTTCAAAACCTTGTAGGTTTAAATTAGTTGTTTTTATAAATTAGATACCTACAAGGTTTTGGAAACCTTGCAGGAGAGATTGGACTAACTCTTAAATACTTGTTGCCGCAAATCCGCCGTCGACTTTTAAGATAGTTCCCGTTACGAATTTTGACATATCGCTGCATAAAAATAAAAGCGCACCATCAATATCTTCAGGAGTTCCAAATCTTCCCATTGGTGTGTGATCGATTATTTTTTCTCCTCTAGGAGTTAGTTTCCCTTCTGGAGTTAGTAATAATGCACGGTTTTGTTCACCAATAAAAAATCCAGGAGAAATAGCATTTACACGAAGTCCTTCGCCATATTTTTGGGCTAATTCAACAGCCATCCATTGCGTGAAATTGTCGATTGCTGCTTTTGAAGCAGAATACCCAACAACTCTCGTTAAAGGTCTTTGCGCCGATGCAGACGAAATGTTGATGATATTTCCTGATTTCTGTTTAGCAAAAAGTTCCGCAAAAACCTGAGTAGGAAGCATCGTTCCAATAATGTTCAAATCGACTACTTTTTGTAAATCGTCGCTTTTCATATCATAAATTGCCTGATCTGGCTGAATCGTTGCACCCGGCATATTTCCACCCGCAGCATTGATTAGAATATCAAGACGTCCGTATTTTTCAACAATAAAATCTTTGGCTTTTTCTAATTCTTCTTTGTTTAAAACATTGGCCTGAACAGCAAATCCTTGTCCGCCGTTTGCTTCGATTGCTTTTACTGTGTTTTCAGCCTTTTCTAATGATTGCGAAACGATTCCGACAACAACACCTTGCTGCGCCAAAACATTTGCAAATCTGCTTCCTAAAACACCAGCGCCACCGGTTATTAATGCAATTTTTCCTTTTAAATTAAATATTAAATTCATGTTTGTTATTTTAAAAATTCCAATACTTTAAATTCCAAATTCCAATTTGGAAATAAAGTACATTTTTGTATAATTAATTTTTACTTTTTAATTAGTCTAATCAGTACAAACTGAGTTTTTGGAATTTGGGTTTTCAAATTTGGAGTTTATTTTCTGATAGTTTCTATCAGATCCAAAACCCTTTTAGTTTCTTTTTCAATTGTCTCATAAGCACCGTATTCCATTACTTCTTTGCTAATTAATTTGCTTCCCATACCAACAGCAGAAACTCCAGCATTAAACCAAGTTTCAATGCTTTGTCTGGTAGTGTCGACACCGCCAGTTGGCATAAAAATTAAATCTGGGAAAATATCTCTGATTCCGCTCATAAAGTCAGGCCCTAAAATATTTCCAGGGAAAAGTTTGATGAATTTTACGCCTGCATTTTCAGCTGCAATAATTTCTGTTGGCGTCATACAGCCAGGAGTGTATAAAACTTCTTTTGAAATTAGAAACGAAGCCACTTCAGGAACAAATCCTGGACTGATAAAAAAGTCGGCTCCTTCTAAATAATAGGTTTCTGCTTGTGCTAGGTTTTTTATTGTGCCAATTCCTAAAAGCATTTCAGGCATTTCAGCATTTCTTACTTCAATCATTTTTTTGAAGTTTGAAAGTGCTTCAGGGCCACGGCTTGTATATTCTACAGCTCTGATTCCAACATTGTACAATGATTTCAAAACTGCAATGCTTTTGCTTTCGTCCGCATTGAAATAGAGTGGAAGCATTCCTTGTTTTAGAATAACATCGATAGAGTTCTGAATGGTACTCATTACTTATATTTTTACTTTGATTACAATTTTTTTCAATGGCCCGCTTCCAATCATAGCAGAATGAACATCTTCTGGAAACAGAATTGTAAATTGTTTTTCTTTTATTTCAAAAAACATATCGGGTTTGTCATGAAAGAAACGAACATCTCTTTCATCACTGTAGTCTCCATTTGGGCTTATGCATTTTTCTCTAGGTTTCCATGCAAAAGTTTCTGGACCAATGATAGAAATCTGTATATCGATGTTTTTATCATGGCATTCAAAACCTTTAATGCTTTCTTCTCTTGTGCTTCCTTCGCCAACAATTACAATTAGTTTTAAGCCTTCGCCAATTTCATAAGCTCCTTCTTCAAGATTGGCAATATCATTTTGGTCTACATATTCAAATGCTTTTTTGAAATTTGGGTGCAGACCATAGTATTTTGCTGCATTATGTAATGAGTCTATTATCATTTTGTACGGTTTTATTTTGGTTTTTTAATGTTATGTGTATATTTGCGTGTGCGTACACGGTAATTGTACAAATGTATGCAAAAAGTGATGTAAAACAACTTATTTTTAATAAAATAAATTAATTTTACCCGACTGCTATCATATTTTTAACTTAAAAAGAATCAATATCATAACAATTAAAAAGATTGCCGAATTAGCTAATGTCTCTGCTGGAACAGTCGACAGGATTATACACAAACGTGGACAAGTTGCTCAAGAAACCGTTGATAAAGTCAATGCGATTATTGAGGAGTTTGGCTATACGCGAAATATTCTGGCAAGTAATCTGGCGCTGAACAAGAAATTTCATTTTGCTGTTTTTCTTCCAAAATCCGAAACTTTAGAATATTGGAAAAGTCAGGCAGAAGGTATTGAAAAAGCAGCTTTGGAGTTTAGCAAATTCGGAATCGTACTGGATTACTTTTTTTACGATTATAATTTGATGTCTTTTAAAGAAACGGTGCAGAAAATAATGACGTTTGATTGTGACGGTTTACTATTTGCTCCAATTTTTTACGCCGATTCGGTGCAGTTTTTAAAGGAATATGAAAAGAAAAATATTCCAATCGTCATGATTGATTCGAATATTTCTGAGGAGAATGAGCATGCTTATGTGGGACAGGATGCTTTTCAGAGTGGGTATTTGGCAGGAAGATTAATCAGTTTTGCAGTGAAAAATGAAAGACAGATTTTGATTTTTAAAATTACCCGTGAGATTGAAAGTACTTCTGTGTATCAGCAGCGCATCAAAGGATTTTATTCTTATTTTGAAGATCATAACGAATTGACTCATTTTAAATTCTCAGAAGTGACTTTAAAAGATTCTGGAATTGATCAATTAAGTTTGGAAATGTTTTCGGGAGTAAACAGTGTTTTTGTACCCAATTCTAGAGCTTATATTGTTGCCGAATTTTTAAATAAAAACAATATAAAAGGTGTCAGAATAATCGGTTTTGATTTGCTAAAGGAAAATATTGAATATCTAAATAAAGGTGTAATTGATTTCTTAATCAATCAAAGGCCAGAAGAGCAAGGCTATTTGGGAATCAATTATCTGTATAAAAAACTGGTTCTTCAAGAAGAAACTGAAAAGACACATTATATTCCGTTAGAGATTATTTTGAAGGAGAATTATTTTCCTGCTAAACGATAGTTTTTTTGCCACAGATTAGAGGATTAAAATGATTTTATTTCACGCAGATTTTGCTGATTTAAGAAGATTTAATTCAGAATTTTATTTATAGCAAATTTGCTTAAATCTTTTTAAAATCTGCATGAAACAAAAAAAACTTTGCGTCTCAGCGAGTTTTCGAGACTAAAAAATGAAGCTTTAAAAAAGAAAAAGACTTTGTGGCTTAGTGCCTTTGTGGCAAAAACATTATTTGTTAACTTTCACAATCAAAGGGTTATTAATTTTATCCGCAAAAGAACTCAAATACTTTTCCCATTCTTGTTTAGTCTGGAACGGACTTCCTTTTTTCCATCCGAAACCAACATAATAAATAGCTTTGTTGTTTTTAACCGCAATATTTCCGTACAGATTGCTCAGGTCTTTTTCGTCCGTAACATGATTGTCAAAACTTAGTAAAGTGTTTTTTGGAGCAACTAAACCTATTCCAATTTCAGAATCGTCGATTGGCTCCCAATAGCTTAGCCAGCCTTCTTTAAGATTTGTTCCAATAGTTCCTTTTTTCTCATGAAGCGTTAATCCTGCGGCAATTTGTTTGGTTCCAGTAATATTAATTTCAAAGCGCGAAAGCTGGCTTCCGTAATCTAAACTGATTAATTTTGATTCCGTTATTTTATTTCCTTTTGCGTCCCAATCGGCATAAGTTAGAATAAAACTGGTTCTAATTGGGCCCGTTGTAATGGTTTTCCAGCTGATGAAATTTTTAGAGAAATAATATTTCCCATCTACATTTACTGCAATTCCGCCCACACCGCGACTGTCGCCCACATGAAAATTGTCCAGACCTTCACCAGTGTCTTTATGATACGTTCCTGTTCCGTTAGTGGCTTTTTCGTACCATTTATTAATGATTGGATAATCGACTCTTTTGAGCCAGGCATCGATTCCACTGGTTAAAGTTCCTCCGGGAATTTTATCCTCGACCATTTTTTGGGCTACAGGTCCGTAAGTTCTAAAAGCCACTTTATTGTTTTCCCAAGCATAATCGTCTGTACGTTCTGGAACAAATCGAGAGTAGCAGCTAATCACTTTTGAAGCGTTAGGATTTGTTCCCACCAAAACTTCAAAATCCTGTTTAGAAGAAGCTTTTATTTTTGGCTGAAAAAGCAGGACATCAGCATTTCCGTCGCTATCATTATCTACAGTTTGTGTTTCCAAAAAAGTATTATTGCTAATGTCTTTTATGGCATAATTTTCAAGCTTTGAATCTGCATGTAACCCAAGTGATTTTTTAGTCAATTCGACGGTTTCAAATTCTCGGTCAACTTTTAAATTGTTGGTAATCGTAATGATTTTATTCTGAGAAAAAGCAGCAAAATTAGCTGTCAGAATGGTTATGATAAAAAGATGTTTTTTCAAAATTCTTTGGTTTTTAATATTTCAAAAATTAGGTTTGATAGGATTATAAAAGTACAAATCAAAACGGAATTGAAAATACAGAATAGGAGTAATTCTGTACAGAATGTTGAAAATGAACAGAAAAGCTTTTAAAGAGGAAATAGATTATTTTTCGTAATTTACATTTCCTGATTTTACTACAGGAGGAATTTATAATTAAATGAAAATCAACAGAAATGGTTAAATGTATTATTTTCGATTGTGATGGTGTTTTGGTCGATACAGAGAAAATTGGTAACGGAATATTGCTTGCAATGGCGCAAGAACATGGATTTGAAATGGAATTGGAAGATGCGTACCGTCATTTTAATGGCCGAAATCTAAAAGATTGTTTCAGACATATTGAAGAAGCAATTGATCAAAAGCTCCCTGAAAATTTTGAAACAGAATATCGTGAAAAGAGTTTTGAGGCTTTTAAAACCCAGGTAAAACCAATGGAAGGTATTATTGCTTTTATCGAAAATATTGAAAAGTTGAAGATTCCGTATTGTGTTGCATCGAGCGGACCAGAAGAAAAAATTCGTTTGAATCTTGAGGTAGCAGAGCTATTGGATAGATTTGAAAATAAAATATTCAGTTCATACCAAATTGGCAGCTGGAAACCAGAACCCGGAATATTTCTTCACGCTGCTGCAGTAATGGGATTTGATGTAAAAGATTGTATTGTTGTTGAAGACAGTAAAGCTGGCGTTAAGGCTGGCGTAAGTGGCGGATTTAAAGTGTACGGTTTTGCAAATGGTTTTAACAATGAAGATTTAGAAGAAGAAGGAGCGGAGCTTTTTAGTTCTTATGAAGAATTAAGTGAAAAACTTGGATTTTAGGTTTTAACCGCAAAGAGCGCAAAGTTTTTTAAAACTAAATTTTATAAAAATAAAAAAGTTCGCAAAGCTTTAAGTTTAGCTTTGCGAACTTTGCGTTTTTAATAAGTCAGCAGAGATAAAAAACTTTGCGTGCTTTGCGGTTAAAAAAAGAATTACTTCAAGCTCTTAATCTCACCATTTTTCAAATCAACTGTAAAATGATCTGCAGGAACTTCATGCATGAATTTATTGAAGATAATCAGGAATAATTTCATCTGTTTTTGCAACGGATTATCTTGTGAAAGATCAGCTTTAGAACCTTCTAAAAATAAATTAGACAACACTTTGTATTCTTTCGCTCTCTGAATTCCAACATCGGCAAAAGCCAATTCATCTGCGCTTCTAAAACGATAAAAATCTACCAGAAGATCGTAACCAGTCCAATTGAAGTTTTCTTTTTTGAGATTATTTTGAGCTAGGATTTTTTCCGATTTACCTTCAGCTTCATTCCATTGTTCTTGAAATTGCGCTTTGTTTTTTAGTATGAAATCAAAATCTTTATCAGATTGCATATTGGCTAAAACCAGTAAATCTTTCGCAGAAACATTCAATATAAAATCCTTGAAAGCAGAAGGCCAATCGTCTTTTAGAAATCGAAGACGAACTAATTCTTTTAAATGAAAATCGGTAAAATCATGATAGTTTTTTGTTTTTAAGAGGTCAATATTCCAAATGTCTTGTGCGTTCTGACTTTCCAAAAACTGATATTCCATTTTATACAAATCAAAAAGTTCGTTGTACCTTGAAACATTGTCAATAGTAATAGTTTGAATATCTAGAAGATTATCCTTTTTGAAAGTCAATAATTTGTAAGCAGGAATATAAGCTGCTAAAGATGGTGTTTGAATATTAACCAAAGTATTTCCTTTTGCAGAAGTTCTAACTCCTGTATCGTTGATGTGCATATGTCCGCCAAAATGAATTTTAAGTCCTGCATCTGCAAATACTTGTGCGACTTCCTCAACAGGAACACGATTTAATTGCCATTTGTTAGGACCAAGCAATTCTTTGATTTCTGCCGAAGCATCATCATTAAAATCAATCATTGGAAAATGACTGAAAGCAATTAATGTTTTTCCTTGTTTTTTGGCTTCCGCCGAAATAGCTTCAACCCATTTTATAAGATGTTTTTTATTCGTAAGCACATTGTTGTATCCTGTGCTGGCTTCACTGTAATTCTTAGAATCTTTTTCTGCGGAAGCATTTTTCTTGGGTATATAAACATTTCCATCAATAGCCATTAGCCAAAGTCCGTCAATAGGTTCTACAACATAACTAACATCTGGAACTTCATAACCTGGCGCTACTTCGTACACTCGATTTGCTAATTTCGCACTTTCTAAAGCTTTTTCGAATGTATAATTTTCGCTTGAATAAGTAGAAAATGGTGTTGCCCAGAATTTATATTTTTTATTGGGATAAAAACCAAAATTCTGAAGCTGATCTGTAATTCCTAAATAACCCATTTTAGCAATGTCGGCGGTAACAACTACTGGCTGTTCGATGTTTAGATTTGGCTTATAAAGGCCTTCTTTGCTATAAATGGGTTGACTTTTGCCTTCTTTGCCTAAGAAATCTTCTTTCCCAGATTCTTGCGCAAACGGCCCAACTGGATCATGATTTCCGGTAGTAATGAAGAATTCGATTCCGTATTTTTTGGTGTATTGGTCTAATATTTTGGCTAATCCGCGAACATGAATTGGCTGGCCGTCATCTGTATAATCTCCGGGAAGTGCTGCATATTTGATTTTTCGCTTTGCGATATCTTCTAAAGCGGCTATAAAGGCAAAATAATTTTCATTGAAAATACGTGTAGAGTGAAGCTGAGATGACATGGTTCGTACCAAAACATATTGTCCCGTTTTCGGATTCAAAACGCCTTTATAATCTGAATCTGAAAACTGGCCAAATAAATCCTGTAAATGCACATCGGATAAAAATGCGATTTGTGTTCCGTTGAGGTTTTTTGCTTTTTGTGCGGATGCATTATTGTTGAAAAAAACGACAAAGAACAGTATATGTAAAAATGTATATCTTGAATTCATAGGTTTTGTTTTTTTAGCGCAAATGGCGCAAAGAGTTACGCAAAGTTCGCAAAGGTTTTTGAGCATGATTTATAAAATAAATGAGATCGCAAAGCTTCGTGGATTTTATGTTTTTAAAAAGAATAATTATCAAACATAGCCTGTGGTTTCAACCGCAGGAACACAATGTATATCATCGTCCTCTCTACATTTCTAAACGAACATCATCCATTTTTTTTACCTGAGCGTTCCCGCGGTTGAAACCGCGGGCTATATTCGAAAAGCTTTGCGAACTTTGCGTTTGTAAACGCAATCTTAAATAAAAAATCTTAGCCAACTTTGCGGTTAAAATTATTATTGTTTCAAGTTTCAAGTTCCAGAAATAACTTGAAACTTGAAACCTGAAACAAAAAAACTATTTTCCAGTAACAGGATTATTTCTAACATAACTTCCATCATCATATTTGATTTGATATGGTGAATTAAAGAAAGTACTTGGCAGATAATAATCGGTTGTGATGATTTGTGCTCCTGATTTTTTAGCCGCTTCAAAATGCGAATAATCGTTGGCACGTGCTTCTTTGGTATCAGAATCTGCTCTTGTTCTTATGATGTATCCTTTTTTTACTAAATCTTCAATTTGTGGATCTTCAGAATTGTTTCTAAATAATGCTGCAGCTTCTGGTTTTCCGGGTTCGGCGTTAATAAAAACGGCGCGTCCCCTAAGGGACGGATGATTCAATGCGTACAAATCTCTTTTTACGCCGTTATTATCTAATAAGAATAAAAATCGCCCTTTTGCTTCTTTTAATGTTGGCCAGTTGCCATGCAAAACGGCTTCTTCGAGTGTTTTGTATTTTCCTCGCACCATATCTGGCGTAATCAGTTTGTCTTTTCCTAATTCTTTTCGGATTACTTTGTCCATTTCGTCAAAAACGGCTGCGGTGAAATCTTCTGGTTTTGTTCCGAAGAAATTGGCATCGCCGTCTTTTGGTTCTAAAGTGATAAAAACCGGAACGTGATTTGGATTGGCATCTGACCATTTTTTTAGTTCCTGCAGACAGATTTCGAAAGTATAGCAAGAAGTTCTAAAATCGATATCCTGCATATGGAAAACCTTAAAACCTGGTTTTTTCATTAACCCATCAGGATCGTAAGCTTCTTCAGATTTTGCAATATCTAAACCTTTAGGATGCGCATATTTTCCGCCTTTCGCGTCAGCAAAAATATCGATTTCTAGATTGCGTAGCCCTTTGTTTAATTGATCTGTAATACTAATATGAGTGTATTGCAAACCTTTAAGCGATCGAGAAGTATCTCGTGCCTGAATGGTATTGTATAAGTCTGTTTCGATCGCGTGGCGATAGCTGTTATGCGATCCGATAACCTGAAGCTGGTTTATTTTCAGATTGTCGTTTTGTGCTTGAACGCCAAAATTTACAGCGCTGGCAAATAATAATGTGAACAAAAATGGTTTCATGATTCTAAAATGTAATTAATACTGTTTGACTGGGGACGCATCAAAAGAAAATTGCATTTTTTGAAAGGGACTAAGTTAAAATCTGGTATTGGTTTCTATGTTAGATTAAAAAAAAGAAATCGCAAAGACATTTCTATTTCTGTCTTGAAAAAGTAGTATTAATACAGCAAACGTGTTTATTTTTTAATTTAAAGATAACCTTGACGCAAAAAGCATTGGGTTTTCATTTTATTATTTTACGATATTAAAAAGCCTGTAATTGCAATATGAATAATCCTGAAATTTTTGAACAAACGTATAATCAATATTGGAAAAAGCTTAATGCGTTTTCTTATACGATGATTCAGGATAAAGACTTGGCACAGAACATTGTTCAGGATGTTTTTGTGGATTTATGGGAAAGAAAAGAAGAACTGAATATTAATGCAATTGAACCTTTTTTGTTTCGTGCGGTTAAGAATCAGGTTTTTAAACATTATCAGAACAATCGTTTTGATAAGACGATTTTAGAAGAAAAATTCGAAGACTACATTATAGATAATTTTTCGACTATTGATCCAGAAGTGATGGATCTGCTTTATGCAGCATTAGACAAACTTCCAGAAAAAAGAAAAGAGGTTTTACTAATGTACAAATTTCAAGATATGACAATCGATCAGATTGCAGAAGAACTTGGAATTTCGAAACAAACCGTAAAAAATCAGATTTCATCGGCGGTAAAACAACTTCGAGAAGGCTTAAAAGACTTGGCTTGGCTAGCTCCATTCATTATTTTCAATCAAAAATTTTAAGATAACTTTCGCTTGATGTTTTCATAATATTCGGCGATAGTACGATTTCGTGATTCTGGTACTTATTCATAACAATAAGTATTTATGGTAAAAAGAATCAAACATAGTTTAGAGTTTCTGCTGGATAAAAGTTCGCGAGGAAAAGCTTCATCGGCAGAAGAAAATTTATTACATGATTTTGCTTTCAGCGAATATCAAAAATCAGAATGGGATAATGATCTTATGGGAAATCCAGAAATCGAATCTCAAAATATGTACGACGAAATTCAGTTAAGAATTGGAAGAAAGAGATCTTTCCGTCCTTATTTAAAATATATAGCTGCTGCCAGCATTCTTTTTCTGCTTGGTTTGGGATTTTTCTTGAGACCAAATGTTTTAGACCAAAAACAAATCACATTTAAAACGTCATCGATTCCCAAATCTATCCAATTAAGTGACGGTTCGAAAATTTATCTGGCAGCTAACTCTTTATTTCAGTATCCTGAAAAATTTGCAGGCGATCAAAGAACGGTTTCTTTACTAAAAGGAAATGCGTTTTTTGAAGTCGCCAAAGACAAACAGCATCCTTTTATTATTCATTCTGGCGAAATACAAACCAGAGTTGTAGGAACTTCATTTCACATTCAATTATCAAAATTAAACTGTAAGGTAATTGTGGTCACCGGAAAAGTAAATGTTTCTGGAAAAGGACAGAGCGTTGATTTGGTGCCTAATCAAGAAGCTTTATTTGAAGGTCAAAAATTAACCAAACAAATGGCTGATAAAGCATTTTTGGTGAATTGGTACAATGAAGATGTTACGCTAGATCAAACTACATTAAAACAGGTTATTACCATTTTACAATATAAATACGGAGTTTCATTTAAGTATAATAACGAACACGTATTAGCAACGCCGTTAACGGTATTCATTAAGAAGGACGCGACATTAGAAAATGTTTTGGAACAAATAAATTATATCACAAACCTAAAATTCAAAGTTTATGGCGAAATAGTAAAAGTGGATTAAAAACAAAAAAAGCAGTTGCGGGAACAACTGCCATTAATAATTAAGCATCGTAAAAACAATTACTTAAATCATGTATTTTAAACCTTCTTATTTAAATCTAAAGAGTTTTGTCTTTTTAGTTCTGGCTTTACTTGCCTTTCAGAGCGGCTATAGTAAAACTAATTTGTTAAAAGAGTCAAAAGTAGCAAATAAAATAGAAAAAGCTACTCTTGTTTCTATTTTTTCAAAATTAACACAACAGACTGATTACAAATTCAGTTACGGACAAGCTGTAATTGCTGATAATACAGCCTATACAGTAAATTATAATACAGAGTCTATTACGGCAATTTTGAATGATCTTTCTAAAAAAGCCAATTTCAATTATAACATTAATGGGAAATTAATTTTAATTCAGAAAACAGCTGAACCAAAAGCAGTAAATACAAAAGCAGTTGAGAGAATTAAAGTAAAAGGTAAAGTGGTAGACGAAAATAAATTGCCAATTCCTGGAGCATCTGTAATAGAAACAAGCACTTCAAACTCAACAGTAACTGATTTTGATGGTGTTTTTGAAATTACTGTTGGAGAAGGAAAAACAATCGATGTTTCGTATGTAGGATATAAATCTAAAACGGTTGCTGCACAGAGTGGTTTTATGACAATCCAATTAGAGCCGGCTACTGCAGAATTAAATGAAGTTTTGGTTGTGGGTTATGGAAGACAATCTAAAAAAGACGTTACAGGAGCAGTTACGCAATTGGAAGCGGCAAACTTTAAACAAGGAGTAAGCATTTCGCCAGATAATTTAATTCAAGGAAAAGTTGCCGGTGTTCGTGTGGTGAGTACAAGCGGTGAGCCAGGAGCAGGAGTAAACGTAACCATTAGAGGTGTTGGATCTATTAGAAGCGGAAGCACACCTTTGTTTGTTGTTGACGGAATTCCGTTGTCTAATGACGATGTGAGTCCATCGGGAACGAATGTTGGTTTTGGAAGTTCTCAAGCTAAAAATCCTTTAAACTTTTTGAATAATAATGATATCGAATCTATTACAGTTTTGAAAGATGCATCTGCATCTGCAATTTACGGAGCTAGAGGATCTAATGGAGTTGTTTTGGTAACGACTAAAAAAGGAGCAAAAGGAGACGGAACTCTTACTTTTGATTCGTCTTTAGGGATTTCTACTGTAGCAAACAAACTAGATGTTTTGAGTGCAGATCAATATAGAAATGCAATTAAAGATAAAGCTTTTGATCATGGCGGTAATACAGATTGGCAAGATGTTATTTTTAGAGAGGCTATTACAAAAAGCAATTCGCTGGCATTTTCTAAACAAACAGAATCAGGAAATTATTATGCTTCTGTGTCTCAATTGGATCAAGAAGGTATTATTAGAAATAGCAATTTTAAGCGTTTAACAGGAAGAATTAATGCTGCTGAGTCATTTCTAGACAATAAACGTTTAAAATTAAAATTTAATCTTACTGCTAGTGAAACCAAAGATGATGGTGTTCCTACAAGTGATGACGGAGGTTCTAACGGACAATTGCTGGTGCACACGTTAATGGCAAACCCAACGAGATCGGTTTTTGATGCAAATGGAAATTATACCAATTTTAATATGAATGCGCATTACAATCCAGCGTATCTATTAAGTATTTATACCGATCAAACACGTACTTTGAGAGTTTTAGGAAACTTTGAAGCTTCTTTAAGAATCGTTAACGGATTAGAGTATAAATTAAACCTAGGTATCGATCGTTCGATGTCGGAAAGAAATACGACTATTTTTCCAAACTTGACAGATTTGAATCCCAAAGGGAAATACGTTCAGAACAATTTAGATTCTAAAAACTCTTTGGTAGAGCATTATCTAACTTATAATTTAAATTTAGATAAGCATAAAATTGAAGCTTTGGGAGGTTTTTCATACCAAAAATTTGAAAGATCGGGAACAGCTTTCAGTATTGATGGAATTTCGAATCAAGGAGAAGGTATTCCGCCTTCCATAAATCCTGGTTTCAAAGGAACACAATCTGGAACAACAGGTTATGCGCAAGAGAATGAGCTGCAGTCTTATTTTGGAAGGTTGAATTATGGTTTTGATAATAGATATCTTTTAACAGCTTCTATGAGAGGTGACGGATCGACTCGTTTTGGTAAAAACAATAAGTATGGTTATTTCCCATCATTTGCTTTAGGATGGAATATTGCAAACGAAAGTTTCCTAAAAGACTCTTCGACATTAAACAATTTAAAACTAAGAGCAAGCTGGGGACAAACAGGAAACCAAGAAGTTGAAAATAAAATTACTCAGGCAAGTTATTCATTGTCTGGCGCTGATGGATATTATTTATACGACGATTTAAATTTAGTAAACGGAGTTTCTGTAAATAGAACGCCAAATCCTGATTTGAAATGGGAGGTTGTGACGCAATTTAACGTAGGTTTAGATTTCAATTTATGGAACGACAAATTGTACGGAACATTAGATTATTTCAATAAAACAACTACAGACGCTATTTTGAATGTTCCTTCTCAAGCTTTGAGTCCAACAACTACAATCTGGACCAATATTGACGGTAAAATCATCAATAAAGGTATCGAGTTTATGTTAGGTTCTAAGATAGTGGATACTAAAGATTTTTCTTGGAATATTGATATGAATGGGGCAACCTTACATAACAAAATTGAAGATCTGCCGGTTTCAGAAATCTTAACAGGAACAATTTCAGGGCCTGGACAATCTGGAGTAAATGCAAATATTTACAAAAGCGGATATGCTGCTGGATCATTCTATTTATTGCAGCATATTGGTTTTGATGCCAATGGAGCAAATATCTTTAAAGATCAGAACGGAGATGGTGTAATTGATAATAGTGATAGAATTATTATTGAAGGTGCGCTTCCAACTTTCTATTACGGATTTAATAGTGATATGAGATACAAAAACTTTACATTCTCGTTCTCTATCATTGGGCAAACTGGTGGTTATTTATTGAATAATACAGGTTTGAATGCATTAAACATAAACAATTTGGCATCAGATCGTAACGTGGCAACTGGATATTACGAGTCCGGAGCAAATCCTACAAACTCCCCAATCTTGTCAACTCTTTTCTTAGAAAAATCAGATTTCATCCGATTAAATACAGCTCGTATTGGTTACAATTTTGACTTAAAAGGATTAAACTGGATCAACGGATTAACACTTTATGTAACAGGTCAGAACTTAATTACGATTACAAACTATACAGGTTATGATCCGTTAATCAATAGTCCGAAATCAAACGGAGGAAATCAATCTATCGGTATCGATTATGCAAGTTATCCAACTTCTAGAACATTCAGTTTTGGAGCAACTTTAAAACTATAATTATTATGAAGACAAATACAATTTTTAATATAAAAACATTAGCGATATTTTCTTTTATATGGCTTTTTGCAAGCTGTACTAACCTAGATGAAGTTGTTCTGGACGAGGTTTTAGGAGAAAACGCTTCAAACCCTGCTGGAGCTTTAGCGGCAGCTTACGATCGTTTGGGAGACGGAACTTTTGTAGATCATGGTGGTATTTTTTCGCTACAGGAATACACGACAGACGAAGCAATCCTACCAACTCGTGGAAGTGACTGGGGAGATGGCGGAAAATGGAGAGACATGCACGAGTTTACATGGAAATCTGATAATGCTGTTGTAGTGGATAACTGGAACAAATTGACAAACGGAATTACACGTTCGTTAACCGCAATTCAATCAGTTGAAGAAAGTTCAATTCCAGAGAAAAAATTGTTTTTAGCGGAAGCAAAGGGACTTTTAGCATATTATTTATACACAACATTAGATTTATACGGACAAGCGCCTTATAGAGATCCGATGAACCCGAATGCACCTTTACAGATTTTAAAAGCCGATACTCAAATCGATCAATTAATAAAAGATGTTGAAGCCTTACTGCCAGATTTAGCAGAAATGGGAACACAGCAAACGCACCACGGAAGATTTACAAAAGAAGCGGCATACGGATTCTTAGCAACAATGTATTTGAATCGTGCAGTTTTCAAAGATCGTTTTAATGCATCTTCGAACTTTAATTTTACTGAAGCTGCAGCAACTGGTACAGGAAATGATATGGATCGTGTAATTTATTATACTTCATTATTGATTGATTCTGGAAAGTATTCTTTGGAAAGCGATTATTTCAAAAACTTCGCAAGAGATAATGAAAAAGGAAAAGAGTTGATTTTTGCTATTTCTCAAAAGATAGATTACATCAGAAACGGATCTAACAGTTTTGCTTATGTGTGTATGGAACGTAACCAAAGAACTTCTGCAGCCAATAGAGGAACAAATGCAGCATGTACGACTCCTGAGTTTTTTGCAACATGGGATGGAAATCATGATGATCCGAGATTTCAGCAGAAATACCAATATGCTGACGGAACTTGGTTTAAAAATGATGGTACAGATGTAAGTGTTCCAGCAACAGATATTGTTCCGAAAAGTGCTAATTTACCTTGGTTCCATTTTAATAGAGGAATTGAATTTGGCCCTCAATACGGACCAATCTTATTGTCGTCTGGTTCTTTAGAAATGGTTAACGGACGCATTAAAGTTTCGCCATTATACATGGAGAAAAGTACAACTACAAGAATGGATTTTACACCTTCTTTGACTTTCAAAAATCCAGCTCAGGCAGTTTTTGCTCAGAACGAGATTAATCAAGGAGCACGTATTTTTAAATATGAATTTGATCCAGAAGGAGGAAACGGAAATAGTAATGTTGATATTCCTTTATTCCGTTTAGGAGGAATTTATACGATGAGAGCCGAAGCGTATTTCAGAAAAGGAAATACTGGTCAGGCAATGGAAGACTTGAACAAATTGCGTACAAGCAGAAAAAGAGAATCATTATACGGAAGTACACCTGGTAAAGCTCTGACAGCAATCGATCAGACTGTTTTATATAATGAAATTGGTTTCGAATTATACTGGGAATTATACAGAAGACCACAAATGATTCGTTTTGGGAAATTTGATCTTCCAGGAACCGCAAAACCAGCTTCAGAACCATACAGAAGAGTTTTCCCGATTCCGCAATCTACAATTGATGTAACTAAAGAATTCAAACAAAATCAAGGATACAATTAAGTTTGTGTGTTAGTTTATTTTTTATTTTTTTTCAAAAAGCCTGTTTCAAAAAAAAGCAGGCTTTTTTTTTAAGATACTGAGGTTCTGAGATGCTAAGATTCTAAGTTTTTTTTTAAATCTAGAGATGCACTGCTGTGCATCGAACGTAAAGTACATAAATCTTAGCATCTCAGAAGCTTAGAATCTTAAAAAAATATAATAAACGAATAGTTAAATGTAAGTGGTATCTGATTGATATTGAGTATATTTGAGTGTGTATTGAACATTCTTAAAATGTTTGAAAATGAATAATATTAAATAACTCAAAAAGAATAAAAATCATGATACATCAAATCGACACTACAGATAATATTGTTGCCTTTAGAGCATTGGCAGAAGTGACAAAAGATGATTTTGTAACAGCAGTGGCTCCAGCCGTTGAGCATTTGGTAAAGCAAACAAATGAAATTAATTTTTTACTGGTTTTAGACACAGATATTGAAAATTTTACAACGGGAGCATGGCTTCAAGATGCTCTTCTTGGTTTGAAAAATCTTGGAAAATGGAATAGGGCAGCTATTGTAACTGATACAGACGAAATCATTTCTTTCACAAACGGATTTAGCTATATTGTTCCAGGCGAGTTTCGTGGTTATAAAAAGGTTGATTTTAATAAAGCATTAAATTGGGTTGAAGGGAATATTTCTTAAATCCAATCTTCTTAAAAATAGAAAAGAGCGCTTATAGGTAATAAACGCTCTTTTTTATGATAGTTTATTTAAATGTTTAATGATTGTATTCGATACCGCTGCTTGATTGAGCATCAATTTTCTCTTTAGACACTTGACTGTATTTTTTATAACAAGCCGATGCTAAAATTGGTAATGCAAGACTTCCTACAACAGCACTTGCTTTTTTATGCCCCGTTTTTTTTAAAACAGCCGATGCCAAAAGAGCACCAACGCCAGCACATACCATTTGTTTTACTGACAGATTTAACGGTTTGCTTTCAGGTTTAATTCCGTGTAATAATGGGTCTATAAAATTCAAATTCTCCATAATGCCAATTAATTTTAATTATACTTATTTGTTATTTTTTAATTTTTAATTTTTACTGTTTTCAGTGTCAGTTTCACTTTCAATTTTCTCAATTTCAACCTTTTCCTTTTTTATAGCTTGGCGTAACAGAGCAAAAAGACTCATATAAACATTTGCCATAAAAACCAGAGAAAACCCTGCCAAAAAATATCCTCTCCAGTCATTTAACAAAAGTTTATAATCGCAGATAACCAGAAACACGATAGTGACATAGTGACTAAAGCAATATTCACAAGTGAAGAGATAAAAGAACTTTCTTGACAGAATGTATCTGTCATTTTTTGAATGTCTGACACACCATTCATGTGGTTCTCTAAAAATTTCTTCGTGTGTGACAGTCCAGCTGACACAAGCAATCGGAATTGCTAATATAAAAAGCCAGACAATTTGAACTGCTATAGTCATCAATTAATGCTTTACAATTTACGATAATTTTTGCTATTCTCTAGGATGATTTTCTGGATAATGTTCTGCGTCAAAATCGTCTAATTCTTCATCCTTATCCAAATCTTCCTCTTTTTCTAGGTCGTTTTCGTAATCTAAATCAGGATGATACTCATCGTTTAAATCGTCTTTTGTGCCATCGTTTGTAATGGCATCATCTTCATTAATGATTCTTTCTTGATTTGGAATATTTTCTGCTCGAATAATGGTATTAGGTTCAAAACCTTCATTTGTGTATGAGAGATCTTGAATAAATTCTTCTTGATATTGATACGGATTTTCATCACGTGCATAATTGTCATTATCTATCACGGTATTTTGTTCATAATAATCTGGATCGCTTTCTCCGAATTCATGATTATCATGTTGTTTTAAAACTTGTTTAAACTCCTCTTCGTTAGAATATGTTCCATCAACAAGAGTATTTTGTTCAATATAATCAGGATCAAACTGACCATATTCATGGTTGTGTTGCTTTTCCATAATACTATTTTTTAGATTATTACTTTTCTGTTGGGATTACGTTTTTCTGTGCTTTGCAGAAACAATGCATTATGTTTTTTAATGCATTGTTTTTTTCTGCAATTGTATCATTATTCTACATTTCTATTAATTCAACTTAGTTAATGGCTTTTATTTTATTGAAGGCTAGTATTCATAAGTTTCATTTTTTTGAAAGTACCTATTTTACAAATTTAGCAAGGACATTTGAGCAATGTCTTATAAGAAAATATATTATAGTTGCATAATTAACAGTTACTTATAATGTAAATATTGTAAGAAATTATGTAAGTTTACTAAATCGGAACAATCTACATTTGAGATTGAAATTAATTTATAATTAAATCTAAAACGTATGGCATCAGATAAGGTAACCGCATGCTGTCAAGCTTTGATAGAAAAGAACTTAACGATAGCTTTTGCAGAAAGTGCGTCTGCGGGAAAAATGTGTTATGAATTTTCGACTGTTTTTAATTCGGGACGAATTCTAATAGGAGGAATAGTATGTTATCATTCTTCAATGAAAGAAGATTTGCTTCATATTCCGTGGGGGACTATTGAACAATTTAGTGCCGAATCTGCTGAGGTTACCAAGTTAATGGCACAAAATTTTTATAGATACATTAATTCAGACATTTGTGTTGGCATAACAGGATTAACAACCCCAGGCGGAAGCGAAAGCGAGTCAAAACCTGTTGGAACAATTTTTATACATATTATTTTGCCCGAAAAAGAGATTGCCAAACGATTTGAGTTTAAAGGAAGTCCGGAAAGTATTATAGATCAAGCAATAGATGTTGTGGCCGATTTGATTTTGAGGGAAATTTAATAAACCAATCAATCGTCCCTACGGGACGATAAACGCGCAAACATTTTTTTCTACCGATGAGATGTTCCTAACGGAACATTTTTTTTTCTACCAATGAGATGTTTCTAGCGGAACATTTTTTTTGTCCTAAACTAATACTCTTTGGACTTTTGGGAGTCATGTTAAACACAGGCATTTTTAAAATTTGTATCAGCAGAAAGGAAATGTTCCGTTAGGCACATCTCATCGGTAGTATTTTTAAAATTTGCAGTAGTAAAAGGAAAATGTTCCGTTAGGCACATCTCATGGTAGCATTTTTAAAATTTGCAGTAGCAAAAGGAGAATGTTCCATTAGGAACATCTCATTGGTAGAATTTTTAAAATTTGCATCAGCAGAAAGGAAATGTTCCATTAGGAACATCTCATAGGTAGCATTTTTAAAATTTGCAGTAGCAAAAGGAAAATGTTCCATTAGGAACATCTCATGGTAGCATTTTTAAAATTTGCAGTAGCAAAAGGAAAATGTTCCGTTAGGAACATCTCATCGGTAGAACTTTAAATGATTAATTTTTTTTTTCGTTCTGTAGGAACGTTTGGTTGGTATGGCAAATACGTACACACAATTGCATATACAATTTGTTTTTGCAGTGAAATATAGAAAAGCATTAATTTCAAAGGATTGGAAAGACAAATTACATCAATACATAACGGGTATAATCCAATCTAACAATCACAAAATGTTATGTATTAATAGTATGCCAGATCATATACATATTTTTATAGGAATGCGTCCAACACAATCCATTTCTGCATTAGTTCAAAATGTAAAAACAGAAAGCAGTAAATGGATTAAAGAACAAAAATTGTCACCAGATTTCTTATGGCAAGAAGGTTACGGTATTTTTCATATTCAAGAAGTCATGTTCCGAATGTAATTCGATATATTCAAAATCAAGAACAGCATCATAAAATAGAAACATTTTTAGAAGAATACCAGAAACAACTGAAGGCTTTTGAAATAGAATGTGATAAAGAGTTTATTTTTAAAGAACCCCTTTAGTAATTCTAAATATCATTTTAAGAGACGATATCTTTCCTGCAATCAGATGTTTCAATTGAATATTCTCTCGTTCTTTTAATTATTTTTTGATGTAAAGCGAACCATTTTTTATAGCTTTCTTATTCAATTTCCCTTTACTAAATAATTCTTCCAAAATAGTTTTGGCTTCATTAACCGGAATATCTAATATGACAGCATATTCCTTTGGTGCCAATGTTGGATAAATTTCAAAAATTGACAATGAATTTTTATTTTCAAACTTTTTCTTTTTAGCATCTGGAAATAAGGCTAATAAAGCATTTTCGTAAGCGGCATAAGGTTTAGAACCATAAACAGTTAGCTGATTATTATCTGCATTGACTAAAAATAAAGTTGGAAAACCTCGTACGCCAAGAGTTTTTCCTAAATTTAAGTCATCTTGAAAAAGTTCTTCGGCATCATCATAATCTGCTTTTAGTTTCGGAACATCTAGACCTGCGATTTTTGCAGCTTCTGCTATGTTTTCCCATTTTGCAATGTTCTTTTTATCGAGATAAAGCTTTTCGCGAAGAATACGCATAAAATAAACCGCTTTTTCCTTGTTTTGCATTTGTGCCGCTTTCATAGCAATACAGGACGGATAAGACGAATCTAATGGATCTTCTAGCCACACATTTCCATCAATTGGCATTTCGTAATATAAACTGGCTTCATCCCAATGATGCGCCACATCAGAAGGTTTGCTTATTCCGCCACTGTTATAACTCCAATCTGGCAATAAACCGCCCATTCGGTAATCAATTTCGAAATATTCGCCATATTCTAGTTTTAGTTTTCTTAGCTGAGGTTCGATTCCCCAACAAGAAGAACAAATAGGATCGGTATAGTAAATTATTTTTATCGGTTTATTTTCTGTTGGAATAGCTGTTTTGGTATTTGAATTTTCACCAACAGGCATTTCGCACATTCCGCTTACAGGATCGCATAATAACGGATTTGTTTTATCTTCACTCATTTTAGAATTCGTTTGTGATTGGCAGCTTATATTGCAAATCAAGATTAATAGTATCGACAGTATTTTCATAGTAGTTTTAAAAAAGGGACTCTCGGATTTATGAATTTGCTGCAAAGTTGAGACGAATATCATTGCAAGTCAATTAGTCAAGAAAACATGACTAGAAAATAATGGATTGTTATTTTTAAAAAGTGGGATTATCATTATAAAGTAATTGCAAGCTTGTAATTAATTGTTTATTTTTCACCATATAAAAATAGAAGCCTAAGATGAATTATATTCAAAAAATTAAACGCCTTTATAACCTATCTGAAAATGAAAACTACGGATTTTCAGAAAATGAGATTCTCGATCTTGAGACAAGATTAAATGTAAAACTTCCTTCAAAACTCAAAGAATATTATTTGGAATTAGGGAAAGAGGAAAATCTTAATTACTGCTTTAACAGGCTTTTGAAACCTGAAAATGAAATCGGATTTTCTGATGATGATTTTTTGGTTTTTTATGAAGAAAATCAAAACGTAGCTTTTTGGGGAATTAAAAAAGAAGATTTGTCACAGAACAATCCGCCAGTATATGGCAATTACGACACGATCGAAAAATCAGATTGGGAAATGGAAACCGAGACAACGGAGAACTTTTTTGTTTTAATGGCAGTTTTCAACGGTACTTTGGGCGGACTTCAATTTAATGGAAATTACTTAGGAGAAATTGACTCGCAAATTGTAAAGATTGTAGAAAAGAATTATACGCTTGTTCCCGAAATCAGTAGAGAAAATCAGAAAGTATATACAGATGAGTTTTATGAGGTGATCAGTTTGTCATTCGATCAGGAAAACAATTGTACAGGAGCTTTTATTGGATCAAGTATTCAGGAACGATTTGATGCCATTCTTGATCTTGTTGATATTGATTGGTCTTATCTTTCTTATGATGATGAAGAATATGATGGGGATGATGAAGAATAATCAAATTAAAAATGTGACAATAAAATAGAGAATGAGAGAATTAAATTATTTAGTAAAAATAGAAGGCAACGAAGCGCTTTTAGAAAAATTCATTGAAGCGATTGATAATAATAGCGTTAAAATTGATAAAGCATATCCAAATCCGTATCTATTAGATTCGGGCGAAAAATTTCTGTTATCTCCCATAATTGAATATTTTTTCCAGACGAGACCTTTCTCAAAAGAGTTTTATATTTCGTTTGTTGAAAAACTTAGAAAACTTAATGGATTCGATAGCTACCGTTACACATTAGGATTGCAGGCAGAAGAATTGGTTTTTAATAGTTTTGAAAGAGTAAAGAAGGGGAAATACAAGATTTTTATACCTAAAACAAAAGAAGAACTTCCGAAATCCATATTGACCGAAGAACAAAAAGAGCTATTGAGCTTTATATGTTATATTGCTGTGTCTCATATAAAATACGGCCCAAGTTATGCCACAGTTACAGCAAATGAGTATTTTGATGTCGTGACCGAATTAGGTTCTGATGAAGTAGAACAACTTAAGAAGTACGGAACAGGGAAACTTTCAAAAGAGCTGACAGAATACAAAGACAAAGATTTTGTGGGTAAAGCAAATGATGTTTTTGCTAAAATAAGTCTTAAACTGGCTACTGAAACAGAAGAAAGTTACGCAACAGCATTACACTTCGTAAATAACCTTCTAAAATCTGATTTTCCTAAAAGCTTTGAAATTAGTTTTTCATCAAAAGCAAAAGAATTACTTCCTGTAAAAGGACTTCCAAAATGCGGACAAAATTATTTTTTTGCTGGAGCAGTAAAATATCCAAATCTGTATGATAGTATTTTAGAATATATTGAGCTTACAAAAAAGAAATACGAATGGTATACCAATCTTGAAGCCGAAAACTGTGCTATGCCTTCGACTTTTGCTGTTTTTGCTTTAGGATTACAAGATGAAAAATATTTTGATACGCTGATTGATTATTATCAAACAATTGATGGAGAACATCAGTCTATTCAACAGAAATTTACACCATTGTTTCTGGAGAAATTCGGAATAAGCGAAAAATCAATTAAAGTCTACATAAATGCTGTTTTATCCATGCAAGAACATCCGCATAATAAGGTTTTCACGTCTTATTTTACAAATGAAAATAGCTTGAAGTTATTATTGGATAGTAAAGAGAATTTTGTTTCGTATTATTTTACAGAAGAAGATTTGAAAGAATATTCAGATAGTGGCACGAATGTACAGGAAATGGCAGATTATTGCTGGGAAGGTGTGATGTATACTACGTTTGGACAAAGCAAAGGTTTCGCTAAAATTAGCAAACAACTTTCAGATGTAGAAAGAGAAATCTTTGAAAAACTTTTGTAATGAAGCGTTATGAATAGACAAATACAAATCGATGAACTCAACAATAACACTTTTTTCTGGAAGTATTATTTCTGTTGGTCGAGAGGTTATGATGAAAAAGAAGAACTCAATATTGATGAGGTTTTGGAAGTTGTGGAAACTAATGAAACTGAAGCTTATGAATGGGAATGGAAGTTTTTTAATCAAAATGATATTGAAGAAAATCCCAGATATGTTGCGGGAAAAATAAATGATGATTTGAATTACGCTGTTGAATTTGCCGAATTTGAAATCAATTTTTTTCTGAATGATATTTACATCGGCAATTTAGGAGGACATTTTGAAGCTTGGTTTTTTACTTTGAATGAATTATTGGCTTTTGAAAAATATCCTAATCTGTTTCTTCTTTTTCTTCCAATGACAGGAATACAAGAAAATGAAAAAGCTGTTTTAAAACCCATAATTGTAAAGCATTTAAATGTAATTCCAAAGTTTGAAGCACATTCAGAATATATCTCAGACTGTATTTTAAACGGATTGGTAATGCAGTGTCCATTTCTAGAAATAAAAGATATTGGATTAACAAATATCCAAAATCACAGCATAAGAAATATAACAGATTACCCAAGCTACAAAGAAGATATAATAGAATTAAATAAAATTCTGAAAAACAACTTACAGCCTTAGAACCTTAGTCACTTAGCAACTTAAAAGACTCATTAAACTTTCATTAACAAAAACTAATTTATCATTATTTTATATTTGTAGGAAACAAATTAATTCTAAAGCATTCTTCTCATGAAAATAAAGCCTTTTTTCTATCTATTTTTATTCGGTATTATTTCAGTTTCAGCTTATAGTCAGAATGTGAAACTGATAAATATCAATCAGCTTAATGAGAGAATCAAAAATGGGAAAGACAGTACGTATGTTGTTAACTTTTGGGCGACTTGGTGTGCGCCTTGTATAAAAGAAATGCCGCATTTTGAGAAATTAGGAGCAGAGTATAAGTCAGAAAAATTGGCTGTTTTATTAGTAAGTCTAGATTTTAAATCGAAACTAGAATCAAATGTGATTCCGTTTGTGAAAAGGAAAAATCTAAAGAATGAAGTTTTTCTATTAAACGAAAGTAATCCTCAAGAATTTATTGACCGAATTGATCCGAGTTGGTCGGGAAGTATTCCGGCAACACTTTTTATTAAGAATGATAAACGAAAATTTGTTGAAAGCGAATTTACTTATGAACAATTATTAACTGAATATAAAAAACTGTAAACCATTATGAAAAAAATAATCTTATTACTAGCATTAGCATTTTCTGCTTTTCTTTCGCATGCACAAAGTGGTGTAACGCTAAAAGCAGGCGACACAGCTCCAGATTTCAAACTGAAAAATGTTGACAACAAAGAAGTTTCTTTTGGAACTTTTAAAGATGCAAAAGGATATATTGTTGTTTTTACCTGTAATACTTGCCCTTACGCAATTGGTTACGAACAGAGAATTATTGATTTGGATAAAAAATTCAAGTCGCAAGGATATCCAGTAATTGCAATTAATCCAAATGATCCTGAAGCTTCTACAGCAGATACTTTTGCAAAAATGCAAGATTTAGCAAAAGACAAGAAATATCCTTTCCCATATTTATTTGATCCAGGACAAAAAATTACTGATGAATATGGAGCAAAACGTACGCCTCATATCTTTATCGTTTCTAAAACGGCAAAAGGAAATGTGGTAGAATACGTAGGAGCTATCGATAATGATCCAGAGGGAAATAATCCGCAAAAAACAAAATATGCAGAAGAGGTTATTGCATCATTAAAAAGCGGTCAAAAACCAGCAATTACACAAACTAAAGAAATTGGCTGTACAGTAAAAAGAAAAGCTAAAGCTTAAGTTTTTTGTTTCAAGTTTCAGGTTAAACGTAACGGAATAAAACCTGAAACCTGAAACCTGAAACAAAAAAAAATAAAATATAAACGCCCCATATTTGGGGCGTTTTTGGCATGTATAATGAACAAGTTTACTTTTTATCTATTCTATAAAGTCTTCCTTGATCGGTAACGGCGTATAATGCTTCATCTTTTCCTTGTGTAATATCTCTAAATCTTTGGCCTTCGCCAGCCAATAATCTTTCTTCACCAGCTACTTTATTGTCTTTAAAAGCCAAACGCACAATATGCATACCGCTTAAAGCACCAATAAAAAGATTGTTTTGCCATTCTGGAACACGGTTTCCAGCGTAGAAACTCATTCCGCTTGGTGACACTACAGGGTCCCAGTAATAGACAGGCTGTTCCATTCCAGTTTGTTGTGTAATTCCTTCTCCAATTTTCGTACCACTATATTCGATTCCGTAAGTAATTGTTGGCCAGCCGTAATTTGCTCCCGCTGTAATTCGATTAATTTCGTCACCGCCTCTTGGGCCATGCTCGCTTTGCCATAATTCGCCCGTAGTTGGATGAATTGCCAATCCCTGCGGATTTCTGTGTCCAATGCTATAAAGTTCTGGTAAAGCTCCCGTTTGCGTAAAAGAAGGATTTCCTGGCGCTGCTTGTCCGCTAGTAGTAATGCGAACAACTTTGCCCAAACTGCTGGTAACAGATTGTGCTAAAGGACGCGTTTCTAATACAGATCTTTCGCCAATGCTAACAAATAAATTTCCCGTTTTATCAAATAAAACTCGGCCTCCGTAATGTAGTGTGCTTGCGTTTGGTGTATTAGAACGATAAATAACCGTTACATTTTCTATTGCTTTTTCATCGTCTGAAATTCTGCCTTTCGCGACAGCGGTAATATTTCCGCCAGCAACAACTTCAGAAAAAGCCCAATAAATCATTCGGTTAGTAGCATATGCAGGATCAAGGCATATTCCTAATAAACCACCTTGACTATCAGGATTAACAGCAGGAACACCATTTAAAGCATTGCTGATAACTCCTGCTTGGGTTACGATTTTAATTTTTCCAGCTTTTTCGGTTACCAAAAGACGTCCGTCAGGAAGATAGGCAACTCCCCAAGGAGCGCTTAAGCCATTGGTAATTATTTTAGATTCAATTTCGGTGGTGGTTTGAATGCTTCCTGCTCGTGTTTGTCCAGCAAATGCTGGTTTATAAGTAGTGTTTGCGGTTCCAGTTTCTACAGGAGGTCCTGTTGGTCCTGGATCTGTGCCTCCTTCAGTATTGTCGTTATTAGAACAGCTGCTCAAAGCTAGAATTCCAGCGAGAAGAAATATACTTTTTCGAATTATCATAATGCTTTCATTTTGGTGGTTAAAAATAAATTTTTGCATTACCGAACATTTCTAGAAAGAATAGAGATTCATTAAAAATCGAAATGGTTAGTTTCGAGCGAATACTCTGTTTTATTTTCAATTAAGAATGCCTAAATGCTCATGCCATTTTTTATGAAGCAGATGAATTTCAAAAAACAGAAATTAAACTTCTTTTGGAAAGCATTTAGTGGGACATGCCTTATTGGAACGAAAAATTGCTGCAAAATATTGCCACAAAACAAGGGTTTATTCTTTTCTTAGCAGAAATTTAACGTTCTAAAATTCAAGAAGTATTAAGCTGAGGTCTTGCCTTTAAAGGTGTTTTTAAAGGCTTTTTAATTTTTTCATGAAGACTGGAAAAACTTCATTTAGTTCGTCAAAAAGAGGATTTTTGCGGTTTTTTATTTTGATTTCGCTAAACAATTTTAAACCTAAAGCAAACTGAACAGCTTGCGAATCGTCGGGAAAAATGTTTTTTTCTTTGATGCGTTCTATTATTCCAAAGATTTCATCGTGATTGTCAAATTCTATTCCGAGTTCTTTTGCTGGTTCTGTTTCACCGTTTGCATATTCCTTAAGGCTTAATGTTAAGTAATATTTGTTTGATCTTTTTTCCATGATTTTGTAATTCTTATTCTAAATTTATTTCAGCCATTTATCGACTAATGTCTTAAAGGCTTCTTTATATTGTTCGCCAACCGTTATTTCTATTTTATCAATAAAAATGGAGTTTTTACTAATGGCGCTTATTTTATCTAATGAGACAATGAAAGAACGATGTACACGCATGAATTTTGAGGAAGGCAGTTTTTCTTCTAATGCTTTAAGCGAAATAAGAGACATTAAAGCTTTCTGCGAATCTTCAAGATGTACTTTTACATAATCTTTCAGACTTTCAATATAGGTGATGTCTTTTAGTGAAATTCTTACCCATTGATATTCTACCTTCAAGAAGATAAATTCGTCATCAGCGGTAATAGTAGTAAATGTATTATTGGCTTCTTCGGCTAATTGTAAAACTTTGCTTGAAGCACGCAGAAATTCTTCGTAACTAAAAGGTTTCAAAAGATAATCTACCGCATTAACTTTATAACCTTCAATTGCATAATGATTGTAAGCCGTAGTAAAAATAATTTTTGGCAAAGGTCCAGGCTGATCTTGTATTAATCTTGCCAATTCCATTCCGCTTAAATTAGGCATATTAATATCTAAAAAAACAAGATCTGGTTTTGTTTCCCTGATAAGTCCCATTGCATCGACAGCATTGTCGCAAGTAGAAATTAATTCTAAAAACGGAGTCTGCTCTATAAAGGTTTCTACCAATCTTAAAGCCAATGGTTCGTCATCTACTGCTATACATTTTATTACTGTCATTGCTCTAAATTTATCTTCAATTTAATTTTATATGTTCCGTGGTCGGTAACTCCAAAAGAAATAAAATGCTGATTCGGATAAATCAATTGCAGTCTTCTTTTGGTGTTGGTTAAACCAATTCCGCCTACATCAGAAACTGCTGTTTTTTCAAAATAAGTATTTTCAACTTCAAATTCGAGCTCACTTCCATTTTGTGTAAGCTTAATGTAAATTTCACTTTTATCGGTGGCATGAACACCATGTTTAAAAGCATTTTCTACTAAAGGTAGTAATAACATCGGAACAATTGGGTAATCATGTATTTTTTCGGGAATATCTGTTGTAATAGTCAGTTTACTATTGGCACGAAGTTTCATTAATGCAATGAAATCTCTCATAAATTCAGCTTCTTTCAGCAACGTAGTTTTTTCTTCTGTGCTGTAAAGCAGATAACGCATCATACGGCTCAAAGTGTGAAGCGCATTCCTAGAATCTTCAATATCGGTGTAAGTAAGTGAATAAATGCTATTAAGCGAGTTAAAGAAAAAATGTGGATTGATTTGTGCTTTAAGCATAGCTAGTTCGGCAGCCGTTTTATCCTGTTCTAATTTTTGCTTATGCTGAGCCGCTTTTTGCCAATATTGCAACATAGCCCAGCTTGTGCTTATTCCTAAAACAAGTAAACTGAGCATTAAAACGTAATTGTCGAAATAAGGATTTTTGTATTTTTTGAATCCTAGAATCAAACTTATTTTGGTGTGAAGATCCGTTTGTGAAGTATAAAAATAAGCAATAACCTGCATGGCAAAAATCGTAATAAAAGCCCAAACTAGAAAAGGAGAAGTATTGTCTTTAAAAATGGTTCGGGGAACTATAATTTTTGCATTCGAATAAAAAATGATGATCAGTAAAATCAATAAGACCATTTGCCAAAGCCAGAAGACACCAGGTAGCGTTACATTCCAAGTTAAAGGTATGTAAAATAGCATGATAAAGCCTAATAATACCCAGCTCAGTATGTGTAATCCGGTAAATAAGTAAGGTCTGAAAAAGCTTGGTCCCATTGTAATTTTTGATATTTATGGACAATATTACATTTTATTCAAATACAATTTTTGGGTAATCGCTAAAATGGGATTTAGAGTCTCTAAAAAGCATTTTAGAGCCGATAAGACAAAAATTAAACACTTGTTTAATATTTTAAATAAAACCATCGGTTCTCATCTTGCCTTTATCGATTGTCTCTTGCTGTTCGTCTATTTGAAAAATTTCGTATCTTATATTTTATTTCTTTTGTTCACATATAATCGATAATTACACATTTTTCACAATGACTAAGCAATCATTTTTAAGCATCCTCGCAGCATCACTTATTATCGCTTCTTGCGGTAAAAATGATAAATCGGCTCAAGCCGGAGGTGCGCCGCAGATTAAAGAATATAAGACTGTGACATTACAGCTAAAATCAGCGACATTAAACAGCGATTTTCCTGCTAGTATCCAAGGACAGCAAAATATAGAAATTCGCCCAAGAGTTGAAGGCTATATTGATAAAATTTTTGTTGATGAAGGTGCTGTAGTAAAAGCGGGACAGCCTTTATTTAAGATTAGCGCTCCAGAATATGAGCAGCAAGTTCGTACTGCAACAGCAAGCATTAAAAGTGCTCAGGCAGAAGTTAGTTCAGCAAAATTGGCTGTGAATAAAGTAAAACCATTGGTTGAAAAAGGAATTATCAGCAAATACGATTTAGAGTCGGCTCAATATACTTATGAGTCAGCTGTGGCATCTCTAGCTCAAGCAAATGCAGCTTTAGTAAATGCTAAAGTTAATTTAGGTTATACTACCGTAACAAGTCCCGTAAATGGAGTTGTAGGTTCGATTCCTTTCCGTTTAGGAAGTTTGGTAAGTTCTAATACAGCCGAACCTTTAACAACAGTTTCAAGTATTGGTAATGTATACGCTTATTTTGCAATGAATGAAAAAGTGCTTCTAAATTTCACTAAAGACGCAGGAGGTTCATTAAACCAAAAAATTAAAAGCATGCCAGATGTTTCTTTGGTACTTTCTGATGGTTCGACTTATGATCAAAAAGGAAAAATAGAAACCGTAAACGGATTAATTAATACAGAAACAGGTACTGTAAATTTTAGAGCTCGTTTCCCAAATCCAAAAGGAATTATCAGAAGCGGGAGCAGTACTACAGTGCAAATTCCGAACTACGTTAAAGACGCCATTATAATTCCTCAAAGTGCCACTTTCGAATTACAGGATAAAATGTTTGCAGTTGTTGTAGGAAAAGACAAAAAGACAACAAATGCTAATATCACAGTGTTGGACAACTCAGCAGGAAACTATTATGTGGTAACAAGCGGTTTAAAAGCTGGAGATGAAATCGTATTAGAAGGAGTAGCTTCATTGAAAGAAGGAACTGAAATTAAACCTAATAATCAAAGCCAAGAAGCAGTTTACGCCGATTTAAAATAAAAAAAATGTTTAAAAAATTTATACAAAGACCCGTACTCTCGACGGTAATATCTGTTATTATCGTCATCTTAGGTGTTTTAGGCCTAATTGAGTTACCGATTTCTCAATATCCGGATATCGCGCCACCAACGGTAAACGTTGCAGCAAGTTATACTGGTGCCAATGCAGATGTGGTACTTAAAAGTATCGTAATTCCGCTTGAAGAGCAGATTAATGGTGTAGAAAACATGACTTACATGACTTCTACAGCAACAAATGACGGAAATGCTTCGATCAAAGTTTTCTTTAAAGTAGGAACAAATCCCGATTTAGCAGCGGTAAACGTTCAGAATAGGGTTTCTAGAGCAACAAGTTTATTGCCAGTAGAGGTAACTCAGGCTGGGGTTACAGTAACCAAAAGTCAGAGTAGTAACTTGTTGATTTTCTCTTTATACAGTGATGATAAAGCTTACGATCAGACGTTTCTTCAAAATTATGCAAAGATTAACCTTGTACCGCAAATTCAGCGTGTAGTTGGGGTAGGAGATGTAACCGTTTTTGGTGCCAAAGATTACTCGATGAGAATCTGGCTAAAACCAGACATAATGCAGCAGTATAAACTGATTCCAAGCGATATTTCGGCAGCTTTAGCAGAACAAAATATCGAAGCAGCACCAGGTAAATTTGGTGAAAACGGAAATCAGGCATTTCAATATGTAATTAAATACAAAGGACGTTTAACAAGCGCTCAGGAATTTGGAGACATTGTTATAAAATCTGTTGGAAATGGACAGATGCTTAGACTTAAAGATGTAGCTAAAGTAGAATTAGGATCTTTAAGTTATTCGTCAACGATTAAAACAAACGGAGTAGAATCGGCAGCAATGGCGATTAGCCAGACTCCTGGATCTAATGCTCGTGATGTAATTATCAATTCTAAAAAACTGATTGAAGAAGCAGCAAAAAGTTTCCCAAAAGGAATGAAGTACACTATTATGGTGGACGTTAACGAGAACTTGGATGCTTCTATCGAAAAAGTAATTCACACTTTGGTTGAAGCTTTTATATTGGTTTTCATCGTAGTATTTATTTTCCTTCAAGATTTTAGATCGACTTTAATTCCGGCAATTGCGGTTCCGGTTGCGATTGTGGGTACATTCTTCTTCCTGAATTTATTCGGATTTACGATCAACTTATTGACGCTTTTTGCAATGGTACTCGCCATTGGTATTGTGGTCGATGATGCGATTGTCGTCGTCGAGGCCGTTCACGCCAAGTTGGATCATGGATATAAGTCGGCTAAAAAAGCGACCATTCATGCGATGGACGAAATTTCGGGAGCGATTATTTCGATTACCTTAGTAATGGCTGCGGTATTTATTCCAGTAACCTTTATTAATGGATCAACAGGGGTATTCTACAAACAGTTTGGTATTACACTGGCCGTTGCGATTATACTTTCGGCAGTAAATGCCTTGACTTTGAGTCCAGCTTTATGTGCGCTTTTATTGAAACCACATGCTGATGATCACAAACATAAAAGTTATTTACAGCGTTTTTACACTTCATTTAACGTGGCATTCGACAATGTTACAGCACGATACAAACGTTCTGTAAGTTTCCTTTCTGCGAAAAAATGGATTGCATTGGCTTCAATTGTAATTGCTGGTGCTGCGTTGGTTTATATGATGAAAACTACGCCTTCTGCTTTCGTACCTTCAGAGGATCAAGGAACTGTTTTTGCTAATATTAGTTTGCCGCCATCGGCTTCTATGGAACGTTCGGATATTATTGCTAAAAGAGTAGATAGTATTGCTAAAACAATTCCAGGAGTTAAAAATACACTTCGTATTGTCGGACAGAACTTTACGGCTGGAGCAGGTAGTGCTTACAGTATGGTAATTGTAAAATTATATCCTTGGGATCAGCGTGATCTTAGTGTTGATGATGTAATCGGACAGCTTTTTGCTAAAACAAGCGGTATTCGTGAGGCAAGTATTTTCTTCATTTCGCCTCCAACTATCCAAGGTTTTGGACAAAGTGGTGGATTCGAATTCCAATTGCAGGATAAAGGAGGGCATACGACTTCTGAATTTTATAAAGTGAATAATGAATTCTTAGCGAAATTATCTGAGCGTCCGGAAATTCAATATGCGACAACGCCATTTAACCCTGGTTTCCCTCAGTATATGATGGATATTAATTTAGCGAAAGCGAAAGACGCAGGAGTTTCTGTAAATACGATTTTATCGACGATGCAAGGATATTACGGAGGATTGTATGCTTCGAATTTCAACAAATTCGGAAAACAATATCGTGTAATGGTTCAAGCAGCTCCAGAATTTAGAGCGAATACAGAAGGATTGAATAAAATTTTCGTTCGAAACAGCGCAGGAAATATGGCGCCAATTACAGAGTTTGTAAAAATGACTAGAGTTTTTGGACCAGAATCTATTTCGAGATTTAACTTATTTACGTCAATTTCGATTACAGGAGCACCAAAACCAGGTTATAGTTCTGGAGATGCTATTAAAGCAATTCAAGAAGTGGCTGCAGAAAATCTTCCTGCAGGCTATGGATATGAGTTTTCAGGTTTAACGCGTGAGGAATTAGCTTCAGGAAGTGAAACGATTTTCATTTTCCTTTTATGTTTGGTTTTCGTTTATTTCTTACTGAGTGCACAATACGAAAGTTACATTTTGCCATTTGCGGTATTATTATCAATTCCGTTTGGATTAGCAGGAGCATATTTATTCTCGATTATTTTTAAATTAAATAGTAATATTTACCTGCAGATTTCCTTAATCATGCTTATCGGACTTCTGGCGAAGAACGGTATATTGATTGTCGAATTTGCTTTGGATAGAAGAAGAAAAGGACTTCCAATTGTACAAGCTGCTATTGAAGGAGCAGTAGCGCGTTTACGTCCAATTCTGATGACTTCGTTTGCCTTTATTTTAGGATTAGTTCCGTTGATGTTTGCCAAAGGTGCAGGTGCTGTTGGTAATAAATCTATTGGTACTGGTGCCGTTGGAGGTATGTTAATCGGAACGATTTTAGGAGTATTTGTTATTCCAGTTCTGTTTATCATTTTCCAGACTTTACAAGAAAGAATAAGTGGTCCAGCGAAAGATGGTTATGATGATGACGATGACGATGAAGACGAAATTCATTTAATAGAAGCTCACAAAGAGTAAAATTTAATTACAACAAAAATGACGAATAGTTCTAATAAATATATTTTACTGGTAATAACAGCCGCACTCATTAGTGCGTGCTCTGTTACCAAGAAATACGAACGTCCCACAACTTTAAAAACTGACCAGCTGTATCGTGATCAGTCTACTACAGATTCGACTACAATTGCAGACATGCCATGGAATACTGTTTTTAAAGATGAAAAATTAAATGCATTAATTCAAAAAGGTTTAGAACAAAACTTGAATCTAAAAAATGCAATTGAGAATATTGTTCAGGCAAGAGCTTCTTTGCGTCAGAGTAAATTGGCTTATTATCCAAGCTTGCAGTTGGACGCCAATGTAACGCACAATAAACAATCGCAGGCAGGATTAAACTTTCCAGCAGGAATCAATATTAATACCTTAACAACTACTTACAAATTAGGCGTAAGCAGTTCTTGGGAAATTGATGTTTGGGGAAAATTAAGCAGTTCTAAAAGAGCAGCTTTGGCAACCTACTTAGCTTCAGATGCTGCAAAACAAGCCGTTCAGACGCAATTAATTGCTGATATTGCTAATAATTACTTCTTGCTATTATCGTATGATGAATCGTTAAAAATTACGGAAGAAACATTAAAAAGCCGTATCGAAAACGTTGCAACCATTAAAGCTTTAAAAGAAGGAGCAATTGTAACTGGTGCAGCTGTTGTTCAGAGTGAAGCTAATCAGCATGCAGCTGAAGTTTTAATTCCGGACTTAAAACAAAGCATTCGTGAAACCGAAAATGCTATAAATATTTTACTAGGGCAAGGGCCTGGACCAATTGATAGAGGAGTTCTAGGAACACAGATTATTCCTGAAAAAATCGCAATCGGAATGCCAGCGCAGCTATTAAATAATCGTCCAGATGTCCGTCAAGCGGAATTTAATTTCAGAGTCGCTTTTGAGTCGACTAATTTGGCTAAAACTTATTTTTACCCAAGTTTGACGCTTACAGCAAGTACTGGATTTTCAAATTTAGAGTTGAATGATTTCTTTAGCCATTCTATTTTTTATTCGATTATCGGGGGATTGACGCAGCCAATATTTAATCATGGTGTGAATAAAATGAGATTGACCACAGCGCAATCACAACAATTGCAAGCATACAACAATTTCCAGCAAAGTCTTTTAGTGGCTGGTCAGGAAGTTTCAAATGCTTTGTATGCGTACCAAATGGCTGTTGAAAAAGAAGATTCTAGAGCGAAACAAATCGCAGCTTTAGAAAAAGCAGTAGACTTTACGCAAGAACTTTTAGAATACAGTTCGGCAACTAACTATACAGATGTATTAACATCTCAGCAAAATCTTTTAGCAGCACAATTAAACGGAGTTAATGATAACCTGCAAAAATTACAAGCTGTTATTAATTTGTACAGAGCGTTGGGTGGTGGTTGGAAATAATTGTTTATAATGATAAAAACCGTCTCAAAACCTGAGACGGTTTTTTGAAAAGTACGTCGTTTAAAAAACGCTCTCCGTCGATTAGTTTGGTAATTTTGTATAATGAATGCTTAAATCGTAAAACTTTGGCACTACTTTCGATTAATATCTAATAAGATTAACATTTAAATTTTAAAGACATGAAAAAGTTTATATTCGCCTCAGTGCTTTTTATGAGTGCATTTTTTGCTCAAGCTCAGGTATCAGTAAATGTAAATATTGGTACGCCTCCAAATTGGGGACCGTTAGGTTACGATAACAGCAGATACTATTATTTGCCAGACATCGATGTATATTATGACGTAAATCAAAGCGTATTTATTTATGACAACAGCGGAAAATGGGTTCGTGAAAGAAGACTTCCGTCAAGATATAGAAACTATGATTTGTATTCTGGTTATAAAGTAGTTTTGACAGATTATAGAGGAGATTCTCCGTACTATTATCACACAAAACACAGAGCCGAATATCCGAAAGGTTACCACGGAAAACCTCAAAAAAATAGAGGAGAAAAACCAAAAGGCAACAACGGAAATCATTATGGAAACGATAAAGGAAACAAAGGAAATAAGTCAGACAAGAACCACGATCACGGTAATGGCAAACACCATTAATAAACATGACTAAAAGAAAACGCCTCCAATTGGAGGCGTTTTTGATTATTATATAGCCACTAATTGCACGAATTAGCACGAATTTTTATTTTTATAAAAGAGTGTAATTTATGCTAATTCATGGCTAAAATGAATTGCCTCCAGCTTTAGCTGGAGGTTACTAGATTCTACATTTATTGGCTTTAGCCAAACTAGGCGCAAAAGTTTGGCTAAAGCCTTTTATTTGGATAAACAAAAAACCTCCAGCTAAAGCTGGAGGCAATTGATATTTAAATATTTTTTAAAAATAAATTTGTGCTAATTCGAGTAATTCGTGGCTAAAAGAAATCCTTTTAATCCAAATAATCTGTGGCAAAAAACTATTCAGAGAGAGTTTTTACTTTATGACCAAAAGCCCCAAAAGAAAGAATGATCAAAAAGCAAACTAACGGAATAATATACCCAGACTGAATATCATCGTGATTCATATCGATTAAAGTTCCCATTCCGTACGGAATAATAGCACCACCAACAATTGACATTACTAACCAAGAAGAACCCGTTTCCGTGTTCGATTTTAAGCCTTTAATTCCTAAAGAGAAAATCGTTGGGAACATAATTGACATAAAGAACCCAATTCCTCCAAGGGCATAAATAACCATGATTCCAGAACCGTAAATGGCAACTAAACATAATAAAACGCTCATTACGCAATAGATTGATAATAAAACATAATCTTTTACAAAACGTAAAAAGAAAGTTCCAATAAAACGTCCTGCCATAAAAAGGAAACCATAGATTCCTAAATAATATCCAGCAGTTTTTTCGTCTAATCCAGCACCTTGCTGTGCAATTCTGATAAAGAAACTTGTTATGCAAACTTGTGCACCCACATAGAAAAATTGAGCTACAACGCCCCAGCTTAAATGTCTGAATTTTAAAACAGAGAAAAATCCAGGTTTAATTTCAGCTTCTGCATGAGTTGCTTTCATTGAAGGCAATTGTACGAAATAAAATATAACAGCAACCAAAACTAAGATGCTTCCTAAAACAATATAAGGCATTTTTACAGAAGCCGCTTCGCCCAATAAATAAGCCGCTTTTTCAGCTTCTGGCATTGCCGCCATTTGTTCTTTTGTATGATTGGTTCCAGAAAGAATAAATAGCGAACCCACAATAGGAGCAACCATGGCAGCCAATCCGTTAAAAGAAGCAGCCAAATTCAATCTTTTAGAAGAAGATTCTGCAGGTCCTAAAATCGCTGCGTATGGGTTTGCACTAGTTTCTAAGATCGTTAAACCGCATCCAATTACAAAAAGGGCAAATAAAAACAATTCGTAAGTTCTAGTATTAGCTGCTGGAACGAACAAAAATGCTCCTGCTGCAAAAACTAATAATCCAGTAATGATACTGTTTTTATAACCAAATCTTTTAATCAGCATTCCGGCTGGAATCGCCATAATGAAGTAAGCAAAGAATACAGAAGTATCAATTAGAGTAGACTGGCGATTGTTTAATTCGCACGCTTTTTTCAAGTGCGGAATTAAAACTGAATCTAAGTTGTGGGCCATTCCCCACAGAAAAAATAGGCATGTAACGAGGATAAAAGGCAAAAGATATTGCTTTTGATTTCCTCCTTCTGTTGGCACTTCATGTAGATCGCCGGCTTGGTTTGTAATTTGCATTCGTGTGATAGTTTTTAGTTTATTTTTTTATAGGTTCTAAGGTTCTGAGGTGCTAAGATTCTAAGTTTTTTTTGCCACAAAGGCATTAAGTCGCAAAGTTTTTAAAACCTTAGCACCTTAGAATCTTATCATCTTAGAACCTTTTCTTCACAAGCAATAGATGATCACATACCAAAACGACTTCACCGCGTTGGTTAATGATTTCTACATGTTCGGTTACGGTTCCCATTTCAGGATTTTTGGCTTCGCCTTTTTCAGAAATAGTTACTTCAGAGTGAATAGTATCGCCGATATGAACTGGTTTTACAAAACGCATTTTGTCGTAACCTCTAGAAAAAGCTTCTGGATTTATTTCTGAAGCAGTTAATCCGATTCCAATCGCAAAAACCATAGTTCCATGCGCAATTCTTTGCCCGAATGGTTGTGTTTTGCACCATTCTTCGTCCATATGGTGTGGGAAGAAATCCCCTGTATGTCCGGCATGAACCACAAAATCAGTTTCTGTAATTGTTCTGCCTAAAGTTATACGTTTGTCGTCGATTTGATAATCTTCGAAAAAAGTTGATTTAAAATACATAATTTATTCTTTTTATTCGTGAGCTCAACATCGCGTTTGTTTTGAAGAGGACTTAAATTTTGTTTTTTGGTTTTGAAATATAGTGTTTTAATTACACTTCTTCAAAAGAAATTCCGCCGTTTTTGTTACTTTCATAACAAGCTTCTACAACTTTCATCGTCCCCAAAACATCTTGGACACTTGCAGACAATGTTGAGTCAGAACCTTCTTTGTAACGCATCAGATTAGACATTGCACCAATAAAAGCTTCTGGGAACCAAGAACCTTCCAATTTTACTTCTGTCCATTCATATTCATTTTCATTATCTTTTTTGGGCAATGCATACTCAAAAACGTCAGGAAGACCGTCAGGATAGTTCATTAACAAGCCCATTTTTGCTTTAACAGCGCCTTTTGTTCCTTCCCATTTAATGTAGCTTTCTTCGTGTTTTGGACCAAAATGATGATCGTGATTGGTATTGATCACAACATGTTTATCTTCGCCATAATCCAAAATAATAGTAGATCGGCTTGATGATAATTTTTTAAGCGGATGTTTGGCCGTTTTTGCCAATACACTTTTCGGATTTCCCAGAAAAGATCGAATACAGTCTATATAATGCACACTGTGGAAAAGAATCTCCAATCTTGGATGTTCTTTTATTAAAGGAAACAATTCCCAAGGCGTATTTACGGTAACTTTAAATTCTAAATCGTATAATTCGCCAATAATTCCCTGATCGATTAAATATCTGGCTGCACTTACAAAAGAAGCAAAACGCAATTGGAAATTGATTGCAGCAACCAGATTCTTTCTTTCGCAAACTGCTACAATCTCACGTGCTTGAGCCAAATCATTTCCCATTGGTTTCTGAATCAAAACAGCAGCACCATCAGGCAATTGCTCCAAAATTTCAATGTATTGATCAGGTAAAACGGTAATATCATAAACAGCATTTGATGGCGCATTTTTTACTGCATCGGCTACACTTTCAAAAACATGATCGATTTTGAATTGTTTCTGTAAATCGTATGCTTTCGAAATCGTTCTGTTTGTAATACCAAAAACTTTAAAGCCTGCCATTTCGTAAGCAGGAAGATGCGCATCTTTTACAATACCGCTCGCTCCAATAATCACGATAGGCTGTTCTGTTTGGGGAAGTAAAGGTTTATAGGGAATATTCATTTGTTCTATATTTTGAATTTGAGCCTGCCAAGTTTAATTTTTGACAGAGCTGTGTAATGTTGTTCCTTGACTTAATTTTTTAATTTTTTTCTGAGTTTCTTCTAAAAGTATTTCAGACGAAATATCAGTTTCAATGGCTTTTAAAACAGTGCCGTCAATAAGTTGAGCTACTTTTGGCCAAATTGGGGTTTGAGGCAGTGTTAGGGCATTTTCATGAAGCATTTCCAGTTTATGATAAAACGGAATTAATGTATTGATTTCTTCATCTTTCCAAGTCGATTTTCGGCATCCAATACCGCCTTCAGTAGTTAATAATTTATCACTTTCTGGCGTTGTTGCAAAACGTAAAAAATCATAAGCTAGTTTTTGGTGTTTGCTTCCGGAACCAATGGTATACAACCAATATACATTTAAAGAAGCGGTTTTGTGGCCTGGATCGGATGGGAGGGAAGTGATATCGATTTTTCCTTTCACTTTCGATTCTTCGATCACTTCTGCCATAGAAGCAAATCCGAACCAGTTGATGGCCATTGCGGCTTGTCCTTCGGCGAAAGCCAAACCTGCTTCAACAGAACCAAATTCTCTAGATTTTGGATGAACCGCATTTTTGTTGTTGACCATTTTTCGATAAAAATCTAATGCTTTTATTGCAGCTTCGTTATGAATGTCAATCTGATTTTTGTTGTTTAATAAAGAACCGCCACGTGTCCATAATTGCAGACAGAAGTCAAAAACCATATTATGTCCGTCTGGATAATTGGCAAAAACAGCACCGTATAAATTTTGCTCGGGACGATTAAAAAATGTGGCAATTTCTGAAAATTCCTGCCAAGTTTTTGGTGTTGAAAGTTCGTAACCAAACTGTTTTTTAAAATTCTCTTTCTCCGTTTCGTTTTCGAATAAATCTTTACGGTAAATCAAACATTCTGGGCCGTCGTGAAAAGGAAGTCCGAAAATGCCGTTACTTAGTTTCTGCAAATGCAAAAGCGATTTATGCCATCCAAAAGGATAATTTTCTGGCGGATTTTCTCCAATTAATGGAAATAAATTAAGAACCGCATTTTCGTTTACAGCATCAAAAATCCAATCGGTATTGATATGAGCAATATCCCATTTTCCTTCTTTTAAACCTTTTTCAGAAATGGTAGTTTCATACAAATCATGAAGTTCTAATGCAACCATTTCGGCTTCAATTTTTATATTATTTTGAAGTGAAAATGCATCCCACAACTTTTGAAGTGTACTTTCGAAAGGATCGAATTTACGAACGGCGATTCTAATTTTTTCCATTAACAGTCAATAAATTCTTTAATAATTTTCTCGTTGTCCTGACCTAGTTTCGGCGAACCTTTTCCAGAAGTTAGATATTCGCCGTCGATTTTTATCGGACAGCGAGTTGTTTTATAGGTATAACCGTCAAGCATTTCAACTTGCTGGGTAAAATTCAAAACCTTAAATCCATCTTCAGCAAATAACTGCTGATAGTTTAAAACTCCTGCACACCAAATGTCGGCTGGTTCTAAAATATCCAACCAAAACTGTGTTTCCTGCGTTTGCAAATGATCCGCAAGAATATTTTTGATTTCGTCTCTAAGCGTAAATTTATTTTCAGGAAATTGCAATAAAGCATCACATTTCAGCAGAGAAGCCAAAACAGGAATCGACCCCATTGCCAATGCTAAATAACCGTTTTTCGTTTTGTAAATTCCGTATGGAGCGCCCAAATAAGCGTGTGCATTATTGGTTTTAGTTCGAACAGGCAATTCGCCTCCGTCATTAAAATAAGTCGTAATGGTTTCAAATTGAAAATCAAACGCCGATTCCAACATACTGATTTGAATTTGTGCGCCAATATTATGCGTTGCTTTTCGGTATAAAGCGGCTAAAATTCCTTGCGCTAAATGAGCTCCAGCAAGCATATCTACAATCGACAATCCCATTGGAACTGGACCATCTTCTTGATTACCGCTCAACCAAGTTAAAGCGGTTAATGACTGTAAAAGCAAATCTTGACCCGGCAAATCTTTCAAATCGAGATGTTCTCCAAAACCTGAAATAGATCCATAAATCACATTCGGATTAATGTTTTTTACATCTTCATAACTTAGTCCGATGCGTTCCATAACTCCAGGTCTGAAATTATGCATGACAACATCAGCTTTGGCTAATAATTTTTTTAGTTTTTGAAGTTCTTCAGGCTGTTTAAAATCAATCGCAAAAGATTCTTTGTTTCTGTTGATAGTATGAAAAACAGACGATTCGCCGTTCATAATCAAATCAGAAGTATATAAAGTACGGCAGATATCTCCCGTTCCTGGTTTTTCAATTTTTATTACGCGCGCTCCCAAATCTGCCAAACGCAAACTCGCCGACGGACCCGAAAGAAACTGACTGAAATCTACAATTAAATAATCTTCTAATGGTTTCATTTTTTTATTCGTTTAACCGTTTTTATAATTTAATCGTTTAATCGTTGTATTTGGTTAACCGTTAATTCGTCGATTTGTTTAATACGATTAAACGATTAAACAAATAAACGATTCAACAATCTATCGAATAAACTCTTCGTGTATACTTAAATTATCTTGACCTACTTTTGGCGCTGCTTTTTCGCTTATTAAAATTTCGCCATCTAACTGAATCGGACTTCTGGTTGTTACCAAAGTTTCGCCTTCGGTATTTTTTACGGTTTGTTTTAGCTGTAATTCAGTTACAAAAGGCTGATTGTCTAGTTCTTCGTAATTGAAAACTTTTCCGCACCAAATGCCTTCTTTCTGCAAGATTTCAATCCAATAATCAGATGTTTGGGTTTGAATTCTTTCGCTCAAAATCGTTCTGATTTCGTCGCGTTTTTCAAACCAAAGGTGTTTATCAGCGAAAGCATTTAAATCTAAACCTAAAGTTTTTCCAATAAAAAGTAAATCGCCCATTGCAAGAGATAAATAACCGTCTTGCGTTTGGTAAACTCCGTAAGGAGCACTTAGAAAAGCATGTGCACTTCCTTTAATATCGCCACGCTCAGGTAATTGACCGCCATCATTTAAGAAAGAAGTAATGGCTTCAAATTGCACATCAAGAATTGATTCTAACAGACTTACTTCTACCAAAACGCCTTTTTTAGTTTTAGCTCTTTTTAGAAGTGCTGCTAAAATTCCTTGTACAAAATGATTTCCGCACATTAAATCGGCTACAGCCAAACCAAAAGGAACTGGGCCTTGGCTTTTGCGTCCACTTAACCAGCTTAATCCAGAAAGCGATTGCAATAATAAATCTTGTCCAGGTTTTTTTGCCCACGGGCCTTCATTTCCGTAACCTGTAATGGTTCCGTAAATAATTTGCGGATTAATAGAAAGCGTATTTTCAAAATCTAAACCGATTTTTTCCATCACTCCAGGTCTGAAATTATGCGTCATAATATCAGCCTTTTCGATTAGTTTTTTAATTAAAACCAAATCGTCAGGATTTTTCAAATCGGCAGCAAAAGATTGTTTGTTTCTATTAATCGTATGAAAAAGTAAACTGCTATCGTCTACAAATAAATCTTTGATGCTCAATTGTCTGCAGGCTTCGCCTTTTACAGGACGCTCGATTTTGATGACGCGTGCGCCCAAATCGGCTAGTTTTAATCCTGCCGAAGGCCCTGCCAAAAACTGACAGAATTCCAGAACAATTAATCCTTCTAAAGGTCTCATACGGTCTGAATTTTTAGAGATTCCGCGTAAAGCAAATTCATTTCTTCCAATACTTTTACTTCATCTCCGCCATTCATTAAATAGTTGCGAACCACATCTCCAGCGTGATCTTGGAAATACATGTGACCATAATATCTTGGGCGAAGGAAAGCACGTTCTAAAGCTGGTAAGGTATTTTTGAAATAATCGTGCGTTACGCTATTGATTCGATCACTTTTCCAAGCTTGCAAATGTCCTGGCTGACCGCCATTATCGGTATAAATATTCTGCTGAACTTGTGGCGAACACGTAAATTCAGCATATTTTATGGCTGTATCAATATGTTCACTGAATGAAGAAACCGCTAATCCAGTTCCTCCCAAAGAAGAAATCATCGGATTATCATTCAATTTTACTAAATCATAAAAATGTAAAAGGTTTTGGCTGTAGCCAATGCGAGAATAGTTAGAATAACCATAAGCAAACGGACAATACGCAATTTCGTCTGAATTGACCATCGCTTCGTAAACCTGAATTGGATTACGGTTAAAGTTTTTAGGATCAATTAATTGAGCTAATTCTCTAAACATTTGAAGCGCTTTGATTCCTGTTGTTTCAGAAATCACTTTTTCTTCAGAAAGAAAAGGAGCTTCGCCCAAACTGCAGCAAAACATATAAAAGCTCATTAAAACGTCTACTGGAATTCCAGCAAAGGCAACTAAACCTTTTTTAGCTAATGCCAATAATTCATCATAAGTTTTAGGAACTTCCAAATTGTTTTTCTGTAAAAGATCCAAGCGGGCAGAGGCAACCGGAGTTGCAGCATCAATTGGAAGCGCCCATAATTTATCATGAAAAACATAACTTCCGTATGATTTCCCAACGGTGTTAATTTCTTGATCTTTAATATATTCGTTTGATAAATAATCAGATAACGGAAGAATCGCTTTGGTTTGCGCTCCAAAACCTGTCCAAGGATGATCGATTACCAATAAATCAAATCTTTTGGCTAAATCTTCAATAGAAGCATCTGCAAATTCTTGTAAGCTTCTTTTTTCCCAAGAAATTTCAACATCAGGATGTAGTTCTGTAAAACGCTGTGATGTGGCAACCATTGGTAGTAAACCTCTTGTATGATTCCAAGTTATGCCTTTTAATTTTATCATTTTTATATAGGAATTTTGGGTAGTGAAATCGTTTGAAATAATAAATGTAAAAAATACAATTACAAAAGTAGAAATAAGATTTAAATGCACAAGAAATCCTTTATTTATTAAAGAATCTTTTTGCATAATAGGAGAATTAGTGATATAATTTTTACAAACCGTCTAAAAAATGTTATAAAAATTTAAAGTTTAGTTATTTTAAGAATAGGAAAATGAAATATATCTCGGATATTAATTTTTAAAAAGTATTTTTGTAATTGTATTTTTTACATTTATTAATTCTGCTTTGCTTTTATAAAGGATTTTGAATGAATAATAAGTAGAATTTCTAAGATGATTATGCGATTGATGGATATCTTTCATCAGAAATAATAAACTAACAATTAAAAATATACGATTATGAAATTAATACGTTTTGGAGAAATCGGAAAAGAGAAACCTGGAGTTTTAATTGGAGAAAAGAGATATGATGTTTCTTCGATTGTAACCGATTTTAACGAAAGTTTCTTTGAAGAGAGCGGATTAGAAAAATTACAAAAAGCACTAGAAAATAACCCGACTTTACCAGAAGTTGATGCTTCTGTACGTTTGGGTTCGCCAGTAGCAAGACCTTCAAAAATTATCTGTATTGGATTAAACTATATCGATCACTGTAAAGAAACAAACGCTCCGATTCCGACAGAACCGATTATTTTCTTCAAATCAACAACTTCTTTGTGCGGTCCAGATGATGATTTGATTATTCCAAAAAATAGCGAAAAAACCGACTGGGAAGTAGAATTGGCTTTTATAGTAGGAAAAAAAGCAAGTTATGTTGAAGAAGCAGAAGCTTTAGATTACGTTGCGGGTTATGCTTTATTGAATGATTACAGCGAAAGAGCTTTTCAATTAGAGCGTGGCGGTCAATGGGCAAAAGGAAAAGGAAGCGATACTTTTGCGCCTCTCGGGCCATTTTTGGCTACAAAAGATGAAATCGCTGATGTTGACAATTTAAAGATGTGGCTGACGGTAAACGGTAAAAAATTCCAAGACAGCAATACCTTAAATTTAGTTTTCAAAATTCCTTATTTGGTACATTATTTAAGTCAGTTTATGACTTTACTTCCGGGCGATATTATCAGTACAGGAACGCCTCCGGGAGTTGGCTTAGGAATTAAACCAGATCCGATTTATATTAAAGCAGGCGATGTTGTTGAACTTGGAATTGAAGGTTTAGGAACAAGCAAACAGAAAGCTGTAGCATATCAAAAATAAAAATTAAGAAAGTATAAAATGAAATATATTGTTTGCGAAAAACCTCAGGAATTTCTATTAAAAGAAACCAGTATTCCAGAACCAAAAGAGGGAGAAGTTTTATTGAAAATTAAAAGAATCGGAATCTGCGGAACTGATATTCATGCTTTTGGTGGAACTCAACCGTATTTTGAATATCCAAGAATTTTAGGTCACGAATTGGCTGCAGAATATGTAAAAGGAAATGCTGCAGGTTTTAAACCGGGAGATAAAGTAACTTTTATTCCGTATTTTAACTGCGGAAAGTGTGTTGCCTGCAGAAACGGATTGACAAATTGCTGTGTAAATATCAAAGTTTTCGGAGTTCATATTGATGGCGGAATGGCGGAATATGTTTCGATTCCAGAACAATATTTATTGCACGGTCAAGGTTTAGATTATGATGAATTGGCTTTGGTTGAACCTTTGGCAATTGCGGCGCACGGAGTTAGAAGAGCGGCTGTAAAACCAACTGATACTGTTTTGGTAATGGGAGCAGGACCAATCGGAATTGGATTGATTCAGTTTGCTAAAATCGCTGGAGCAAAAGTAATTGTAATGGATATCAATGATTACAGATTAAATTTCTGTAAAACAGAACTAAATGCTGATGAAACGATTAATCCGTTGAACGATGATGTCGCTCAAAAATTAGCTGAACTAACAAACGGAGATATGGCAAATGTAGTAATTGATGCAACTGGAAATCAAAAAGTAATGAACAGCGCTTTTAATTATATTTCACATGGCGGAAGATTTGTTTTGGTTGGACTTCAAAAGGGAGAATTAAGTTTTAGTCATCCAGATTTCCACAAAAGAGAATCGACTTTAATGAGCAGTAGAAATGCAACAATCGAAGATTTCGAATATGTGATGAAATGTTTGAAAGAAGGCAAAATTGATCCGAAGAAATACATCACGCACAGAACAAGTTTCTCTGAAATGATTACTGATTTCGGGAATTTGATTGATCCGAAAAATAATGTGATTAAGGCGTTAATTGAAATTGATTAATTTGTGAAAAGTGAAAAGTAATATGTGAAATGTGATTTTCATTGCACGAATACAAAGCGATTTAATTTTTAGATTTCACTTTTCACATTTTACATCTCACATATCACTTTTCACAAAAGACATTTTACAAATCACATCTAACACAAAAAAGAAATGGATTTAAACTTAAAAAATAAAATAGTTGTCGTTTCTGGTTCGGCTGGAAAAGAAGGAAGTATTGGAGAAACGATCGTAAACCGATTGGCAGATGAAGGTGCCATTCCGGTTTTAGTTGACAGGAATGCAAGAGGTTTCGAATACGTAGAAAGGCTTCAAAAAAGAGGAGTTAATTCACTATTTGTACAAACTGACGTAACCGATCCTGTTGCGATAGAAAATGCTGTAAATGTAATTGGAGCTAAATATGGGAGAATTGATGCCATAATTAATAACGTTGGTGTAAATGATGGCGCAGGATTAGATTCAAGCTACGAGGATTTTATGAATTCATTGAAATTGAATGTAGTAAGTTATTTTTTATTGGCTAAATATGCACTTCCATACTTAAAAGAATCAAGAGGAAATATTTTAAATATTGGTTCAAAAGTGGCTTTAACAGGGCAGGGAGGAACTTCTGGTTACGCTGCTGCGAAAGGCGGCGTTTTGGGATTGACCAGAGAATGGGCTGTAGATTTGATTCAGTACGGAATTCGTTCAAACGCGATTATTATTGCAGAAAGCTATACGCCAGCTTACGAAGATTGGATAAAAACATTGCCAGACGGACAAACTGTTTTGAATAAAATCAATAAAAGTATTCCGTTAGAAAGCCGTATGACCAAAACAGAAGAAATTGCGGATACGGCTCTTTTTGTCATTTCAGAAAAATCATCGCATACCACAGGACAATTTGTTTTTGTAGATGGAGGTTACGTACATTTAGACCGTGCATTAATCAGCGATGTTAATTAAGAAATTATGAGTAAAAGAATAGATTCCCATCAGCATTTTTGGAAGTTTGATCCCATTAGAGATAGCTGGATTGATGAAACTATGCAGAATATCCAAAGAGATTTTCTTCCTGAAGATCTACAGCCATTATTAAATGCAAATCAGTTTGAAGGTTGTGTTGCTGTTCAGGCTAGCCAATCGGAAGTAGAAACGCATTTTTTATTGGATTTGGCTTCTAAAAATGATTTCATAAAAGGAGTTGTCGGCTGGATCGATTTACGAAATGAGAATATTGTTGAACGTTTGCAATTCTTTTCAGATCAAAAAAAGCTGAAAGGTTTTAGGCACGTAGTTCAAGGTGAAGCAGATGATTTTATGTTTGGAAAGGAATTTAGAAGAGGAATCGCAGCTTTAAAGCCATTCAATTATACTTACGATATACTGATTTTTGAACGTCAATTACCAGCGGCAATTAGTTTAGTTCAAGATTTTCCAAACCAAAAATTTGTAATCGATCATATTGCAAAACCAGATATCAAATCAGGAAGTATTGATTCTTGGAAAAAGGGAATTCAAGAAATTGCAAAGTATGAAAACGTTTGGTGTAAAATCTCAGGAATGGTCACAGAAGCCGACTGGAAAAACTGGAAACCAGAAGATTTAAAGCCGTATTTAGATGTTATTTTTGAGAACTTTTCAGTTAATAAATTAATGTACGGCTCAGATTGGCCAGTTCTAAATGTTGCTTCGGATTATAACGAGGTTGTTAAAATTTTAGAAGATTATATTTCAAAGTTTTCTATTGAAGATCAGAATAAGATTTGGTTTGAGAATGCGAATGCATTTTATGATCTAAATAAATAGAGAATATAAAAAAACAAAAAAGCGTAAATTTAATATTTACGCTTTTTTTTCTTCCTCTTTGTTAAAGTTCAAAACTTTGACAAAGATTCTAATCGCAAACTTGTCTAATATAGCCCGTGGTTTCAACCACGGGAACACAATACAGGACGTTACAATATTGCGTCCCCGTGGTTGAAACCACGGGCTATATTTGAAAATTGGCTTCTTGTATTTCTCCCTTTGACAGAAATACAAAATAGTTTATTTTACTGTTTCAAAACATCATTTTCCGGAGCCCATTTCTTCTGCCATTCAGGATATTTCTTCAGAGCCTTTTCAGGTTTATCGGTGTACCAAGCATAGCCCGTTCTTCTTTCACGGCTTACTTCGGCTAAAGAATATAAAAACTCACTGTCACGATCAGAGAATAAAGGACGATGTGTTTTTAATTCGTAATAACGAGTCCAAATTGGCGGAGCAGTTGTATCGTGTACGACTCTTACGTCATTTTTGATTTTCTTATATTTAGATTCCATTTCTTCAGCAGCAAAACTTTCAACTCTGGTATTATAGATTTTAGAATCCTGAAACCATTTTATTGCGCCTTGCACGGCATTAATAATTTTCTCATTTGGATTATCAATATCCATTAAAAACAAAACAACATCAACACTTTCGGCATTACAGATGCTTGGCGGTTCAAATTTACGTGCCCATGCAGGTTCAAGAGTTATTTCGTCGTGTTGCTGGCACCAAGCAGTCAATTTTCCATTATCTTTAATTTGCATTTTCAAAATACAATCCAATCCTTTTTGGTAAGCATTAGCTACTTTTTTTCTGGTTTTAGCGTCAATAAAAGCATAATCAGGATCATTATTTACAATCTTTTTTAAAAGATTCATGATGCCCATATACGCTCCATCATTAAAAGTAATGTGTCGACTATAACCTTTTTCTAAAGGAAAATATTGTGGCCAGCCTCCATTTGAATATTGTGCTTTTATGACAAAATTAATACCTTTTAAACACCCATCTTTATATTTCGGATCTTTTGTGAGCGTATAAACCTGTGCCAGATAATGAATATGAGTATAAGTCGTTTCATTATCGAAAGTAGTATGTTCTATGTATTTTGTTTTAACTACGCTATCTATTTGCTGTGGCGTTAAAATAGCTTTCATGTCATAATTCTTTGGCCACCCACCATTATCACGCTGGAAATACAGAATATTATCTGCAATTTTAGTATAATCTGTTTCAGCATATTTCGGCTGATTCGGAATCGGATTTATGATATTGGTTTTGTCTTTTATAAAGTACCAATGGTTAGTGCCATCAGTAAAAGGTTTTGTACTGATTTCGCTATTTGACTGTGCATTAGAGCATAAAAATGAAAAAACACAAAACGCAGATGCCAGTAATTTCGAGCTATTTATGGAATTGAACATAGAATCTCGTTTTTAGAATTTAACAGCTTTCTTAGGCACGTTTTTATCGATAGTAGTCGTCTTAGAAAAATTAGCTGAAGAACCGCTTAAATCAATGTTCTTGCTCGCTTCACCATTAATTGTAATCGCATTTGATGAAGAAGGATTAAACTCGATGTTTTTTAGCGAAAGGTTTTTAGTATTGTAAATTTCGAAAGCATTTTTAGCCTCAATATCCAATTGTGCGTTGCTGATTTTAATTCCGTTAGCATCAATTATAGAAAAGCCTTTTTGTGCTTTCGCAATTAGATTTGTGATTTCAATATTTTCTAAATTCATTTCAGGAAGACCTTGTAAAAATACTGCTTGCTGAGCACCTTTAATAGTGATGTTTTTAATCGTAATGTTTTTGAATTGAGGTGTTTCAACCGTTACAGGCATTGCTTTATTAACGATTTTATCGCCACCTTCTTCCAATGTTTCAGCTATTGATTTTCCACCATAATACAAATTAAAAGAAATAGCCTGAGACGGAATATCAGTCATGTATATATCCGAAATAAATATATTTTCTACCACACCGCCTCTTCCGCGCGCACTTTTAAAACGAAGTCCTACATCTGTTCCCATAAAGGTACAATTAGAAACATGAAGGTTTTTTACACCGCCAGACATTTCGCTTCCTACTGTAACGCCTCCGTGACCGTGATATACGATATTGTTTCTCACTATAATGTTTTCGCAAGGAATACCCCTTTCACGTCCGTCTTTATCTTTTCCAGATTTAATACAGATGGCATCGTCTCCTACATCAAAACTAGAATTTTCAATCAATACGTTTTTACAGCATTCTACATCAAGCCCGTCTCCGTTTTGAGAATACCAAGGATTACGGACGCTTACATTTCTAACAATCAAATCTTCTACCATAAAAGGATGGATATTCCATGCTGGCGAATTCTGAAAAACAGGTCCGTCAAATAAAACTCTTTTACTGTTTTGAATGCTTACCATTACTGGACGCAGAAAATCATGAATGGTTTCAAATTCTTCTTTTGTTTTTAAATCTGGGCGCACATTTTGGTCAGCGCCTTTTGAGGCATTCATAAAAACCTCTGAAGGATACCAGCTCGTTTTTTCTTTATTTAAAACACCACCTCTTGAAATTACTTCTTTCCATTGGCTTTCCGTTACTTTACTTTTCTTAACCTGTCTCCATACTTCTCCCGAACCATCCCATACACCATTTCCTGTAAATGCTATATTTTCTAGATTTTTACCGTAGATAGGAGAGATACAACGCCAGGTGTTTAGACCTTCAAAATTGGTTTCAACTAAAGGATACAAAGTTTTGTCTGGAGAAAATTTTATCAGAGCACCCCTTTCAGCATGCATCTCAATGTTGCTTTTTAATATAATTGGGCCTGTAAGCCAGATCCCAGGAGGGATAATTAATTTTCCGCCGCCTTTTTTCGAAAGTGCATCAATGGCATCTGCAAAAGCTTTCGTATTCAAAACATAACCGCCATTTACTGCTCCAAAGTCTTTTAGATTCACACTGTAATTCGGAATTACAGGCTCTTGGATTTCAGCCATTTTAAACTCAATATTTTTATACGTGTCAGCAGTTTTTTGTGCCGAAGCTGTATTGAAACTCAAAGCAAAAGAGGCTAGGGCTACACATAAAAGGTTAATTCGGTTAGTTTTCATTCTTATTTGTATTATAGTTAAAAGTTTTTCAGGAAATCGATTTACTATTAATTCAGTTTTTTATCATGTGAATTTTTATTCAATAAATAAAATTACAGTTTTTTAATTTGAAATATTCAATGTAATCGATTACACAAATCTATTAAAAAAATAATATGAAATGACATTTTAGAAGAGTTTATCACAGATTTTTTATGAATTTAACTTTTTTTGATCGGGAAATTAGAAGATAGTTAAAAGCTAAATTTTCAAAGTTATTGTCTCAAAGTCAATATTACAGGAGGGTACAGGATGCCTGTCATTTTATATTCTTTTAAATTGTCCCAATTATTTGGTAAAAGTGTTAAAAATACATTTATTTGTAAAAATTATAGCGCTTTAAATAAATGCCTCGTAATTTTATCTAAAGAAAAAAATCAATACTATAAATAATGCATTTAATTTCCTTCAACAAATTACTGATTGTTTTTTTACTGGTATTCACACTTTCGGCAAGTGGAGCTGAAATCTGGGTGTCGCCATCAGGAAAAGATTCAAACCTCGGAACAAAATCAAATCCGCTGGCAACGGTTCACATGGCAATGCGAAAAGCCAGAGAGCTTCGTCGTTTAAAAGATCCATCAATAAAAGACGGAATCCGAATCATAGTAATGAATGGAACGTATTATTTAAACGAACCTTTATTTGTACGACCAGAAGATTCTGGAACAGCAGAAAGTCCGACAACAATTGAAGCCGATGTAAATGCAAGACCCATTGTAAGCGGTGGAATTGAAATTAAAAATTGGACAAAATCGACAACCGTTATCAACGGACTTAAAAAAGGATCAGTTTGGGTAGCCGATGCTCCTAAAAAAGCAGGAAGCCTAATTGACTACAGACAATTATGGGTAAACGGTAAAAAAGCGGTGAGAGCCAAAAATACTGCGGGAAGTACTATGGAGCGTATTTTATCATGGAATCATCAGGAACAAACCTGCTGGATTCCGTTTAAGGATAAATCGGTAAAGTTCGAACCGGGAATGGAAATGTTTATTGTGCAATGGTGGTCGAATGCCAACTTGCGTATTAAAAATATCGAAGTACAAAAAGACAGCGCCAAACTTTCGTTTGAAGAACCAGAAAGCCGTATTCAAAGCGAGCATCCGTGGCCTGCTCCGTGGATTTCTAAAAATAACGGAAATTCGGCTTATTTCTTAAACAACGCTTTTTCGCTTTTAAATGAACCTGGTGAATGGTATTTGGACAAGAAAAATGCTAAAATCTATTATATTCCAAGAGCTGGAGAAGAAATTAATTCGGCAATTGTAATTGCGCCTGTTTTAGAAAATCTGGTTGAAGTAAAAGGAACGATCGATTCTCCTGTACATCATTTTCAATTTAAAGGAATTTCGTTTCAATACAGCAATTGGCTTCGTCCATCGCAGCAAGGTCATGTGCCGTTGCAGTCTGGTTTGTATTTGTTGGATGCTTATAAACTGAAACAGCCTGGAACACCAAATCAGACGAATTTAGAAAATCAGGCTTGGGTAGGAAGACCTCGCGGAGCGGTTGAAGTAAATTATGCCAATAATATTCAGTTTGAATCTTGCCGTTTTGAACATCTGTCTTCGACTGGTTTAGATTTAAATAAAGGAACCAATCACAATACTATAAAAGGGAATTTATTTAAAGATATCGGCGGAAGTGCCATTAATGTTGGAATTTTCTCTGAAGAAGCTTTTGAAGCACATTTGCCTTTAATCATAAAAGATGAAAGAGAAATGTGTTCTGATGAAGTGATTTCAGATAATTTGATCACCAACGTAACCAATGAAGATTGGGGAACTCTAGGAATCAGCGCTGGTTTTGTTCGAAATATTACAATTGAACACAACGAAATTTCGGATGTATCGTATTCCGGAATGGCAATGGGCTGGGGTTGGACGCATACGCCAAACGTGATGCAGAACAATAAAATTCTGGGAAATAAAATTCATCATTATGCCAAACACCTACATGATGTTGCTGGAATTTATACGCTTTCGGCTCAACCTGGTAGCCGAATTGAAGAAAATTATATCGACAAGGTTTACAATAGTCCATATGCTCACGATCCGTTTTTATGGCTGTATTTGTATACTGATGAAGGAAGTGAAGGTTTTACGATTAAAAACAACTGGATTGCCGAAAAGAAAATCCTTAAAAACCATAATGGTCCAAAAGGAAATATTTGGGAACACAATGATCCGTATGTAAGCACTAAGATAAAAGATGCTGCGGGAATTAGAGCGCCTTATAAAGATTTAGAAAAAGAAGTCGTAATCGATGAAAAATGGGGATTGCAGGAAATGCCAAAACCGTATGCGATTGAATTGATAGGTTCTAATTTTGATATCGAAAAAATTAAATCAACTTTAACTGGATTTAGAATTGTAGGTCAGGAATTGTACCAATGGAAAAATCATTTGATGATTTACGGAAAAATGAATCAGCCAGAAAGAACGAAGCGAAAATTAGCGGGTGCTTTTCCTTCTTTAGAAATTAAAATCTATGATGATTTGGTTTACGATTTCCAAAATTTCGAAAGATGTAAAGATTCAAAACCAGCATCAGATTGGGAAAATGTGGTTTTAACAGCGAATCTTCCAGCTGATGAAAAACTGCAAAAAGAATATGTAGAGTATCATAAAACACAATTCGAAAAATGGCCAGAAGTAGCCAAAGGATTCTGTAATGCCGATTTCCAGCAATTGCAGGTTTTCAAAAAAGACAGACAATTGATCTTAGTAATCAGTATTCCGAAAGGAGATAGTTTGGATAAACTAAATCCAAAAACAACTGAAAATAATCCTAAAGTAGATCAATGGAACGCCTTAATGAAAAAATACCAATCGGGAATTGAAGGCGCAAAACCAGACGAAACCTGGATTTTCTTAAGTAAAGTAGAAGTAGAAGCAAAAAAATAATACGTATAATAAACCCGACAGGTTTTTAAAACCTGTCGGGTTTAAACGCGAAAAAAATATTTTGCCACAGATTAAAGGATTTCCACAGATTAAAAAATCCATTTAATCCTTTTAATCTGTGGCAAAAAAACTAAAATCAACAATCAAAAATAATAAAATGCCATGTTAAAAATAGCCATTCTGGGACTTGGAGAAGGACGAAGTACAATGTCGGCTGCTATAGAAAGTTCAAAACTAGAACTCGTTAAAATATGCGACCGAAATGAAGAATTGTGTAAACAGCGAGCAAAAGAATTCGATTTTCATTCGTACACGACCAATTACGACGATTTATTGAATGATTCGTCAATTGATATTATCGCGATTTATACACCAGATCATCTTCACGCGCAACATGTAAAACAAGCTTTATTAAGTGGAAAACATGTTGTTTGTACAAAACCTTTTATCGATGATCTTTCGGATGCAAAAGAATTGTTAGAATTAAGCAAATCGACAGGAAAGAAAGTTTTCATTGGGCAAAGTTCTCGTTTCTTCGAACCAGCCAAAAGACAAAGAGCCGATTATGAAGCAGGTTTAATTGGAGATTTGATTACCATTGAAGCACAATATCATGCCGATCACAGATGGTTTTTAAAGAAAGAATGGTCGCTTTTGCAATCGTTTAAATGGTTGTACGGAGGTTTGAGTCATCCCGTAGATTTCATCAGATGGTATTTGCCAAATATTCAGGAAGTGATGGGGTACGGAATGATTAGCAGTAACGGACAAAATGCAGGATTAAAAAATGAAGATACGATGCATTTTATCTTCAAAGCAACTGACGGTAGAATTGCACGTGTAAGTGGTGTTTACACTTCGCCGACTCAGCCAGCACAACGCGACAGCGGAATGAGTACGATTTTAAGAGCTACAGAAGGAGCTAGCCAAGCTGATTATCACGAATTGCGCTATGCCGTTACAGACAAAACAGGCGAAGAAAAAGTGATTACTTGGGGCGACAGTACGATAAAATATTATTTCCGTTTTGAAGGTCAAAGTCACCACGGCGGAGAATATCAGAATTACTTAGAATATTTTACAGATAGTATCGAGCAAGGTTTTGAAGCCTATCCAAACATGGAAGAAGGAATTGGAACCGTCGCTTTGTTACAAGCAATGGATAAATCTTTGCAAACTGGAATGCCGGTTAAAATTGCCGATATTCTTAACGAATACGGACTATGAACAGTATCTACGATAAATTAACCACGCTCGATTTTGTAATTGTTGCGGGTTATTTAGTGGCTTTATTGGTCATTGGATATGTGGTAAGTATGAAACAGAGAAAGAAAAACGAAACACTTTTTCTGGCCGGAAACTCCTTAAACTGGTACAGCATTGGGTTTAATATGTGGGGAACCAATGTTGGACCTTCCTCATTATTGGCTTTTGCGAGTATTGGTTACGCTACGGGAATTGTAGCAGGAAATTTCGAATGGTACGCTTTTGTGTTTTTACTGCTTTTGGCGATGGTTTTTGCACCAAGATATATTGCAAGTAAAGTAAGCACAATGCCCGAATATATGGGAAAACGTTATGGCGACAGTACACAGAATATTTTGGCTTGGTACGCTTTAGTAAAAATATTAGTAAGCTGGTTGTCTTTAGGATTATTTAGCGGAGGCGTTTTAGTACGTCAGATTTTGGGAATTCCAATGTGGCAGAGCGTTACGGTTTTAGTGATTTTCTCTGGAATTTTTACGTTTGCTGGAGGATTAAAAGCAATTGCAAAAGTGAATGTTTTTCAAATGATTCTGCTAATTGTCGTTTCGCTGACACTTTCTTTTTTAGGTTTGCAAAAACTGGGTGGAATAGATGTTTTAATTGCTAAAACACCTTCTAATTTTTGGAATTTAGTCCGTCCTTCAGATGATTCGCATTATCCGTGGCCTGCTATTTTGTTAGGATATCCTGTAGCAGCAGTTGCTTTTTTCTGTACCGACCAATCAATGGTTCAGAGTGTTTTAGGAGCCAAAAATCTGGAACAGGGACAATTGGGTGTAAACTTTATTGGATGGTTAAAAGTTATGGCTTTGCCGTTGTTTATTCTCCCTGGAATTTTGTGTTATGCCTTATATCCAGAATTAGGAAGCAATTCAGATTTAGCTTATATGACAATGGTTACGAATCTTTTCCCAAGTGGAATGAACGGTTTAGTAATCTGCGTGATGATTGCGGTTTTGGTGGGAACAATTGGTTCTTCGTTAAATGCTTTAAGCACCGTTTTTACAAATGATATTTATGTAAAGAAAATAAACCCATCGGCTACGATTCAAGATCAAATTAAAATTGGCCGTTTGACAATTGCTGCTGGATGTGTTTTTGCGATTCTAATTGCCGTTGCGATTGACAATATAAAAGGGCAGAATTTATTCAACATCTTTCAGGCGGTTTTAGGTTTCTTGGCGCCTTCGTTATCTGTTGTGTTCCTTTTGAGTGTTTTCTGGAAACGCACTACTAAAAAAGCCGTAAATGCAACGCTTTCTTGGGGTTCTGCCTTTAGTTTGTTTGTTGGAGTTTTATATCTATGGATTTTCCCTGCCGATAAATATCCAGTTTGGCCTCACTTTTTATTGATTTCGTTTTACATTTTTGCTACGCTTTTAATTGCAGCCGTTATTATTTCGTTAACCGATAAAAACCCTGAAGTTAATATTTCAGATGAAACGGATATTCCTAAAACGAGTAAAAAGGTAAAGCTTTTGTTTGGTTTGCTGGGATTGACAATTTTGGTTTTGTATTTAGTTTTTAATGGGAATTAAATTTTCTTCAAACTTTTATAATTTAAAAACGCTTCTTTGATAAAAGGAAGCGTTTTTTTATGCTTTTAAAAAAAATTACACACAATACAATAATCTTAAAAAGAAAGTAAATACCTGTTAAAAATTAAGATAAAATTGTAAGTTTGCTCTTAGAGATGACTTTTTTGAATTTAAGAAAATAGGAATCTTGCAGTAAAATTTGAATAGATTTAAAATGAACTATAGTTTAAAAGTTCGGTTTATATAAGAACTTTTGATTATCTTTGCTAAGTTGGTATTATGAGGATTATTGGGAAAAAGACAATTTTAAAAATTAAAAAGAAAAACATTGGCAATAAAAAATTATGCGATGAAATTGATAAACTAATTACTGATTTAGAGAAGTTTAATCCTAATCAGGATTCTATTAATGAGATTAGAAACGATGCAGATTGTGTACATAATGACGGTTTTTATTTCTTTAATATTAATATCCACAGAACACTTATATTAATCGAATTTGATGATGATGGAGAAGCTACAATTGTGTGGGCGGGGACGCATCAGGAATATGAGGCAACATTTAAAAACAACAAAACAACTATTGAAAAATGGTTAAGAAAAAATAGCTATATAGAGTAATGAAAACAGATTTTGATATAGAGAAAATAATAGAGAAAGGCATAATCACAAGCGAATTAGATTATGAAAGAGCTCTTATTGCTGACCGAAGATTAAGGCTTCTGGCGAAAGATAATACACATTTTAAAAACTTAAGATCTAATTTGCGTGATATTATTGAGAAGTATGAAAGTTTGGAATGGAATGATGTAAATGAAATTACTGATGAAAAACTTTTGGAAAGTGACAAGTCTGAACGCATAGCAGAACTAGAGAGATTATTTCTTGAAAATAGAAAACAAATAATAAGAAAGAAACTCAAAGAACTTGAATTGACCCAGGAAAACCTGGCTTTAATTTTAGGTCATAAAAGCAAAACTTATATGTCTGAACTTATGAATGGTATTAAACCATTTACGTTGAGAGATTTAATTGTTATAAATCGATTATTAAAAATAGAAATTGCGGTTTTGATTCCAGTATTCCTTTCAAAAGAAGATCAAACTAAAGTACAAGAAGCTGTAATAAAATTAGGTAAACCAAAGGTAAAGCTAGCCAGCGCTGATTTAGCTTTTTCGTAAATTTTTATTTTTAAACTTATAAAAAAGCGCTTTCCTAATAAGAAAGCGTTTTTTTATGATTTATTTCCTGTCGAAATCAGCAACTCCCGAATATCAACCTTCAAATATTTAGAAATCTCATAAAGTGTTTCAATAGAAGGCTGAGCTTCATTTGTACACCAACGTGAAACAGTCGATACAGTTTTCCCCAAATGATTGGCTAATTCCTTGCTAGTTCGATTGTTTTCAACCAAAACAACTTTTATTCTATTTAATTTAAGTTTCGACACAATGTTGATTTATTGATATTTCATGCAAATATCTTATAATTTAAATATAAGAAAAAGAATAATTGAAATCATCAAAGTTGCCCTAAAACGATAATTTAGTGTCTCAAAAATATTATTTGTAGTATAATTTTTACTATTTTTGTTTCAATGAAATAAAGATAAAATGAAACAATCAGCGAAAAGACGATTAAAAATTCAGCCAAAACATATTGCACGATCAGATCATCGATACGTTATATTTCCAGAAATTCGTCTTTGTGGAAAATGGCTTCAGGAAATCGGTTTTAATTTCGGGAATTTCGTAACGATTGAACATCAGCAAAATAAAATCATTATTACAACCAATAATGAAATTGAAACGAAATAAAAATCATCTGTTTAAATATAACCCGTGGTTTCAACCACGGGAACGCAATGTATAATATCCCGTTTATCAAAATACGTTTCCCGTGGTTGAAACCACGGGCTATGTTTTCAAAAATATTTTGTAAATACACAGATAAAATTTTGCTCGCAAAGTCGCTAAGACGCAAAGTTTTTTTATGAGTTGCCTCCAGTTTTAACTGGAGGTGTATGTAATTAAGAATAGAAAAGGCTCTAGCCAAAATTGTATATATTTTGGCTAAAGCCTTTTGAGCTTTGTATTTTTTTGCATCCCGATTTATCGGGACGCAATTAAAATCTTAAATTAAAAATAAAACTTTGCGTCTTAGCGACTTTACGAGATTAAATTATTCCTGAGCCTTCTTTTTCTTCTCTAAATTAGGCAAGAACCCAGTAATAACCCCAATTAAAGGCAGAAATGCACAAATCTTAAATACATATTCAATACTTGTAGCATCGGCAATTTTTCCTAAAATAGCAGAACCTAAACCGCCCATTCCGAAAGCAAATCCAAAGAAAAGACCCGCAACAAGTCCTACTTTTCCAGGCATTAATTCAGTTGCATAAACTAGAATTGCTGAGAATGCCGAAGAAAGAATCAATCCGATAATTACAGATAATGTTCCAACCCAGAATAAAGAAACGTAAGGTAACATCAAGGTAAAAGGCGCAACTCCAAGAATTGAAACCCAGATTACATATTTTCTGCCGTATCTGTCTCCAATTGGCCCTCCAATTAAAGTTCCTGCTGCAACAGCGCCCGAGAACAAGAATAAATATACTTGCGATTGCTGAATCGTAATATGGAATTTATCTATAAGGAAGAAAGTATAATAACTCGTAATACTGCTCATGTAGAAATACTTAGAGAAAATCAGAACCAAAAGAATAATTAACGAAGCAATTACTCGGTTTTTAGACAAATGATGCGTTTCTATTTGGTGAGAAGCTTTATTTGCATTTCTTTCAGATAAATGTGCCGTGTACCAAATCGCAATTTTATATAAAGCAAAAACACCAATTAACGCGATAATACAAAACCAAGCGATATAAGATTGTCCGTGCGGAATAACGATAAAAGCGGCTAATAAAGGTCCGATTGCACTTCCTGCATTTCCTCCTAATTGAAAAATAGACTGCGCCAAACCTCTTTTTCCGCCCGAAGCCAAATGTGCCACACGTGAAGATTCTGGATGGAAAATCGAAGATCCAATTCCGATTAAACTTACTGATAATAATAAGTTTATAAAACTCGAAGCGATCGAAACAAAGAAAAGTCCAACCATTGTAAAACACATTCCAACAATTAGCGAGTATGGTTTTGAGTTTTTATCGGTATACATTCCCACAAATGGCTGTAAAATAGACGCTACCATTTGGTAAGTTAGCGTAATAATACCAATTTGAGTAAAACTTAAACTAAAATTATCTTTTAAAAGCGGATAAATTGAAGGAACAACAGCCTGTAAAAGATCATTAATTAAATGAGAAAAACTAATGATGAATAAGATCGAATAAGTGGTTTTTTTAACTATGTCAGGATTTGCTTTAATAGTGTCCATGTGGTATTTTTTGATTTTTAAATTGGGTTTAAAAACAACAGTTGTATTATTTTTTGCAAAGATTAAAAGAATACTAATGTCAGAATTGCTATATTTGGACAATGAATAGTCAATATCGGACATATAGAGTAGCGACTGATTTTGGATATCAAGTAGATTCCTCGATCCCAGTTATAGGTTATACTGAAACAGTTAACAACGAAATGTGTATCTCGCACTCGCATCCAAGAGCTCAATTGATCTACGCAACTCGTGGTGTAATGAATGTTGTGGTGGGCAATAACATTTGGGTTGTAAATCCGTTGCAAGGCCTTTGGATTCCAAGCGGAGTAGAGCATCAAGTTACTTTTCAGAAAGACGTTAACTATTACAGTGTTTTTATTGACCCTTCTGCAATTGGAGGATTGCCAGAAAAGAGTTTTTCGTTTGATATTCCGATGTTTTTAAAGCAGTTGGTTTTCAAAATCATTTCTTTTGGAACAAGTGGCAACTTAACAGAATCACAATTAAGAATCATTTATGTCTTTTTAGATGAACTGGCTTTAATAATGCCAAGCGCCACTTTTTTGCCGACTACAAATGATGAAAGGCTACAGAAAGTGGTAGAACTTTTAATGAGTGATGTTTCGAGTAAACAAACAATTGATTATTATGCCGAACTTTCTTTTATGAGCAGCCGAACTTTATCGCGATTATTCATAAAAGAATTGGGAATGAATTTCAGCGATTGGCGCACCAGAATGAAATTACTTGAAGCCATTAAAAGATTAGGCGAAAAACAATCCATAAAAGAAATTGCTTTAGATTTAGGTTACGAAACAGCAAGTGCTTTTATTTATATGTTTAAAAAGCATTTGGGCAAAACGCCTTCTAACTATATTTTAGAAGATGAAAATGAATCTGAAAAGATGAGTGCTTAGATTGTAATTTACGCAAAAATAACCGCAATCATTGTCATTTCGACGAAGGAGAAATCTCCACGAGTAGCTCGACAAAGATTGGGCTTTCGTTATGGAGTTACGTGCGAAGAGCTATTCTACGTCGAAATGACAAAAAATACGCAAAATAAAAAATCTGTTTTCATCCGCGTCTTCGCGATAGCGAATCCGTCTCATCCGCGTCCCATAAAATTATAACATCATTTTTTTTAGTACTAAAAAAGTGATAAGTCATAATTTTTCCCTTAAAAATTTATCAAGAATCATAGTTTTTTATGAAATAACAGGATACTACAGGTTGTGAAATGTAAAAATAACACTTATCTTTAGTCCCAAAATAAACTAACTATGCTAAACCGCTTTTCCATTTTTAAGACTTTACTTCTTTTTGTTGCCCTTTTTTGTTGTTCGTTATCATCAGCACAAGAAAAACCAAGAGAAGCGACATGGATCTGGTATCCAGGAGATTTCGAAGTTTGGTTAAGCAATAAAATGCAGGTAAGACGTACAGAGCGTGAAGCAGTATTTCCTCCGCTTTGGCAATATTACAGTCCTTATGCTTTGGTCACTTTTCAGACAGAAGTAGAGATTCCAAAGCCAGACGAAGTGAAAATCTTTTCAGAAGGACCTTTTCAATTACTTTTAGATGGCGTTCAAATTTATGGACAGCCAAAATCAATATCAGTTCCTGCGGGAAAACACAAAATTTCCTTTAAAGTTTACAATCAGGAAGTATTGCCAGCTATTTTTATTATTGGAAAATACGTTAAATCTGATGCTTCTTGGAAAGTAACCAACGAAGATAAACTTTGGATTGACGAAACGGGAAAAGCGCAACAATCGGGTACACCTTGGGTTCCAGTTGGTTCTTGGAATTTTAATTCGCCAGAAAATAAACCTTCGGGTTTTAAACTAACAACTAAACCTTTAACTGCAAAGAAAACAGAGAAAATAGGAACTGGTCAACTAGTAGATTTTGGAAAAGAAACTTTCGGTTACATTAAAATACATGGTTTAAAAGGAAAAGGCAAATTAGCGCTTTATTATGGTGAATCTCGTGAAGAAGCTTTAGATTCTGCTAAATGTGAAACTTTAGATCATTTATCTTTTGATGGAAAACAATCTGAAACTTATACACATGATGGCTCGAAAGCATTCCGTTATGTTCAGGTGCAAGCAGATGCAGGAGTAAAATACGATTCTATTTCGATGCTTTATGAATATTTGCCATTAGATTATCGTGGCTCATTCAAATCTTCGGATGAGCAATTGAATAAAATTTGGGATGTGTCGGCTTATACCATGCATTTAACTTCTCGTGAATTTTTCATAGATGGAATTAAACGTGACCGCTGGGTTTGGTCTGGTGATGCTTATCAGAGTTATTTAATGAATTATTATTTATTCTTTGATTCGGCTTCGGTAGAAAGAACATTGTTAGCACTTCGCGGAAAAGATCCTGTAACGGCTCACGTCAATATCATTATGGATTATTCGCTTTATTGGTTTGTTGGCGTTTACGATTATTACTTACATACAGGCGATACAAAATTCATCAAAACTTTTTATCCAAGAATGAAATCGCTTATGGATTTCTGTTTAGAAAGAAGAAACAAAAATGGATTCCTGGAACCATTAGAAGGCGATTGGGTTTTTATTGATTGGGCAGACGGACTTCCAAAAACGGGAGAAGTGAGTTTTGAGCAAATGCTTTTAGCAAGAAGTTTAGAAGCGATGGCTGTAAGTGCAGAAATTGCTGGTAAAACTGAGGACCAAAAACAATATCAAAAATTAGGAAATGATTTGAAAACGAAATTATTTGATGTGTTTTGGGATAAGAAAGAAAACGTGATGAAACACCAGCGTATCGACGGTAAAATTCAAAATATTGTAACTAGATACGCTAATATGTTCGGTATTTTCTTCAATTATTTTAATGAAGAACAAAAACAAAGTGTAAAAAATAAAGTACTACTAAATAAAGATGTTCTTCAAATTACAACGCCATACATGCGTTTTTACGAATTGGAAGCCTTGTGTGCAATGGGCGAACAGAATTATGTTTTAAAAGAAATGAAAAACTATTGGGGAGGAATGCTGAATGAAGGCGCAACCTCTTTCTGGGAAGAATACAATCCGAACAAAAAAGGAACAGAGCATTTAACGATGTACGGTCGTCCTTACGGAAAAAGCCTTTGTCACGCTTGGGGTGCAAGTCCTATTTACTTATTAGGAAAATATTATTTGGGTGTAAAACCAACGGCTCCTGGTTATTCCCAATATGAAATTAAACCAAATTTAGGGGGGGTAAAATGGATGGAAGGAAAAGTGCCAACACCAAACGGAGAAGTTGACGTGTATTGCAGTACCAAAGAAATTAAAGTAAAAGCAGGCGAAGGAGAGGGAAAATTGATTTTTGAAAGTGCCAGCAAACCCAAAACAAACTCTGGAACGATTACAGAATTAGCAAAAAACAAATATCAATTGATTGTAAAACCGAATATGGAGTATAAAGTGAGTTATAAGGCTTTGTGAGTTATGAGTGATTAGTAATTAGTCGTTAAGTTTTAAGCGTTTAGTTTGTCATTCCGACCGAAGGGAGGAATCACACACGTAACCACAAAGATTGTCACGTTCCGTTCAGTTTGTCATTTCGACGTAAGGAGAAATCTTCGCAAGTAGCTCCGCACCGAATGTCGCCAATCTTTGTAGAGTTTCTCGCGAAGATTTCTCGTTCCTCGAAATGACAAGATTGAAGAAATTCAGAGTTAATAAAAAATAAAAAACCAATGTTTTCAAAAAACACAAAATACAACTTCAAATTAAAAACAGCATTCTTAATGCTATTAACCGTCTGCATCCAAGCCACAGCACAAAACACCGCATGGAAACCAGCATCATTTGAAATTGTAAAATCCAATTACAAAACGTTCAAAACCACGCAATACGCTCATGTATTTTCAGGAAGCAAACATAATATTGTTCGTTTAGCTCCAGAATTGCAAGGTTTAACAGGAATTGAACTTCCTCTAGATCAATATAAAAACGGAAATAATACTCCATTGCAATTAAAGTTTAAAGAGCCTGTAACGGTTTTAATTGGTGTTTTTCAGGATAAAAATGCAGAATATCTACAAGGAAATCAAATTGGAAATAATAATGAGATTCTTGAAAATGGAGTTACAATTACAGGTTTACCACCAGTAAGTGTGTATGCAATTCCGTACGGGAAAGGAACTCACACTATTTTGCCAAATCAAAAAGGATTATTTGCTGTTTTGGGAGTTTTGAGAAGCGACCAGCAGTTGAATGCGAGAAATGCTAAATTACCAGACGGAAAACTTTGGAATCCAACTTTTATTGTAGAAGGATTTTCAGATGAAAAACCGCTCTTCGAAATTATCGGCGGAGAAAATAAACCCGTTATAGATGAGGGAATGTCTGGAACAGAAGGCATTCAAGGAGGTTTTGAAGGCGGACGTGTGGTGAAAGTCGGAGATACGTATCATATGTTTCCAACCGAAAGAGCAGGTGAAAAAGGCGTTGATTACTATTACGATCGTGTAAAAACCAAAATCGGACATTGGACAAGTAAAGATGCCATTCACTGGAAAAGAGAATCTACAATTTACCAAGCAAGTGGTGTTTATGCCGTTACAGAAGACGATAATCCAATGAATGACCGTCGTGCAGCTATTTGGTCGTATATGCCTGTTTTTAATGAAAAAGCAAACAAATGGTACGGCTATTATTTGGCGTATACCGTTAGTAAAGAAATAGAACCAAATCATTCATTCGGAAGAATTTGGCGTTGTGAATCAACGGTTGATGGAATCAACGGAATTGGCGGACCTTACAAAGATATGGGAATCATCATGGAGCCCGGACTAGATTCTCAACCTTGGGAAGGGCGTCAGGGTGTGGCTTCCTTTTTCCCGTATAAAGTAGGCGATAAATACTTCGGATTTTACAGCGGTGCATATCCATTCAATTCATGGGCAGATTATCCGAAAAAATCAGGAAAGGGATGGTTTGTTGCATTAGCCGAATCTAAAAGTTTAGAAGGCCCTTGGTTGAGAATGAATAAAGGTTTGGAACCAATTAAGACCATGCATCCGTTATTCGTCGAAAACCCAATTGTAAGCCAATTACCAAACGGTCTGTACATCGCGATTTTCGACGGAGGCCCAGACGGTTGGGGACATCATTTGCCAAATATGATTGCGTATTCATTATCTGCAGACGGAATCAATTGGGCAGAAGCACATTATTTACCAATCGAAACCAAAGTCGATAAATGGTGGGATATTATGAGAACTCCACTTTGTTTAATTCCAGAAGGAAACGATGTGTACACAATCGTGTATAATGCCATCGACCTAAAAAGAAGATTTCATCCAACAGGAATGGTAAAAGTCAAACTGAATAAAGACGTTATGGAGTCTAAATTAAAAGAATTGAAGAAATAGAAGAGAGTGGGGAAGAAGAAAGATGCAAGATGCAAGATTTTAGAATATAGAGAATAGAAACTTTGCGACTCTGTGACCTTGTGAGATTGAATCGTTTGAAAACAAAAAAACTTAGTCCCGATAGCTATCGGGATAGCGCCTTAGTGGCAAAAAAAATATAAAAATGAAAATTAAATATCTAATCGTAGCCGTTTCAGCACTTGCTATAACCAGCTGTGCAACTAAATACAAGAAAAGAGAAATTACCGATAGCGTAATGCAGGAGATTTACGAGGAAATCAAAACGCCTTATAAATACGGTTTAGTGATGGTTCCTACCGACAACTCATACAAAATGGATTGTCCGAGTGTATTTAGAAAAGATGGCAAATGGTATATGACGTATTTAATTTACGACGGAAGAGGTTATGAAACCTGGTTAGCTGAAAGCGAAAATCTTTTAGATTGGAAACATCTAGGAAAAGTAATGTCATTTTCAGAAAATGAAAAACACTGGGATGTCAACCAAAAAGCAGGTTATATTTCGTTGCAAGATCCAACTTGGGGCGGAAGCTACGAATGGGAAAAATACGATGACAAATACTGGATGAGTTATTTTGGCGGAGACAGTAAAGGTTACGAAGCGGGTGTTTTATCAATCGGAATGGCATTTACCAAAGAAGCGCCGACAAAACCACACGAATTTCAGAGATTAGAAAATCCGGTTTTAACGCCAAAAGACAAAGATGCCAAATGGTGGGATAATAGTACGATGTACAAAAACAGCGTGATTCGTGATAAAGACAAAGTTACAGGACACAATTTCATCATGTATTACAATGCCCGTGGCGATAGTATCAATCCTGCAAAAGGTGCTGAGCGTATTGCTATGGCGGTTTCAAACGATATGAAAACATGGAAACGTTATGGCGATAAACCATTAATAAACCATCATAAAGGAATTTCCGGAGATGCTTATATTCAGCGTATTAATGATACTTGGGTAATGTTCTATTTCGGTGCTTTCTGGACAGGTTGGAATCAAGGTGCATTTAACCGTTTTGCCGTTTCAAATGATTTAGTAAACTGGACCGACTGGAAAGGAGATGATTTAGTAAAATCTTCTGAGCCTTACGATGATTTGTTTGCGCATAAGTCATTTGTTGTAAAACATGACGGCGTTGTCTATCATTTTTACTGTGCCGTTAACAAAGCAGAACAAAGAGGAATTGCCATTGCAACGTCTAAAGATTTAGGAAAAAGCAAATTGACTTTTGTGGCACCACCAGAGAAAAAGAAGAAATAATTATGAGTTATGAGTTATGAAATACCATAATACTTCCAACTGAAACGACTCCGTTAGGAGGCTCTCGTCGGTATAAAAAAATAGCGCATAGAAAATTTTGTCCCAGAGGGACAATTGAATCAAAATAATAATGAACAATAATATAAAACCAATGTTTACATCAAAATCAAAATACAATAATCCATTTTCCAGATTACGATTTTTGACGTATACATTTTACATTTTACTATTCACAACTTACACGCAGGCACAATCCGTAACAGGAGAACCAGCGGGAGTTCCAGAATTGCATAAAAAATACGAATTTGCTCCTTGGGAAGATCCAACAATTACAAGCATCAACAGACAGCCCTCAAGAGCAACTGCTTATTCGTATGCAAGTGTCGAAGACGCTTTAAAAGGCGACAGAACCAAAAGCCGAATCCAAATGCTAAACGGCGATTGGAATTTTAAATATGCTGTAAATCTAAAAGAAGCCTCAAAAGATTTTTATAAAAATACCGTTTCAGGTTGGGATAAAATCGAAGTGCCTTCAAACTGGGAAATGAAAGGATACGATAATCCAATTTACAAAAGTGCGGTTTATCCTTTTAGACCTATAAATCCGCCTTACATTCCTAAAGATTATAACGGAGTTGGTTCTTACCAGAGAAGTTTTACGGTTCCGGAAAACTGGAAAGATATGACCGTGACTTTGCATTTTGGAGCCGTAAGTTCAGGTTTTGAAGTTTGGCTAAACGGAGAATTTTTAGGTTATGGCGAAGACAGTTTTCTGCCATCAGAATTTGATATTACACCTTATTTGAAAGCAGGAGAAAATGTAGTTTCCGTTCGTGTAATCCGTTGGACAGATGGTTCTTATTTAGAAGATCAGGATCATTGGCGCATGAGCGGAATCCAACGTGAAGTTTTCATTATGGCCGAGCCAAAACTGCGTATTCAGGATTTCTTTGTTCAGACTAAATTAGACAAACAATATACAGATGCGATTTTTAAACTGCGTCCGAAAGTAGAGAATTTAACTGGAGCAAAAATCAAAGATTATACGATGAATGTTCAATTGTATGATGGCAATAATACGGCCATCTTCAAAGAACCGCTTCAAAGACCTGTGATCGATTTGATTAACGAAAGTTATCCTCGTTTGGATAATGTACGTTTCGGATTCTTCCAAGAAACCATCAAAAACCCAAAAAAATGGAGTTCAGAAGAGCCGAATTTGTATACGATGGTCATTTCTATAAAAGATAAAAACGGAAATGTTACCGAAGCCAAAAGCTGTAAAGTGGGTTTCCGTTCGATTGAATTCTCGAAAGAAAACGGAAAAATGCTCATCAACGGAAAAGAAACCTACGTTTATGGCGTAAACCGTCACGATCATCATCCAACAAGAGGAAAAGCCGTTACTAGAGAGGATATCAAACAAGATATTACAACGATTAAAAAGTTCAATTTCAACTTTATACGTACAAGTCATTATCCAAACGATCCTTATTTCTACGAATTATGCGATCAGTACGGAATTATGGTAATGGATGAAGCCAATCAGGAAACACACGGAATTGGCGGGAAATTAAGCAACGATCCGCTTTGGACAAATGCTTATATGGAAAGAATGATCAGAATGGTTGAAAGAGATAAAAATCATCCATCAGTTGTAATGTGGAGTTTAGGTAATGAAGGCGGAAAAGGTCCAAATCATGCTGCAATGTCGGGTTGGGTTCACGATTTCGACATTACACGTCCAGTTCATTATGAACCAGCGCAAGGAAATGCCAAATTAGACGGATATATAGATCTGCTGGATCCAGGATATCCAAAAACAATTGATCATGCTTATCGATTCGAAAATCCGCAGGATGATTCGTATGTTGATATGGTCAGCCGTTTTTATCCGGGAGTTTTCACACCGAAATTTTTAGTAGATCAAAAGAAAGATACTCGTCCGATTATTTTTGTGGAATATTCTCATGCAATGGGAAATTCAGTTGGAAATTTAAAAGAATTATGGGATGAATTCCGTTCACTTCCAAGAGTAATTGGAGGTTGTATTTGGGAATTTAAAGATCAAGGAATCTTGAAATTTGATTCGAGATCAGGCCAGCATTATTTTGCTCATGGAGGAGATTTTGGCGAAAAATACCATGATGGAAACTTCAATACAAAAGGAATTGTAGATTCTAACGGAAAACCAAAAGGATCTATTTTTGAAAACAAATGGGTGTATCAGCCAGCGATTTCAACTTTAAACGGAAATCAATTAGAAATTAAAAATCGTCAGGCAGTTAAATCTTTAGAAGGATATATTCCGGTTTTAAAAGTGTTGGAAAACGGAAACGTAATTAAAACTCAGGTTTTGAAACCGTTTAAAGTAGAAGCAGGACAATCAACAACTTTAGATATCAGTTCTTATCTTCCAAAAATGAAAGCTGATGCTGAATATATTTTAAATATAGAATTCCAGCTTTCAAAAGATGAATTATGGGCTTCAAAAGGTTACGCTGTCGCGGAAGATCAATTTCTGCTGAAAAAGAAAGAGGCTGTTTCGCTAGAATCTAAAAAAGAAACGCTGAACGTTTCTGAATCAGATTCAGATTTTAAAATCAAAGGAAAAACATTTGATATTACGATTGGAAAGACAAATGGCGCTTTGAGTTCGTATATTTTTAACGGAGAAGAACAAGTTTTTGCACCGCTATTACCAAACTTCGTAAGACCGCTTACAGATAACGATAAACGCGGATGGAAATCGCAAAAGTTGTTGAAACAATGGTACAAAGCAAAACCAAAATTGGTTAATATTAAAATTGACAAATCAGCTTCAGAAATCAAAATTACAAGCGATTATGAAGTCATAAAAGACAGTGCGAACGTAAAAGTAATTTACAATATTTTACCAAACGGATTAATAAAAGTCGATTACAGTTTAAAAGCTTCAAACAAACTGCCGAACATTCCAAAAATCGGAATGCAGATGGGAGTTCAGAGAAAATTCGATCAGATTTCATGGTACGGAAAAGGGGAACTGGAAAATTACAGCGACAGAAGTTTCGGTTCGTTTGTTGGAAAATATTCGCTTCCAATAAATGATTTTATCGAACATTATCCAAAACCGCAAGAAAACGGAAACCGATGTGATGTAAGGTGGATGGCATTAAGCACTCCGCAGAAAAACAACGGATTTTTAGTAGTTAACGATACCAAAGTTTTAAGTATGAGCGCATGGCCGTATACACAGGAAAACTTAAGTTCATCTGGTCATACATACGATTTGAAAGATCCAGGATTCTTAACTCTAAACATTGATTTAATTCAAATGGGAGTAGGAGGAAACGACAGTTGGACGATTGTAGCACAGCCATTGGAACAATACCAGATTAAATCTGGAAATTACGAGTATAGTTTTTATTTGACGCCTTTCAGCGGTTCAAAAAATCAATTGGAAAGTAGTTTGAAGAAGTTTAAATATTAGGAATTGATAATTGATAATTGATAATTGATAATTTTAAAATTAAGAACTAAAAGTTTAAGGTACAGTTTGTCATTTCGAGGGACGAGAAATCTTCGTAAGAAACTCTACAAAGGTGATCCACCATACGGAGCTACTCACGAAGATTTCTCCTTACGTCGAAATGACAAAAAAGACGAAAAAAAAGTAAAAAAATCTGCCAAATCAGCCAAATCTGCGAGAGTAAATTTTTCCCGCATATTTGACAGATAAAACAGATTGTCAAAAAAAATAAAGAATAATGTTTCAAAAAAAACTCGTCTTTTTTATTCTTCTTTTAGCGAGCATCGTCTCTGCACAAGAAGTCCATAAAAAAGAAACCTCTTTTCAGCCAACATTGGAATCCTCTAGACCTTGGGTTTATTGGTATTGGATGAAATCTGCGTATTCTAAAGCAGGAATTACAGCCGATTTAGAAGCTATGAAACAAGCTGGGATTGCAGGTGCTTATTTAATGACCATAAAAGGGCCAGCCAATCCGCCATTGATAGATCCGCCGGTTTTACAGTTGACGCCTGAATTTTGGGATATGATTCATTGGGCATTCAAAGAAGCAGATCGTTTAGGGTTAAAACTAGCTTTTCACGGAGCTGACGGATTTGCCGTTGCAGGCGGGCCATGGATTACGCCAGAAATGTCGATGCAAAAAGTAGTCTGGTCAACAACTGAAATTTTAGGTGGAAAAAAAGTGGCGCTGAAATTGCCAATCCCAACACATTACAAAGACTATTATAAAGACATTGCCACTTTTGCGATTCCGATTAAAGAATACCAAATTACTTCGCAGATGCAACTGCCAAAAGTAACAACATCAAACAATACTGATGCTTCGTTTTTGGCTGATCCTAAAAAAGATGAAAATTTCAAGTTTGCTGATGCAGGATGGATTCAATACGAATTTGCCCAGCCTTTTACCTGCAAATCTATTGTAATTGAAACCAAAGGAAGAGATTTTCAGGCACAACGTCTTATTGTAGAAGTGAGCGATGATGGAGTCAATTTTAGATTCCACGAAAGAATGATTGCACCGCGTCACGGCTGGCAGGATATGGATTTTCCAAATACACATACTATTACGCCAGTTACAGCAAAATATTTCCGATTTGTGTATGATCCAAAAGGAACAGAACCTGGCGCAGAAGATTTGGATTTTGCGAAATGGAAACAGAATCTGAAAGTGAGTAAAATAACCCTTTCGAATCAATCACTGATTAATAATTACGAAGGGAAATCAGGCGCAATCTGGCGTTTGACTCCACAAACTACTGAAAAAGAAATTCCAAATTCTGATGCATTCAAAAAATCAGAGATTATCAATATTTCCAATTTTGTTGATGTCGATGGAAACCTGAATTGGAAAGCGCCAAAAGGGAAGTGGAAAATCATCCGTATGGGACATACTTCTACAGGACATGAAAATGCAACTGGCGGAGCAGGAAAAGGACTGGAAGTTGATAAATTTAATCCAGAATTAATTCGTTTTCAGTTGGATCATTGGTTCGGAGAAGCCGTTCGCTCTGCTGGTCCTGAACTGGCTTCAAAAGTTCTGGAAATCCTCCATTTTGACAGCTGGGAATGTGGAAGTCAAAATTGGTCTTCGGTTTTTCAAGCTGAATTTAAAAGGAGACGTGGTTATGATCTTGTAGAATATCTGCCAGTTATGGCTGGAATTCCAGTAGAAAATGCCGATTTCTCAGAGAAAGTTTTATACGATATTAGAAAAACAATTGCCGATTTAGTTGCCGATAATTTCTACGGCACGATCGCTCAGATTGCTAAAGAATATAATGTTAAGCTGAGTGCAGAAAATGTAGCGCCAGTTGTAACTAGCGATGCATTGCTTCATTATAAATATGTCGATTATCCAAGTGGAGAATTTTGGCTGAAAAGCCCAACACACGACAAACCTTTTGATATGGTTGATGCCATTTCGGGCGGACATATTTACGGAAAAGATATTATTCAGGCTGAATCTTTTACGGCATTGAGAATGGATTGGGACGAACATCCTGGGAATCTAAAAACAACAGCAGACCGTAATTACGCTTTAGGAATCAACCGTTTATTCTATCATGTTTTTGTGCATAATCCGTGGACGGACAGAAAACCCGGAATGACTTTGGATGATATCGGGACTTTTTTTCAGAGAGACCAAACTTGGTGGAAACCTGGAAAAGCTTGGTTTGATTATTGCCAAAGAGTCCAGTTTCAATTACAAAAAGGTAAACCAGTAATTGATTTAGCCGTTTTTATTGGAGAAGATTTTCCTTCCCGTTCTTTTGTTCCAGATCGTTTAGTGCCGTTTATTCCGAATGTGTTTGGTGCAGCAAGACTCGAAAGCGAGAAAATTCGTTTAGAAAATGAAGGTCAGCCAACGGCAAAAATGCCAAAAGAAGTGACCTATTCTAAAAATATAACTGATTTATCACAATGGATCAATCCGCTAAATGGTTATCAATATGATTCTTTCAATGCTGATGTTTTAATTAATAGAGCGAAGGTAGTAAACGGAAAAATTTCGTTTGAGGGCGGAATTGAATATGGGGCTTTATTCTTTCCAGGAAGTCATAAAATGGCACCAAATAAGATGCTTTCTTTGGCTTCTGCTGAAAAAATCCTGCAAGTGCTAAAAGAAGGAGCAACGATTTTTGTAGATGAAAAACCGAATCTTCAGCCAGGAATTAATTCAGAAACTGATCAAAAGAAATGGCAGAATGTAATTGATGAAATCTGGAATAATGCCAATTCTTCTTCATGGAAAATCGGAAAAGGAACGGTTATTAAATTGCCGTATTTAGGAAATGATTTTGCTTCCATCGGAATTACACAAGACGTTTATTTTTCAAATTTAAACCGAGCTGATTCAGAAACATTGGCTTGGACGCATCGTAAATCGGATACTGAGGATATTTATTTTATTTCCAATCAAAAAGGAGAAAAAAGAACATTTGATGCTTCTTTCAGAATAGCTGGAAAAGTTCCCAAATGGTATAATCCTGTAACAGATCAAACCTCGGCTTTAGCCAATTGGAAGATAGAAAACGGAAGAACAATTGTTTCGATAGCTTTAGATGCCAACGAATCTGGTTTTGTGATTTTTAAAGGAGAAACGAAAGAAGTTTTAGCTCAAGGAAAATCTTCTGAATTTGAAAAAGTTCAGACTTTCGATGAAAACTGGGAATTGCAATTTGATCCTGAATTTAAAGGCCCAAAAGAAGTGGTTAAAACGAACAAACTTTTTGATTGGAGTACTTCTGAAAATGATCAAATTAAGTATTATTCAGGAACCGTAGTTTATAAAAAAGAGTTTGTCTGGAAAGGAAAAAGCACAGATAAAATCTGGCTGGATTTAGGCGAAATTGCCAATATTGCTGAAATCAAGATTAATGGAAAAGATTGCGGAACGCTTTGGACTTTCCCTTTCAAAACAGACATTTCAAGAGCTTTGCAAAAAGGAAAAAATACAATAGAAATAAAAGTTACAAATACTTGGGCAAATAGATTAATTGGTGATCAAAAATTGCCAAAAGGAGAAAGATTAACCTGGACAACAGCGCCATTTCGTTTGGAAGGCGAACCATTGTTAAAAGCGGGGTTATTTGGGCCGGTTATAATTTTACAGGAGAAATAAATGTTAGCCACAGATTAAAATGATTAAAAAAGGATTATTTAATCTGTGATAAAAGAAGAGTTAGATGAATTGCCTCCAGCTTTAGCTGGAGGTTTAGAAGAAAATAAGAATTGGGCTTTAGCCAAACTAATTATTTGGCTAAAGCCCTAAAAATGCAAATATTTTATAACCTCCAGCTAAAGCTGGTGGCAATTGAAAAAGCAAGTGACAGATTATAATGATTAACATAGATTAGATATTAGCGAGAATCCGTGAGATAATGAACAGACAAAACAATTCACGAATTATTTTTAGAATAAGAATTGTGGAAAATTCGTGAATTCGTGGCGAAAAAAAAATCTTTCTAATCCTTTTAATCTGTGGCAAAAAATAAACAAAAAATGAAAAAATCAATTATTGCATTATTAACGATTTTAGCAAGTTATCAAATCAATGCCAAAATCAAATTGCCAGCATTGTTCTCTGATAACATGATGTTACAGCAAAAATCCAATGCGCCAATTTGGGGCTGGGCAGAAAAGAACGCCAACATAGTAATCAAAACTTCGTGGGATTCTAAAACCTATAAAGTAAAAGCAGACAATTCTGGAAAATGGAAAACAGAATTAAAAACGGTTTCTTTTGGTGGGCCATACACGATTGAAGTATCGGAAGGAAACGAAAAAGTAACCATCAAAAATGTTTTGTTGGGAGAAGTCTGGCTTTGTTCAGGGCAATCGAATATGGAGATGCCATTGAAAGGATTTCAAGGACAACCCGTTAAAAACGGAAATGAAATCATAGTAAGATCAACCAATAAAAACATTCGTTTAATCACAATTCCAAGAGCAACAGTTTTGGAACCTTTACAAGATTTTGAAGGAAAATGGGAAGAAGCTTCTCCTAAATCGACGTCTAATTTTAGTGCGACGGCTTGGTATTTTGGGTCGCTTTTGCAGGAAGTTTTAAATGTTCCTGTGGGATTAATTCATGTTTCTTACGGAGGTTCGAGCATGGAAGCTTGGATGAATCAGGAAATGCTGAAAGATTTTGCAAGCGCTAAAATTCCGACTACAAAAGAAGAATTGGCAAAAGATCCAAATCGTGTTCCGACGACTTTGTTTAACGGCATGCTTTCGCCTGTAATTGGTTACGGAATTAAGGGCTGTATTTGGTACCAAGGAGAATCGAATTACGAAAGAGCTTCTGAGTATACTGCTTTAATGAAAAAAATGGTTTCAAGTTGGAGAACATTGTGGAATCAGGGAGAATTTCCTTTTTATTTCGCTCAAATTGCGCCGTTTAATTATGCTTCTTTTCATCCAAAAGATTATTTGGAAAAATACAATTCAGCTTACGTCAGAGAAGCGCAGTTTAAGGCTTCGAAGGAAATTCCGAATGCAGCAATGGCGGTTTTGATGGATGTCGGAGAAGAAAACAATATTCACCCAATGGACAAAGAAAAAGGGGGAAACCGTTTGGCTTTTCAGGCTTTGGCAAGAACGTACGGAATTGAAGGATTCGAATTCGAAAGTCCGAAATACAAATCGATGGAGATAAAAGACGGTGCTGTAACGGTCTCTTTTGATGATGTTGCAAATGGAATTACATCTTATGACAAAGAGGTTTTTGGTTTTGAAATAGCAGGAGCAGACAAAGTTTTTTATCCAGCGAAAACTGTGGTAAGAAGAAAATCTGTGGTTCTGACTTCTGATAAAGTAAAGAATCCTGTTGCAGTAAGATATTTATGGAAGGATTTCGCTAAAGCGGAATTGTTTAGCGCAGGAGGCTTGCCAGTTTCTTCGTTTAGAACAGACGAATGGTAATTTATAATGGTTAATTGTTAATTATGAATTGTAAATGATTAATGATGAGTTTAACGACTAGTTTGTCATTTCGACGAAGGAGAAATCTTCGCAAGTAGCTCCGCAATCTTTGTCGATCATGCAACGAAGATTTCTCCTTCGTCGAAATGACAAAAAAACTTTAAAAAGAGTAAAATTGAAATACATTAAATACATACTTCTCTTCACAACGCTTTGTCTTAAAGCGCAAATCCCTGCGCTTGATAATTATAATCAGGTTTGGACAACGCAGAGCCAGAATTCGTCAGAATCGATGCCTTTGGGTGGCGGTGATATTGGTATGAATGTCTGGGTAGAGAAAGGTGATTTGTATTTCTATTTTTCCCGAAGCGGAACTTTTGACGAACATAATACTTTATTGAAATTAGGACGTGTAAAAGTGACTTTAACGCCGAATCCATTCGCAGGAAAAGAAGGGTTTCTTCAGGAATTGAAATTGAAAGACGGTTATGTTTTTGTTGGGCAGAATGATACAAAAATCAAACTTTGGGTAGATGTTTTTACACCGATTATTCATGTCGATTTAGAAAGTAAAAATGCTTTGCAAATGACAGCTTCGTATGAAAGCTGGCGTTATCAAAACCGTTATCCGAAAGGAAAAGAAAATAATGCCAATTCTTATAAATGGGCGCCTCAGGGAGAACTTATTACGTATAAAGATTCTATTTCGTTTGAAAATAACGGAATCAAATTTTACCACAGAAACAGAGAAAATACTGTTTTTGATGTAGCGGTAAAACAGCAGAAAATGGAATCGGTAAAAGACCAAATGCTGAATCCGATTGCGAATCTGACTTTTGGTGGATTCATGAAAGGCGATAACTTAAAATCAGACGGAACATATCTTGGAAAATATCAAGATACCGATTTTAAAGGTTTTAAATTAACAAGTATAAAACCATCCCAAAAACATTCGTTAGAAATTTATTTAAATACCAATCAATCTGATTTTTATACTTGGGATAATGGATTGAAAAGTTTGATTTCGGCAAACAAAAACACAGCAAAACAAGCAGAAAAAAACACTCAAAAATGGTGGAATACTTTCTGGAACCGCAGTTTTATTTTTACTCAAAAAAATCAATCGACTGCGAAAGATTCGGTGTATCAAATTGGGCAGAATTATCAGTTGTTCCGATACATGCTCGGATGTAATGCGTACGGAAAATATCCGACCAAATTCAATGGCGGACTTTTTACAGTTGATCCTGTTTACACCAATAAAGATCTGAATTTTACGCCCGATTTTAGAAATTGGGGAGGAGGAACTATGACAGCTCAAAACCAGCGATTGGTTTATTTTCCGATGATAAAAAGTGGTGATTTTGATATGATGAAATCACAATTGGATTATTATTTGAGTTTGCAGAAAAATGCCGAATTAAGGAGCAAAGTTTACTGGAATCACAATGGAGCATCATTTACAGAGCAATTAGAAAACTTTGGACTTCCAAATCCAGCTGAATACGAATGGAAACGTCCCGCAGATTACGATCCGGGAATGGAATATAATGCGTGGCTGGAATATGAATGGGATACCGTTTTAGAATTCTGCCAAATGATGTTGCAGCCAAAGGAATATGCAGGAGAAGACATTCAAAAATACAATCAATTTATTATAAGCTGTCTTCGTTTTTTCGATGAACATTATCAATATTTAGCAAAGCAGAGAGGTAGAAAAGCTTTGGACGGAAACGGGAAATTAATTCTTTTTCCGGGTTCTGGTGCAGAAACGTATAAAATGGCGAATAATGCCAACAGTACAATTTCGGCATTGCAAATAATTACAGAAAGTCTTTTAAACCTTTCGGGAAGTCAATTGTCTAAAGAAGACGTTGAATATTTAAAAGCATTTCAAACTAGAATTCCGCCTTTGAATTTTGGGCAGATTGAAAATCATAAAGTTTTGCTTCCTGCCAAAACATGGGAAAGGGTTAATAATTCGGAAGTGCCACAATTATATCCTGTTTATCCTTGGGGAATTTATGGTATTGGAAAACCTGATTTGGAAACAGCGTTGAATACTTGGAAATACGATCCTGATGCTTTAAAATTTAGAAGTCATATAGGTTGGAAACAAGATAATATTTTTTCGGCTCGTTTGGGATTAACTGAAGAAGCGATGAAATACAATACACTTAAAATGGCGAATTCAGAAAGACGTTTTCCAGCTTTTTGGGGACCTGGTTTTGATTGGGTTCCAGATCATAATTGGGGCGGGTCAGGAATGATTGGCATGCAGGAAATGCTTTTGCAGGAAGCAGACGGAAAAATCTATCTTTTTCCAGCGTGGCCAAAAGATTGGAACGTTCATTTTAAATTACACGCCAAACAAAATACCACAATTGAAGCCGAACTCATGAATGGAGAATTGAAGGTTTTAAAAGTAATTCCAGAAGAAAGAAAAAAAGACATTATAAATCTGTTAGGAAAATCTGAAGCAGAGAAAACGAAATTAAACTAACTATTGCTAATTAAAATGATAAAGAAATTAATAAGTGCTGCAGTTTTGTCCATGCTTTTGACCACAAACGGACAAGCACAATCAGTTCAAAATACTGATAAACAAATTGTAAAAGTTGACTTTGATTTTTTTCAAAGAAGACTAGAAGAAGTTCACGATCCGAGTTATGATTCGTGGGTGATTAATGAAGGAAAAGAAGCTGAAAAATCATTTAATAATGTGTCATTTAAGCTAAAAGGAAACTTTACTTCAAAGTGGTATAAAGTTGGAATGAATGCTCCATTTTATAACAAATTAGGAAGTGACGGATTGGTTACGAATGAAAATCTAGAATTGAAAATTAGCGGATTGAAATCGGGAAAACATACGCTTTTGACTTTTCATAATGCTTTTGATGTGATTACAGGAAAAACTTTTTCTCCAATCAAAATCTATGTAAACGGAAAACTTCAAGAAACAGTAAATGCAAGTCAGAGAGCCAATGCTAAAATTGATGCTTCAATGGCGTATATTACTTTTAATGCAGAGAAAGGAAAAGATGTAATTGTTCGTTTTGAAATTGATCCAACTTCAAACCCTGATATTGTAAAACAGATTGTAATTAACGGTTTTGAGATTGATACGCCAAATTTAATGAATCAGGCTAGAACTCCTGAACCAAAAAATAGAGACGAACATGTTGAAGTGGGCAAAACTTTAACTCTAAAATGGGACGCTGTAAAAAATGTGGCATCGCATAAAATATATTTCGGTGAAGACAAAAATGCAGTAGAAAACGCAACAGAATCTTCAAAAGAATTTAAAGGAAAACTGACTGAGAAATCATATACGGTTTCTGATTTATATTCGGGAACAACTTATTATTGGAGAGTCGATGAAGTGGATAATAATGGCGAAGTTACATTAGGAAATGTATGGTCGTTTAAACCTGCTCAATTGGCTTTTCCAGGTGCAGAAGGTTACGGACGTTACGCTGTTGGAGGTCGTGGCGGAAAAGTAATTGAAGTGACTAATTTAAATGACGATGGCCCAGGAAGTTTACGCGATGCAATCAATCAGGAAATTGGTCCAAGAACGATTGTTTTTACTGTTTCGGGAAATATCAAACTGGCTTCTAGATTAGTAGCAAATCAACCTTATATCACTATTGCGGGACAAACGGCTCCGGGAGAAGGAATCACGATCAGCAGAGCGCCAATTGGGTTGACAGGAAATGATGGTGTAATTCGATTCTTAAAAGTGAGAATCGGAGGCGGAACTACTTTTGACGGAATGGGATTAACAGGTGCTGATTATAGTATTATTGATCACTGTTCGATCAGCTGGACAATTGATGAATCGTTTAGCTCACGTGGAGCGCATCATATTACTTTACAAAGAACTTTAATTTCTGAAGCGTTAAACATTGCGGGACATGATAAATATCCTGCAGGAAAAATGCATGGTTTTGCAGCAACAATTGGTGGAGATATTGGTAGTTTTCATCACAATTTATTGGCGCACAACCAAGGTCGTAACTGGAGTATCGGAGGCGGTTTAAACGGTGATGGTTATTACACTGGAAGACTGGATATTACAAACAATGTAGTTTACAATTGGGGAGGAAGAACAACTGACGGTGGTGCAAACGAAGTAAATTTTGTAAACAATTTTTATAAACCGGGCGCTTCAACTACCATATTTGTAGCGCTAAATGCGCAACACGAAGGTGTCGGAAAAGGAATGCAGCGTTACTATTTTAACGGAAATATTATGCCAGGCTACTTTGATGAGAAATCTCAGGATAAAGGCAGAAAATCTACTATAAGCCATAATGAGAAAGTAGATTATGAAACTTTTGTAGACAAACCATTTTTTCCTTCTTACGTAGAAACGCAATCAGCTAAAGCGGCGTATAAAAATGTACTTTCAGATGTTGGTGCCAATCAGCCGTTTTTTGATAAACACGATAATAGAATTGTAGACGAAACTTTAAAAGGAACTTTCACTTACAAAGGCAGTAAAAGCGGTTTAGGCGGTATGATTGATAACGAACAAGATGCAGGAGGATGGCCAAATTTTGCTTCAGAAACTCGTCCGACAGATTGGGATACAGATCATGATGGATTGCCAAATTGGTGGGAAAAAGCTTTTGGTTTAAACGAAAATTCAAAAGCAGGAGATTTCTCAGATGCAAATCAAGATACAGACAAAGACGGATTTACGCAGTTGGATAATTATTTAGACTGGTTGGCTCAACCTCATTATTTTGTGAATTCGGGAGAGAAAAAGACTTTAAGTGCTCCAGATTATTTTAAAGGCTATGAAAACAAACCAGTTTATACTTTTTCTGATCTTAAAAATGGAAAAGTAGTTTTAAAAGGAAAAGAAATTCAATTTACAGCTGTTGAAAAAGGATTTGCTTCTTTCGTGCTAACAGTAAAAGATGCAGAGGGAGATTCAATGAGCAGAACCATTAATTTCTTTGCAAAATAAATTATTAAACCATATAAGTGATATAAGATATTATAAGTTTAACTTAAATCTGTACTGCGAAAGTTTAAAAAGGTTAGTTTAAATGAACTTATATTGCTTATATGGTTCAAAATTATAAAAGAATGAAAAAAATATTAAATGTTTCCCTAGGATTGTTTTTTGTTAGCACCGTAATCTTTGCACAGAATAAAGGTTTGGTTGCGAATTCAGAAAGTCCTTATTCTAAATTGCAAAGCGTTGGCCTGCAAGACGTAAAATGGACAAACGGATTCTGGAAAGAACAATTTGATGTAGAAACCAAAAATACACTGCCGTATATGTGGGATTTGTATCATAACGATGAGATTTCGCATGCTTATAAAAACTTCGAGATTGCAGCTGGTTTAAGCAAAGGAACTTTTAAAGGGCCTTCGTTTCATGATGGTGATTTCTATAAAATTTTTGAAGGAATGGCAGCAACGTATGCCGTTACAAAAGATAAAAAACTCGATGCTGAAATGGATAAAGCGATTGCGCTTTTCGCGAAAGTACAGCGTAAAGACGGTTATATTCATACGCCAGTTTTAATCGATGAACGCTGGGGAACTTTAGGACCAGAAGAAGTGAAAAAACAATTGGGTTTTGAAAAATACAATATGGGACATTTGATGACTGCAGCCTGTATTCATTATCGTGCTACAGGAAAAACAAATTTCCTCAATATAGCAAAAGGTGTTGCCGATTTCTTGTATGATTTCTACAAAAAAGCTTCACCAGAATTGGCTCGAAATGCGATTTGCCCGTCTCATTATATGGGAATTGTCGAAATGTATAGAACGACTAAAAATCCGAAATATCTGGAATTAGCCAATAATCTAATCGATATTCGCGGAACAACAAATGATGGAACAGATGACAATCAGGACAGAGTGCCGTTTAGACAGCAGACTACCGCAATGGGTCACGCTGTAAGAGCAAATTATCTTTATGCGGGAGTAGCCGATTTGTATGCCGAAACGGGAGAAAAGAAGTTGTTAGACAATTTAGAATCCATTTGGGATGATGTAACGTATCGTAAAATGTACATTACGGGCGGTTGTGGTTCCTTATACGATGGAGTTTCGCCAGACGGAACTTCTTATGATCCAACAGTGGTTCAGAAAATTCATCAGGCTTACGGAAGACCTTTTCAATTGCCAAATGCAACGGCTCATACCGAAACCTGTGCTAATATTGGAAATGTGTTATGGAACTGGAGAATGCTTCAAATTACAGGAGATGCTAAATATGCTGACATCGTTGAATTAGCATTATACAATAGTGTGCTTTCGGGAATGGATTTAGAAGGAGAAAAGTTTCTTTATAATAATCCGCTGAATGTTTCTAATGATTTACCGTTTCACCAAAGATGGGGAAATGAACGAGAAGGTTATATCGCATTATCCAACTGTTGTGCACCAAACGTAACAAGAACAATTGCCGAAGTTGGAAATTACGCTTACAATATTTCGAAAGAAGGTTTGTATGTCAATTTATACGGAAGTAATCAGTTGAAAACAAAATCTTTGAATGGTGAAGAAATCGAGATCGAACAACAGACCAATTATCCTTGGGACGGAAAAATAACGTTGAAAATTGTAAAAGCTCCTAAAGATTTACAGAACTTCTTTTTAAGAATTCCAGGCTGGAGTCAGAATGCTGAAGTTTCTGTTAATAATTCGAAAATTACAGATAAGATCGATGCTGGAACCTATTTGAAATTAAACCAAAAATGGAAAAAAGGGGATGTGATTGAATTGAATCTTCCAATGCCAGTTGAGTTAATGGAAGCGAATCCGTTGGTTGAAGAAGTAAAAAATCAGATAGCTGTAAAAAGAGGGCCATTAGTTTACTGTTTAGAATCAGATCAGCTTCCTTCGAAAATAAGTGTTAATGATGTGGCTTTAAATTTGAAATCGAATTTCGCAACAAACAATTTTACCTTGAATAATAGAAACTTAGTAAGCATTGATGCTGAAGCTATTATAAATTCTAACAACTCGTGGAATAAATCTTTATACAAACCGCTTTCTTCTAAAAATGAGGATACTGTACAGGTAAAATTGATTCCGTATTTTGCGTGGGGAAATAAAGGAAAAGGTGAAATGACAGTTTGGATGTCGCATTAAGTTTTTGACAAGGATGAAACGGATTTACGTTGTAAAGACGCGGATTATAAGCGGATTTTTAAATTTGTCATAGAAGTATAAACGCAAAGTTTGTCATTTCTACGAAGGAGAAATCTTCGCAAGTAGCTCGACAAAGATTGGTGATTAAGATTGCGGGGTTCTAGTGTGATTCCTCGTTCCTCGGAATGACAAAAAACGAAATAAATAAAAAAATATGAAATACATTCTAACCTTATTTTTAATTACAACACTTTCTTTATCAGCTCAAGCGGTCGATAACAAATTAGCATTAACCGTTGCTCAAGATGGTTCTGGTGATTTTAAAACCATTCAGGAAGCGGTAAATAATGTCAAAGACAATTCAGAAATACGAGTTGTAATAACAATAAAGCCAGGAAAGTATGTTGAGAAATTAGAAATTCCTGCTTCAAAACCATTTATCACTTTAAAAGGAATTGATAGAAACAAAACCATAATTTCATTTGATGATTATTCTGGGAAACCGCTTCGCGAACCAGATCCATCGGGTAAAAAAGAATTCGGAACTTCAACTTCTTATTCTTTTTTAATTAAAGGAAATGATTGCAGATTAGAAGACCTTACTGTCGAAAACACAGCTGGAAGAGTAGGGCAGGCAGTGGCGCTTCACATAAAGAGTGATAGAGTTGTTGTGAAAAACTGTAATCTTTTAGGAAATCAGGATACGATTTATCTATCTGAAGGAAATACACGAACCTACTTTGAAAACTGTTTCATCAACGGTACAACCGATTTTATATTCGGAGCTGCAACGGCTTATTTTTATAGATGTACAATTGAAAGTTTAATCAATTCATATATCACAGCAGCTTCAACTCCGCAAGGGCAAGCTTACGGTTTTGTTTTTGCTGATTGTAAGCTTATTGCAAATGACAAATCAGTAGACAAAGTATTTTTAGGAAGACCTTGGAGACCTTACGCACAGACTGTTTTTATCAATACAGATCTTGGTTCGCACATTATTCCAGAAGGGTGGAATGCTTGGATTGATACTCGTTTTCCTGACAAAGATAAAACTGCTTATTATGCAGAATTTGGAAGTAAAGGTTCGAGTGCAAAAAATATTTCTCAGCGAGTATCATGGTCACATCAATTGAAAAAAGAAGATCTTAAAAAATACAATCGAGATTTAGTTTTAAACGGATGGGATCCGAATAAATAACGTTTTAATTTTACCCAAAATAAGTAACCTTAAACAGAACAAAATTTTAATTTAACAAAAACCCGCTGACATCAATGTTTAGTGGGTTTTTTGCTTTTTTGAGGTCAGCAAAAAATGGATAAATTATCCTTTAAGTTTCGTTGGTCAGAATTTACTTTTAAAAAATATTTTTTTTAGTAAAAATTATTCAAACTTTTTTTATGCTATCCTGTAACTATCCTGTTTATTTTTTTGTAGGTTTTTTATCGTAAAATAAATATGCTTTTAGTATTTATCTCTATCGATTTCGTTGAAAAAGCGTTTTTTATAAGCTCTTATTTATCAGGAATCAATGTAATAATTTTGAAGAATAAATACTATATGTCTATTTTTGATATAAATCTTATTGGTTTTTAATTAAAATGAGTTTGTAAATTTTCTTTTAAGCAAACATTTGTCTTAAATATTTAGGTTCGTTTATTTTTTCCGTTCGTTTTTTATTAATATTGTTTTTTTAGTCATATTTTTTTTGACATTCTGCCATTAAAACAGGATAGAGCAGGACGGTTGTAATCTATCATCGTCATATTTTTGGAATATTAAAATAAATGTGTTTTTAACATTTAATAATCTTTATTAAGATTTCTTTAAATAAAGTTTTATTATAATTAAGACATGTTTAAAACATGACTAACTAACATTAATAACCTAACCAAAAAAACATTTATGAAACAAGCACTTATAAAAAGATGTAGTTTTCTTTTGTTTACACTGATGAGTGTATTGAGTTATGCTCAAAGTAATCAAGTTACAGTAACAGGAGCTGTTACCGATAATTTATCTGGTCTTCTTCCTGGAGTAAACGTAACTGAGAAATCTACAAAGAATACAGTTACAACAGATTTTAATGGTAAGTATCAAATTAAAGTAAAACCTGGCGCTACTTTGGTGTTTTCATTTATAGGAATGAAAAAATTAGAAATTGCGATCAATGGGCGTACTGTAGTAGATGCTAAATTAGCTGAAGATTCAAACGAACTTCAAAATATAGTTGTTGTAGGTTACGGTACTCAGAAAAAAGAAAAGCTTACCGGGGCAATTGCAACGATTAATGCTGCAGATGTTCAAGATTTACCAGTTTCTAACTTATCTGATGCTTTGAAAGGATTAGTTCCTGGATTAGCTGTTATAGATGGAGGAGGACGTCCAGGTGATGCTGCTTCTTTACAGATTCGTCAAACTTTCAGCTTTTCTAAAGATGGAGGATTCAATACACCATTAATTGTTATTGATGATATGGTGCAGGTAGATCCTGTATCGGGTTTCCCTACCTTAGATGCTTTTAACCGTTTAGATCCTTCTGAGATAGAAAGTATTACCGTATTAAAAGATGCTTCGGCAGCTATTTATGGTTCTCGTGCTTCTCAAGGTGCAATCGTTGTAAAAACTAAAAGAGGTAAAGCTGGTGTTACTAAGTTTTCATACTATAGCCAGTTTGCAGTAAATGATGCTGTGAGCCATAGTAAAACTATGAGCGCTTATGAGTACGGACTTTGGTCAAATAGATTTCTATCAGTTAAAAATTTAAGCAACAATGGAGTAGGTTATTTTTCTGATGCTGAATTGGAGCAAATGAAAGGCTTAAATTATGATTGGTTAAAAGAGGCTTGGAAACCTGCAACTCAAGATAAACATACTTTGACTGTTACTGGAGGTAATGAAAAAATGACCTATTTTGCTGGTCTTAACTATTTTACTCAAGGAGCAAACTTAGGTAAGCAGGATTATCAAAAATGGAATTTCAGAACTGGTATTAATGCGAAAATTTCTAATTCATTAGATTTTTCTGCAGCAATTGCTACCAATTCTGGAGATATAGAAAAATCATTTACAAAAGCTTCGGCTAATATTAATGATAGCAGTTACGGAAGTATTGCTGGTGGAGGAGAGCAAGCAGATTACGGTTATTTGCTACATATGCCAAAATATATTCCTTGGGAAACTGTAGTGGACGGAAAAGATTACTATATGTCTCCTTTTCCTAAAACTACTAGAAACTTAGGAAGTGCAAATGCAAATACAACAATTGCAGGATGGAACTATTTTGCAACTTTAAACAATGGTTCTAAACAAGTTTCGGATGATTTCTCATACAACGTAAACATGTCTTTGAACTATAAAGTTCCTTTTGTAAAAGGACTATCTCTTAAAGGTACTTTTGCAAGAACAGAAAGCACTGGATATACAGAACAAGTTCAGTTGCCATTTGATTTAGCTAGAATTAAAAATTACGAACTTCAAGATCGTCACTTAGCTAGTGCAGCTGTTCCAACAACTGCTTCTACAGGAAATTATCAAATTGATACTAACGTTCGTAACTCTCGTGTGTACTATAACACTTCTCTTAGCCGAAATAATCAAACTAACTTTTTTGCAAATTATGCTAGAGTATTTGGTAATCATGATGTTAGTGGTATGGTTGGTATGGAGCGTACAGAGGCTGAATACAGAACAACACGTTTAGCATATGAAGGTACAGGAAAAGATTATGCTGGAACTTATCAGACAGCTGGAACAATTTCTCCAAACTCAATTAATACAAAAGGAGAATCAGGAACACTTTCTTATTTAGGTAGATTCAATTATAGCTATAAGTCTAGATATTTGTTAGAATTTCTTTTCCGTAGTGATGCTTCAACAAAATTTGCTCCTGAAAACTACTGGGGATTCTTCCCTTCTGTTCAGGCTGGATGGATTATGTCTAAAGAAGATTGGTTTACTAAAGCATTGCCAGGCATAGATTTTCTTAAGCTTCGTTATTCTATTGGTAAAACTGGTAAAGATAACGTACAGGCTTGGAGATGGATGCAGTACTATGATGTTATAGTTGATAAAGGTTCTGTGTTTGGAACTGGTGCTACTGGTGGATCTTTAGGAGGCGGTGTTACTCCAAAAGTTAATCCAAACAGAAATGTTGGTTGGGATACAACAATCAAAAATAACATTGGACTTGATGTTAATGTATTGAAAAATAGATTACAAATTAATACTGACTTTTATTATGACAGAACAACAGATATGTTAACTAACATGGCAGGTGCTGTTGGTGTGCCAATTTCAGTTGGTGGTGGTTTTGCTGAACAAAATTATGCAGCTGTTGATGCTTGGGGACTTGAGGTAAGTTTGAACTGGAGTGATAAAATCAAAGATGATTTTAGTTATAATGTTGGAGTAAACTTTGGATACTCAGATAATAAAGTAAAAAAATATCCAGACCAAGCTTTACAACATCCATCATTTAATGTAACGCAAACAGGATCTTCTACTTTCTTCCCATATTGGGGATTCAAAACTTGGGGCGGAACATCTACAGGAGACGGAATTTTACGTACAGATGAAGATATTGCAAACTACTGGGCTTATTTATCAGAAAGAGCGGCTGCGGCTGGAACAACACCAAGCTTCAATAAAATTACAACTATGGCTGGAATGGTTAAAGGTATGCTAGCTTACGAAGATGTTGGTGGAGCATTTGATCCTGCAACTGGTAAACAAGCAGGACCTGATGGAAGAATCGATAAAAATTTAGATTATCAGAAATTAGTAAATGCAAATAGAACTTATGGTTTTACTACTAATTTAGGTATGAAATATAAAGGGTTTTATGCTAGAACTCAAATTTCTACATCTTGGGGCGGATTCCGTGAACTTGATGTAGTAAAACAAGGAACTGCAACAGCACACAACATGTGGGCTCACGAAAGCTACTGGACAGATATGTACGGTCCTGATAATGTAAATGGTAAATATCCTAACTTGGCCTTATATGATGATGAGTTGGTTGGTGCTCCTTCAAACTTCTGGCAATTAAATAATTTCCGTTGTTTTGTTCGTAACTTAACTGTAGGTTATGGTTTACCAAAAGACGTTTTAAATAAATTAAATATCAGCAGTTTAGCAATTGGTGTAACTGGAAATAATCTTTGGGATTTCTATAATCCATATCCTAATCATTATCGCAATATGTATGATTCATCGTATGATACTTATCCAACTTTGAGAACTTGGTCTGTTAACTTAAGTGTATCATTCTAATAAAAAATAAGTAATTATGAAACTAAGAATAAACTCAATATTAACTCTTGTAGTATTACTTATAGTTAGTGCTTCATGTAGTGACAATTTTCTTGAGGACAAGAAAAATTTTGGACAAATTGATGATTCATTTTATCAAAGTCAAGATCGTACAAATTGGTATATAAACAATTTATATTACGACTTCTTCTATGCGTATAAATCTCCACAGGCAACTTTTGTTGGTCAATACACAGATGCATACTCTAGATTAACGGAAGAAATAGGAGGGATTACAGACCTTGTAAATCCAACAAAGACTTTAATAAATTCTGATGATGCTACAAATTATTTTGGAACCAAATTAGAAGATAAAATTAAAAATGAGCCTTACAACCGTATTAGAGACTGTAATAGTTTCTTAGAAGATGTTGATGTAAAAGGATCTACTTTAGATAAAACATTCCGTGATCGTGCAAAAGGTCAGGTATATTATTTAAGAGCAATTCAGTATTTTGATTTAATGCGTATGTACGGTGGTGTGCCTCTTGTTACTTCAACACAAGGAGCATCTTCTACAGATGAAGCAATAAAATTACCAAGAGCTTCTGTTACTGAAGTAGTAAAACAAATTGTAGCAGACTTAGATATGGCAGCTTCATTATTGCCTGGTAACTGGCCAGACGCAGGTGCAGATTATGGACGTTTTACAAAAGGAGCAGCTTTAGCACAAAAAGCAAGAGTATTGTTAACATATGCTAGCCCATTGTTTAATAAAAACTGGGATGGTTCTACAGAAAGATGGGAGGCTGCATTGCAAGCTGGTTTAGCTGCAGAAGCTCAATTGACTGCGGATGGTTATGGTTTATATGGAACCAATGCTAAACAATGGAATGATATGTTTACATTGGAAGGATTTAATAAAGAAGCAATTGTAGTTCAATTATTAGGAAACGGAGCAACACTTTCTGTTAGTAATAACAATTCATGGGAAAAAGCGATGCGTTTAGTTAGCCAAGGTGGTACTGGAGCATTTGAAGCACCAAAAGAAATGATTGACTTGTTTCCAATGTCTGATGGAAAAAGACCAACAGCTGCAAATGGGTACGATCCGTTCTTATTCTTTAAAAAACGTGATCCTAGATTTTACAGAACATTTGCTTTCTCTGGAATGAAATGGGGATATGCAGAAAATGCAAATAGTGTAGCTTGGTCTTACCGTTGGTTAGACTCTGCAGATAAAGATAAACCATATTTTAGTGATAACAATCAAGAAAATAGCCCTGCTTACGTAAGAAAAATGTCGAATGTTACGGCATCAAATGCGACTAATTTCCAATATTCTGTAACTAATATTATCGAGTATCGTTATGCGGAGTTATTATTGAATATTGCTGAATGTTATGCTGCAAAAGGCGATATTGGTAATGCAGTGAATTACATTGGAAAAGTTAGAGCTCGTGTAGGAATTCCAGCTGCTGATAACTACGGAATTGGTATTTTAGCTGATAAATATGCTGCGATTGCGGCTTGTTTATATGAGCGTAGAGTAGAATTAGCTTACGAAGGAAAACGTTTCTGGGATGTACAGCGTTGGATGCTTTATAGCGACGAAGCTCTTCCAGGAATTAACGGAGGTACAGTTTCTAAATTAGGTTTGACGCCAATTAATGGTACGCAACGTACAGGTTATTATTTACAGTATAATAAAACAGCTACTAAAACAGATCCGTTGACTAGTGCACGTGCATCAATTAGTGTAGATCCAGATGCTGCGAATTTTAATGCTCAAATAGATGCTTTAGCAACTTTTTATACTACTAATTTCACATTTACAAATTTATTGACTCCTTTGGATAACGTAAATAACGCTGCTGCTCAAATTAAGTTTAATCCAAATTATTACATAATGGGATTACAAACTAGTATTCTAACTCAGAATACTTGGTTACAGCAAACTGTTGGATGGAACGGTGGAACTGCAGGAACATTCAACTACCAAGAATAAATTTTATTATAAGAAACAGAATATTATATAAAGCTTTTCACCTGTATTCGTCAAAAGATACAGGTGATTTGTTTAAAAAGAATTACCACAACTAGAAATTAACATGAAAAATTCCGCATTATTTATCGCATCATCTCTGCTTTTTTTAGGAAGTGCAAAATGTTTTGCTCAATATCCGAAGATTAGTCCAGAAGTTCAGGCTCAGGAAAAAGCTATCAAAGAAGAAGCTCAAAGGCTTTCTGATGAAGCATGGACAAAAGCTTTAGTAGTTATTGAAGAAGAAGCAAAACATGGAAAACCTTATATTCCGTGGGCTGCAAGACCTACTGATTTACCTCAGGCAGAAATTCCTGCCTTTCCAGGTGCTGAAGGTGGTGGAATGTACACTTTTGGAGGTCGTGGCGGAAAAGTTTACACGGTAACAAGTCTAGAAGACCGTGGACCTGGAACTTTACGTGAAGCCTGTGAACAAGGAGGAGCGAGAATAATAGTGTTTAATGTTGCTGGAATTATCAGATTAAAAAGTCCGTTGATTATTCGTGCGCCTTACATTACAATTGCAGGTCAGACTGCTCCTGGTGATGGTGTTTGTATCGCTGGAGAATCAACTTGGATTGATACGCATGACGTAATTATCAGACACGTGCGTTTCCGTCGTGGAGAAACTTTCGTAGGACGTCGTGACGATGCTATTGGAGGAAATCCAGTTGGAAATATTATGATCGATCACGTTTCTGCAACTTGGGGATTAGACGAAAATATGTCAATTTACAGACACATGTACAATCCAGGGCCAGGTTACCCAGATATCAAAGTTGGAACGGTAAATATTACAATCCAAAACAGTTTATTCGGAGAAGCTCTTGATACTTACAATCACGCTTTCGGAAGTACTTTAGGAGGAGAAAACTGTTCTTTCATGAGAAATATGTGGGCAAACAATGCAGGAAGAAACCCTTCTATTGGTTGGAACGGAATTTTCAACTTCGTTAATAACGTAGTTTTCAACTGGTACAACAGATCTACAGATGGTGGAGATTATACTGCTAATTACAATATCATCAACAACTTCTATAAACCAGGACCGGTAACCGATTTAACACAGCCAATCAGCTACAGAATTTTAAAACCAGAATCAGGAAGAAGCAAATTGCCTTACATGGTTTTTGGTAGAGCTTATGTAAACGGAAACGTTGTTAATGGAAACGAAAAAGTGACTAAAGACAACTGGGATGGCGGAATTCAGTTAGAGAATAAAAAAGGGGAATTAATGACGTATGATGAAGCAAAAGAATACTTCTCTAAAATGAAAGTAGATAAAGCTTTCCCGATGCCTTGGTTCAACAAATTCATGACTGCTGAAGAGTCTTATGAATTCGTTCTTAAAAATGTTGGAGCTACTTTGCCAATTAGAGATAAAGTGGATGAAAGAATCGTAAGAACAGTAAAAACAGGAGTTCCTGAGTATGCTAAAGGACTAGAGAAAAAAACTTTCTACCAATTCGAACACAGACGTTTACCTATGGATTCTTATAAAAAAGGAATCATTACGGATGTTTCTCAAGTTGGAGGATATCCGGAATACAAAGGAAAACCTTACGTAGATACAGACAAAGACGGAATGCCAGATGCATGGGAGAAAAAATACGGTTTAAATCCGAATGATCCATCTGATGCACAAGGAGATTTAAATGGAGATGGATACTCTAATATTGAAGATTACATCAACGGTGTAAATCCTGCAATAAAAGTAGACTGGAAAGATTTGGCTAATAACAAAGAAACATTAGTTAGACCTTTATTAGATTTAAAATAAGGAACAATTTTTGAAAACATAAAATTGCTCGCAAAGTCGCTAAGGCGCAAAGATTATAAAAGTGAAGCATAAAAAACTTTGCGCCTTAGCGACTTTGCGAGATTAAAAAGTTAAGCAGATAAAAAAATATTTAACTTTTTTAACCAAGGCAAACTATGTTTTAAATCAGATAAAAAAAGAAAACTTATGGCACTAAATAAAATAAATGCTGGTTTATTATCGCTGGTTTTTGCATTTTCAACTTTAAATGCACAACAGCATTTAGATCCTGAATATGTAAAAGTTACCAACGAAAGAGCTGCAAAAATCGTTACCAAATTAGATTTGAAAAACGAAGCAAAAGAAAAAGCAGTTTCAAATATTATCGCGCAGCAATTCAGAGATTTAACTGAAATTCAAGATGGAAGAGATGCTGAAATCAAAAAAGTAAAAGAAGATACTTCTTTGGCTAAAGAAAAGCAAAACGAGAAAATTGATAAATTGAAAGCAAAGGCAGACGAATCAATTGCAAAACTGCATAAATCTTATATCAAAAAATTAGGCAAAGAATTGTCTGAAGATAAAATCACTGAAGTTAAAGACGGAATGACTTATGGTGTGCTTCCAATTACGGTTGCAGGTTACAACGATATGCTTCCGAATTTGACAGCAGAACAAAAAGACTATATCTACAAAGCTTTAGTTGAAGCTAGAGAACATGCAATGGACGCAGGTTCTTCTAAAGAAAAACATGGCTGGTTTGGTAAATACAAAGGAAGAATCAACAATTATTTATCAAAACAAGGTTACGATTTAAACAAAGAAAGTGCCGACTGGCATAAACGTATCGAAGAAAGAGAGAAGAGTAAAACAAAAGATTCTACTGCAAAAGAATAATCTCTTAAAAACTAACTACTATTAACTAGACCACACAATTCAATGCAAAATATTTTTCCCAACCGTACTTTAAAAAGAACATTTATGGCGTTGTCATTTTGTTCACTTGTGTCATCGGCTTATGCCCAATATCCTGTAATTCCAAAAGACGTTCAAGCTAAGGCAGATGCCCTTTTAGAAGCTGACGAAAAGAGATTAAGCGAAATCTGGAATGCCAACTTGCATATCATAAAAGAAGAAGCAAAACAAGGAAAACCATATTTGCCTTGGGCTTCTTATCCAAAAGATTTTGTTCAAGCAGATATTCCTGCTTTTCCAGGTGCTGAAGGAGGCGGAGCCTATACGCAAGGTGGACGTGGAGGAAAAATATTCGTAGTGACGAGTTTAGAAGATAGTGGAAAAGGAACTTTTCGCGAAGCTTGTGAAGCTGTTGGAGCAAGAACAATTGTTTTTAATGTTTCGGGAATTATCCATTTAAAAAGCAGAATCAGCATGCGTGCACCTTACGTGACAATTGCTGGACAAACTGCTCCTGGCGACGGAATTTGTATTGCAGGAGAAACTTTAGAAATTGACACACACGATGTTATAATTAGACACATGCGTTTTAGACGTGGTGCAACAGAAGTGACAAGAAGAGATGATGCGCTGGGAGGAAATGTAATCGGAAATACTATAATTGACCACTGTTCTGTAAGCTGGGGATTAGATGAAAACATTTCTTTATACAGACATCAATTTGCACCTAACGCAAAGTCGAAATTGGAGAAATTGCCTGCTTGTAATATCACGATTCAGAACACTATTTCAGCAGAAGGTTTAGATACTTATAATCATGCTTTTGGAAGTACAATTGGCGGATTAAATAGTACTTTTATGCGCAACTTATGGGCCGACAACATTTCAAGAAATGCTTCTATCGGAATGTATGGAGACTTTAATTTTGTGAATAACGTAGTATTTAATTGGTGGAATCGTACTCTGGACGGAGGTGATTATCGTTCGATGTTAAATATCATCAATAACTATTTCAAACCAGGTCCAATAACACCTGCAAACGAACCTATTGCACATAGAATTGTAAAACCAGAATCTGGATATATTGAACCTAAACAATACGGAAGAGCTTACGTTTCAGGAAACTTTATTGTTGGTTCTCCTGAAGTTACGGCAGACAACTGGAATGGAGGAGTACAATTGGAAAATCTTCCAGAAGCGGAAACGGCAGCATTTTTAGCAGCAATAAAACAGCCAAAACCTTTTTCTATGCCAAAATTCAATATCATGTCGGCAGAAGAAGCTTATGATTTTGTTTTGACGAATGTTGGAGCAACAATTCCGAAAAGAGATGCAGTTGATGAAAGAGTGATCAAACAAGTTCGTACAGGAAAAATCGAAGTAAAAGACGGTTTAGAAAATTCAATCGGAAAAGAGTATATCAAAAGAAGATTACCGGCTGACTCTTATAAAAAAGGAATTATAACGCATCCTGATCAAGTTGGCGGATATCCAACTTACAAAGGGAAAGCCTATAAAGATTCAGATAATGACGGAATTCCAGATGCTTGGGAAAAGAAATATGGTTTAAATCCAAATGATGCTTCAGACGCTAATAAAGATGCAAATGGAGACGGTTATACCAACATCGAGAAATATTTTAACGGAATCGATCCAAACACTAAAATTGATTGGACGAAAACGGAAAATAATACGGATACTTTAGCGAAATTAAAGTCTTTATTACAATAATGATTTTAATCAGTTAAATATTCTAAACAACAACCTGACAGGTTTTCAAAACTTGTCAGGTTTAATTACACAAAGAATATCCATCTAGTTTGTCATTTCGACGAAGGAGGCTCGAGCGATAGCGAACAGGCGAAGCAAATCTTCGCAAGAAACTCCAAAAAGTATATCAATCTTTGTCGATTTAGCAACGAAGATTTATTTCATCCGTTTGCTATCGCTCGGGTCTCCTTCGTCGAGATGACAAGATTGGAGAAAATAGGATTTTATAAATTTATTGTTCCTTAAAAGGTTAATTTTAAGAATCTAAACTCTGAAATTTAAATTAAGAAAAAAGTGAATTTCCATCAATCAAAAAATATAGTTTCTTCTTTTAAAAACACATTTTCTTTAATGTGTATTACTCTGTTTATTAGCGGAAACATCACAGCCCAAAACAATTTCCCAGACATTGTAAAAACCAAAGAAGGAAAACTTTCTTTTACAACAGATAATCAAGGAAATCAAATCCCAGATTTTTCTTTTGCAGGATATAAAAACTCTGAAGTTGCCATTCCGAATTTGGAAAACAAGATTTTTGTTTCTCAACAAGAAGAAGATGCAACACAGAAAATCCAAAATGCAATTGATTATGTAAGCGCATTAAAACCTGATAAATCAGGATTTCGTGGAGCCGTTTTGTTAGACAAAGGAACTTTCAAAATTAGTGGAACATTATACATTAGAAAATCGGGAGTTGTTTTAAGAGGAAGTGGCAATACCGAAAACGGAACCGTACTTTTAGGAACTGGTTTAGAAAGAGAAGCTTTAATTAGAATTTTAGGTGTAAACGATAAAGTGTATAAAGATTCATTTGAATTTGCAAACGCTTACACGCCACTTGGAACGCAAAAAATTCAATTAAAAAATACATCAAAATTAAAAGTTGGAGACGAAATCGAAATCAGTAAACCTTTAACGGATAACTTCATTAAAGAAGTAAACATGCAAGATTTCGGTGGAGAAACTTCTTGGATTGGATGGAAAAAAGGGGATTGGGCGACAACTTGGAATCGTGTCGTAACCAAAATCAACGGAAACGAAGTGACTGTAAATGCTCCAATCACAATGTCTTTAGATGATGTTTTCGGAACTTCAAAAGTAACTGTTTATTCATGGCAAGGAAGAACTGAAAATAACGGAATTGAAAATATCTTAATAAAATCAAACTACAATCCTTCAAATTTAAAAGACGAAGAACACCGTTGGCAGGCTATTAGCATTGAAAGCGCTAGAAATGCTTGGGTAAAACAAGTTAATTTTAAGCACTTTGCAGGTGGAGTCGTTACGGTTTTAAAAACAAGTCAGCAAATTACAGTTGAAGATTGTATTGCAACAGAACCAATTTCAGAAATTGCTTCATTCAGAAGGCATACTTTTTATACCGAAGGGCAGCAGACTCTATTTCAGCGTTGTTACTCCGAATTTGGATATCATGATTTTGCTGTGGGTGGCTTTGGAACAACTGGACCAAACGCTTTCGTACAATGCGAATCACATTTGCCATTCGAAAACAGTGGCGCAATCGGAAGCTGGGCCACAGGAGTTTTATTTGACATTGCGAATATCGACGGAAAAGCATTAAGCTATAATAACAGAGAACAAGGCGGAAGAGGCGCCGGATGGACAGCAGCCAATTCTGTAATCTGGGAGTCATCGGCATCAAAAGTAGAATGTTACAGTCCGCCAACAGCACAAAACTGGGCTTTTGGAGTTTGGGGACAATTTGGTGGAAATGGACACTGGAAAAATGTAAACGAACATATCAGTCCAAGAAGTTTATTCTATACGCAGTTAGAAGCTAGATTAGGAAAACTTCCAGTTCAGCCATTTATCTATGATTTAGGTTCTGAAGCTTCTTCAAGTCCGAGTGTAGAAGTCGCTGCAGAATTGACTAAAAACTCTGCTACAACGGCAAAAAGTTTACAGGAATTGATTGCAGAAGCTTCAAAAGGAAATCCGATTAATACAGACAGTAAAGGTTTAAAAAATGCAAACGATTTAAAAGTTGCTCCAAATAAAACAGAAAAATCGACTTCAAAAGTAATCACAGAAAATGGCTGGTTAACTTTTGAAGGAAAAGTAATTGCAGGAAAACAAACCAACGTTGATTGGTGGAGAGGAAATTTAACAGATGATTTTGTAAACAAATCATTACCTCACATAACGCGTTTTGTTCCAGGAAGAACAGGAAAAGGATTGACGGATCAAGTGCAGGAAACGGTTGATTATTTGACTAAAAATAATATCGTTGCCTTAGAGCATCATTACGGTTTATGGTACGAAAGAAGAATGGACGATCACGAACGCGTACGCCGATTTGATGACGATGTTTGGCCTCCGTTTTACGAACAGCCTTTCGCAAGAAGCGGACAAGATTTTGCTTGGGATCATCTGAGTAAATACGATTTAACAAAATTTAATGATTGGTATTGGAGCCGTTTAGCGCAGTTTGCAACGCTTGCAGAACCAAATGGACAAATATTAATCAATCAGCAATATTTTCAGCACAATATTTTAGAAGCCGGAGCGCATTGGGCAAGTTCACCTTGGCGTTCTGCTAACAATATCAACAGCACAGGATTTCCTGAGCCACCGCCTTACGCAGGAGACAAACGTATATTTATGGCGGAGCAGTTTTATGACATTACAAATGCTCAAAGAAGAAAATTACACGAAGGTTTCATTAGAAAATCATTCGAAAACTTTCAGGAAAATAGTAACGTAATTCAGTTAACAAGTGCTGAATATACAGGTCCGTTACATTTTATGGAATTCTGGTTAGACCAAGCCCAAAAGTGGAAAGACGAAACGGGCAAAAAAGGTTTAATTGGTTTAAGTGCTACAAAAGATGTTCAAGATGCTATTTTAAATGATGCTAAAAGAAATAAAATTGTAGATGTAATTGATATTCGCTATTGGTATTATAAAGAAGACGGCTCGGCTTATGCACCGCAAGGAGGTGTAAACTTAGCACCAAGACAGCATGCGAGAAAACTAAAAACTGGAAAAGAAACGGATAATCAGGTATATCGCGCTGTTCGTGAATATCGAGAAAAATATCCTGAAAAAGTCATTTTATATTCAACAGACGGTTCTTCAAGATTTGGATGGCCAGCTTTAATGGCGGGAGCCTCATTGCCAAATATTCCGAAAATCGAATTGCCTCAGTTTTATGCCGCTTTAAGCGAAATGAAATTAGTTGAAGGAAATACTTTTTCAGACAATCTCTGGAAGTTGGAAAACAAAGGAAAAAGCTATCTTTTCTATTTGAAAAACGACCAAGATATCACAATTGATTTATCAAATGAAAAAGGAACATTTGAAGTATTTGCAATAAATGCTACAACAGGAAATACAACAAAAAAAGCTAACATTAGCGGAGGAAAACAAGTCATAATTCCACAAGCTGAAATAAAAGAAAAAGTGCTTTTTGTAGTGAAAAAATAGTTAGCCACAGATTTCACAGATTAAAAGGATTAAAATAAAATCTGCCTAATCTGTGAAATCTGTGAGAAAAAATATAAAGACAAAGCTTGGAAAATCCATTAAATCAGTGAAATCTGTGGCAAAAAAATAAAACACAATTCAAAAACAAACCAAAATGAATCTGAAAATTAAATCTTTATACGCTCTTTGTATAAGCTTTATGTTGACAGCGCAAAGCGGATTTTCGCAATCAGCCAAAACAAAAGCATCTCTGCCTCAAATCAAAGTATCTAAAAATCAGCATTATTTTGTTACTGAAAACGAAAAACCATTTTTCTGGCTTGGCGACACAGGGTGGCTAGCATTCGGAAAACTGGACAGAGCAGGAATTGAGAAATATTTTAAAGACAGAAAAGACAAAGGATTCAATGTTGTTCAGGTAATGGTTTTGCACAACATAAATGCAGTTAACGTGTATGGCGATGCAGCTTTGATAAACGAAGACGTTTCCAAGCCCTTGATTACAGCAGGAAATGATTTCAAAGATGCAAAGCAATACGATTATTGGGATCATGTAGATTACACCTTAGACGTGGCTCAGAAAAACGGAATTTATGTAGCGATGGTTCCAGTTTGGGGAACAAACGTTTCAAAAGGAAATAAAGTAAGCAAAGAACAGGCTACTGAATATGCTAAGTTCTTAGCTAATAGATATAAAAACAGAACCAACGTAATTTGGTTAAACGGTGGAGATACTCACGGAAATGAATTCCAAGATATCTGGAACGCCATTGGAAACACTTTAAAAACTAACAATCCAAATCAGTTAGTTACTTTCCACCCATTTGGAAGAACTGATTCTTCAGAGAATTTCCACAATGAAAAATGGTTAGATTTCAATATGTTCCAATCAGGACACAGAAGATACGATCAGGATTCTATAAAAACGAATTTCAAAGAAGACAATTACAAATTTGTGCTAAGAGATTTTCAATTAAAACCAACAAAACCAACACTTGACGGAGAACCATCTTACGAAGGAATTCCACACGGTTTGCACGATACATTACAGCCAAAATGGACCGCAAGCGACGTTCGTCGTTATGGATATTGGTCAGTACTTTCAGGTGGTGCAGGTTATACGTACGGACATAACGCTGTAATGCAAATGTTCAGAAAAGGCGATAAACCAGCTTACGGAAACAAAGAATTATGGACATCAGCCATTAATGCGCCTGGAGCAAAGCAAATGGTTTATATTAAGAAATTAATGGAAGAAGTGCCATTTTTAGAAGGAGTTCCAGATGTTTCTTTAGTTGTAAATCAAGGAGAAAAATACGATTATATTCCAGCGATAAGAGGCGAAAAATATGCTTTACTGTACACTTACAATGGAAGAATAATAGAAGTAAAACTAGGAAAAATTTCAGGTGATAAATTCGAAGCGACTTGGTACAATCCGAGAAATGGCAAGAAAACGAAAATCGGAACATTTGATAATAAAGGAACTCAAAATTTTCAGCCAGAAGGTAAAAAAGAAGATGGTAATGACTGGGTTTTGATTTTGAAATCTACTAAGTGATTAGTGAAAAGTAAAAAGTAATTAGTGAAATGCAATTCGTGAATATGGAATCACGAATTACCCACAATCTTGTCATTTCGACGAAGGAGAAATCTCCGTTAGTAGCTCAGCATAGTTGAGCAACTTTGAAGAGTTTCTTGTGAAGATTTATTTCATCCGTTCGCTATCGCTCGGGTCTCCTTCGTCGAAATGACAAAAAATGAGAGTAAAAATCTGTACTAATCATTTTATCACGATAGCTATTGGGAGTGGCAAAAGAAAAAAACACAACTATGAAAAAAATACTTATAGTACTCTGCTTCATAACTGGATTGAACACCGTTTTCGCTAACGACGGCTGGTTAAACATCCTAAACGAAGGCGGAAACAACAAAGGAATAAAATGTACTCAAGCCATTCAGAATGCCATTGAAAAAGCATCTAAAAACGGTGGAGGAACTATCTTTTTCCCTGCTGGAGAATACTTAACTGGAGCACTAACATTAAGAAGCAACATCACGATTCATTTAGATTCTGGAGCGCTTTTAAAGTTCTCAGAGAACTTCGATGATTTTCTTCCGTATGTAGAAATGCGTTACGAAGGAATTGTTATGAAAAGTTTCCAACCCTTATTTTATGCAAAAGATGTAGAAAATATCACCATCACAGGAAGAGGAGTAATCGACGGACAAGGAAAAGCATGGTGGAATGAAGTGTATAGAATTGAAACGGCAAAAGAACCATTGCCTCCAACCAAATACCAAACCATGTGGGAAGAGCAAAATAAAGGCCTTTACACAGAACCGTATTATAAGAGAACAGTTGATAAAAAGTTTTTCAGACCATCTTTTTTCCAAGCTTACAACTGCAAAAATATTTTAATCGAAGGCGTAACCTTTAAAAATTCACCATTTTGGACAATTAATCCAGAATTCTGTGATAATGTAACCGTTACCGGAATTTCGATTTTTAATCCGCATTCGCCAAATACGGACGGAATCAATCCTTCTTCGTGTACGAATGTTCATATTTCAAACTGTCATATCAGCGTTGGTGATGATTGTATCACGATTAAATCAGGAAGAGATGGCGACGGACGTAAATATGGAAAAGCAACAGAAAATGTAACCATCACAAACTGCACGATGTTAAGCGGTCACGGTGGAGTGGTTATTGGAAGTGAAATGTCGGGTGGAATCAAAAAAATCACAATATCAAACTGTGTTTTTGATGGGACAGATCGCGGAATCCGTATCAAATCAGCACGTGGAAGAGGTGGTGTTGTAGAAGATATTCGCGTCGATAATATCGTAATGAAAAACATCAAAGAAGAAGCAATTGTATTAAGCCTTTTCTACGACAAAGGAACGCAAGTTGAACCTGTAACCGAGAAAACGCCGATTTTCAGAAACATTCACATGAGCAATATTACGGCTTCAAACGTAAACAAAGCCGGACAGATTCTGGGAATTACAGAAATGCCAATTCAAAACATCACTTTCTCTAACATCAATATGGACGGAAAAGAAGGTTTTACCGTAAGTACAGCAACAGATGTTGAATTTCATGATGTGAAAGTAAACGCCACAATTGGTTCTTCTTTCAAAATATCAGATTCAAAAAATATTATTTTAGACAATGTTGGATCTTCAACACCAATAAAAGGAGTTCCGGTTATCAAATTAGATAATGTTTCAAATGCGTTGATCAACAATAATTTTCCATTCAATCCAACCGATATTTTTATCGAAGCCGATGGAAAAGACTCTAAAAATATTTTCTTGAAAAACAATGTTTTAAACAACGTTACAACGAAAATCAAAAAAGGAGCTTCTTTAGATAAAAAAGCAATTACAGAATAAAAACTGGTGAGCCAACTTTGTCAAAGTTTGAAACTTTGACAAAGTTTAAAGACAACGCAACATGAAAAAAATATTCATCATACTAACCCTTTCGCTTTTTGCGATTAGTTATTCGCAGAAAAAGAAAGATTTATATCTTTTTACATCGTTTAGAGAACCCGCAACAGAAGGTTTATATTTGGCATACAGCGAAGACGGTTACAACTGGAAAGGATTAGAAGGATCGTTTTTAAAACCCGAAATTGGAGCCAGTAAAATCATGCGTGACCCCTCAATCACAAAAGGAGCAGACGGAACGTATCACATGGTTTGGACAACCGACTGGAAAGGCGGAAATGGTTTTGGTTATGCAAGTTCAAAAGATTTGATTCATTGGTCAGAACAGCAATACATTCCCGTAATGAAAAATGAGCCAGAAGTCGTAAATGTTTGGGCTCCAGAAATTTTTTATGATGATGTAAAAAGAGAATACATCATTATTTGGGCATCGACAATTCCGTTTAGATATCCAAAAGGAGTGGAAGAAGAGAAAAACAACCACAGAATGTATTATGTAACGACAAAAAATTTCAAAACGTTTTCGGATACAAAACTATATTACGATCCAGGTTTTAGCGTAATAGACTGTGTGATTGTCAAAAAAAGCAAAAAAGATTATGTTTTGGTTTTGAAAGACAATACAAGACCCATGCGAAATATAAAAGTAGCTTTTGGGAAATCGCCTTTAGGGCCGTTTGAAAAACCTTCAAAACCTTTAACCGAATATTTATCTGAAGGTCCGACAGTAGTGAAGGTGGATAAAAACTGGTTGTTGTATTATGACAATTACGGTTCGAAAAATTATAAAGCGTTAAGCACAACAGATTTTGTTCATTTTGAAGATGTATCCTCCAAAATAAGCCTTCCCGAAGGTCATAAACACGGAACGATTACAACAATCTCTGAAGACGTTTTAAAAGGATTAATTGATAGAAAATAAAAGATAATGCCACAGATTTCACAGATCAAGCATATAAAAAATAATCTTTTTTAATCCGTGTAATCTGTGACAAAAAAATAAATAAAATGATTACTTTCCAAAACATAAAAACCAACATCATTACAGCCACAATCCTTTTGGCATGTACCGCTGTAAATGCGCAGAACGATACTGTGCGTTATGTTGGGAAAACACTTTCAAACATCGATTATCATCACGGACAGTTAAGTCCAGCGGTTGGAGTTCACGCTACGCAAATTATGCGTGCAAGCCGCGAACATCCTGAAAAAGCAGATGGTTTTGGATGGACATACAACCACCAGCCAATGATGGCGTATTGGAATAATACATTTTATTTGCATTATTTAAGCGATCCATCGGGAGAACACATTCCGCCAAGCCAAACTTTATTAATGACTTCTAAAAATGGTGTAACGTGGACAAAACCAGAAGTTATTTTTCCAATTTACCGAATTCCTGACGGATGGAAAAAAGAAGGCGTTGAAGGCGTTGCCAAAAATTTGGATGCAATTATGCACCAAAGAATGGGCTTTTATACATCAAAAGACAACCGACTTTTTGCTTTAGCGTATTATGGAATCGCAATGGATGAAAAAGATGATCCAAACGACGGAAAAGGAATTGGACGTGTGATTCGTGAAATCAAGAAAGACGGAAGTTTTGGCGAAATTTATTTCATCAGATATAATAAAACTTGGGACAAATCGAAATCGAAATTCCCATTTTATACCGCATCAAAAGATAAAGGTTTGAAAAAGGCTTGCGAAGAAATCTTATCAGAACCATTGGTTTTACAGCAATGGGTGGAAGAAGCCGATCGTGACGATGAATTGATTCCGTTACAGAAACCTTATAAAGCGTTTAGCTATTATCATTTGCCAAACGGAAACGTAGTGGGGTTATGGAAACACGCTTTAACTTCCATCAGCAGAAATGGCGGAAAATCTTGGGATTATATGCCATTGCGTGCTCCGGGATTTGTAAATAGCAATGCTAAAATCTGGGGACAAAAAACGTCAGACAATCGTTATGCGACGCTTTATAACCCGTCAGAATATCGTTGGCCATTGGCAATTTCTACAAGTGACGATGGATTGAATTACAAAGATTTATTATTGGTTCACGGAGAAGTAAGTCCGATGCGTTACGGCGGAAACTACAAATCAGCAGGTCCTCAATATGTTCGCGGAATTACAGAGAAAAATGGAACTCCGCCAGACGGAAAAATCTGGGTGGGTTATAGCATGAACAAAGAAGATATTTGGGTGGCATCGATTCCAGTTCCGGTTACTTCGGTGGTTACTGAAAATGTAAATGATGTTTTTAATAATCTTCCTGACGGACAAGAACTAAAACTATGGAATACATATGATCTTTCATGGGCATCAACAAAAATCGAAAAGAAAGCTGATGGCAAAAAATGGCTGACTTTAAGAGATCAGGATTATTTTGACTATTCACGTGCTGAAAGAGTTATTCCTTTTGCTTCAAAAATGGAAGCTGTTTTCACAGTAAAACCAGAGCAAAATAATCACGGATTATTGCAGATTGAATTTCAAAATAAACAAGGTTTACCATCGGTAAGATTGATTTTTGATTCGGATGGAGAATTAAAGGTAAAAAATGGTGCGCGTTTGAGTTCGGTTACAAAATACGAAGCAAACAAAGCATATACAATAACAGTTAAATTAGATGCTAAAAACCGTCAATACACTATAAAAGTAAACGATGGAAAAGAATCAACAAAGATATTTTATGCGCCAACAGACGGTTTCGAGCGAATTATGTTCCGCACAGGAGAGCAAAGACATTCGCCAGATCCAGATACAGCGCCAGATACAGACGATTACGACGACCTGCCTCAAACGGGAAAATTAATCCCAGAAGCAGTATTTAATGTCGAATCGTTGATTACTAGAAAGTTGTAAAGAAAAAATAGCCGCAACCCGAGCGATAGCATAAGGGCGAAGCAATTCACAAATTATTTTTATAATCAATACGTCGTTTTTGTGATTAATTAATCGAATTAAACTTTCGGAAAAAATTAGAGAAATAAAACGCAAAGAATAATTAGAGAAAATTCGTGAATTCGTGGCGAAAAAAATACCATATAAAGTGAAGTTTTTTAAAGACATATTATTAGTTGTTACTTTTTTAATCACGTTCATTTCAAATGGACAAATTCTACCTGTACGTTTAACAACGGAAATGGCCGAAAATCCATTAGCAGTAGTTCAGAATCAGCCGAAATTGAGCTGGCAATTGGTTTCAAAAGAATCCGATGCCTCACAAGTTGCTTATTTGATTTTAGTAGCTTCTTCGGAAGAAAAACTAAAAATGGATGATGGGGATGTTTGGAACAGTGGAAGAGTTAATACCGATAAAAACCTGCATATCGTTTATAATGGAAAACCATTAAAAAGCGAAACCAAATATTTCTGGAAAGTTAAAGTTTGGAATCAGGCTGGAAAAGTTTCAAAATGGAGCAAAACAACTACTTTTAGAACAGCTTCATTAGAATCAGATTTAAATCCAATTTGGATTGGAGCCATTACCAAAGCCGACAGCCATTTACCAGAAGGAAGAAACTACCACACAGCCACTTTCAATAGAGAAAAAAAGAACTCGTTTATCAATGCATCCGATTCGCTGGCACGCAGAAGTATCATGCTTCGCAAACCTTTCGAAATAGAAAAAGCAGTCAAAGAAGCAGTTGTTTACATTTCAGGTTTAGGACATTACGAATTGACTATCAATGGGAAAAAAGTAGGAAACAGCCAGTTTGCACCTTTGTGGACAGATTATGATAAAACGGTTAACTACAATGTTTATGAATTAAGTGCAAAAGAATTTCAAAAAGGCGATAACGTAATTGGTGTTTTGTTAGGAAACGGAATGTACAATACGCTTGCTGAAAGATATACCAAATTCTTCGTAAGTTTTGGTCCACCGACTTTATTCTTTAAAATGAAAATCAAGTATAGTGACGGTTCAGAAGAAATCATAAAATCAGATAGATCTTGGAAATACAGTAAAAGTCCGATTACCTATAACAGTATTTTTGGAGGAGAAGATTACAATGCCAATTTAGAACAAAAAGGTTGGGATCGTAAAGGTTTCAAAGATAGAGATTGGAAAAAAGTTGTCATTCAGGAAGCACCAAAAGGAGTTCTTAGACCACAGACTGCTCCGCCGGTTACCATTCAGAAACAATACGAAGTTAAGACTGTAAAAGAGCTGAAACCTAATTTCTATGTTTTTGATATGGGGCAGAATCTTTCGGGATTTCCAACCATCAAAGTAAAAGGAAAAAGAGGGCAATCGATTCGTGTTTGGGTCGCTGAAGGTTTAAATGAAGAAGGCACAATAGCGCAGGGAAGATCTGGAAAGCCATATTATTACGATTACACTTTAAAAGGAGACGGAATAGAAGAATGGACGCCAAAATTCAGTTTCTACGGTTATCAATATGTTCAAATTGAAAATATTAATTATAAAGAAGATAAAAATGCATCGTTTCCAACTTTGCTTGATTTAAAATCGAATTTCATTTACAATTCGGCAGGAGAAGCAGGAAGTTTCGTTTGTTCAAATGAGATTTTCAACAAAACACACGAACTGATAAATAACTCGATAAAAAGTAATTTCCAAAGTGTTTTTACCGATTGTCCGCAACGCGAAAAATTAGGTTGGTTGGAAGAAATTCAGCTGAATGGTCCAGGTTTAATGTTCAATTATAATCTTCAGACTTTCCTTCCTGCAACGATGCAGAATATTTCTGATTCACAAAGAGAAAACGGTTTAATTCCGACAATCGTTCCTGAATATGTAATTTTTGGAGGTGATTTTACCGATTCTCCAGAATGGGGCGTTACAGGCGTAATTTTACCTTGGATGTATTATGAATATTATGGTGATGCTTCATTATTAGAAAAATATTTTCCTGTAATGAAAAACTATGTGGATTATCTGGGAACAAAAGCAACAAACCATATCGTTTCACACGGATTAGGTGATTGGTACGATTACGGAACACACCCAGCTGGATATTCTAAAAATAGTCCGATTGCGCTTTCGGCGACTTCTCATTATTATTACGGAGCTTATTTAGTAGCCAAAGCATCAAAATTATTAGGAAAAACGGAAGATTTTGAGAAATACAATGCATTAGCTTCAGAGATTAAAACAGCTTTCAACAAAGAGTTTTTCAACGAAGAAACTAAACAGTACGGAACCAATAGTCAGTTTAGCAACGCTGTTCCGGTTTTTATGGATATTGTGGAGCCGCAGTATAAAGAAGCTGTAATGCAGAATTTGCTAGCAGATATCAAAGAAAAAGGCGATCGTTTGACAACGGGAGATGTTGGAAATCGTTATTTATTCCAGACTTTGGCGAGAAACGGAGAAAACGAAACCATGTACAGAATGCACAATCATTATGACGCGCCGGGTTATGGTTTTCAGATTAAATTTGGCTTGACCACTTTAACGGAGCAATGGGATCCTAGAAAAGGAAATTCTTGGAATCATTTTATGTTAGGACAAATTGAAGAGTGGTTTTACCAAAGTTTAGCCGGAATTATGTCCGATCCTGAAAAACCAGGATTCAAACATTTCTTTATTCAGCCAGAAGTGGTTGGCGATATGACTTTCGCGAAAGCGGACTATCAATCGGTTTATGGAAAAATTGCTTCTTCTTGGGAAAAGAAAGATGGCAAATTTATTCTGACAGTTCAGATTCCAGTGAATACAACAGCGACAGTAAAATTACCAGTTGCTAAAAATTCAGAAATAAAAATGGATGGTAAAAGGGTTAGAGCAGGTTTTGATGAAAAAGCTCAGAAGCCAGTTTTGGAATTAGGATCTGGAATTTATACAATAGAATGTCAATTGTAATTATGAGTTATGAATTGTAACTAAACTCGAAAAAATAGAAAAAATCAATTGCCTCCAGCTTTAGCTGGAGGTTTAAAATAAAGCAACTCACAAGGCTTTAGCCAAATAATTAAGTTCGGCTAAAGCCAATTAAAAAAATCAATTTGTTTTCCTCCAGCTGAAGCAGGAGGCAAATCAAAAAAATGTAATAATGAAAAAAATAAAATACATCTTCTTACTTTCCATTTTTGCTTTGACATTTGCCAATGCGCAAAGCACTTCTGATACCAATTTTAGAAAACCTGTATCCGAAACACTTAAAAAGATCGAAACTCTTTTTAATGTCACGATCAACGACGACAGAGGTTTATTAAAAGGAAAAGAACTGGATTATGCCGATTGGAGAATTGAACCTGGAAATTTGCCACTTTCGCTAACGAACATTTTAGCGCCGTTTGAATTGATGTATTTCAAACAACCTGATGGAACCTACATTATACGCAAGTATGAAAACCATAAAGTTTCGGTAGATAAAGGAAAAGAACGTTTGTTTTACTTAGAAAGCCTTTACTCGACCAAAGAAGAATGGGAGAAACGCAAAACGGAGTTAAAAGCTTGTATGATTGAATCATTTGGTTTGGATAAGGCGCCCCCTACACCGAAGTCTAAACCACTTTTAACTCCAAAAAGAATTTACAAAGATTACAGTGTCGAGAATATTGCATTAGAAATTTTGCCTGGTGTTTATGCGACAGGATCGATTTACAAACCGTATCCGTTAAATAAAAAAGCAGCTGTTATTTTAACTCCTGACGGGCATTTTGGCGACGGAAGATATAGAAAAGACGAGCAATATCGTTGTGCTATGATGGCAAAAATGGGAGCAATAGTGGTTGGTTACGATTTGTTTGCTTGGGGAGAATCGTTACTACAATTTCCAGAAGAAACGCATAGAAATAGCATTGCATCTACAGTTCAGGTTTTAACTGGAATTCGTTTCTTGGATTACTTAGCAACGGTTAAGAATGCTGATATGACAAGAGTTGGTGTTACAGGTGGTTCCGGCGGAGGATCTCACACGATGTTTTTAGCAGCAATTGATGATAGAGTTAAAGTTTCAGCTCCAGTTGTAATGGTTTCGTCTCACTTCTCAGGCGGTTGTCCTTGTGAAAGCGGACGAGGAATTCACTTGTGTGGAAACGGAACTAATAACGCTGAGATTTCTGCAATGATGGCTCCAAAACCGCAATTGATTGTTTCTGACGGAAAAGACTGGACATTGGCAGTTCCGGAATTAGAATTTCCTTTTATCCAAAGAACTTATGAATTGTATGGAAAGAAAGATTTAGTAGAAAACGCTCATTTTGCAAAAGAAGGTCACGATTTCGGAATCTCGAAACGTATGGCTTTGTATCCGTTTATGGCAAAATATTTAAACTTAGATTTGAATAAAGTAAAGAACGACAAAGGTGAAATCGATGAATCAACTTGTGTAATTGAACCAAAAGAGAAGTTGTTGGTTTTTGGAGATAAAGGAGAAAAACTGCCGAAAAATGCTTTAAAAGACATCAACAAATTATATGAAATGTTCGGAGAAAAAAATCTGAAAGTTTACGAGGTTAAGAAATAGCCACGAATTCACGAATTATTTTTTATAAGCGATATGTATTTTTTGTATCAAATTGTTCGAATTAAGATTTTCGGTAAAAATTAGAGAAATAAAGCGCAAAGAATAATTAGGGAAAATTCGTGAATTCGGGGCGAAAAAAAAATATACTATGAAGTTAAAATTTAAAATAACGGCAATCTGTTTTGGAATTTTTTCCTTGACTGCAACAGCTCAAAACGACCTAAAATTATGGTACGATAAACCAGCTGCAATATGGAATGAAGCTTTACCTTTAGGCAACGGACGTTTGGGGGCAATGGTTTTTGGAGATCCAGCAGTGGAACGTTTGCAGTTGAACGAAGAAACCATTTGGGCAGGTTCTCCAAATAGCAATGCTCATAATAAATCGATAAAAGCACTTCCAATTGTTCGTCAGTTAATTTTTGACGGAAAATTTGATGAAGCGCAGGATTTGGCAACGCAGGAAATTATGTCGCAAACGAATGACGGAATGCCATATCAAACTTTTGGGAGCGTTTATATTTCATTCAACGGACATCAAAAATATACCGATTATTACCGTGATTTAAACATTAGCAATGCTACGGCAAAAGTAAAATACAAAGTAAACGGTATTGAATTTACAAGAGAAATTCTAACCGCGTTTTCAGATCAGGTTATTGTAGTAAAACTTACTGCGAGTCAGCCGGGACAGATTACTTGTAATGTTTTTATGAACAGTCCAATTGATAAAACGGTTGCTTCGACAGAAGGAAATCAGATTATACTTTCGGGAGTTGGAACTAATTTTGAAGGCGTAAAAGGAAAAGTTAAGTTTCAAGGCCGATTAACGGCTAAAAACAAAGGCGGTGAAATCGATGCCAGCAACGGTGTTTTAAGTATCAACAAAGCCAATGAAGTAACTTTATACATTTCGATTGCTACGAACTTTAAAAACTATCAGGATATTTCGGGCGATGAAATTGCGAAAAGTAAAGACTATTTAGCGAAAGCGGAAACAAAAGATTTTGAAACTATAAAGAAAGCGCACGTTGATTATTACCAAAAATTCTTCAACAGAGTTGCTTTAAATTTAGGTTCAAATGATTTGATTAAGAAACCAACAAACGAAAGAATCAGGGATTTTTCGAAACAGTTCGATCCCCAATTAGCTAGTTTGTATTTCCAATTCGGACGTTATCTTTTAATTTCAAGTTCACAGCCAGGCGGACAGCCAGCTAATCTACAAGGAATTTGGAATGATATGGTCACTCCGCCTTGGGATAGTAAATACACGACAAACATCAATGCCGAAATGAATTACTGGCCTGCACAAGTAACTAATTTGCAAGAAATGCACGAACCATTTGTACAAATGGCAAAAGAGTTAAGCGTTACAGGTGCAGAGACAGCCAAAATGATGTATAATGCAAATGGTTGGGTTTTACACCATAATACTGATATTTGGCGTGTAACTGCTCCGGTAGATTCAGCTGCTTCGGGAATGTGGCCGACTGGCGGTGCTTGGGTTTGTCAGGATTTATGGGAAAGATATTTATATACTGGTGATAAAAAGTATTTAGCAGAAATTTATCCAATTATGAAAGGTGCTGCGGATTTCTTTTTAGATTTTATGGTTATCGATCCAAATACAAAATATTTAGTAGTTGTCCCGTCAAGTTCGCCTGAAAACACACACGCAGGCGGAACAGGAAAAGCAACAATTGCGTCAGGAACTACAATGGATAATCAGTTGGTTTTTGATTTGTTTACTCATGTAATTGAAGCTTCAGTTTTAGTTTCTCCAGATGCTGCTTATGTGAAAAAAGTAAGTGATGCTTTGGCAAAAATGCCTCCAATGAAAGTGGGTAAACACAGTCAGTTGCAGGAATGGCAGGACGATTGGGATAATCCAAAAGACAATCACAGACACGTTTCGCATTTGTATGGATTGTATCCAAGTAATCAGATTTCACCAATTAAAACACCGGAATTGTTTGAAGCGGCTAAACAATCTTTGATTTATAGAACAGATGAATCTACAGGCTGGTCAATGGGTTGGAAAGTGAATTTATGGGCGAGATTATTAGACGGAAATCATGCTTATAAATTGATTCAAGATCAATTGCATTTGGTAACAGCAGATCAGAGAAAAGGCGGAGGAACTTATCCGAATATGTTAGATGCACATCAGCCTTTTCAAATTGACGGAAATTTTGGATGTACAGCCGGTTTCGCCGAAATGTTAATGCAGAGTCAGGAAGATGTGATTCATTTACTGCCTGCTTTACCAACTGTATGGAAAGATGGAAGTATAAAAGGGTTAGTGGCAAGAGGTGGATTTGTAATCGATATGACATGGAAAAACAATAAAGTTTCGGAGTTAAAAATCTATTCGAAAATTGGAGGAAACTGCCGATTAAAAGTTGAGAATACGTTGAAAGGTTCTTCGCTAAAAAAAGCAAAAGGAAAAAATCCTAATCCGTTGTTTTATGATGTAGAAGTGAAGAAACCGATTATTTCTAATGAAGCAAAATTGCCTAAAGTACAATTGCCAACCTACAATATTTACGATGTGAATATGAAAGCAGGACAGACGTATACTTTTTCGGGGAATTAAAAATTATTTTAAAACCATATAAGTACTATAAGAAAATATAAAGTAAAACTTAATTGAACTTATATTACTTATATGGTTTAACTTTAAAAAGATAGAATTTTAAATGTTGACAAATTTCAAACATAAAATAATAACACTTTCAATAGTAATTGCTTGTATAAACAGCAGTTGCAAATCGACTGCGGAACATTCTCAAAAAGGAAAATCGGTTATTTTAAAAGAAAAAAACTTTAAGCATTATGTTGATTATTTCAACACGATGGAAGATGAGAATTTAAAATTCGCAATTCCGAATGACAGTGCGTGGGCGTGGATGGAAAAGAATATTCCGTTGTTTGAATGTCCGCAGCAGAATTTTGAGGAAATCTATTATTTCAGATGGTGGAGCGTTCGTAAGCATATCAAAAATACTCCACAAGGATTTGCAATTACAGAGTTTTTAGTTGATCGTTCGTATGCCGATAAATACAATATGATCAGTTGTGCTTTGGGACACCATATCAACGAATTTAGATGGGTTCATGATCCGAAATATATTGAGCAGGATGTGAAAATTTGGTACCGAGGAAATGATGGAAAACCAATGAACAAATTGTATAAATTTAGCAGTTGGACAGCCGATGCCTTGTACAATCGTTATTTGGTAAATAAGGATGAAAAATTCTTATTTGATTTGTACCCAGACATGGTTACAGATTATGCAGTTTGGGAAAAAGACCGCCTGCGTAAAGATGGATTATTTTGGCAGCATGATGTGAAAGATGGAATGGAAGAATCTTTAAGTGGAGGACGAAAAGTGCAAAATGCAAGACCAACAATTAATAGTTATATGTACGGGAACGCTGTAGCGATTTCTAAAATGGCTGAATTGAAAGGAGATAAGGAAACAGAAAACAAATTCAAAGCGAAAGCTGACGTTTTGCAGCAATTAGTAGAAACGAAATTGTGGAACAAGAAAAGTGAGTTTTTTGAAACCTTAGCAGAAAAAGATACTTTGGCACAAGTTCGAGAAGCCATCGGGTTTATTCCGTGGTATTTTAATCTTCCGGAGCAAAACAAAGGTTTTGAAAAAGCTTGGGAACAGATTAAGGATGAAAAAGGATTTTCGGCTCCATTCGGTTTAACAACAGCAGAAAGAAGAAGTCCGCGTTTTAGAACACACGGAACAGGAACCTGCGAATGGGATGGGGCAATTTGGCCTTTTGCAAGTTCACAGACTTTAACGGCTTTAGCGAATGTATTGAATAATTACAATCAGAATTTTGTAGCCAAACCTGATTATTTCAAACAGATGGAATTGTATGTTCAGTCGCAATATTACAGAGGGAAGCCTTATCTTGGCGAGTATTTGGATGAAACAACGGGTTATTGGTTAATGGGCGACAGAGAAAGAAGTCGTTACTACAATCACTCCACTTTCAATGATTTGGTGATTACAGGATTGGTTGGTTTACGCCCGAGAGCAGATGAAAAGATTGAAGTAAATCCGTTGATTCCACAGGAAAAATGGGATTGGTTTTGTTTGGATAATGTTTTGTATCACGGCAATATTATTACCATTCTTTGGGATAAAACAGGAGAAAAATATAAAAAAGGAAAAGGTTTTAGAATCTTTAAAAACGGAAAAGAAATTGCGGTTTCTGAGAAATTGGAGCGTGTGATTTCAAATTAGTTATAAACCCGACAGGTTTTAAAACCTTTCGGGTTTGATACGCTGATAAGTTGATTTAGTTAAGAATAAAATTTGAAGAAAACAGTATTAAACTATTCAATCAAAGGTGGTGTATTTCATATTATATGGAATATGGTATTTGTGGTTTTAGGTATTTACTTTTTATCACTTATAAATGTTGAAAAGATTACACTTAAATTTAGCAATTTAGTATTGCCAATTGTAGCTGTTTTGTTTATCATCGTTTATGGGAAAAAAGCGGTAATGACGCTCTTTAATTTTCATAAAAAAATAATATTCTCACAAGAAGGATTAGAACTTGATGAGATTTTTTATGAATGGAAAGATATTGTATTTCCAAGAGTTATTGCCAGAACAGAACACACAGCAAAGTACAATTTGTCATATAAGGAACTCTACCTTACATTTGTTTATAAGCAGAAAACGATCGAAATAAAAATAGATGATTACGATGTATCTGAGAATGAAATTAAGGAACTTCTGAAAAAATATACTCCAAAGTTTACACCAAGCACTATGAGCGAAAATAAAATAGTTTACCAACCCATACATGATTTTGACCAGATCATCACTTTAGAGCAATATTACGATCTTGAACATGAGGATTCAGAAGAAGCGATTAAAGACATTCAAAAATTGGCGGTAAAAGATCTAGAGCCAGTAAAGCGTTTTTGTGAAAACAATCTTTATACACAGCCCGATAAAGTTAGATTTGTCTACTATGCATTGAGTGAGGATGAAGATCTTGATAAATGGGCAGATTTTCTTTCAGATGAATTCAGAAGGGTTTACCAAATAGGATTAGAGCAAAATAATGTTAAGGAACTTTCTTCTGTTATTAATGAGATTATAGTCGAAACAATAGATTCTTATGGTGCGGAAAGAGTGAGAGAAATATTACTTAAAGGTTTAGATCATAAGAATTTTGAAACTCGTTTAAGCGCTTTGGAATTTCTTCCTGATTGGATTAATGAACAGGTTTTAAAGGCTAATCCAACCATTGTATCGAAGCTGAGACAAAAGCTGAAAGACCCAGAGTGGAAAATACGCTGGGAAACAAGTAAGTTGTTAGAACGGAATAAAATAGTTTTTGAGAGTTTAAGCGCATTGGATAAATTAAGACGATTTATAAATCCTTAACAATCTAGTTGTGAGCTTCGGAGAAGCTAAATATTTATAGCGAAATAAAGATCCAAATGATAAAAAGCTCCAGCGGAGCGATATCTATAGAAAATTATGTCACCCCACTGGGGCTTATCGAACTAACTATTATAAAATCTATAAATATATTGTCCCTCAGGGACTTGACTTTATTTAAACAATACCATGAAAAAGTTTTTTTTACATCTTACCTTAATCATTTCACTTTTCACGATTTCGGCGAAAGCCCAAAATAAAATCATTGTGAGTGATTTAAAATGCGAAATGCTGACCAATCCTGAAGGAATTGACGTTTTACAGCCAAGATTGAGCTGGAAAATAAAAGCAGGCATAAATGATGTAAAACAAACTCATTATCAAATTTTGGCGTCTTCGTCTTTAGAAAAATTAAATGCCGGAAATGCAGATTTATGGGACAGCGGAAAGGTACAAAGCGACGAATCTGTAAATGTAATTTATAACGGAAAAAAGCTAAAAGACAGACAAGATGTTTATTGGAAAGTACTTGTTTTTACCAACAAAGGCGAAGTTCAATCAAAAGAAACAGCACATTTCAGCATCGGAATTTTAACTTATGCTGACTGGAAATCAACACGATGGATTGGGTATGAGAAAACTTCTTCAGGAGATAGTATTTCGCAGTATTCGAGATTATCAGCGAGATATTTAAGAAAAGAAATCGACTTGAAGAAGAAAGTCAAAAGTGCCAAAGTTTATATCATGGGAATGGGCTTGTACGAGTTATACATTAACGGAAATAAAATTGGAGATCAGGTTTTAGCTCCCGTTCCTACGGATTATACGAAGAACGTGAAATACAATGTTTTTGATGTGACTTCGCAATTGCAGGAAGGAAAAAATGCGTTAGGAACCATTTTAGGAAACGGACGTTTTTTTACGATGCGTCAAGATTATAAGCCCTATAAAATCAAAACTTTTGGTTATCCGAAAATGGCTTTGCAGTTGTTTGTAGAATATACAGATGGAAGTAAAGATGTGATTAGAACCGATGATACTTGGAAAATTACAACCGATGGACCAATCTTATCTAACAACGAATACGACGGAGAAGAATATGATGCCCGCAAAGAAATGAAAGGCTGGAATACCATTAATTTTAATGATAAAAAATGGCTTTCGGCAGAATATGTTCAAGAACCAGGCGGATTCTACGAAGGACAGATGTCGGCGAATATGAAGGTGAAACGTGAAGTAAAACCGATTTCGATCAAACAGACATCAAAAGGAACTTATATCTTAGATATGGGGCAAAATATGGTGGGCTGGTTGCAATTGAAAGTAAAAGGAAACGCTGGAGACAAAATCATCATGAAATTTGCTGAATCTTTACAGCCAGATGGTTCGTTATATATTGCGAATTTACGTGATGCCAAAACAACTGATATTTATACTTTAAAAGGCGAAGGTGAAGAAATTTGGGAACCTCGTTTTATTTTTCACGGATTTCGATTTGTGGAGATTTCAGGTTTCAAAACAAAACCGACTTTAGAAAATTTTGTTGGAAAGGTCGTTTACGATGATATTGCCACAACAGGAACTTTCGATTCTTCAAACCCAACTATGAATCAGATTTTTAAGAATGCTTGGTGGGGAATCAGCGGGAATTATAAAGGAATGCCGATCGATTGTCCGCAACGAAATGAGCGTCAGCCTTGGTTAGGAGACAGAACAACGGGGGCTTACGGTGAAAGTTTCTTATTTGATAATCAGACTTTATATGCGAAATGGTTAGATGATATTAAAAATTCACAAACTATTGATGGCGGACTTCCTGATGTTGCACCAGCTTTCTGGCGTTACTATGGCGATAATGTAACTTGGCCGGGAACGTATATTACAGTTGCCGATATGCTGTATCAGCAGTTTGGCGATAAGAAAGTTGTTGAAAAACAATATCCGTCTATGAAAAAATGGATGGATTACATGGAAGAAAATTATTTGGTTGATGATATCATGACCAAAGACAAATACGGCGACTGGTGCGTTCCACCAGAATCTTTGGAATTAATTCGTTCCAAAGATCCTTCTCGTTTAACGGATGGCGAATTGATTTCGAGTGCTTTTTATTATCAGCTTTTAAACATCATGAAGAAATTTGCGGTAATCGCAAATGCTGAAAATGATATTAAACATTATGATGAATTAGCTTCAAGAATTAAAAAAGCATTCAACGCTAAATATTTTAATGTAGCCAAAAATAATTATGCCAATAATACCGTAACAGCCAATTTACTGCCTTTGACTTTCGGAATGGTTCCAGAAGAATTGCAGCAAAAAGTTTTCGAAAATCTTGTACACGAAGTGGAAGTGACTAAAAACGGTCATGTAAGCACGGGAGTTATCGGAACACAGTTTTTGATGCGAACATTAACCAATTTTGGTCGTGGCGATTTGGCTTTCAAATTGGCTTCAAACAAAACCTATCCAAGCTGGGGTTATATGGTCGAAAATGGCGCAACAACCATTTGGGAGCTTTGGAACGGAAATACTGCCGATCCTGCAATGAATTCGCAAAATCATGTTATGCTTTTAGGTGACTTACTGATTTGGTATTACGAAAATATGGCGGGAATCAAGAGCAATCCTGAAACTCCGGGTTTCAAACAAATTATCATGAAACCAGATTTTAATGCTGGATTGACTTATGTAAATGCTTCATACGAATCAATTTATGGAACAATTAAAAGTGACTGGAAAAAAGATAAAAAAACTTTGGTTTGGAATATTACTGTTCCCGCAAATACGTCGGCGGTAGTTTATCTTCCATCAAATAATATTGAAGCTATTTCAATCAATAAACAAAAGCTGGATAAGACTTCTTATATTCATTCAATAGAAAAAAATCAAATAGTAGTGACACTTTCGTCAGGTAATTATGCGATAAACGTTAAATAATTTACATTTTTAATAATTCGGGACAGTACAGGATACATTGTTAATTTTTTAGTGTTATTTTTACACTTAATAAATATTTTTACCTAAAAAAATGTTAGGTATGTATTTATAGTCAGAAAAAATAATTCATAATTTAATTAAGAATGAAGTTAGCAAAATTAGCATTTGTCTTGTTTGGACTTTTCCTTTTAGGAAGTTGTAAATCTGCTTTAGAGAAAAAGACTTGGAAAGAAGGTATTTTAGTAGATGAATTTATTTATGATAAAGCACCTTATCCGTCTTGCCACGCTGTTACAATTGTTGAAGCTACAAATGGTGATTTAGTTGCCTCATGGTTTGGTGGAACTCACGAAAGACACCCAGATGTTTGCATTTATGTGGCCATTAAACCAAAAGGAAGTGATAAATGGGGAGAAGGTGTAAAAGTTGCCGATGGTGTGATGAAAGAAGGGCCGAGATTACCAACTTGGAACCCAGTTTTATATCAAATTCCGGGAGGCGATTTAATGTTATTCTACAAAATAGGACCAAAACCATCTGAATGGTGGGGCGTAATCAGAACTTCATCTGATGGTGGAAAAACGTGGTCTCAGGCTCAAAAAATGCCAGACGGTTTCTTAGGGCCAATCAAAAACAAACCAGTTTTATTAAGCAACGGAACTTTATTATGTCCGTCAAGCATTGAAGGCGACGGTTGGAGACTTCGTATGGAATCTACTCCAGATTTCGGAAAAACTTGGGTAATGGGAGATACGCTTCCAAGAGGAAAACAAAAAATAAATGCAATTCAGCCAAGTATTTTGTTTCATAAAGACGGAAGTATTCAGGCTATTGGAAGAACTAGAAACAGAGCGATTTTCAGTACATTCTCAAAAGATAACGGAAAAACTTGGTCGGATGTTGAGCTAATCGGACTTCCAAATAACAACTCAGGAACTGATGCTGTAACTTTAAAAGACGGCAGACATTTGTTAGTTTACAATCACGTTCTTCCTCCAGGAAAAGAAGCAAAAGGACCAAGAACACCTTTGAATGTTTCGGTTTCTAAAGACGGAATTAATTGGAATGCTGCTTTAGTTTTAGAAGATTCAAAAATCAGTCAATATTCTTATCCTTCAATTATTCAAAGTTCAGACGGAATGGTGCATATTGTTTACACTTGGAGAAGAGAAAAACTGAAATATGTAAAAATCGATCCAAGTAAATTGGTTGCACTTCCAATTAAAAACGGAATCTGGCCAGGCGACGAAGGAAAAGTAGTTACAGCAGTAAAAGCGGAAGAAGAGTAAAGAAAAAGTTCGCCACTAATTCCACGAATTTTCACGAATTTTTTTAATACTAATTCGTGAAAATTCGTGCAATTCGTGGCAAAAAAAATATAACCATGAAATCTAAAAGAAATTTATTTATTGCAATGCTAGTTGTTATGTCAACGACATTCAACAGCTGCGCAACGGCTCAGTCTTCCAAAAAACAAAAATATAAAGTGGCGGTTTGTGACTGGATGATTCTGAAAAGACAAAAATTAGGCGCTTTTGGTTTAGCAGCTGAAATAAAAGCTGATGGAATAGAGCTCGATATGGGAGGTTTAGGAAATAGACCAACTTTCGACAGTAAATTAGGAGATCCACTAGAAAGACAAAAATTCTTAGATAAATCGAAAGAAACTGGAGTTGGAATAAGCTCAATTGCGATGTCTGGATTTTATGCGCAGTCTTTTGCGACAAGAGAAATCACACCAATGATTACAGATTGCATTGAGGCTATGAAGAATATGAAGGTAAAAGTAGCTTATCTTCCGTTAGGAACTCAAACTGATTTGGTTAAAAATCCAGAATTACGTCCAGAAGTGATCAAAAGACTGCAATGGGCAGGAAAAGAAGTAGGGAAAATAGGCGGTGTAATTGCGATTGAAACCTCTTTAGACGCGACAGAGGAGAAAAAACTTTTAGATGAAGTTGGTTCAAAATATATTAAAAGCTCTTTCAATTTTGCGAATGCTTTAGATAATAAAAGAGATATTTCTTCAGAATTGAAAATATTAGGAAAGAAATATGTAGCACAAATTCACGCTTCCAACACCGATCAGTTTTGGTTAGAAAATGATAAAGCGATTGACATGCCAAAAATCAAACAAACTTTGGACGAAATGAAATGGAGCGGATGGCTAATTGTAGAGCGTTCTCGCGACGTCACACAAGTGCATAATGTAAAAGCAAATTACGGAGCAAATGTGGCTTATTTGAAGAAGATTTTCCAGAATTAAACAATAAACAGTGATCAATATGTAATCGTTAAACAACACAATTTTTCACTATAAATCTGCCGAATTTGCTAAATCTGCGAGAGATATTTTTCACGGAGATCGGGCAGATTTAGCAGATTATTTTTAGAATGAATACCCAAAAACAGCATACCATGAAATATTTACAATTACTTTTTTTATGTCTTTACGTCTCTTTCGCGACAGCGCAGAACATCACAGTAGTTAGTGATCCGAGTTCGCCAAGAGCAAAATTTGGAGCAGAGAAATTATCAGAAACACTTTCAGCAAAAGGATTCAGTGTAACTTCTTCTGATAAATTCAAAAAATCAAAAGATAAAGTAATTGTAGTTGGAGAAAAAGGAACCGATTTCTGGAAGAAAAACGCTAAAAGCGCTAAAATCGACGATAGCAAATTAACTAAGAAAGAAGGTTTCCAGATTCGTACTCAAAATAATGTAATTTATATTGAAGGAACAGATGCAAGCGGAGCTTTGTATGGTGCTTTAGAATTAACAGATAAAATTAAAGCTTCAGGAAAACTTCCTTCAGAAATCAATATTGACGACAGTCCAGAAATGGTTTTGAGAGGCGCTTGCATCGGAATGCAGAAGCCTGTTTATCTTCCAGGTCGTGATGTTTATGAATATCCGTATACGCCAGAAACTTTTCCTTGGTTTTATGATAAAGCTTTATGGGTGAAATACTTAGATATGCTGGTAGAAAATCGTATGAACTCTTTGTATTTATGGAACGGACACCCTTTTGCATCTTTAGTAAAATTAAAAGATTATCCGTTTGCAGTTGAAGTCAGCGATGAAGATTTCAAAAAGAATGAGGAAATCTATAAATTCTTAACGGTTGAAGCCAATAAACGTGGAATCTGGGTAATTCAGATGTTTTATAATATTATTGTCTCTAAGCCTTTTGCAGAGCATTACAACATTAAAACTCAAGATCGTTCAAGACCTATTACGCCTTTATTGTCTGATTATACTAGAAAATCTATCGCAGCATTCATTGAAAAATATCCAAATGTTGGATTAATGGTTTGTTTGGGAGAAGCAATCAATACAGTTGATGATGATGTAGAATGGTTTACCAAAACTATTATTCCAGGTGTTCGTGATGGTTTACAGGCATTAGGAAAAACAGAAGAACCGCCAATTATTCTTCGTTCTCACGATACAGACGGGCCTTTGGTAATGGAAAAATCACTTCCGCTATACAAAAACCTTTATACAGAAAGTAAATATACAGGAGAATCTTTAACGACTTATACGCCGGGCGGACCATGGGGAGAAACGCACAAACAGTTGAGTGCTCTGAAATCAATTCATATCGAAAATGTTCATATATTGGCTAATTTAGAACCTTTTAGATATGGTTCGCCAGATTTTATTCAGAAAACTGTAAAAGCGATGCATAGTGTTCATGGCGCAAATGCACTGCATTTATATCCGCAGGCATCTTATTGGGATTGGCCTTACTCGGCAGATAAAACAAAATCAGGAGAACGTTTATTAGAAATGGATCGTGACTGGATTTGGTACAAAGCTTGGGCAAGATATGCTTGGGACAGCAAAAGAGATCGAAACGAAGAAATTAAATTTTGGGATAATGATTTAGCTGCGAAATTCGGAACTAGTCCGGAAGCTGCAAATAACATTTTAAAAGCTTACGAAGAAACAGGTGAAATTGCTCCAAAAACATTAAGACGTTTCGGAATTACAGAAGGTAACCGTCAAACTTTATTGTTAGGAATGTTCGAAAGTCAGTTGGTCAATCCGTCAAAATGGAGAGTTTATCCAGGATTCCACGAATCATGCGGACCAGCGGGCGAATTGCTTTTAGAATATGCTAAAAAAGAATGGAACAAAGAACCACATTCTGGTGAACTTCCAACACAGATTATTGCTGAAATTACAGAACACGGAAGATTGGCTGTTGAAGCAATAGATAAAGCAGAAGCAAGTGTAACCAAAGATAAAGAAGAATTTGAACGTCTTAAAAATGATATGCATGCTTATAAGGCTTTCGCCGATTTCTTTTCAGAAAAAGTAAAAGCAGCTTTATTGGTTTTAAGATACAGTTATTCGAATGATATTACCGATTTAGACAAAGCTTTGCCTCATTTAGAAAAGAGCATTGAATATTATGAGTTATTGGTAAAACTGACAAAAGATACGTATTACTATGCCAACAGTATGCAGACTGCTCAACGCCGAATCCCGATTGGAGGAGATGATGGAAACAATAAAACTTGGGCAGAATTGTTACCGCATTACGAACGTGAATTGGCTAATTTTAAAAGAAATCTAGAGAAGCTAAAATCTTCAAAAGATGGTAAAATAGAAACCAAAGAAGGAAAACCTTGGAAACCAGCAGAAGTAACTTTTATAGATGAAAAACCAGGAACTTATCTAGTTAAAGTAGGCACAAAAGTGTACGGAACAGATATTTCTGAATTGACTAAAATTGCTCCAGAACTTCAAAACCTAAGAGGATTCTCATTTGTAGAAAACGATCAAAACGAAAAAGGAACACATTTGAAGTTTAGAAATACAAAAGCGGTTAAATTAGTGGTGGGTTATTTCAATTCAGATCAGAAGAGATTTTTATTGCCGCCAAGTTTAGAGACAGATGCAGCAGGAAATGCGCACGGTCAAGCCGAAGTGATTTTGGCAAGTGCAATGAATTTAAAAGATTTACCTCGTGTAAATATTCATACGTATACTTTCCAGCCGGGCGAGAATAAATTAGATCTAGGAAAAGGAAAAGTACTGATTTTAGGTTTCATCGACGCAGATCAAACCATAACACCACGCGATGTTGGATATATTGATGCAGGAGAAAAAGCAGCTATTGACTGGTTGTTTTATTAAGAATAATTTGGGCGTGTCCCTTCGGGTGGGGCTTTCGGCTATATCTTTTATTCCGCTTCGCTTCATAAAAGGATACCGCCTCAATCCCTCACGCGAATAAACGTAAAGTTAAACATGACGGGTTTTTAAAACCCGTCATGTTTGCTCGAAGTAAACGTGATTAGACCTAACAGGTTTTTAAAACCTGTTAGGTCTGTTATCAAGATAACTTAAAACAACCTTATAATCACTTATATGGTTTTGAAAATATGAATAGAATAGTTTTTTTTATTTTTTGTTTTTTTTCAAGTCTTTGCTTTGTTTGGAGTCAGAGCAAAGATTCGGGGAAGTTTCGTAAAGAAATTTCGCTGAATTCGTCTTGGGAAACCATAATATTGGATAATCTTCCGCTGAAAGAAGAAGATTTTGTAGAAAATCCAAAAACTGATTCCAATTGGCAGCAGGTTAGTGTGCCTCACAATTGGGATCAGTATTATGGTTTCAGAAGAACAAAACATGGAAATTTACATGGTACCGCTTGGTACAAAAAAACGCTTAAACTTGATAAAAAAGACAGTCCAAAACAGCATTTTCTTTATTTTGAAGGTGTAAGTTCTTATGCAACGGTTTGGATAAATGGTAAAATAGTAGGCGAACACAAAGGCGGAAGAACTACTTTCACCTTAGATATTACAAAAGCGGTTTCTTTCGATAAAGAAAATATCATTTTAGTAAAAGCAGCGCATCCCTCTTTTATTGCAGATCTTCCTTGGGTTTGCGGAGGCTGTTCGGGTGAATGGGGATTTTCTGAAGGTTCTCAGCCAATGGGAATTTTTAGACCAGTTTCTTTGGTAATTACAAACAATGTTAGAATTCAGCCGTTTGGTGTTCATATCTGGAACGATAAATCGGTTTCTAAACAAAAAGCGATTCTTCATACGATTACAGAAATTAAGAATTACAGCACTTCACAACGAAACTTAACTATCGAAAATATCCTTCTGGATGCGTCAGGAAAGAAAGTTGTTGTCAATAAAAGCGATAGCAAAATCAATTCGGGAGAAACAAAGGAAATAGCACTGACACTTCCTGAGATTCAGAATCCGAAATTATGGTCGCCATCCAATCCGTATTTGTATAAATTGGTTACTTCAGTTTACGAAAACGGAAAAATAATCGATCAGTTAACAACGCCTTACGGAATTCGCTGGGTAAGTTGGCCGGTTAGTCGTGACGGAAAAGACAATCGTTTTTTTATTAATGATGAACCAGTCTTTATAAACGGCGTTTGCGAATACGAACATTTGATTGGAAAAAGTCATTCGTTTTCAGACGAAATGATTCATTCCAGAATCGAACAGATAAAAGCAGGCGGATTTAACGCTTTTAGAGAAGCGCATCAGCCTCATAATTTATTATATCAAAAAGAATTAGACGAAAACGGAATCCTGTTTTGGAGCCAGTTTTCGGCACATATTTGGTATGATACTCCAGAATTTAAAGAAAACTTCAAAACTCTTTTACGAGAATGGATTAAGGAACGCAGAAACAGTCCGTCGGTTGTTATGTGGGGATTGCAGAACGAAAGTACTATTCCGAAGGAATTTGCAGAAGAATGCACGCAGATTATTCGTGAAATGGATCCGTTATCGGCCTCACAAAGAATCGTAACAACTTGTAACGGTGGAGAAGGAACAGATTGGAATGTCGTTCAAAACTGGTCAGGAACTTATGGCGGAGATCCGTTAAAATACCATCTGGAAATGACAACTCAGCTTCTAAACGGAGAATACGGCGCATGGCGTTCAGCCGATTTGCATACAGAAGGTGAGTTTGACCAAAAAGGAACTTTAAGCGAAAACCGTTTTTCTCAGTTAATGGAAATTAAAGTTAGAGAAGCCGAATCGGTAAAAGATAAAATTGCGGGACAGTTTAACTGGCTTTTTGCTTCGCATGAAAATCCGGGACGAGTACAGAACGGAGAAGGTTTTAGAGACATTGACAAAGTTGGCCCAGTAAATTACAAAGGACTTTTTACCATTTGGGGCGAACCTTTGGATGCATTTTACATGTACCGCGCCAATTATGTTTCAAACAAAACCAATCCGATGGTGTATATCGTTTCGCATACTTGGCCAAGCCGCTGGGAAAAACCTGGAATCAAAAACGGAATCGATATTTATTCGAATTGTGATGAAGTAGAATTGTTTAACGATGTGAATAAAGCTTCTTTAGGAAAACTAAAAAATCCAGGAATAGGACAGCATTTTCAATTTAATAATGTCAATATTCAGTACAATGTCTTATATGCTGTTGGTTATGTAAATGGGAAAGCAGTTGCTAAAGATTATATCGTTTTAAATAACTTCCCAAAGGGACCAAGTTTTGATGATTTAACATCTGATAAAACCGATATTACAAAGGCCCAAAAAGGTTTTAATTATGTTTACAGGGTAAATTGCGGAGGTTCTGAATTGACAGATTCTGCTGGAAATACTTGGTTTACCGATACACATAAAAATGGACAAAACAGTTGGGGTTCATTATCATGGACAGATAATTTTGAAAAATTGCCTGATTTTTTTGCCAGTCAAAGAAAAACTTTTGACCCAATAAACGGAACAAAAGATCCTGAATTATTTCAAAGTTTTAGATACGGAGTTGATAAATTGCGTTACGAATTTCCAGTTCCAGATGGCGAATATTTAATAGAATTATATTTCACAGAACCTTGGTACGGAACAGGTGGTGGAATGGATTGCAAAGGCTGGCGTTTGTTTGACGTTGCAATAAACAATAATATCGTTTTAAATGATTTTGATATTTGGGCAGAAGCGGGACATGATAATGCGTTGAAAAAGACATTTAAAGTAAAAAGCACAAACGGAAAAATTGTGATTTCGTTCCCAAATGTAAAAGCATCACAGGCGATTATTTCTGCCATTGCGATTGCAACAAAAGAAATTCATGCAAGACCTGCGGAGGAATCTTCAAAAAACATTCAGAATCTGGTTTTAGATTCTTATGATAAAACTAACAGAGTAGGTTCATGGCTGGATATTAATTCAAAACAATATTCAGATTCTGATGTTGTTTTTACCGAATTGCCCTCTGAGGTTTTTGGAGCAGATTATTTACAGTTTTCAGCTAATTCTAAAAACAAAGGTTCATTTACTGCTAAAGAAGATTCAGAATTATATCTTTTTATAGATAAGAAAAATTTGAATTTAGAGCAATTTTCGAAATATAAAAAAATAGAAGAAAAAGCTAAAAATAGCAGTCAAACTGAGTTTGAAGTTTTCACAAAAAAAATAAAGAAAGACGAGAAAGTTATTTTTGATAATTCTGAAACCATTTCGACAATTGCCGTCGTTCCAACTTATGATATGGGCGAAAAAGACGATTCGAGACCTGTTGTGATGATAGAAGCCGAAAAGACAAAAATAACGGGAACTGGAATAGAAAAAGGAAATTTCAAAAAAGCGGATTATATTGAGTTCACAAAAAAGACAAACAATAGCATTGAGTTTGAAGTAAAACCAGGAGTTGCTGGAATTTACTTAATGCGTTTTCGTTTTATGAATAGAAATGAAACGCCATTAAAAGTCAAATTCAAAATGGAAGATGCCTACGGAATTTTAATGCGAAATGATACGATTGAGTTTTTCCCTTCACCAGAAAAATGGAAGATTTTAAATACGACTTCTGGTGGTTATATTAATGCAGGAACGTATAAAATTACGTTGGAAGGTGATGATTTGAAGGGATTAATGTTGGATAATTTCGAATTTCAATAAATGGTAGTTTGCCACGAAGGCACAAAGACGCCAAGGTTTTATTGTAGAGACGCACAGCAGTGCGTCTAACACACAGTATGGCCAATTGGAGCGTAGACGCACTGCAGTGCGTCTCTACAGAAAAATACGATTAGAATAAAAAACATATTCATGATTACACATAAAAACATATTTCAAAAAATTACAATTGCCTTATTGTTTTCGGTATCAGTTTTTGCACAAAAACAAGCCAGAATTGTCGAAGATTTCAACAAAAATTGGATCTTCAAATTAGGAGATTATCCAGAAGCAGTTAATGCCAATTATAATGCATCAGATTGGAGAGCACTTCAATTGCCACATGATTGGAGTATTGAAGGAGCTTTTGATAAAGATGCTAAAACCAAGCAAGCACAAGGATTTTTGCCCGCTGGAAAAGGGTGGTATCGTAAAGTCTTTACTATTCCGGCGAGCTGGAAAAGCAAAACTATTTCAATTGAGTTTGATGGTGTTTTTAAGAATAGTGAAGTTTTTATAAATGGGAAATCATTAGGGATTCGTCCAAATGGTTATATCTCTTTTAGTTATGATTTGTCTCCTTATTTAAATTATGGACAGACCAATACTATCGCCGTTAAAGTCGATAACGATGCTCAGCCAAACTCAAGATGGTATACAGGTTCTGGAATTTATAGAAATGTGAGATTGGTAACAACTGAAAAATTACACGTTGGTAAGTGGGGAACTTTTGTAACTACACCTGAAGTTTCAACAGTGAAATCAACAGTGCATTTGGAAGTTACAATTGATAATGATTTTGATACTGCCAGAGAATTTACATTGGTTACTTCTATTTTAGATGTCAATAATAAAGAAGTGGCGAATAAGATTTCTGTAGAGAAAATTGGGGCTAAAACATTTGAAACGAAGGTGCATAATCTTGAAGTTTTAAAGCCACAATTATGGAATATTGAAAACCCGTATTTGTATAAAGTAATCACAAAAGTTTACGAGAAATCTGTACTAGTAGATAATTATGAAACGCCACTTGGATTTAGATTTTTCAATTTCGATTCAGAAAAAGGATTTTCTTTAAATGGTGTTCCAACAAAAATTTATGGCGTTTGTCTGCATCACGATAATGGTGCTTTGGGTGCGGTTGAAAATATTCATGCCGTTAGAAGAAAACTGACTTTGATGAAAGAAATGGGAGCCAACGCTATCAGAATGTCTCATAATCCGCATTCGTTGGAAATGATGCAATTGTGTGACGAAATGGGATTTATCGTTCAGGATGAAGCTTTTGACGTTTGGAAAAAGAAAAAAGTAACCAACGATTACCACAAAGATTGGGATGCTTGGCACAAACAAGATTTAGAAGATTTTATTAAAAGAGATCGTAATCATCCATCTGTAATGATGTGGAGTATTGGTAATGAAATTAGAGAACAGTTTGATTCGACTGGAATTGCGATTACAAGAGAATTGGCTAAGATTGTTAAATCTTTAGATGCAACTCGCCCTGTAACTTCGGCTTTGACAGAGAATGTAATTGAGAAAAACTTTATTTATCAGTCAGGAGCTTTGGATCTTTTGGGATTTAATTACAAACATGAAGAGTATAAAGATTTTCCAACTAAATTTAAAGGACAGAAAATATTGGCCTCTGAAAGTGTTTCGGCTTTAGAAACGCGCGGTCATTATGATTTTCCTGATGGAATTAAAGCATGGCCAACAAAATACGGCGCTGCGTTTGACGGAAATGCAGATTGGACGGTTTCGGCTTACGATCAGGTAAAATCGTATTGGGGAGCTACGCACGAAGAAAACTGGAAAACAATTAAAAGTCAGGATTTCATGGCGGGAACTTTTATCTGGACAGGTTTTGATTATATCGGAGAACCAGACCCGTATCCATTTCCTGCAAGAAGTTCATATTTCGGGATTGTAGATTTAGCTGGACTTCCAAAAGATGTGTATTATATGTATCAAAGCGAATGGTCGAATAAAACGGTTCTGCATATTTTACCGCATTGGAACTGGAAAAAAGACCAAGAAGTCGAAGTTTGGGCCTATTATAATAATGCTGATGAAGTAGAATTATTCTTAAACGGAAAGTCGTTAGGAAAAAAATCAAAACAAAATGATGATCTTCATATCTCTTGGCGCGTAAAATTCGAACCTGGAACATTAAAAGCTGTTTCTAGAAAGAACGGAAAAGTAGTTTTAGAGAAAGAAATCCGCACAGCAGGAGAAGCTTCAAAATTAGACTTGCAAGCTGATAAAACTGCAATTAAAAACGATACTTACGATTTGGTTTACGTGACAGTTTCTATGACGGATAAAGATGGAAATTTAGTGCCAAACGCAATGGATTTAGTCAATTTTGAAGTAACTGGCGGAGGGAAATTAGTTGGAGTCGATAATGGTTATCAGGCTAATTTAGATTCTTTTAAAGCCAATTCTTGTAAGTTGTTTAATGGAAAATGTATTGCGATTATTCAGTCGAATGGAAAGAAAGAGAATATTAAGTTGAAGGCGACGGCAGGAAATGGAATTTCGGTTTCATCGATTAAGATAAGCGTTAATTAATTTTGTATGTCGCTCCGCTGGAGCTTTGATTCTCTAATCGTTGATTGTTTCTACAAATATTAAGCTTCTCCGAAGCTTTATTTTAGATAATTATTCGATTTCAATATTAGCTCTGGAAGAGCGAAATATTTATAGAAAAATGATTCTCTCATAAGAGAAAGCTCCAGAGGAGCGAAATAATATAAACAATAAGAATCCGCTTCAAACTAGAAGCGGATTTTTTCTTTTAAGCATTTGAAATATTGATATATTTATAAAATAATTTAAAAGAAATGACACGAATCTTCTTCCCAAATCAATCAGAATTTAGAAAATGGCTTGAGAAAAATCATCAGACAGAAAAAGAGCTTTTGGTTGGTTTTTACAAAGTTACAAGTAAAAAGCCTTCTATGAGTTGGTCAGAATCTGTAGATCAGGCGCTTTGTTTTGGCTGGATTGATGGCGTTAGAAAATCTATTGATGCGGAAAGCTATACAATTCGTTTTACTCCAAGAAAGCCTTCTAGTATTTGGAGTGCGATTAATATTCAAAAGATAGAAGATCTTACAAAAGCGGGTTTAATGGCCGATGCTGGTTTGAAAGCGTTTAGTTGTAGAACCGAAAATAAGTCTAAGATTTATTCGCACGAAAAAGAGCCAGTTCCGTTGTTAGATGTTTACGAGAAACAGTTTAAAAACAATGAAACTGCTTGGGAATTTTTTGAGAAGCAAGCTCCTTCTTATAAAAAAGTGATGATTCATTGGATTATGAGCGCCAAGCAAGAAAAAACACAGCTTTCAAGACTAGAAAAAACGATTACAGAGAGTGAAAAACAGAAAAGAGTATTGTAGCTATTTTGAATAAAATGTTTTACTTTAGTAATCTGACTTTTAGTGAAATATGGAAAAAGAAAATACCACAAAAATAAAAGGGGAGATTTTGCTAGGTATTATTTTTGCCCTAGAATTATACGCCTTGCCTGTACAGTTTTATTTGCTATTAAAAAATCCTGAATTCACTTTTTTTAGTGCAGCAGTTCGTTTTTTTAGTTTTTTTACCATTACAACAAATACGATCGTTTTTCTTTGCACTGCTTTGTTGCTATTTGGTGGCAAAAGCAGGGCAAATGCTTTCTTTAAAAAGTGCACTACTATTACAGCCATTACAGTTTATATATTGATTGTCGGAATTGTTTTTAACTTACTTCTTCGTCCAACTCTCCATTTAGAAGGACATCATCTTATTGTAAGCGAAATTTTTCATACGGTCGTTCCCATTTTATTTTTGGTTTTCTTGTTGTTTTTTGTAAGTCCAGAAAAGATCTCTTTTAAAGTTATTTCGTCTTGGCTGATTTATCCAATTATCTACATCATTTATACTTTATTTCACGGAATTGCAACCGAATTTTATCCGTATCCTTTTATAGACGCAACTAAATTAGGTTTTCAAACGGCAATTATAAACGGATTTTTCGTTTTAATCTCTTTTGTGGTTTTGTCTTTGATTTTGATTTTAATTTCAAAAATTAGAACTAAGAAGATTAGCTTGGAAGACTAAAATAAAATATTCAATCTTCTCGTCAGGAATTAACAAAAAAGGGACTTTCTTCTTTCCTTCTTTCTCCTGAAATTTTTCTATAAACTTCACTTTTAGGTTATAATTAATTGTTTCTTAAGTTGTTAAATATAAAAATTCATTGCCTGAATATTCCGTAATTACTGGCCTGACTAATTAATTAGTATAAATATTAATCAATTAGTTTTGATACTAATTAATTAGTAGTTATATTTGTCAAAAGAATTTCCACTATGATAAAATTAGCCAAACGAGAAGAACAGATTATGCAGGTTTTTTGGGATTTAAACAAAGCCTTCATCAGAGACATTATTCCATTGTTGCCAGATCCGAAACCACATTATAATAGTGTTGCGACGATTGTCAAAATATTAGAAGAAAAAGGGTTTCTAAATCGAGAAACAATAGGGAATATGCATTGCTTTTTTCCGGTAATTCAAAGAGAAGAATATCAGCAATTTGCATTGAAAGATGTTGTAAGCCAGTATTTTGATAATTCGTATCCACGAATGCTTGCCTTTTTTGCTAAAGAGCAAAAATTAACCGAAAAAGAATTGGACGAAATCGTAAACATGATAAAAAAAGATTCTAAATGATACCTTATATTCTATACACAGCGCTTATTCTTTTTGCTTGTCTTATGTTTTATAAGCTGCTTTTGCAGAAAGAGACTTTTTATAACTTGAATAGATTTGTTTTGCTTGCGTGCATGCTAGTAGCTTTTACTTTGCCGTTGCTCCCGATTCCGCAACAATTCTCTCTTCAAAAACAGAAAGCAACTGCAGCTATTCCTTCCATAAAAAAAACAGTTGCAAAAGAATCAACTGCTGAGCTAAAACCACTTCCTGTAAATGAAGTTTTAGTAAATGAAACAAAGCAACAGTTTAATATGGCTTTGGTCCTGCAGTGGATAGTGTATTTGTATTGGTTTGGTGTCATTGTTTTTGCGCTTAATTTTTTGATGCAAGCTGTTATATTATTTTACAGAGCGTACACATCAGAGATTATTAGGGATGGAAAATTTAGGATTGTCGAAATAACAGGCGATAAAGCACCTTGTTCTTTTGCTAATAATATTTTTATAAATCCTGAAAAATACGAATGGGAAACGTACAATCAGATTTTGCTGCATGAAAAAATTCACATTGAGCAAAAACATACTATTGATCTTTTGCTTGCGGAAATCGTACTTGTTTTTCAGTGGTTTAATCCTTTTGCTTGGCAATGGCGAAAAGCATTGGAAAGTAATCTTGAATTTTTGACCGATAACGAAATGCTACAACAAGGTAGCGTAGAAAAAGAAAGTTATCAATTTAGCCTGCTTAAAGTAGCGGCGCCACAATTTCCTTTGAGTCTTACAACTAACTATAATCAATCATTACTCAAAAAACGAATCATTATGATGAATTCAAAAAAATCAAACGTAAACACAACATGGAAATATTTTTTCCTGTTACCATTATTGGTATTGTTTGCCTGCCTTTTTAATCAACCGGCAGCGCAAAGTCAGACGCTAACTTCGAATCTAAAAAACGAAGAAACTAAAGCGAATGCAAACACTCAAAAGGGTGATCAAACTGAAGGAAACTGGTTTGCCACAATCAAAGGTAATAAAGTAGAAATGGAATTTAAAAACGACGAGAATAGCCATTCTACTCATACTTATGATATTAGCGAGTTTAGCGGATTATCAAAAGATAAACAAGGAACATTTTCTCTAACGCGTGAAGCGGGAACAATGAACTTTACCGGAAAATTTGAAGGAAATAGCGGAATGGGAACGTATAAGTTTGTTGGCAATAAAAATTTCGCCAAAGAAATGGCTGCACAAGGAATTACATTGGCAGATGATACAGATCTTATGGTTTTCTTTGCTGTAAATATAAAAACGTCGTATGTAAAAATGCTGCATAAAAAAGGGTATAAAAATGTAGACAAAGACCAAGTAATTCCGTTGGCGGCTTTAAACGTAAGTGAAGATTACATCGATTCTATTAAAGATGCTGGAATTGGAAATATAGATATTGAAACGCTGATTCCTTTTAAATCCTTAAACATTGATAAAGCTTTTATTGAAGATATTATTAAATCGGGTTATAAAAATGTTTCGCCAGAAAATTTGATCACTTTAAAATCTCAAAATATTGACGGAAAGTATATTAATGATTACCGTTCTTCGGCAAAAACAAAAAAGAATGAAAATGGAGAAGAAGATGAGGACAATATGATTGCTTTCAAAACTTTAAACATAGATAAAGCTTATATTGATTCTTTTAAGAAAATAGGTTATAATGATCTTTCAAATGACGACTTAATTGCTTTAAAAGCTTTAAATGTAACTCCAGAATATGTTAGCCAATTCGAAAAAGTAGGTTATAAAAACATTTCGTCTGAAAATCTTACGGCTTTAAAATCACAAAATATCACTGCAGATTTAATTAAGGAATATAAGGATCTGGGTTTTTCAGATCTAGATTTAGATGATATTGTGGGGGCAAAAGCGGTTGGTGCAACGCCAACTTTCATTAAAGCTATGAGAGAAAAAGGACATAACTTTAAAGGTATTGAAAAGTATATAGCTTTAAAAGCAGTCGTTGGCAACTAAGCTAATATTGCTTTTGGTAGTTAAAGCAATACATTTTCTCTGTAAATAAAATATTCAAGTTGTAAGACTACAATCAAAATATACTAATAAAGCCCAAATCTACAGATTTGGGCTTTATTTTTTAGCAACTTCAAAAAACAGTTATTTTAAAAATAGTATACTCAAACGAATTATTTAAATAAAATCATTTTATACCAAAATGCTGTAAAAAATGTTGTTGGTCGAAATTCTATTCGAAAGATTTCAATTTATACTACATTTATGCTTTATAGTCTATTTTAAAGCAAATCAGTAATGAAAAAAATATTTCTTTCCTTATGTCTTTTGGGTATAATTTCTAGTGCTTCAAGTCAGGAATTGATGAATGCTCCAAAGCCTTTTGGACCACTTCCGACACAGAAACAAATCGATTGGCAGGAAATGGAATTTTATGCTTTTGTGCACTTTTCATTAAATACTTTTACGAATAAAGAATGGGGTTATGGAGACGAATCTCCGGAACTTTTTAACCCATCGCAGTTAGACGTTCGCCAATGGGCGCGCGTGGTAAAAGAGGCTGGAATGAAAGGCATTATTCTCGTTGCTAAACATCATGACGGATTCTGTTTATGGCCATCGGCTTATACAGAACGTTCTGTAAAGAATTCACCTTGGGAAAACGGAAAGGGAGATTTGGTAAAAGAACTGGCTGCAGCCTGTAAAGAATACGATTTAAAATTAGGATTATATCTTTCGCCTTGGGACAGAAACCATCCGCAATACGGTAAACCTGAATATATCACGTATTTCAGAAATCAGTTAAAAGAATTATTGACCAATTATGGAGATGTTTTCGAAATGTGGTTTGATGGTGCAAATGGCGGTGATGGTTATTATGGCGGTGCAAACGAAACTAGAAAAATCAATTCTTTGACTTATTATAATTGGGATGAAACTTATAAGTTAATCTACGATATCGCGCCGAAAACGCTAGTTTGGGGAGTTGGACCATCTGAAGCAAGATGGATTGGAAATGAAGAAGGACGTGCAGGAAAAACCAATTGGTCGTTACTACGCCAGAAAGATGAATTGGCTGGGAAAGTACATTACTCTGAGTTTATGTCTGGACATGAAGACGGAGAAAAATGGGTTCCTGGCGAAGCTGATGTTTCCATTAGACCAGGATGGTTTTATCATTCAGTTGAAGACGATAAAGTGCGTTCGCTTGATGAAATGGTCGATATTTATTATGAATCGATTGGACGAAATGCGACTTTATTATTAAATCTTCCTGTTGATACACGTGGTTTGGTTCATGAAAATGACGAAGCAAGATTGAAAGAATTGGTTGCCACTATAAAAGCCGATTTCCAAAAAGAATTATTAGCAGAAACTCAGGTTCAAGCTTCAAACATTCGTGCAAACGATTTTAATTTTGGTCCGCAGAATGTAATCGACGGAAATAAAAATACCTATTGGGCAACAGATGATAAAGTAAAACAAGCTACAGTTGAATTTACGTTTAAAAAGCCAACAGCAATCAATAGAATTTTACTTCAAGAATATATTAAACTAGGACAGCGCATAAAAGCATTTTCTATTGAAGTAAAAGTTGATGGACAATGGAAAACAATCGCCAATGAAACTACTATTGGTTACAAGAGAATCCTGCGTTTAGACCGTGTTACGGCTTCTGCACTTAGAGTGAATATTCTGGATGCAAAAGCTGGATTTGTAATTAGTGCAATTGAGGCTTACAATGCGCCAACTTTTGTAAAAGAACCTCAAATTCTTCGCGATAAAAATGGTTTGGTTACGATTAAATCAGAAGAAGGAAATGCTGTTTATTACACTTTAGATGGAAAGACGCCTACTGAAAAAAGCACTTTATACAAAGCACCATTCGTACATAATAAAGAAGTAGAAATTAAAGCAATTTCAAGAAACGCTAAAGAGAAAATCAATAGCGCTATTAAGATGGCAAAATACGGTGTTTCTAAAGAGAAATGGAAAGTAATTTCGGCTTCGAGCGGTGACAGCAAATCGGTTGAAAGAATTATTGACGGCGATGCTAATACAGAATGGAGTTTTGGAAATGATGAAAACAAACTGCCACAAAGTGTTGTTATTGATATGGGAGAATTGATCAGCATTAAAGGTTTTACCTATACGCCACAGCAGGTTGGCAACAATTTAAATTTGATATCAAATTATGAATTGTATACAAGTGTAGATAGTTTTTATTGGGACAAACAATCAGAAGGAGAATTTTCGAATGTTAAACACAATCCGATCGAGCAGGTTAAAAATTTTGCTGCAGTAAAAGCAAGATTTTTGAAATTTGTCGCCACAGCTGCTGTCGGGAAAACGCAAACAGTTTCGATAGCTGAAATTGGAGTTGTGGAATAAAAGTCCTTTTTTGGGAAAACAAAGTTGTTTTAAAAAGAGTTGATATTGGAATATTTATAAGATTATATTCTACATTAAAACCCCGGAGGGGTGAAATATTTATAGATTACCATAAAGGAAATGAAGAAAGCTCCAGCGGAGCGACATATAATACGATTGTAGAAAAATATGTCGCTCCGCTGGAGCTTTAATTTTGTAATCGTAGATTATTTCTATAAATATTAAGCTTCTCCGAAGCATATAAAAAAGGAGTTGCTTTTTTGAAACTGTCCTATTTTGTCTTTTGCCGAAGCTTAGCCGTTATTAGTCGAATTTTTAGTACGAGCGGATAATATAATTCTACTTTTATCTTAGTAATTAAATGGCAAGGCAAATGATTAAAGAAGATATAGGTTTTAGAGAAGCAGGAAAATTTGAAGAAACACGTTTTGAGAAAATTCATAATGTTATTTTCGAGTCCTCGCAAGAAGCTTCTATATTGGTCGCTCGTGAAATTGCTAATTTAATTCAGAGAAAAAGCGAGTTAAACGAACATTGTGTTTTAGGTTTGGCTACAGGTTCTTCGCCAATTAAGGTTTACGAAGAATTGGTGAGAATGCATAGAGAAGAAGGTCTGAGTTTTGAGAACGTTGTGACTTTCAATTTAGATGAGTATTATCCGATGGATAAAAATGATATTCAGAGTTATTATCATTTTATGCACGAACATTTATTCAATCATGTCAATATTCATCCAGAAAATATTAATATTCCAGACGGGCAGGTTAGCGCAGAGGAATTGCAGCAATACTGTATTGATTACGAGATGAAAATTATCTCTTACGGAGGATTAGATTTTCAGCTTTTAGGAATTGGAAGGACGGGACATATTGGGTTTAATGAACCTGGTTCGCACGTAAATTCAGGAACTAGAAGCATTACACTTGATCATATCACTCGTGTCGATGCGGCTTCTTCTTTTTTAGGAATTGATAATGTTCCTAGAAAAGCCATTACAATGGGAATTGGAACCGTTAGAAATGCAAAAAGAATTGTTTTGCTTGGTTGGGGAATCAGTAAAGCAGGAATTATAAAAAAGACTATCGAAGGAGAAGTTTCTTCGCAAGTGCCAGCTACGTATTTACAAGAGCATAACAACACAACATTTGTTCTAGATACAGAAGCTTCATTTGAATTAACAAGGGTTAAAACGCCTTGGCTGGTTAAATCTTGTATTTGGACAGATGAATTAAAATTAAAAGCGGTGGCTTGGTTGAGTGAGTTAACCAAGAAGCCTTTCCTTAAACTGACGGATAAAGATTATAACGACAACGGAATGTCGAGTCTTTTGACGGAGGAAGGAACTGCATACGATTTGAACATTAAAATGTTTAATAAAATGCAGCAAACCATCACGGGATGGCCGGGCGGAAAACCCAATGCTAATGATACGTACAGACCGGAGCGTTCCACGCCGGAAAAGAAAAGAATTATCATTTTCAGCCCGCATCCAGATGATGATGTGATTTCGATGGGGGGAACTTTTGACCGTTTGATAGAGCAGGGACATGAAGTTCATGTGGCGTACCAAACATCAGGAAATATTGCGGTTTCTAATGAAGAAGCACTGAAGTTTGCTGAGATTTCGAAAGCATTGCACCCAGATTCTAGAATGTCTGATAAAATAATTGACTTTCTTCAGAATAGATCAGGAAATGAGATTGATGCGCCTGAGGTTAGAAAATTAAAGGGATTAATTAGAAGAAGTGAATCTTTTGGTGCCACGCGTTATTTAGGTTTGCCAGATACTAATGTGCATTTTTTAGATCTTCCGTTTTATGAAACTGGAACAGTAAAAAAGAATAATCTTTCGGATGCAGATATCGACATTATGTGTGATATTATTGAAAGAATAAAACCGCATCAAATTTATGCCGCAGGAGATTTGGCAGATCCGCACGGAACTCATAAAGTGTGTTTAGATAGTTTGTTTGAAGCTTTAAAAATTCTAAAACACAATAGTTTTATGAACGATTGCTGGGTTTGGCTTTACAGAGGCGCTTGGCATGAATGGGAATCGTACCAAATTGACATGGCAGTACCAATGAGTCCCGATCAGGTTTTAAAGAAACGACATGCTATTTTTTATCACCAGTCTCAAAAAGACGGCGTAATGTTTCAAGGTGATGACAGCAGGGAGTTTTGGGTGCGAGTTGAAGATAGAAACAGATTGACTGCAGAAAAATACCACAGCTTAGGATTAGCAGATTATTCGGCTATTGAGGCGTTTAAACGTTATCATTTCTAAGTGCTTTTGCAGCAATAAAGATAATAGACTATTTCATGGTTTATTTTGGTTAGTTACCTATAATTGAGAGAAAATGCGGTCGTGGTTGGCCGCATTTTCATTTTTTATATGGTCTGGTGAAATGTGATCTGTAAAATGTGAAATGTGAGTTGACAAATGAGCATAAAAAAAGTTAGATATTTTACATCTAACTTATTACTTATAACTTTTTACTAAATAGAAGAGCTCAAAATTTTCTGTTTTACTTCATCAATATAAGATCTTCCAATCACATATCGAAGTCCTTCAATTTCGATGCTGTTTCCTTCTACGGCATCAATTTTATCAATTGCAATTGTGTATGATCTGTGGATTCTGATGAAATCTCTTTCTGGCAATAATCCTGTAAAATCTGATAAAGTGCTGTGAATGATAAACTTTCCAGAAGTAGTGCTTATTTTTAAATAATCTTTTAAACTTTCGATAACCAAAATCTCATTCAAGAAAATCTTCTTCATTTTTTTCTTGTCGATTTTAACGAAGATAAAAGGGTTTTCTTTATTGTTTTCCTGCGGAACTTTACTGGTATTGTTAAGTCTTTTGTTAATCTTGTTGACTGCTTTCATTAATCTTGGAAATTCAATTGGTTTTACCAGATAATCCAAAACATCAAGTTCGTAGGTTTCGATTGCAAATTGGTCGTAAGCACTCGTAATAATCAATAAAGGCGGGTTTTCTAAACTTTTAATAAAATTAATACCGTCTAAAACAGGCATATTTATATCTAGAAAAATTACATCAATGGTATTGTTTTTTAAGAAATTTAATCCTTCAATAGAATTACTAAAAGTGTTTACTAATTCTAAATCCTCAATCTGTTCAATATAATTTTTAATAACGTTTATTGCCAATGGCTCATCATCGATAATTAAACACTTTATTTTCATTTGTAAATATTATTTAGGCCGATATTTGGTTTTTTGTAGGTATAGTTTTCTAAACCGATAAAAGCTAGGGCTTAAGTGACTTTTATAACTAGTTTAACGACAAAAATATTCTTTTTATTTTTAAATGAAAGCTTATAGTCATTTTTATTATATCCCAGTTCAAGTCTTTTTTTGACATTTTCTATACCTATACCACTTGCCTTGTTAAAATTATCTTTATGTACGGTAATTTCGGGCATAGGGTTTGAAATTGTGAAATATAAATAATCGCCTTTTACTTTAAATCTGATATCAATGAGAACATTTCCAGTATTTTTGTTAACGCCATGCTTGAATGCATTTTCGACGAAAGTCAAAAGTAAGACGGGAGAAATTTCTTTATCATGTATATCTCCCGAAATAGACATATCAACTTCTAAACGTTCTCCGTTTCTAATTCTTTCCAAATCCAAATAATTCTGAATGCAAAGAATTTCATTCTCTAAAGACTGTTTCTTTTCTTTTGTTTCATAAAGCATATAACGCATTAATTCTGAAAGTTTTAAAACGATTTTCGGAGTCTTGTTGGACTTTTCTACAGAAAGCGAATAAATGTTATTTAAAGTATTAAAGAAAAAGTGCGGTGAAATCTGAGATTTTAAAAACAGCAGTTCTGTTTCCAATTGCGATTTTTCTAGATCGGTTACACGTCTTTGTTCCTGTAATAAATCGAGCGTGATTTTAATTGCTGTAACAAACGTCATTACATACAATTCGCCCATCATCATATCAATCGTATAGTTTAATGTAAGGGTATTAATGGTCTGCGGACCTTCTGGCCAAACGTTATGAGTGATTAATAAATAAGTTAAGTTGAATTTTAAAACCACCATGATAAAAATCGCCGACAATACAGTTACTATATATAGGAAATATTTTTTTTTATAAACGAAATGTGGCATTAAAACCAAAATATTCAGATAACATAATGCCATGTGAATTGGAAATCCGAGTAAAGTGGTTTTCAGAGAGTAGAGGTAATCGTTAAAATAACTTCCCCATCGGAATGTATTGAACACAAAATAGGTCAGCCAGAAGTAAACATGGTAGCGCACAGGTAAGCTGTAAGATTTGCTTGAGTTGAAAATCATATCGAGAGTATAAAATGTCGTTTGTTACTATTTTTTGATGTTTAGAGCTGTTTAAATGTCGTCCGTCTAAAAATATTTTGGTAAAAGTTGAATTTATCTAAATTTAAAGTTAAATTAATATTGTTTTGATATGAGGAAAATTACTCTGCTCTCTTTAACGGTAATTTTTATTGCAAGTTGCAAAATAAAAGTAGATAAAAACAAAGATCCAAAAAGTTTTGCAACAAATTATGTAGATCCTTTTATTGGTACTGGCGGTCACGGGCATACGTATCCTGGCGCGACAGTTCCGTTTGGGATGCTGCAAGTGAGTCCAGATAATGGAATTTCTAGCTGGGACTGGTGTTCTGGTTACCATTATTCTGACTCCATAGTTTCGGGTTTTAGTCACTTACACTTAAGCGGAACAGGAATCGGTGATTTGGCAGATATTTTATTTATGCCGACAAACAAGAAATTAGACTTAACCGCCAAAGCCGCTTCACGCGATTTCCTTCCGTATAAATCAAAATATAATCATGTTAACGAAAAAGCAACACCGGGTTCTTACCAAGTTTTTCTTGAGGATCCTAAGATCAATGTAGAATTAACGTCTACGCAAAGAACCGCATACCATAAGTATACCTATAATAATAACGATACACAATCTGTTGTTGTTGATTTAGGTTTCGCTATTAACTGGGACAAAGCGGTAAAAACGTCTATCAAAATTGAAGATGCCAACACTATTAGCGGATACCGTTACAGTACAGGCTGGGCAAAAAATCAGAGAGTGTTTTTTGTAGCGAAGTTTTCTAAACCTATTACGGAATCTATCATTACTGCTGATAAAAAAGTAGTTTCAGGTTCCAATGCTGAAGGCGAAAATACGGCTTTACAATTGTTCTTTGATTCTAAAAACTCTAAAGAATTGGGTATAAAAGTGGCGCTATCTTCTGTTAGTGTTGAAAACGCAAAAGATAATTTAGATAAAGATCAGGAATTTGAAAAAGTAAAAGCTTCAGCATCTTCAGATTGGAACAAAGCTTTAAGCAAAATTACGGTAGAAACTCCAGTTGATTCTCTTAAAACTATTTTCTATACGGCTTTATATCATGCTCAAGTTGCGCCAGTGACTTACAGCGATAAAAACGGTCAGTTTAGAAGAGAAGACGATAAAATTATTACTGCTAAAGATTATACGGTATATTCTACTTTATCACTTTGGGATACTTTTAGAGCAGAGAATCCATTGTTGACAATATTAGAACCAACAAAAGTTTCCGATTTAGTTAATTCAATGTTAGCGTATTACGAAACTAAAAAGATTCTTCCGGTTTGGACTTTATATGCAAATGAAACCAATACCATGACAGGATATCATTCGATTCCAGTTATTGTTGATGCTTATCTAAAAGGTATTAAAGGTTTTGATGCCGAAAAAGCTTTTGAAGCAATGAAAGCGACAATGATGCAAGACGAACGCGGATTGAATTTCTACAAAAAATACGGTTACATTCCGTACAATTTATTAGATGAATCGGTTACCATTACTTTAGAATATGCTTACGACGACTGGTGTGTAGCGCAAATGGCAAAAGCATTAGGAAAAACAGCTGATTATGAGTTTTTCTCTAAACGTTCAAAAGCTTACGAATATTTGTTTGATTCGAAATCTGGTTTTATGAGAGGAAAATCGCAAGATGGGAAATCTTGGAATGAGCCTTTCGATCCAAAACACTCCAACCACAGAGAACATACTGATTATACTGAAGGAAATGCTTGGCAGCACAGCTGGTTTGTGCCTCATAATGTAGATGAATTCATTAAGCTTCACGGAGGAAATGCCACTTTCACAAAACGTTTAGAACAATTATTCACAGAGAGTTCTGAGATTACAGGAAATAATGTTTCAGCAGATATTTCTGGTTTGATCGGACAATATGCACACGGAAATGAGCCAAGCCATCATATTGCTTATATGTTTAATCATGCCAAACAGCCTTGGAGAACACAATATTGGGTGCGTCATATTTTGGATACGCAATACAATACCACAGCAAATGGTTTGAGCGGAAACGAAGACTGCGGTCAAATGTCGGCTTGGTATGTATTTAGTTCAATGGGATTATATCCAATGAATCCAGCCTCGGGAGAATATGAAATTGGAAGTCCGATTTTTGAGAAATCAACTTTAAATCTTCCAAACGGAAAAACTTTTGTTATTGAAGCAGAAAATGTTTCAGACAAAAATTTCTATATCCAATCGGCTACTTTAAACGGAAAAACATTTAATAAAACAGCCATTTCTCACCAAGAAATGCTAAAAGGCGGTGTACTTCATTTTGTAATGGGAGCACAGCCAAACCAAAACTGGGGTCTAAACTAACTAATTCAAAATAAATAATTTAATGAACATTATAGACGTATCAATCATTTTAATCTATATCGTACTTTCGGTCGGTATCGGAATCTGGATTTCAAGAAAAGCATCAAAAGGACTTGATGATTATTTCCTTGGCGGAAAATCAATCAAATGGTATTTTTTAGGATTGAGCAATGGCTCCGGAATGTTTGATGTTTCAGGAACTTCTTGGATGATTGGAGTTTTGTTTTTATATGGAGTAAAAAGCTTCATGTTTATGTGGCTTTGGCCAATATGGAATCAGATTTTCGTTATGATGTTCCTCGCAGTCTGGATTAGAAGATCAAAAGTAATGACGGGATCTGAATGGATTTTAACTCGTTTTGGAAGCGACAAAGCAGGAAAAGCATCGCATATTATTGTAGCTATTTTTGCTATTATTTCTACAATTGGTTTCATTGCTTATTTCTTTGTTGGAATCGGAAAATTTGTAACCATCATTCTTCCTTGGGATTTAACAGTTCACATGAATGGTTCTGTTTTCTTGACTTCAGAACAAGCTTATGCTTTGTTAATCATTTTCTTAACTACAATTTACACGGTTAAAGGCGGAATGTTTTCTGTAGTTGCGACAGAAGTAGTACAATATATTATTATGATTGTTGCTGGAGTTTTAATCGCTGGTTATGCATTTATCAATTATACAGATATTCAGATCAATTCGGTTATTACACCAGAATGGAAAAATGTTTTCTTCGGATGGGAATTTGAAACACAATGGAGCGATAAATTTGAAACTTTCAACAGATTAATTGATACTGAAGGATACAAAATGTTCGGAGCTTTTATCGGAATGACACTTTTCAAAGGTTTCTTCGCGAGTGTTGCAGGGCCAACTCCAAGCTATGATTTACAACGTGTTCTTTCTACAAAATCGGTAAAAGAAGCAGCTTACATGAGTGGTTTTACCAACTTGATTTTATTCATTCCTAGATATTTATTAATCACAGGAATTGTAGTAATTGCTTTGGTGAATTTAGCACCAGAATTAAATGCAAATGTAAATTTAACAGGTGCAGATTTAGAGCTATTAATGCCAAAAGTGGTGAATCTTTATATCCCAGTTGGAATTAAAGGAATTCTTCTAGCAGGATTATTAGCTGCTTTTATGTCTGGATTCTCTGCTTTCGTAAATGCAGGACCAGCTTATATCGTAAATGATATTTATAAAAAATACTTCAAGCCAGTTGCTTCAAATAAACATTATATCAAAGTAAGTCAGATTTCTTCTTTCTTAGTTGTTGGTCTTGGAGTTTTCATGGGATTCTTTGCAGATTCGATTAACTCATTAACACTTTGGATTACAAGTGCTCTTTACGGAGGTTACGTGGCAGCTAACTTCTTAAAATGGATTTGGTGGCGTTTTAACGGATGGGGTTATTTCTGGGGAATGGTCGGCGGATTAATAGCAGCTTCTCTTCAATTCATTTTAGATCAAAACAAAGGAAATTTAGCAGCGGGAACATTTTTGCATGATCTTTCGCAAGTGCCATCGATTTACTTATTTCCATTAATTTTTGGAATGTCAATTTTAGGCTGTCTTTTAGGAACTTATTTAAGCAAACCAACAGATATGGAGGTCCTAAAATCTTTCTACAGCAATGTAAGACCTTGGGGATTCTGGACTCCGGTTTACAAACAATTAAAAGCGGAAGATCAGTCTTTCAAAAAAAATAATGATTTCTATTTAGATATGATGAATTGTGTGATTGGTATTGTTTGGCAATCAAGCATGATTTTGCTTCCAATTTATTTCATCATTAGAGATTATCCAAAAGCTGGAGTTGCTTTGGTAGTTTTCTTAGTGACGACTACGGTGTTGAAGTTTACTTGGCTGGATCGAGTTAGAAAGATTGAAGAGTAGAGATTTTGTAGAGGCAAGATTAAAGAAGCGAGATTTTAAAAATTTAAACACATAGAAACATAGATTTTTTTGACTTTAAAAAGAGTGTAGAAAGAAACTAGTTTCTCACACATAGCTTTGAACATAGCCCGTAGTTTCAACTACGGGAACGTAAGATTGGCCTTGCTGCTATGTTTATTTAAACAAGTGAAACGCCTTTTGTAGACAAAGAAAAACTATGTCTCTATGTGTTTAAAAAAGAATAAAAAACAAAAAAACTAATAAATAAAAAAAACAAAAAATGAGTACTATTCCTTGGCAAGACAGACCCGAAAACAGTAAAGATGTAATGTGGAGATATTCTGAGAATCCAATTATCGATAGATATTCGATTCCTTCATCAAACAGTATATTCAATAGTGCAGTTGTACCTTTTGGAGACGGATATGCTGGGGTTTTCAGATGTGATAATAAAGCAGTTCAGATGAATATTTTTGCTGGTTTCAGTAAAGATGGTATCAATTGGGACATTAACCATGAACCAATTGAGATGAAATCTGGAAATACAGAAATGATCGAATCTGCTTATAAATATGATCCTCGTGTGGTTTGGATCGAAGACCGTTACTGGATTACGTGGTGCAACGGTTACAACGGACCAACAATTGGTATTGGTTACACTTTCGATTTTAAAGAATTTTTCCAATGTGAAAACGCCTTTTTACCATTCAACAGAAACGGAGTTTTATTTCCACAAAAAATTAACGGAAAATACGCGATGTTAAGCCGTCCAAGTGATAACGGACACACGCCATTTGGTGATATCTGGATTAGCTATAGCCCAGATATGAAATATTGGGGAGAACATAGATTGGTTATGAAACCAAGTCCGTTTGAGCAAAGCGCTTGGCAATGTACAAAAGTGGGCGCAGGACCAATTCCGATTTTAACTGACGAAGGTTGGTTAATGATTTACCACGGAGTGATCAATACTTGCAACGGTTTTCGTTATGCAATGGGGTCAGCACTTTTAGATGTTGATTCGCCAGATCAAGTAAAATACAGAACGCAACCTTATTTATTAGGACCAGCAGAGACTTATGAAATGGTTGGAGATGTTCCAAACGTAGTTTTCCCTTGTGCTGCTTTACACGATATTGAAGAAGATAAATTGGCAGTTTATTATGGTGCAGCAGATACTCATGTAGCAATTGCTTTCGGAAAATTAAGTGAAGTAATTCAGTTTACAAAAGATAATAGTTTATAATATAAAGATGCATAGTAGAGGTAAATTATTGTCCCTAGCCGTTTTTTTTGTTGGATTGATGAGTTATGCGCAATCTGAAAAACCGGTTACGCCGAAAAGTTATATTGCGTATAAAACTTCAAATGAAATTGTTATTGACGGAGACGGAGCAGACAAAGCTTGGGAAAAAGCGTCTTGGACAACTCCTTTTGTCGACATAGAAGGTGTTGAAAAGCCAAAATACAATACTCAAGTCAAAATGTTATGGGACGATAATTACTACTATATTCTCGCTAAAATAGAAGAACCTCACGTTTGGGCAAATTTAAGACAGCGCGATACTATTATTTTTTACAATAATGATTTTGAGGTTTTTATTGATCCCGATAATGATACTCATAATTATTATGAATTGGAGATAAATGCATTAAACACAGCTTGGGATTTATTTATCAATAAACCCTACCGTGAAAAAAATACTGTTCTAAATGACTGGAATATCGACGGATTAAAATCGGCTGTAAAGATTGACGGAACTTTAAATAATACTTCAGATGTAGATAAAGGCTGGACATTAGAAATTGCCATTCCGTGGTCGGTTTATAAAACATCTTATTTTGATAATATTGTGCCAAAAGATAAATTTTGGAAAGTCAATTTCTCTCGAGTGAATTGGCAACACTCAATTGTTGACGGAAAATATGAACGCAAAAAAGATTCAGAAGGAAAGTTTCTCCCAGAATACAATTGGGTTTGGTCGCCTATGGGAGTCATCAATATGCATGAGCCCGAAAAATGGGCTTATGTATACTTTTCTTCAAAGGAAACCGACGATAAATTTACAATTCCACAGGAAGAAAAAGTAAAATGGGAACTGTATACCTTGTACCGTGCTCAAAAGAGATATTTCGATAAAAATAAATCTTGGGCAAAATCACTCCAAAGTATCAGCTCAAAAAATATAATTGTTGATGGAAAAGTTTTAAAACCAGTTTTAGAAAATCATTCGTCAGGATTTAATATCTTGGTAAAGAGTCCTTTTTCAAACAAAACCTTAATAATTAAAGAAGATGGAAAAATTATTACGAACGAATAAGCTGCAAAAACTATCAAAAGTTTTAGTATTAGCGCTTTCGCTGAGTTTATTCTCTTGCGGACAAAAAGAAAATAAAGATCAAGAAAACGGAAAATTCACTTTTGGTGTTTGGACCACTGCTGACGCTAAAAAATCGGATGCCGATTATTCGAAAGAATTTAAAAAATACAAAGACGGAGGAATTGATGAAGTTTTAATTAACACGCAAACCGATCCGAAACTATTAGCAAGATTAGTTCCGCTTGCAAAAAAAGAAGGACTAAAAGTGCATGCTTGGATTATGGCAATGAATCGTCCAAATGATTCAGTTGCTCTACAGCATCCAGATTGGTATCAAGTAAGCAAAGAAGGAAAATCTTGTTTTGATAACCGTCCGTATGTAGATTATTACCAATGGCTTTGCCCAACTAAAGAAGAATCTAGAAATCACGTTTTAGGTTTAGTTGAAGGTTTGGCAAAAGTAGAAGGAATTGAAAGTGTACATTTAGATTATATTCGTTTCCCAGATATTTTCTTGCCAATTAGTTTGTTACCTAAATACAACTTAGTTCAAGACGTAGAATTACCACAATTCGATTTCTGTTATTGTGATGCCTGCGTAAGCAAATTCGAAAAAGAACATCACAAAAATCCAAAAAATAGCCACAACACTTCAATTGATATGGAGTGGAAAAATTTTAGATTAAATGCAGTAAAAGCGGTGGTTGACGATGCGTATAAAATCGCTCATAAACACAATAAAAAATTGACAGCAGCAGTATTTCCTTATCCAGAAATGGCAGATCACATGGTGCGTCAGCGTTGGGACAAATGGAATATTGACGAAGTATATCCAATGATTTATCATAGTTTTTATGATGAAGAAATTGACTGGGTAGGTTATGCAACCAAACAAGGTGTAGCCGATTTAGAAGGAAAACAGACGAAAATAAATACAGGAATTTATATTCCTGGATTAAAATCGGATGCAGAATTGAAAGAAGCAATTTTGCTGGCAAAGAAAAATGGTGCAACTGGAGTTTCATTTTTTGACGGAAATGCTTTATCAGAAAGTAATTTAAAGACGATTGCAGCCGTAAAATCGGTCATGTAGTAGATTTTACTGGGATTAAAAAAGATTACTGATTAATTTAGCAACGTTAAGAACATTTTGTTTCTGAAAGTTGAATTTAAACCAAAAGACATGTCAAATAGAAGAGATTTTATTAAGAAAACCACTCTAGGCACTTTAGCCATAAGTTCTGTTTTGGGCGTAAGCGGATTTGCTGCCAATCATGAAAATGAACCAGAAGCTGAATCAAAAGAAAAAAAACAGACCAAACCAATCATCATCTCGACATGGAATCATGGTTTGCCTGCTAATAAAGAATCTTGGAAGAATTTAAAAGAAGGAAAATCGGCTTTGGATGCTATCGAAGCTGGAATGAAAATACCTGAAGCCGATCCAACTGTTCGTAGTGTTGGTTATGGAGGATATCCAGATCGCGAAGGAAAAGTTACCCTTGATGCCTGTATCATGGATCACAACAGTAATTGCGGTTCTGTTTGTTTTTTACAGGGAATAATGCATCCAATTTCTGTTGCAAAAAGAGTATTGCAAAATACGCCTCACGTCATGTTAGCTGGGCAAGGTGCATTGCAGTTTGCTTTGTCTGAAGGTTTTAAAGAAGAAAATTTATTGACTCCAGAATCTGAAAAAGACTGGAAAAAATGGCTGGAAGATTCCAAATACAAACCGGTCATTAATATAGAAAATCACGATACCATAAGTATGCTAATGTTAGACCAAGATGGCAACCTTTCTGGCGGATGTACCACGAGCGGTGCAGCTTGGAAAATGCACGGACGCGTCGGTGACTCCCCAATAATCGGCGCGGGTCTTTTCTTGGACAATGAGGTAGGAGCTGCAGCGGCAACTGGCTTGGGTGAAGCGGTTATTAGAACTGCAGGTAGCGCAATGGTGGTTGAATTAATGCGTCAGGGAAAATCGCCTTATGATGCTTGTAAAGAAATTACAGAGCGTATTTACAACAAACATAAAAACCACAAAGACATGGAATATCTTCAAGTTGGTTTTATTGCCTTGAATAAAAACGGTGAATACGCAGGTTATAGTCTAAGATCCGGATTTAATTACGCCGTTTCTGATGATGTAAAAGGGCATCGAATGGAAGACGCGAAGTTTAAAATGTCTTGGGATAAATAATTATCACGTTTAGAACTTTGTCAAAGTTTCAAACTTTGACAAAGTTTAATGACACAGTTTTGTCATCCTGAGGAACGAAGGATCACACTCGGGATTCGACAAAGAATATACGCAATATTTGTCATTTCGACGAAGGAGAAATCTCCGCAAGAAACTCTACAAAGATGGGCGAGTTACTATGAGGAGCTACTAACGAAGATTTCTCCTTACGTCGAAATGACAAACTGAAGTCAAAAACTTCAAAACATAAAAATGAAACCAGTTTCTATGTGTATTCATTCAAAGTGAAACACCTTTTTTAAGCTTAAAAAAAACTATGTCTCAATGTGTTTAAAAAAATAACCGCAAAGAGAAACCAAAAAATAAAGATGAAAAAAGTACTATTCTTATTAATCGTAATTATTTCAATTTTCTCGGCTAACGCGCAGAAAGTTTACACGGAAAGTGATATTCGTATCATTCCGAAACCGACTCAGACTCTTATTAAAACAGGTGTTTTTGAATTTACAAAAGACACGAAGTTTGTCGTAAACGGTGATTTCCAGAAAGATGCTGCAAATGCTTTGGCTTCTAAATTTGGTACTGCCGCAGGATGGAAACCAGAAGTGACTACAAAAGCTCCTGCGAGTAATTATGTTTTATTAAAAACAGATCCGAACTTAAAGAATGAAGCTTACGTTTTAGATGTAAATCCAACTAATATTGTTATTTCTGCAAAAGGGAATAACGGTTTTTTATACGCCTTAGAAAGCATCAGACAATTACTTCCTGAGGCGATTGAAAGTCAGTTTGCGATTACTTCTGCAAAATGGCAGATTCCAAGTTTGACTATTAATGATGAACCTCGTTTTAAATGGAGAGGTTTAATGCTGGATTTTTCACGTCATTTCTTTGATAAAAATTATGTTTTAGCGACAATCGACCGTTTGGCAGCGCATAAAATGAATGTTCTGCACATGCATTTAGTGGACGATCAGGGTTGGAGAATTGAAATCAAAAAATATCCAAAACTGACCGAAGTTGGTGCTTGGAGAGTAGATCAGGAAAATGTTTCTTGGAATGCCAGATTAACTACAAATCCTGACGAAAAAGGAACTTACGGCGGATTCTTTACACAAGATGAATTAAAAGAAATTGTAAAATATGCAGCTACAAAAGGAGTTGAAGTAATTCCAGAAATCGAAATGCCGGCACACGTAAGCAGTGCAATTGCGGCTTATCCAGAATTGGCTTGTTTTAACCAGAGAATTGGTGTTCCGTCAGGTGGAGTTTGGCCTTTAACGGATATTTATTGTGCTGGAAAAGAAACTACGTTCGATTTTTTGCAAAATGTAATTGATGAAGTAATTGCCATTTTTCCTTCAAAATACATTCACATTGGTGGAGACGAAGCGACTAAAACCAATTGGGCAAAATGTCCGCATTGCCAAAAAAGAATCAAAGATGAACATTTGAAAAACGTAAACGAATTACAAAGCTACTTTGTAAAACGTATGGAAAAATACATCAATTCAAAAGGTAAAAAAGTTATCGGTTGGGACGAAATTTTAGAAGGCGGTTTGGCTCCAGATGCTACAGTAATGAGCTGGAGAGGAACAAAAGGCGGAATCGAAGCGGCAGATCAAGGTCACGATGTAATTATGACGCCAGAAACACCTTGTTATTTCAACTTTTATCAAGGACCGCAAAACGAAGAGCCTTTGGCTTTTGATGCTTATAATCCGTTAAGTGAAGTATATAAATTTGACCCTGTCGTTTCTACCATGACGCCACAGGAATCAGCGCATGTTTTGGGCGGGCAAGCTAATTTATGGGCAGAGCATATAGCTGGTCCAAAAGATTCTGAATATATGATTTTTCCAAGATTAGCGGCTTTATCAGAGACTTTATGGAGTCCGAAAGAGAAGCGCAATTGGAACGATTTTACCTCGAGATTGTTCTCAATGTTTAAACGTTACGATTATCAGGGATTAAATTATGCGAAAAGCGCTTATTTGGTAACCGCTTCTTCTACAGCAGATTTAGCCAATAAACAAGTGAAAGTGGAATTGAAAAATGAGTTTCCTAATCCAGACATTAGATATGTTTTAGGAAACCAAAGTATTGATCATCATGCTATAAAATATACTACGCCAATTGAAATTGCAGCAACTACTGTTTTAAAAGCTTCTTTATTTCAAGATGAAAAACCAGTTGGAAAAACATTTACAGATACTATTGTTTTCCATAAAGGATTCGCGAAAAAAGTAAAATACTTAACGCCTTTTAATGAAAATTATAAAGGAGATGCCAATACAATGGTTAATGTAATAAGAGGAAGCAAAAATTTTCATGACGGACAATGGCAAGCTTGGCTGGTTAATGATATGGAATTGGTAATTGATCTTGAAAAAGTAGAAAGTATTGAGCAAGTATCAGTTGGAGCTTTAGAAAGTCAAGGTGCTGGAGTTAATTTCCCAATTCAAGTGAAAGTATTGATTTCTACAGACGGAATTAAATATACGCAAGTTGGAAAAATAATGCGTCCATATGCAGCAAATCCAGTTCCTGAATTGAAAGATTTCAAAATCAATTTCCAAAAACAAAATGCACGTTTTGTAAAAGTAATCGGTGGCAACTTAAAGAAAAGTCCAAAAGGAGAAAGCTCTTGGTTGTTTGTGGATGAGATTTTGGTGAATTAAATATTTTTAAACACATAGAAACATAGATTTTTTTGACTTTGAAAAGAGTTTAGAAAGAAACTAGTTTCTAACACATAGTTTAACGTGAAATGCTTGTGACAGCTTTGTCAAAGTTTCAAACTTTGACAAAGCTTTAAAGTCATAAATGTATAATCTGAAAAAAAATGAATAAGATATTATTTAAGCTCGGAGTATTATTGATTTGCTTGATGCCGTTTTTTACAAAGGCTCAAACAAAAGGATTTTCTATATCTAATGGAGAATTTCAAAAAGATGGAAAAACTATAAAAATACATTCGGGAGAAATGCACTATGAGCGTATTCCTAAAGAGTATTGGAGACATCGATTGCAAATGATTAAAGCGATGGGATTGAATACCGTGGCAACTTATGTGTTTTGGAATTATCACGAAATAGAACCAGGTGTATGGGATTTTAAAACAGGAAATAGAGATTTGGCAGAGTTTTTACGCATTGCTAAAAGTGAAGGATTATATGTGATTCTCAGACCAGGTCCTTATGCATGTGGTGAATGGGAGTTTGGCGGATATCCTTGGTGGCTGCAAAATAATCCAGATTTAGTAATTCGTACCAATAACAAAGCATTTTTAGAAGCTTGTAAAACGTATCTAGAACATTTATATGCAGTCGTAAAAGGAAATTTTGCTAATCAGGGAGGCCCAATTATTATGGTTCAGGCTGAAAATGAATTTGGTTCTTATGTTTCTCAAAGAACCGATATTAGTGCTGAAGATCATAAAGCATACAAAACTGCAATTTACAATATACTTAAAGAAACGGGTTTTCCAGAGCCTTTTTTTACTTCTGATGGTTCTTGGTTATTTGAAGGCGGCATGGTGGAAGGCGTATTGCCAACTGCAAATGGAGAATCAAACATAGAAAATTTAAAGAAACAAGTTGATAAATACCATAACGGGCAAGGACCTTATATGGTAGCAGAGTTTTATTCTGGTTGGTTGGATCATTGGGCAGAACCATTTATTAAAGTTGGATCTGAGGAGATTGCAAGTCAGACCCAAAAGTACCTTGATGCAGGTGTTTCTTTTAATTATTATATGGTGCATGGCGGTACTAATTTTGGATTTACCTCTGGAGCAAATTACAATGAAGAGAGTGATATTCAGCCAGATATTACAAGCTATGATTATGATGCGCCTATTAGCGAAGCAGGTTGGGCAACACCAAAATATATGGCTATTCGTGAAGTAATGCAAAAGTATTCTAAAACAAAATTAGCACCGATTCCAGAGAAAATACCAGTTGCAAAATATCCAAATCAGCTTGTCAAATCAAGTATGGATGTTTTAAGTTGGATCAAAAAAGAAAAAGCGGTCGTAAATGATCAGCCTTTAACATTTGAAAAGTTAGGTCAGGGAAATGGATATGTTTTATATCGTAAACGATTTACGCAGCCAATTTCTTCTGGCAAATTGAAAATTGAGGGATTAAGAGACTTTGCTACAGTTTATGTAAATGGAGTTAAGGTAGGTGAATTGAATAGAGTTTTCAAAAATTACGAACTGACCGTTTCTATTCCGTTTAACGGTATTTTAGAAATTCTGGTTGAAAATATGGGACGTATTAATTACGGAGCCGAAATAGTACATAATACTAAAGGAATTATTTCTCCAGTATTCATTAATGAATATGAAATTAGTGGTGGTTGGGAAATGTATAAAATGCCAATGAGTGAAGTGCCAGCTATTAAAAATGAGACGATAAAATCGGGACGCCCAGTTTTATATGAAGCTACAGTAAACATCGATAAACCAGCCGATACTTTTCTTGATATGTCTGCTTGGGGAAAAGGAATTGTATTTGTTAACGGACACAATCTTGGACGCTATTGGAAAGTAGGACCGCAACAAACACTTTATGTACCTGGCTGTTGGTTGAAAGCGGGTGAGAATAAGTTTGTTGTATTGGAGCAACTTAATGAAATTAACCAAACAGAATTAACTTTTACAGATCAGCCGATACTTGATAAACTAAACTAAAAAACAAAGAATAATAAATTATAAATTAGATTAAAGATGAAAAAAGGAATATTCATAATCGCCCTTTTATTTTCAGCTCAGATATTCGCTCAGGCGATTTATGAAGATGAAAGATACGTACCAGAAACTGATCCGTTAGTTCTAAAGAACTTAGACGAGTGGCAAGGCAAGAAATTTGGTCTGCTAATGCACTGGGGAACTTACAGCCAGTGGGGTATTGTAGAATCTTGGTCTATTTGTCCAGAAGATTATGGATGGTGTGAACGTAAAAAAGGAAGCAATCCATCTAATTATAATGATTATATAAAAGATTACGAAGGATTAAGAAAGACGTTTAATCCTGTAAAATTCGACCCTGCAAAATGGGCAAAAGCGGCTAAATATGCTGGAATGAAATACATGGTTTTTACCACCAAACACCATGACGGATTCAATATGTACGATACTAAATATTCTGATTACAAAATCACGAGTAAAGATGTTCCTTTTCATACCAACCCTAAAGCAGACGTTTTAAAAGAGATTTTCAATTCTTTTAGAGGTGAAGGGATTTCAACTGGAGCTTATTTCTCTAAACCAGACTGGCATAACGAAAACTATTGGGATCCATATTTTCCTCCTTTCGACAGAAACGTAAACTACGATCCTTCTTTATATCCAGAAAAATGGCAAAAGTATGTTGATTTCACTCACAATCAAATCTTAGAAATTCTTTCTAACTACGGAAAAGTAGATATCTTATGGTTAGATGGAGGATGGGTTAGAAAAAGAGATCAAGTGAACATCAAAGAAAACTACGACGAGAAATTTACAGAAAACGAATCTAAAAACGGTTTCATTAAACATAGAGTTGTTGACCAAGATCCAAAAATGGATGAGTTAGTGATTAAAGCGCGTCAAAAACAACCAGGTTTAATTGTGGTAGATAGAGCAGTTCACGGTAAAAACCAAAACTACTTAACACCAGAAGGACGTGTTCCTGAAAAAACATTGCCTTATCCTTGGGAATCTTGTATTCCAGCTGGTGGCGGATGGTCTTATTCTCCAGGTGCAACTTACATGACTGGAAGACAAGGAATTCATTTGTTAATTGATATTGTAGCTAAAGGCGGAAACTTATTATTAAACGTTGCTCCAAGTCCAGAAGGAGAATGGGATAAAGGTGCTTACGATTTATTGCAAGCTTATGGTGATTGGATGAAAGTAAACAGCACAGCGATTTACAATACAAAACCAATTGAGCCTTACAAAGAAGAAAACATTTGTTTCACACAAAATAAAGCAGGTAATGTATTTGCATTTTATTTAGCTAAAGAAGGAGAAGACAAAATTCCTGCTGAAGTTACAGTAAAAGCTATTAGTCCTAAGAAAGGAACTAAGATTACGATGTTAGGTTCTAAAACTTCTTTAAAATGGACAAAAGAAGGAAACGGATTTAAAGTAATTATTCCAGAAAGCTTAAGAAACAATCTTCCTGCAAAAGAAGCGTGGACTTTAAAAATTGAAGCGATCAACAGATAAAAATGAAACCTATGGTTTTAAATACAAACAAATTTCAAACAGCATGTATTTTTTGCATGCTGTTTTTTAGCATTACGATTTTTGCGCAGGAACCTGCTGATTTCGTGAATCCGTTTATTGGGACTTCCAATTATGGTGCGGCTTTTCCAGGACCAATTGCTCCGCGCGGAATGGCAAGTATCAGTCCGTTTAACGTGGCTGGAGTAAAGAATACTCCAATGGAAAAAGACAGCCAGTGGCTTTCGAATCCGTATGTGAATGAGAATACTTTTTTGACAGGTTTTAGTCAGGTGAATTTAAGTGGTGTCGGCTGTCCAGAATTGGGTGTTATTTTATTGATGCCAACAACTGGAAATGTAGAAATCGATCATTTAAAATACGGTTCAACTTATTCTAATGAAGTTGCCAAAGCAGCTTATTACAGCGTAAACATCGACAAATACAAAGTAAAAGGCGAATTTACCACTTCAAAGCGAGTGGGAGTAAGCCGATTCACTTTCCCGAAAGGGCAATCTAATATTTTATTAAATCTTGGTTTAGGTTTAACAAATGAAGAAGGCGCGATGATAAAAGTGGTTTCTTCTACAGAAATTGAAGGAATGCGTTCGGTTGGTTCGTTTTGTTATAACAGTCCAGAAGATGCTTATCCGGTTTATTTTGTGGCTCAATTTTCTAAACCTGCCCATAAATTTGGAGTTTGGAAAAAAACTGCAAAATACAACGGCGTTGAAGCGCAATGGATGGGTTACAACGGAAAAGCGAGAATAATGGAAAATACCATTAAAACCGTAGTAGGTGATAGTATTGGAAGTTATTTTACGTATAAATTCGATAAACAAGAAACGGTTGAAGTGAAGATTGGAATTTCGTACGTAAGTATCGAAAATGCCCGTGAAAACTTAGCAAAAGAAGTTGGTAACAGATCTTTTGATGCAATTTACAAAGAAACCTACAACGAATGGAACGAAGAATTGTCTAAAATTTTGGTTGAAGGCGGTACAAAAGATGACAATACGATTTTCTACACAGCTTTGTATCACACTTTAATTCACCCAAATACTTTAAATGATATTAACGGACAATATCCCGTAATCAAAAGAAGTAAAATTGCTAAAACCGATGACACCCGTTATACCGTATTTTCTTTATGGGATACGTACCGAAATGTACATCCATTGATGTCTTTGGTTTATCCAAAACAGCAATCTGATATGGTAAAAAGTATGTTGACTATGTTTGATGAAAACGGCTGGTTACCCAAATGGGAACTGAATTCGACTGAAACTTTTACCATGGTTGGAGACCCTGCAAGTATTGTAATTACAGATAGTTACATGAGGGGAGTTCGTGATTATGATGTTAATAAAGCCTATTATGCGATGTTGAAAGGCGCAGATAATATTGAAAATAATCCGCTTCGTCCTGGATTGAAAGATTATATCAAAAAAGGATATTTAACAACCGACAATAAAGGCCCAGTTTCTACAACTCAGGAATACAATATTTCAGATTATTCTATTTCGCTTATGGCCAACGAATTCGGTGACAAAGACAATGTAAAACGTTTTAAAGAACGTTCATTATCTTACAGAAAATTATTCGATAAAAACTTAAATCTGCTTCGTCCAAGAACTCCTGACGGAAAATGGTACGAACCATTTGATCCAAATTCAGGAGCTAATTTTGAAGAAAATGTTGGTTTTATAGAAGGAAATGCTTGGCAGTATGCTTTTATGGTTCCTCACGACATTATCGGATTAAAGAAATTAATGGGGGGTGATATACCATTTTCGGCACAATTGCAGAAAATATTCGACACCAAACAATTTGATATGGCAAACGAACCAGATATCGCCAATCCGTATTTGTTTAATTATGTGAAAGGCGAAGAATATAAATCTCAGGATATGGTAAAGAAATTGGTTCGCGAATATTTCAAAAATGAACCAAAAGGATTACCAGGGAATGATGATACAGGAACTATGTCGGCTTGGTTAGTGTATTCGATGATGGGAATTTATCCAATATCGCCTGGAGATCCAATTTACACCATTACAACGCCAATGTTTCATAGAGTGACGATCAAATTAGATCCAAGATATTATAAAAAGGAAAGCATCGTAATTGAAAGACAAGAAAATAATGGCGGAAAAATCAATTCGATTGAGCTAAACGGAAAATCACTTAATACTTTCTTTATTTCACATGATGATTTTGTGAATGGCACAAAGCTTAAGGTGATTCAAAACTAAACACACAACACAACTATGTTACAATTAAGAATGAGAAAAACGGCCATTATTTTTGTAATGGCTGTTGGTTTTTTAAACCAGATCCACGCCCAGAAAAAGTATCCGTATCAGGATGCAAAGTTACCAGTAGAAGAAAGAGTTCAAGATTTGCTAAGCCGCATGACGCTTGAAGAAAAAGTGCGTCAGATGGATATGTACAGAGGAGATTTTTTTAAAGAGAAAGAAGATTTTGCTAAATCTAAATCGGCAGAAAAAATCGGGAAATTAGGAATTGGAGCAATTCATGATTTGTATCCGCGTTCGGCGAAAATGATCAATGATTTGCAGACGAATGTAATTAAAGGAAACCGTTGGGGAATTCCAGCTTTGATTATGTGTGAAATGCTTCACGGATATTTAGACGAAGGAAGTACTGCTTTCCCAATGAATATTGGTCTCGGTGCAACTTGGGATGTGGCTACAATGGATAAAGTGGGTAAAGTAATTGGTATGGAAGCCAGAGCTCATGGAGTTCATTTTGGTTTTGGACCCAACTTAGATTTAGGACGCGAGCCAAGATGGGGACGTGTTGCTGAAACTTTTGGTGAAGATGCTTTCCTGAATAGCGAAATTGGTTTGGCTTTTATTAAAGGAATGCAGGGAGATGATTTAAAATCGGATCGTTCTATTATTGCAGAGCCAAAACACTTTGCAGTTCACGGTATTCCACAGGCAGGAGGAAATTCTTCACCAATTTTGGTTGGAGAACGTTCTGCAAGAGAAGACCACTTACCATCTTTTGAAAAAGCATTTAGAAAAGGCGGTGCGTTAGGAACAATGTGCGCGTATTCAGAGTTAGATGGAATTCCTTGTGCAGCCAATCACTGGTTATTGACAGATGTTTTAAGAAAAGAATGGGGTTTTAAAGGCCTTGTAGTTTCAGATTTAGGAGCTATTAAATACATTCAAACCACTCACAAAGTGGCTGATTCTCCAAAAGATGCTATTAGAGAAGCGGTTTCGGCAGGTGTTGATATGCAGTTTTATGATTTTTCGAACGAATTCTGGCAAAATACAGTCATTGAATTAGTTAATGAAAAAAAATTGACAATAGAAAACATTGACCGTGCGGCGGGAGCAGTTTTGCGTTTGAAATTTTTATTAGGATTATTTGAAAATCCGTACACAGATAAAAATCTGATTAAAGAGCGTTTTCATACAAAAGAAAATCAAGCTGTTGCTTTAGAAGCGGCTCAGAAATCAATGGTTTTATTGAAAAATGAAAACAATATTTTGCCTTTAAGCAAAAACTTGAAAAATATTGCGGTTATCGGACCAAATGCAAATGCTTCAAGATTGGGAGGTTATGCTCCAAAAAACAGTGTTGGTATGACAGTTTACGAAGGAGTTAAGGAATTGGTTGGAAAAACGGCAAATGTAGTTTATGAAGAAGGAGTTCCTTTAATCGTAAAAGGACAAATTATTCCATCTAAATATTTATTTACTCCAGACGAATCTCAAAATGGGTTAAAAGGAGAATATTTCAATAACAGAAATCTAGAAGGAACTCCTGCATTGACTCGTATCGACAGTCAGTTAGAATTTGACTGGCCTTGGGCACCTGGTGATGGTGTGAATGTGGATGATTTTTCTATCAGATGGACAGGATTCTTAAAATCAGATCAGGCACTTGACGGTTGGTTAGGTTTAAGTTCTGATGATGGAATTAGAATGTACATTGATGATCAATTGGTAATTGACAATTGGACAAAGGGAGCTACAAGTATGGTTACAACTCCAAAAAATATCGAAAAAGGTAAAAAGTACAAAGTCCGCATTGAAATGTGGGAAGGAGGCTGGGGTGCTAGAGCTCATTTCCGTTGGAATTTAGAAAAAGTAAACTTACAGCCAGCAATCGAAGCGGCTAAAAAAGCAGATGTTGCGATTGTGGTTTTAGGGGAATCTAACGAATTGGTAGAAGAAAACAGAGATGTTGCTTCTTTAGACTTATTTGGAATCCAACAGCAATTGATTGAAGAGATTCAAAAAACGGGAACTCCAGTAGTTTGTGTTTTATTAAACGGTCGTCCGCTTTCTACCAACTGGATTGCTGAAAATATTCCGGCAGTTTTAGAAGGATGGTTTCCAGGTGAATTAGGAGGTAGAGCGGTTGCTGATGTTTTATTTGGAGATTATAATCCAGGTGGAAGACTGCCAATTACGGTTCCAAAATCGGTTGGGCAGTTACCAATATATTATAATCAAAAACCATCTGCGATTCATAAATATGTAGCAGAAAGCGAGCATCCGTTATATTCATTCGGTTACGGATTAAGTTATACGAAGTTTGAATATTCTAATTTAAAACTGAATACTACTGAAATTAAACCAAACGGAGAAGTAAAAGTTTCTGTAGATGTTAAAAACGTCGGAGACAGAGATGGAGATGAAGTGGTTCAATTGTATATAAATGATGTTTACAGCAGTACAACAACTCCTGAAAAAACGTTAAAAGGATTCAAAAGATTAAATATCAAAAAAGGCGAAACTACAACTGTTGAGTTTACACTTACACCAGATGAGCTATCTCTTTGGAACAGAGAAATGAAGCGCGTTGTAGAGCCTGGTGATTTTGAAGTTATGGTCGGTGGAAATTCGACCGATTTACTTAAAACTAAATTCAAGGTTTTGAACTAAAAACCCAAAAATGCCGAAGATTTTTCGGCGTTTTTACTTTAAAAAAATGAATACAATTATAAATGACCAAATTCTATTCAATAATAGAATTTGGTCTTTTAATTTAAGGCAGAGTAAGATTACAAATGAAAACGTTTTCTTTCAATAAAACGCTTAAGATTTACCTACACCTTTTCAAAATTGTCATTTGTCGAAATTATATTTTGTTAACAGAATGTATTCTTAAGTTTAACATGTTATTAACTCTAAAAAAACAACTAATATGATTAAAAACGTACTAAAATTACTGTTTGTCATATGCCTTTTCGGGTTTCAAGCCCTAGAAGCGCAGACAACAGTAAAAGGAACGATAACAGATGCTCAAAGCGGGATTCCGATTCCTGGAGCAAATATTATTGTTAAAGGAACTAAAACAAGTGCTTCAACAGATTTTGATGGTAAGTACAGCATTAGTGTTCCAAATCAATCAGCAGTTTTAGTTTTTACTTATGTAGGATCTGCTACAAAAGAAGTTGCTGTGGGATCGCAATCTACAATTAATGTAACTCTTGGCCCAGATACGCAGCAGTTAGGAGAAGTAGTGGTTACCGCTCTTGGTATTAAAAGAGAGAAAAAAGCCATTACCTATTCTGCACAAAACGTTTCTGTAGATGAGTTATCTGAAGCAAGATCATTAAACGTTGCCAACTCACTTTCTGGTAAAGTTGCAGGTCTTAACTTCTCTACTACTTCAAATGGTGTTGGTTCTTCTTCTAGAATTACTTTAAGAGGTAACAGATCGCTTAACGGAAACAACCAGCCTCTTTATGTAGTAGATGGTGTGCCAATTTCTAACGGAACAACAAATACAAATCCTGATATTGATACAGGAGGAACTACACAACCTGATGGTATTTCTAACATTAACCCAGAAGACATTGCTTCGATGACTGTTTTGAAAGGTCCATCTGCAGCAGCTCTTTATGGTTCCAGAGCATCAAATGGTGTAATCGTAATTACAACTAAATCGGGTAAAGCTGGAAAAACTTCGGTTTCGTTATCGTCTAACTTTATGGCTTCTTCTGCTTATAATTTGATGAACTTGCAAAACGAATACGGTCAAGGAACAAATGGAAACTATGTTTCTAACTCAAGCTCAAGCTGGGGTGCGCCTTTAGACGGACGTCAGGTATCTGCTTGGCAGTTGGTTCGTAATCCAAATTATGCGGGACCAGCTACACAAAGCTATTCTCCACAGAAAAACAACGTTATTGATTTCTACAAAACAGGTTATAATTTGGCAAACACTTTGACAGTTACTGCTGGTAACGAAAAAGCGCAAGGTTATTTCTCTTATACTAACACACGTGCTGAAGGTATTGTGGGCGGAAACCAAATGGACAGACACAATCTTAACTTAAGATTGACAAGCAAGATTACAGATAAATTAACTTTAGATGCTAAAACAAACTACATCGTTCAAGATATCGATAACTTATTGAGAACAGGTGAGGAGTCTATTGGAACATCTGCTTATTTATTGCCTCGTAGTATTGCTTATAACGATTATAAAGATTTCGAATATTTTGACGCAGCCGGACAAAGACAAGTAAACTATTTCCTTGACGAAACTGGAGCTCCTGGAGGAAACCCATTCTGGTCTGCTTTAAGAGATGATGCTCGTACAGATAAAAGAAATAGATTTATTGGTTTAGCGTCTCTTAAATATGAGTTTACAAAAACGTTAAGCTTACAAGGTAGAGCTGGTTTAGACCAAATGACAAACAAAAACGTAAGAAACAGATATGCAACTGCGGCTTTCAACAGTAACATGGGTTCTTATAGCGAATCTTATGAAACAGTAAGCGAATTAAACATTGATGCTTTACTTTCTTACAATGAAAAATTCGGAGATTTCTCTGTTGGTCTTAATGCAGGAGCGAGTTCATTACAGCAAAATAGTTCAGCTTTAAATTCTGGCGGTGTTTTAAGTAAAAGAAACTTCTTCGCGTTATCAAACGTTCAAACGGTTCAATCTACGTCTACAGCTTCAGAAAAAAGAATTAATTCTGTTTACGGATTTGGTCAAATTGGTTTCAGAAACTATTTATTCTTAGACTTAACAGCTAGAAATGACTGGTCTTCTACTTTGCCTCAAGATTATTTCTATCCATCTTTCGGACTTTCTGCTGTAATTTCAGATATGGTTACATTACCTGAAGTAATAAGCTTTGCTAAATTAAGAGCTTCTTATGCACAAGTGGGTAATGATACAGATCCTTATCAAACACAGCAAAGATTCTCTTACATTGGTGGAAACGGTGGTATGTTATACGGACAAAGCACAAAAGCAAATCCAAACTTAAAACCAGAGATTTCTTCTTCTACAGAGTTTGGTGCCGATGTTAGATTCTTCAACAATCGTTTAGGCTTAGATTTCACATATTTCAATACCTTGACTAATAATCAAATTTTCTACATCAATACACCAGAACCTTCTGGATATTCTAGAGCGATCGTAAATGGTGGAGATATTGAAAATAAAGGTATCGAGCTTACGCTTACTGCAACTCCAATTCAGACAGAAAACTTTACTTGGGATATTACAGCAAACTACGCTTCTTATAAGTCAAAAGTAAAATCTATCTTTGAAGGAAGAGATGAATTAGTTCTTGGAGAAGGGCGTTTAGTGAGAAGTAAAGTGGTTGTTGGAGGTGAATATGGTGATTTATACATTAAAGGTTTCCAAAGAGATCCAAACGGAAATATCATTGTAAATAGTGCAGGTATTCCATTAGCTACAAATGGTTTTGATGTTCGTGCAGGTAACTTTAACCCAGATTGGACTGCAGGTTTCAAAAACAACTTTAAATACAAAGATTTCTCTTTAAGCTTCTTGGTTGACTTTAGAATTGGTGGTGAAGTTATTTCATACACTCAAGCTAGACAAGCTGGTTTAGGGGTTAGCGATATTACTTTAGCAGGAAGAAATGGCGGAATTATTGTGGATGGTGTTGTAGCTAACGGAAACGGAACTTACTCTCCAAACACAACAAGCATCAATGCTGAACAATACTGGACAGCTATCGGACAGAGAACTCCAATTGCAGAGCCATTTATTTATGATGCTACAAACATCAGATTAAGAGAGCTTGTTTTTGGTTACTCAATGCCAAAACGTTTATTAGGTAACTCTGGATTTACAAGCATCGATTTCTCATTAGTAGGTAGAAATTTATTCTTCTTCTTAAACAAAGCTAAATACTTTGATCCAGAAGCGGGCGCAGGTACAGGTAACTTACAAGGTATAGAATCTTTCAACATTCCATCAACGAGAGATTATGGAGTGAATGTTAAATTCGGATTTTAATTAAAAAAGAGATATCATGAAATATAGTTTTAAAATAAAAACATTAGGAGTTGCATTAATGGCAGTTTCGATTTTATCAAGCTGTACTGGCGATTTTGATGAAATAAACAAAGATCCTAATTCGTTGACTGAAGATCAGTTAGATGCTACATTGGCAGGTCCTGCATTTGCATCTGCATTGTACGCAGGTATCCACAATGGTTCTTATTCATCACCAAGTGGTATAGATGATCAAGGTACGTGGGGTATTGCTACAGGTATTTTATCTTCAACTTTTATCCACTATTTAAACTGTGGATATGGAACGGAAAGAAATGCTTTCGTAAATGGATACGAAGGAAGAGGATGGACAAGATTTTACACTGTAGCGGCTCCAGCTTTATCAAATGCTTTTAAAGCATCTCAAGGAAACGCAGAAGCTACAGCTGTTCTTAAAATCTGGAAAGTTTTTATGTACAACCAAATGGTTGATGCTTACGGACCAATTCCTTATACTGAAGCTGGTAACGGAAAAGATAAAGTTTCTTACGATAGCGTAGAATTTATTTATGCAGATTTCTTTAAATTATTAGACGAAGCAAATGCAACATTAACTTCTACTTCTGCAACTTCAGTTGCTTCTCTTGCCCCAAATGATAGAGTTTATGCAGGAAGTGTTGACAAATGGAGAATCTTTGGAAACAGTATGAGATTGCGTTTAGCCTTAAGAATTTCTGATAAAGATCCTGCAAATGCAAAAACTCAGGCTGAAGCTGCCGTTGCTGCCGGAGTAATGCAAACAAACGATCAAAGTGCATTCTTTAAAGCAAGTAACATTACGCCAAACAATTTAAATATGATTGTAAACAGCTGGGGTTATGTAATGACATCTTCTATGGAAAGTATATTAGTTGGTTACAACGATCCACGTTTAGCTAAATGGTTTGCACCAATTGCTTCAGGAGTGTATAGAGGAAATCCAGTTGGAGGTTTAGAAGATCAATTCGGAACTACTGAATTCTCTAAATTCAACAATAATGTTTTAGGAAATGGTCCTAATAATACACTTAGTGAAACTAAAAACATTGAAATCTTCATGGCTTCTGAAAACTATTTAAGTAGAGCAGAAGGAGCTTTAAATGGATGGAATATGGGAGCAGATGCTAAAACTTTGTATGAAACAGGTATTAGATTATCGCTTGCGCAATGGGGAATTACAGAAGTAGCTGACGTTAACGCTTACATTGCAGGAACATCATTGCCAACATTGCCAAACATTCTGACCGTATATCCAACTTTAGATTTACAAGATATTCCAGTTAAATTGCCAGTGGCATGGTCTGCATCTACTGCTGACCAAAGAACGCAGATTGCAGTTCAGAAATACTTAGCAATTTTCCCAGAATCTTGGGAAGCTTGGGCAGATTTAAGAAGAAGCGATGCTAAAGTAATCTATCCAGTTTTAAATACTGATAATCCAGATGCTGGAGTTGGAAAATCTTTGATGAAAAGAATTATTTACACTACAAACGAGTACTCATCAAACAAAGCGGCTGTAGAAGATGGAGTTTCTAAATTAGGAGGTCCAGACTCTGGTGGAACAAGACTTTGGTGGGACACAAAATAATTAATTTGGTAAAGTAATAGATCGATCGATTTGTTACTTGAGCAGAAGGAGAGGTAACTCTCCTTTTGTTTTTATAGATAAGTAAGTGAATTTCTGCCCCAACTTTAATTCATAACATACAATATTAATTTTCATCAAAATAAAATGATTTTAAAGACAAAATATACTGTTGCAGCGCTATTGGCTTTATTTCTTTTTTCGAATGAAATAAAAGCACAGATAAAAGCAGTAAATATCGAAAGCAGTTATATTGCCGATCCGCCTGTTACTACAAACAGTCACGCCTCAACGTTGGTTGAATACAAGCCAAACGAAATTTTAGCTGCTTGGTTTGGCGGAAAATATGAAGGTGCAAAAGATGTCGGAATTTATATTTCGGCTTACAAAGACAAAAAATGGTCTGCGCCAAAAGAATTGATTCAGCCATTGATTAAAAACGGTGATACACTGCCATGTTGGAATCCGGTTTTGTTTAAAAGCAAAAGCCAGAACTTATATTTGTTTTATAAAATTGGAAAAAATCCGAGAGAATGGTTTGGCGCTATGATGGTTTCAAAAGATAACGGAACAACATGGGGAGAACCAAAGTATCTTCCAGATGGAATTTTAGGTCCAATTCGAAATAAACCAATCGAAACGACTCAAGGCGTAATTTTATGCGGAAGCAGTACAGAAAGTGTAAGTACCGATGAATGGCGTGTGCATGTTGAAGAATATACAGAAGCTACAGATTCTTGGAAGAAAATAGCGGTAGAAAACAATCAGAACTTTGATATTATTCAGCCAACATTTTTAATTCATAGCAAGAGTGATATTCAGATGCTGTCTCGAAGCAAACACAATAAAGTGGTTTCGAGCTGGTCTGGAGATAATGGTAAAAGCTGGATTAGAACCAACACCATAAATGTCATTAATTCAAATTCTGGAATTGATGCCTTAACAATCAATAAAAATCTGTTTTTACTGGTAAATAATCCGCTTCCAATTGGAAAAGACTGGTTTAACGGACGAAATATTCTAGATGTTGAATATTCTAAAGATGGTTTAAAATGGACGAAATTATTCGATCTTGAAAAACAGGAAAAAGGAGAATTTAGTTATCCAGCCATAATTCAAACTACAGATAAAAGAATACACGTTTTGTATACTTATGATCGAAAATATATTAAACATACCTCTTTTGATTTATAAGATAATAGTACGCTGATAAAACGGATTCACTTCGTGAAAACGCTGATTTTTACGGATTTTTTCATTCCATTTTTTGTAAAATATCTGTGTTCATCCGCGTCTTTGCAAAGCAAATCCGTGTCATCCGCGTTCCATTCTATAGACAACAAATTATGAAAAAACTCTCTATTGCAATTCTTTTCTTTTGCTACACTTTCGTGAATGCACAAATGGCTAAGACCTTTTACAAACATGACAAATATCTTTCATCAGATAAATTGGAAGGGCGTTTTGTGGGAACTAAAGGAAATAATGATGCGGCTGCGTATATCAAAAAATATTTTAAGAAATATGGTTTACAGCAATTCAATGATAGTTATTATCAGCCTTTCAAAGTGTTTGTCAAAGAAGGAATCAATAAAATGAAATCGGATAGTATGGCAACGCAAAACGTTGTGGGCTACATTGAAGGTTCTGATCCTAATTTGAAAAGAGAATACATCGTAATCGGTGCGCATTACGATCACTGGGGTTGGGGCGGACAAGGTTCTGGAAGTAAAAAGAAAGAAGCTTTTGCCATTCATAATGGAGCAGATGATAATGCGTCTGGAGTTTCGGCTTTGCTTTGCATCTTAGAAGAAATTTCAAAACAAAAAGTAAACCCTAAACGAAGCATCATCTTTATTTCGTTTAGCGGAGAAGAAGAAGGATTACTCGGTTCAAAGTATTTTGTCAATCATCTTCCAGTTCCAAAAGAAGCAGTTAAAGTAATGCTTAATATGGATATGGTCGGAAGATTGAACGATAAAAAAGAACTTTATATGGGAGGCGCAGGAACTTTTCCAAATGGAGTAGAATTAATGAAAAAGCTGCAAGAAAATAGCGGATTAAATCCTGTTATTCATGCTGGTGATGTAGGCGGTTCAGATCATGTTTCATTTTATAAAGAATCCATTTCGGCCGTTGGTTTCCATACAGGCGGACATCCGCAATACCACACGCCAGACGATGATATTGAGCTGATTAATTCAGATGGAGGCGCATTAGTTTCAAAATATATTTTTAATGCACTTGTAGAAATAGCCAATTACGAAGAAGCTTTGGTTTTCATTAAACAGAACTAAACAAAGCACTATTCCATACAATAAATTAAGTCGACTAGTGAAATTAATGCCTGTTCAATTTTACAAAATGAGTTAAGTTAATTAGTTTTTGTTTGTTAGAAAAGACGGTGTCTATTAAGTGGTATAGACGCCGTCTTTTATTTAAAATCTAATTGATTGCTTCAAAATTCTAATCATAAAAAAAACATTCCGCTTACTATAAATAGAAGCGGAATGTTCGATTAAAAAAAAACTCAAGTGATGAATTTTTCACAGACCGTTTTCACAGCCGTATATTTTTAGAATACACCAATATAGTGGTTTCCAGGTTTGTTCAATAATTTGGCACCTTTAGTAACTTTTCCAGAAGGAATATCAATTACATAAATGTTACCGTCTTTTCCAACTGGAGTAACAGCAATGTAGAAGCTGTTTCCATCAACAACAAAACCTTGGTATTGTCCAAAATCTAAGTCAGCATCATAATCAATACCTTCAACTTTTTGTGCTGTTCTAGCATTCAAATCAAGTCTTGCTACATATCCTTGATTCGTACCTTCAAAAGTATAAACTGCATAAGCAATTCCGTTTCCTACATATCTCCACGCATCAATATAGCTTCCTTTTACTCCTAAAGCAGTATCTAAACTAAAGACATAATTGTCATCGTATTGATTGTTCTGATTGATTTTTAAAATATAAGAGCCTTTTTGAGTATCTCTTTGTGTTGCCTGATAAATGTTTCCGTCAGTAGCCACAAAACTGTTAAAACTTCTGTATCCGCTAGTATCACCAAAAGCAACTTTTGAAGTAATTACCACTGGATTTTCTAAAGAAGGATAATCAACCACAACAGATTTTGAACCTAAACGAGTAAATGAACTTTCGTTTTCTTTTGGGTTAGTTATGTCTGTTTTACGCATCCAAGTTCCAATGATCAATTTGTTGCCCGCTTTGTTTAAAGTTGGAGCATCCAAACGGAAAATGTGGTGTCCTTGTGCTTCTTCTTCAGCAGTTAACGGAATGTCATATTGTTTGTAAGCAGAGATTAAAGTTTGTTTCATGTCTAGAGACAAAACAGTCGCTTTTCCTCTTGTATTTTTATATGATTTGTCTTCGTTTACACTAACAATTGGAGTAGCAATGTTTACTGCAATACCTGTTTTATCTCCATCAAAAAGTTTTACCCATCTTGGAGAAGTACCCGCATATTGAGAGATATTTACTTTAGCATCAGATTGTGCAAAATTGTTTCCTCCGTTTACTTTGTACGTCATAAATTCTCCACCATTTGCACCAGTATACGTGATGTTGAAAAGCGTGGTTCCGTCGACAGAAGATTGTAAACGTGCCGTTCTGCTAGATTGAACCGGTACACCTTGATCGTAAACATTTACAGAAAAATTAGGATCTATAGCATTCGCTTTACTAATAGCGTACACTTTTGTGCCACCATTTCCATCTCCTGGATCTGTCTGCATTACTGCACCAGCTACTGTAATCCAGCGTCCGTCTGTTTCTGGGTTTACAGGTTCAGTATTTTTGTTATCGTCGCTGCTGCAAGCCGTTGTCAATGCAAATGCACCAATTAGCAAGCTAGATGTAAATAATTTAAATGTGTTTTTTTTCATTTTTATTGCATTTAAAAATTAGTTATTTATTGAATGATTAAAATTTATTTAAGGTATAGTTGAGTTTTACATAAAAGGCTCTTCCTGGCTTTTGGGCTGCGAAATTGTCATAAACCTGTTCGTCAAAAACATTTCTTGCATCAAAACTAACTGTGATCTGCTTGTTCGGAAAAACATAACTCAAACCTAAATCTTGCGGAAATTGTGCTGTAGTTCTGTCGGTTTCTAACCATGAAGTATAAAATGGCGCAACATAACCGCAGTAGTAATATAAATTAAGCTCTGATTTGCTCTGAATTACATTTCTAAAATTGTATTGAAGATTTCCATTTAAATTAAAGAAAGGCTCATTTGGAAGCTGTTTATTATAGTTCGGAAGAATGTTTCCGTTTTTATCATATTTATCTTTAAACAGCGAATTGAATTTTGAAAGATTCATACCCGCAAAAAAACGATTGTTGAAAGAGTATTGAAAAGAAGCTTCAAAACCTACAGATTGCGCTTTTCCTAAGTTTACGAAAGGTGAAGCTTGAATCGCTTCGTTTACACGATCACTAATCTGACGTACAATTTTATCTTCGGTATTTCTCCAGAAAGCGTTTCCTGAAACGGTAAATTTGTGATGATTAATTTCGTATGGACCAAAACGCAAACCGGCATTAAAATTATTGCTCTGTTCAGGTTTTAGACCAGAATTGCTGATGATGTTTTCTCCAGGATTACCAAATATTTCATTTTCAGAAGGAAGTCTGATTGCTTTTTCAGCAGAAGCCATAACCATAACTTTTGGCAGAATAGAGTAGGAAGTGGCCATTCCGTACCCGGTATAATTGGTTTTTTTAGAGGTAATGACTTCTTTTACTACATTTTGGCCGTTTTGAGTTACAACCTGAGGATCTCTCTGTTCATTTTTCAGATTATAATTTTTTACAAAAAGATTCGCTCTCAATCGAGATTGAAACGCCGTCATTTCATAAGCAAATGAAGAAATGGTTTTAGCTAAATCTCTAGTAATTATAAAGTTTCTAGTAATTTCTGGCTGCATTTCATCATAATCATTTCGATCAAGAATATAAGTCATAACATTCACTAAAACCTTGTGATTTTCAGTAATCGTATAACTTAAACCTGCACGAGTATTAAAAATATCCGATCTCATATGATTGATGGTTGGCGCGCCTTGTTGTGCTCCAGTATTGGTTAAAATAGGCTGGCCATAGAGACCCAACGCTTTTTCACCATTCCAGTTGTAGTTCCATTTTACGGTATCGTTGATCACATCGTTTCTGTGACTGTAAACCGAAATAAGAGAAAAATCAAGGTTTTTAATTAGGAAGTCTTTTTTGCTATAATTCAAGCTAAATACATTGGCAGCCGATTCACTAAAACGTCCTTTATAAGGTTTAGTCATGTATTGCCCGTGCTGAATCTGATTAAAATCTTGCGAACCATTGTAGCTGATAAGTAGATTATCTGCCCAATCGACATTGGTAAAACCAGCTTCTAATCGTCCCCCAAAAGAACGGTACATACTCTCAAATCTCTTCGCACGAATGTATTCGTAACGTCCGTTTGGAGCAATATTGTAAACCCATTTTCCCCAAACTTCATAATCATTATCCGAGTAATTCTGAAATGCATTTGCTTTTACTGTAAATCCGTTTTTATCTCGGTAAGAAGCATTCACATTCGATTGTACGGTATTGAATGATCCGTAAGAAACAGAAGCATTTAGACTGTTTTTTGCTCCTTTCTTTAAAACCACATTGATTGCGCCTCCAAGTGAATCATCGGCTAAATAAGCGGGAACAACTCCTTTGAAAACCTCAATTCTTTCAATTAATGCAGGTGGAATACTATTTAAACTGAAAGAAGCGCCGTAAGTCTGAATAGGAACTCCGTCAATAAAAATTCGAATCGCATTTCCAGACATTCCGTTGATGTTGTACGTTACAGCAGAACCCAAACCTCCATTTTGTCTGATTCTTACTCCGCCAGAACGGTCTAATAAATCGTTGGTTTGCAGATTTCTTTTTGCAGCTTCTTGCGTTTCAATGACATTTACCGCAAATCCTTTTTCTATAATGTCTTTTTTGAATGTTTTCTTTTCAATTTTGACTTCTTTAAGCGCTTTCGGATCTGTTATTTTTTCTAATGCGATATTGATTTGATGTGATGGACGATTTACGGATATGTTTACTTTTTTTGGTTTTGCTTCCATTGAAGAAATTTCCAAATCGTAACTTCCGTAAGCCAAGCCTTTTATTTCAAATTGACCATCATTGTCAACGACAACAAATTTTTTAGTTCCCGTTATTTGAACTGATGCTCCAAAAGCGGTTTCATTATTGGCAAAATAGACTTTTCCTGTAATTTTTCCGGTTTGAGACCACCCAGAAAAAGTCATCATAAAAAAGAGAGCGTAAAGAATTCTCATGTAAGTTTACTATTTATAGGACTGCAAACTTATATGATAATTTAAATTTAATCTAAATAAAGCAATTAGAAGATTATTAGAATTTGGAGAAGTATTCTAATGTTATTTTAATGTTGTCTTTTGGAGTTATGAATTAAGAGTTATGAATTATGAGTTTCCAATTGATAATTAATAATTGATAATTCGGTTGTCTTCGTGAGCAATCCCGAAGTTTCGGAAGAAGGGTTTTCGTAAAGTGTTTTTATTAGTAATGCAAATGAAATAATCTCGCAATCCCGATAGTTATCGGGAGCAAGGCCTCAAAGCTTATTTATGAGTTGCCTCTAGCTTTAGCTGGAGGTTATTTTGAAAGGAAATGAAAAAGGCTTTAGCCAAAATAAGTTTGGCTAAAGCCTTCTTATGTAGATAAATTTATACCTCCAGCTAAAGCTGAAGTCAACTCAAAACTCATAACTCATAACTTATAAGAGAAGTTCTTAGACTTAATAATTTTCCCTTTATCCGTAATCATCACACAACTGTAATCTGGGAATTTTTGCAATAAAAGCAAACCTTCTTTCTGACCTAAAACCATCATAGAAGTACTTAATCCGTTAGCGGTTTCAGCGTTTGGACCAAAGACTGTTACACTGCACAAACCAGTGGCAGGATAACCCGTTGCAGGATTTATAATATGTGAATAACGTTTTCCATTAAAAACTACAAATTTTTCGTAACTGCCCGAAGTTGTTACAGCACCGTCTATTAAAGGAACAGCTGCCAAAATCTTTTCTGGTTTAAACGGATTTGTGATTCCGATTTTCCAATCTTTTCCATTAGGTTGTTTTCCCCAAGTGCTCATATCTCCAGAACCATTTATAATTCCGGCCTGAACGTCTTTTGCAATCATCATCGCACGGCATTTGTCGGTTGCATAACCTTCACCTAAAGCGCCGAATCCAATTTTCATTCCTTTTAATTTTAAGAAAATAGTCGATTCTGTGCTGTCTAGAATAATGTTTTTATAGCCGACTTTTTCTACCGATTTTTTTATGGCTTCCGCCGAAGGCATTTCCGTCATTGAGCCGTCAAATTTCCAGATTCTGTCCATTGCCGCAAAGCTAATATCAAAACCGCCATTTGTAATTTCAGAAAGTTTGATGGCTCTTTTAGTCAATTCAAAAACTTCACGGTCCACTTTTACAGGTTTTATTCCAGCATTCTGATTGACTTCAGAAACTTGAGAAGTGGGTTTCCAATCGGATATTAAATATTCAATTCGTGTAATTTCGGCAATAACTTCATCTATATTTTTTTCTGCCGAAAGAGAATCTTTGTCTACAATAGAAATATCAAAACGTCCGCCCATCAAAAGCGTCGTTCTTTTTCGTAATACTTGAGAATGTGTAGATACACAGCAAATAATTACAAAAAACAATGAAATTTTATATGATAATAATTTATGCATGAAAATGTATTAAAAAGTCAAAAGTCGAAAGTCAAAAGTCGAAAGTCAAAAGTCGAAAGTCAAAAGTCAAAAGTTGAAAATTAGAAATCAACAATCTAAAATCTAAAATCTAAAATTACTCTAATAACAATCCGTCAAAAATTGTTTGTTGGCTTTATATTCAGAAAGCGTTTTTAATCCTTTTGCCAAACACATTTCACTCAAAATAGCTTCAACATCTTTCTGCATGGCAAGTGAACCACAAATCATAATAACACCGCCTTTGTTTAATAAATTCACAAAGAAAATAGAATCTCTTTTAATCAAATCCATAACATAAATATGCTCTGCTTCACGAGATAGCGCCACATGAAAATTATCCAGATGTTCTTTTTGAATCATTATGCCTGCGAACTTTTTATACGCCATTAATGTTGGTGTTTCCATTCTGAATCCGCTGTACAAATGAAGTTCTTGTTTTGCTTTATTCTGTTCGATCATTCCTAAGAAAGGAGCAATTCCTGTTCCGTTAGAAATAAAAGCTACTTTTGGAGCTTTTTTCGGAAGATGAAAAGCAGGATTTTTTACAATTTGCGCTTTTATGACATTTCCTGGTTCCAACGAATTTAAGAAACCAGAACCTAATCCGTTTGGATGCAATTTTACAACCAATTGAATATTTCCAGAATGATTCCCAATAGAGTAGAGGCGTTCTCTAGAATCGTTGGCAGGATAAATTGCCAATAAATCGCCAGAACTGAATTTAACTCTTGCACTTGCTCTTAAAGTCAGAATGAAAGTATGTTCGGTATCAGAAATTGGAGTTTTGTCTAAAACCATTAATTTCTGTAAACCTTTTGGAATATGATTATATAGCGATGGAGTTGTTGCTAGCGGAATTCCCGTTTTTTCGCTCCATAATTTCACCCATTCTACAAATTCAACAGCTGATTTATCATTGACAGTTTTCAAATCTAAATAACGATCTGCCCACTTTTGTTTTCCTAAAAGCTGATCTATTTCAATTGCAAATTGGCAAAAGTCAGGATAAGATTTAGAACCAAAACCAACCACAGAGAAATTAATGTTCTGATCTTGATTTTGTTTTTCTATTAATGATTTAAATTGAGTTCCGTTAGAAGGTGCATCTCCCAAACCATGAGTTGATGTGAAAACAACAATATGTTCAGCCTTTGGATAAGAAGTAAATTTATTCAGTTCGCTTACAAAGACTTTTTGTCCATTCTCAATTAATTGCTTCTGAATCGCATTGGCAAATCGGAAAGTGCTTCCGTTTTCGGAACCTATTAAAAAGATAAAAGTACTTTCGCTTGCTTTAAATTTATTCCTAATTCGGCTAGATCTTCTTTTCAAAGTAATCGCAAAACCAGAATAAATAAAGAATAGAATATTGATACACGCAATTGCTAAGATTACAGCCCAGATTCCGTTAATTCTTCCCGTATGAAGATCTAGACTTAATGCGGCAAATTGCGCCGTCATTGGAGAAAGTTTTTCAGAAATTATAGCACCTGTAACCTGATTGACTTCAATCTCGCGGTCTTTTGTTTCAATGATATAATATTCTTCGGGATCATCTGTAAAAGGGAATTCGATTTTTTTTACTTCAGACAATAAAGTGGTATTGAAAACCGAAGCTGTTTTGGCGTTTTCTGAAAGTGCTATTTTTAGAGGTTTTGCTTTTTCTTCACCCATAAAAAAGTTGAATCTTTCGAGCGATAAATAGGTCCCTGTAAGTGCAATAATCAAAATAGGAATAAGAGCTAATCTTCCTAAAAGAACATGGTAATATTGAGCAAAATATTCTTTGATTATTTTAGAAAAGAAATTTCGTATGCCACGCTGTCTTTTTAGAACCAGCACAAAGCCAGAAATGGCAATTAATAACAAACAAAAAGAAATGACGCCCACAAAAAAACGTCCTGCTTCGTGAAGAAATAGCGAACGGTGAAAACTTGTAATCCAATTTATGAATTCGGATTTTTTTGCAGGAGTTCCTAATGCTTTTCCTGTTTTTGGATCAATGTATGCCTTAACATCATTTCCATCCGCATCAATAGCCTGAAGCGTTACAAACTGATTGTAATCGACACTTAATTCGGTAATTTCTGGGTACGCTTTCTTTAGAACAGGAAGAGTTTCGCCTAAAGTTATTTCATTAAAATTTTCAGCTTTGTACGGAAGTGTTTTTTCCTGAACCGCATCGACTGCCAGAATAATTCCGGTTACCGAAGCTAAAAGCAAAAAAATAGAAGAAAACAAGGCCAAAGCCAAGTGTGCGTAACGCCAGAAAGAAAGAGTCATTGAGTGTATTCTATTATAAAACGTTTAAAGCTTTGTCAAAGTTTAAAACAATGACAAAGCTCAGATTTTAATTCTAAGCACAAAAATAAAATTTGTACTCATTATAATGTTAAAAAATAATGTGCTTAAGATTATATTTTGTTTAACCTTACATATTTGATGTAACCTTTACCGTCTGTTTTATCGGCCATAGCTTCTGTTGTAAGCGGAATTTCAAGATCGCTCACATAATATTTCTGATCTTCAACAGCCGACTCAAAACGAAGTTTATATCCTTTATTGATTTTAGAATTTTCGATTTCGATTGTAGTTACACTGCGGTCTCCACCAGTTACAGAAGCTCCTGTTTTAGCACTGATATCATCATTTTTCTGAGTATGGAACTTGTTCCATTCTTTTAATGATTTGTACCATTTTTTATCATCGCCCATTACATAAAGCGTTTTTTCATACTCACCAGCCGAATTAACAAGAGAAACAACGATATAAGCACCTTCTCCCATATAGTTGTTCATTTGAAGCATGATTTTATACTTGCTCGATTGTGCCTGAGATTGGAAAGAAACTAAAAAGATAAAAGCGCTTGTAAGAGCAATTTTTAATATTGATTTCATGAAATTAAGTTATGAATTATGAATTATAATTTTTGAGTTATGAATTTTGCGTTTTGAATTATAGTTTAGATTTTCCACTCATAATTCATAACTCAAAACTCATACATTATTGAAAGTTATTTTAAAAACTCAACTGAGATATTATTTTTTGTAAGCAGTTCATTTTCTTTTGCTAAAGCATAAGCAGTTTCGTCAAATTCTGTGCTGATGTCTTTTTTAGCACCAGCTGAAACTAGATATTTCAAGATGGCATCATCTTTAGAAGTCATTGCCGCTCTGTGTAAAGCTGTTAAACCGTCTTTGTTTTTAGCGTTGATGTCTACTTTTAAATCAGTAATTTTTTTAAGAAGAGAAACATCATTTTTAGTGATCGCTAAATGATATAAAGTGTTTCCATCTTTTTGAGGAGCTGCAAGGTTTAAACCTTTTTCCTGAAGTAATTTTGCTTTTGCATCAAAAGGATCTGTTGCCGCTTTCTCTCTTCCTGCTGGACGATAAGATTGTACCAAATAAACACCTAAATTGTTTCCGTCTTTATCTTTCACATTCACATCGGCACCTTTTGCTAAAAGTAAATTTACAGCTTCTGGAGTTCCATTTTTTACAGCAAATGTCAAAGCAGATTCTCCTTTTAGATTTTGTGCGTTTACGTTTCTAGCTTTTGGAAGAAAAAGTTCCAAAGCCGCTGCATCTCTTGCCGCAGCTGCAGCCATTAATGGTGTATTTCCTTCTTTATCTGCTTTATTAACATCAACACCTTTTGCTAAGAAATATTGAATAATTTCTGTCTGATTTGGTTTTCCTGCCAAGAAATGCAATACATTTTGTCCCGCTTTGTTTTGAACAGTTGCTTTAATTTTTACTTCTTCAACCAAATATTTGTAAGTTTCAAGAGTATTTGCCTCTCTTCTGCTTCCTTGTGCGGCAAATAAAAGTGCATCATCTGTTGGTTTAATTCCTTTTTCTAGAAGTTTCTTTAAAAGCGGAATATTTCCTGATCTTGCTGCATATGTAAAAGCAGTATTTCCATCATTATCCACATCTTTTAAAGACATTCCTTTAGTCGAAAAATATTCGGCAGCTTTTAAATCTTTATCAGAAGCAATAGCTAAAAGTAAAAGGTTTGCCCCATTAGCATATTTTTTTGTTGGATTAAGACCTGCTTTAAAGAAAGCATCGTACATTGCTGGAGCTGACTGTCCGTTTGAAGCAGCAAAATCTGCAGGAGCAGTTCCGTGGCTGTCTTCATAATTTACATCAGAACCTTTAGAAATTAAATATTGTACTAATTCTGTATTTCCTCTATAAGCTGCCCAGTGCAGATAGATACGATTATCGTGAGTTAATTTTGTAACTGAATTTCCAGGCTGTTCTACCAAAAATTTGATAGTTGCAAAAGGCGCATCATTATTAATAGCGAAAGTAGTAACGTCAAATGCATTGGCATTAGCTTCAGCTGGATTATTTCCTTTAGAGATTTCTGATTGAACCGTTTCTACAGTTGGTGAAGTTTTCCAGAAAGCGGCATCTAGCAGAGAGTTTTTTTGTTGGGCACTTACAAATAAAGTAGCAGCAAATGCAAAAGAAACAAAAAGGTTCTTTTTCATATTTCGATAATTTATGGTTATAGAATTGTTCAAGATTGATTTAATTTTCGGAAATATTTTTAATCTATTTAGAATAAATAAAAATAAAAGCAAATGTAAAAATTAATATTCTTAAAGCAAGAATAATTTGCTGTAAAAAGGCATTTCGGCTTTAGTTTTTCTAAAAATTAAGGATTGCTTAAGTAAATTTTAATTTTGTTTTAATCTGGTTCGTTTTTGAACCATAAATAAAAGCGTCTTTTCTTAGAGAAAAAAGTGCTCTTTTTAAGAAGGGATTATCGTTTTTTCCTCTTTTTTGATGTAACTACTTTTGGAAATGAGATTTTAGTAGATTCTTCAGCCTTATTTCGTTGTTTTCTGTGAATTTCAAAACTTTTTTATAATATGTAGATATTAAATTACTGTAATAATGATTGTTATGTTTTTGCGGTTCAAAGTATTATTTAGAATAATTATTAATAACTAGCGTTTTTTCCAAGCAAAATTCTTCTTCAAATTTCTGTTTTCAAAATACGAATGTTGATAACTGTTTTTATTACTGTCTTCAAAAAGACCATTTTTTGATGTTGATAACTTGATATTAATTTTAGGGAAAATGCTAGTTCATTGCAAATTACAGAACATTATTTTCATGTTGATAAAATTTGAGTCATACCGAATTTTTGAAGTTTTAAAACTGTTGATAATTGGATGGATTTTTAACATCTAAAATGGGACAAAAGAATAACTGTAGGTTAAATTTGTAATTATAGAAATCACGCTAATCCCTCCCCAATTTAAGCGCTCATATTTCTGTCTCTAAAATAGTCACTTAAAACTCTATATATATGTCAATTTTTGATAAAAGAATCAATTACAAACCTTTTGAGTATCCTGAGGTTCTGCAATTTACCGAAGCGATCAATAAAGCGTACTGGGTACACACCGAAGTAGACTTTACTGCCGATACACAAGATTTTCATGCACATTTAAATCTGGCAGAAAAAACAGCAATTAAAAATAGTTTGTTGGCAATTGCACAGATTGAGGTAGCTGTAAAAAGTTTTTGGGGTAATATATATGAGCATTTTCCGAAACCAGAATTCAACGGTTTGGGAACTACTTTTGCGGAATGTGAATTTAGACATTCAGAAGCATATTCTCGTTTGCTGGAAGTTTTAGGATATAATGATGAGTTTGAAAAGCTGTTAGATGTCCCTGTAATACGCAGACGTGTAGATTATCTTTCGAATGTACTGAAAGATACCAAATCTCAGGATAACAGAAAGTATATGGTTTCACTGATTTTGTTCAGTATCCTGATTGAGAATGTATCTTTATTTAGTCAGTTTGCCATTTTGCTGTCTTTTACAAGATTCAAAGGTTATATGAAAAATGTGAGCAATATTATTGCTTGGACTTCGATCGACGAACAAATTCACGCTAATGGCGGAATCTATATCATTAATAAAATTCGTGAAGAGTTTCCAGAATATTTTGATGCAGAAACTTTAGAGTTAATTAGAGAAACAGTAAAAGAATCTATTAGTGTTGAAGCTGCTATTTTGGACTGGATTTTTGAGGATGGAGCGATAGAAACCATAAATAAAGAAGATTTAGTAAACTTCATGAAATTTAGAATTGACGAGAGCTTAAAACAAATCAATATTGAAACTATTTTTAATGTGGCTCCAGAAGAATATTCAAAAATGACTTGGTTTGAAGAAGAGGTTTTTGCAAACAGTTTAGACGATTTCTTTGCAAAACGTCCAGTAGAATATACAAAACACGATAAAAGCATTACAGCAAACGACCTTTTTTAATACAAGCCCAGAATACTTATGAATACGACAGACACAAACTCAGCAAATACTAATTTTGAAACGCAAAACGACAGTAAAATGTGGTGGAAAAATTCTGAAAGTGAACAGATTTTAAATCGTGGCTATCTTTTAAAAGGAGAAACTGTAGAAGGGGCAATCGATAGAATTTGTACGGCTGCAGCGAAAAGGCTGTACAAACCAGAATTGAAAGAATCTTTCATGGAAATGATCGAAAGAGGTTGGATGAGCATAAGTTCGCCAGTTTGGGCCAATATGGGAACCGAAAGAGGTTTGCCAATTTCTTGTTTTAATGTTCATGTTCCAGACAAGATTGAAGGGATTACACATAAACTGGGTGAAGTAATTATGCAGACTAAAATTGGAGGTGGAACTTCTGGTTATTTTGGTGAATTACGTGAACGCGGAAGTGCTGTAACTGATAACGGAAAGAGTAGTGGAGCGGTTAGTTTTATGAAACTTTTTGATACGGCAATGGACACTATTTCTCAAGGTGGAGTTCGTCGTGGTGCGTTTGCTGCTTATTTAGATATTGACCATCCGGATATTGAGGAATTTTTAAAAATTAAAAGTATCGGAAACCCAATTCAAAACCTGTTTACGGGAATCTGTGTGCCAGATTACTGGATGCAGGAAATGATTGATGGCGATGTTGATAAAAGACAAATTTGGGCGAAAGTATTGGAAAGCCGCCAACAAAAAGGATTACCGTATATTTTCTTTAGTGACAACGTAAATAAAAATAAGCCGCAAGTTTATAAAGATCAGAATCTAAGAATCAACGCCAGTAATTTATGCAGTGAGATTATGCTTCCGTCTACGCATGATGAATCATTTATCTGCTGTTTATCTTCTATGAACTTAGAATTATATGAAGAATGGAAAGATACTGAAGCGGTAAAATTGGCGATCTTTTTCTTAGATGCTGTTTTGCAGGAATTTATTGAAAAAACAGAAGGTAACTATTATCTTTCTGCAGCGAATAAATTTGCTAAAAGACACCGTGCGCTTGGTTTAGGAGTTTTAGGATGGCATTCTTATTTGCAGAAAAATATGATTCCGTTTGAAGGAATGGAAGCTAAAATGAAAACAACAGAGATTTTCAAACATATTAGCGATAAAGCAGATAAAGCTAGTCAAGAATTGGCTAGAATTTATGGCGAACCAGAATTGCTAAAAGGTTACGGAAGACGTAATACAACCACAATGGCAATTGCGCCAACAACTTCATCTTCTGCAATTTTAGGGCAAACTTCGCCAGGAATCGAACCTTTTAGCAGTAACTATTATAAAGCTGGATTGAGTAAAGGTAACTTTATGCGTAAAAACAAATACCTTAAAAAGTTGCTTGAAGAAAAAGGGCTAGACAACGAAGAAGTTTGGAGAGGAATTATGCTAAACGGAGGAAGTGTGCAACACATGGAGCAGCTGACACAAACTGAAAAAGATGTTTTTAAAACATTTAAAGAAATTAGCCAGTTAGAAATTGTGCAGCAAGCAGGAATTCGTCAGAAATTTGTTGATCAAGGACAAAGTTTAAATCTTAATATTCCAGCAGAATTGGCAATCAAAGATGTAAACCGTTTAATGATTGAAGCTTGGCAGCAAGGAGTAAAAAGTCTGTATTACCAAAGAAGCCAGAGTGTTTCTAAAGAATTGGTAACAAGTCTTGTTTCTTGCAGCAGCTGTGAATCATAAAAATCAAAAGGCCGAATCTTAATTTAGATTCGGCTTTTTTTTATTGTGAATCTTTACCGTAAAGATTCACTAAGATTTATATGCAAGAAACGCAAAGGGTTTCACGCAGATTTTAAAAGATTTAAGCTGATTAAGACAGATATGAATTGCCTCCAGCTTTAGCTGGAGGTTTTTGTTTTAAATTGTAAAAGGCTTTAGCCAAACTTTGAATTTGGCTAAAGCCTTCTTATTCTCCTTTTTGACCTCCAGCTAAAGCTGGAGGCAATTCATATTGAAATAATAATTTAATTAAATTTACGAATTGTTTCGCGCGTGGCTAAAAATAACTTAGAGTCTTAGCGTCTTAGTGGCTAAAAAAAAAGCTCTAAACTTTAGATTTCAACCTACTCAAAGTTTCCTGTGAAATATTAATATAAGAAGCAACAATTTTATTTGGCAATCTTTTCACAATGGAAGGATTTATTTTCAAAAGCTGATTGTATCTTTCTAAAGCATCCATAGTTGTAAAAGACATTAAACGATTGGCATTATTTACATACGCTTTCTCCAGATAATTACTGTAGAACTCACGCCATTGCGGAACAATTTTCATTAAATGATTGAAATCTTCGTGAGAGATAGAAAGCAATTCCGATTTCTCCACAACCTGAATATTTTCTAACGCTGGCATTTTGGTGATAAAACTAACTAAAGCTGTTGCAAATTGATTTTCGAAAGCAATATATCTCGTAGCATCTTTTCCTTCTTCATTAATAAAAAAGATGCGTAGACAGCCTTTCGCAACAAAAAATGTTTCTTGACTTACTTGGCCTTGAGCCAACAAAATTTCATTTTTTCCTTTTTTGATAAGTTTAAAATAGGAGAGAATGGTTTCTAAATCTTCATCAGAAACGTTAATGCTTTTTCGAATAGAATTGCCAAGCTGTTCGTATATCATTTAGTTATAATCTCTAACGAATTTACGGTAGTAAATAATATCTTCGATTGATAAAACCACTAAGTCGTGTTCTTGTGCAAAGCTAACAATTTTGTCTAGTTTCGCCATGCTACCGTCTTCGTTCATCAATTCGCAAAGGACAGCTTCAGGTTGTAAACCCGCCAATTTCATTAAATCGACACTTCCTTCAGTATGACCATTTCTTCCTAAAACACCATTATTGTTTGCTCTAAGAGGAAAAATATGTCCAGGTTTTGCTAAATCTTCTGGTTTTGCGTTTGCTGCAATAGCTGTTTTGATAGTGGTAGTTCGATCTTTTGCAGAAACTCCAGTTGTAACTCCGTTTCTGGCTTCAATTGTTATCGTGAAAGGAGTTTGAAAACTGCTTGTGTTTTCTTTTACCATGTAGGGAAGTTCCAATTCATCCGCTTTTTCATTCGTTAGGCAAAGGCAGACAATGCCGCTGCATTCGCGAATCATTAAAGCCATATTCTGAACAGTTATGTGTTGTGCAGAAAATATAAGATCTCCCTCATTTTCTCGGTTTTCATCGTCGGTTACCAAAACACCTTTTCCTTTTTTAAGCTGTTCTAAAGCATTTTCTACACGTTCTTTACTCGAAATTCCAAATTGTATTAACGGACTTAATTCTGTACTTGTCATAAAACCTTTTTAGAAATAATAAGAAGCAAATCTAAAGTTGTTTAAAGCCAAAAAGTTTGACATAAGTCAATAAATTGGTATTCTATTTTTTTAATTTAGTTGTCATAAAATCTTAATTTAGTACCCAAATTCCATAAATCAAAATCTAATCAAAACCATCTCAAATGGATAATATTACCATAATCATAATGCTGCTTTTCGGTGTGGCTTTTCTTAGCCTTGTTAGTAAAAGATATAATTTTCCGATTCCTATTGTTTTGGTTTTATGCGGTGTTGTTATTAGTGTTGTTCCTGGACTTCCTGTAATTGCTTTGAGTCCAGAAATTGTATTTATTATATTTTTACCGCCTCTTTTATACCATGCAGCATGGCATACAAGCTGGTCAGATTTTAAGCAGTCCATACGTCCGATAACTTTTGCAGCTGTGGGTTTGGTTTTTTTTACAACAGGACTTGTTGCTGTTTCGGCACATTGGCTTATTGATGATATGTCTTGGCCGTTAGCTTTTTTGCTTGGTGCTATTGTTTCTCCTCCTGATGCCGTTTCGGCAACGGCGATTACAAAAGGGTTAGGGCTTAATCCGAGGTTAATTGCGATCCTAGAAGGAGAAAGTTTAGTAAACGATGCAAGTGGTCTGGTTGCCTATAAATATGCGCTTACAGCAATTACAGCAGGTAATTTTGTTTTGTGGCAAGCAGGATTAAATTTTGTATTAATGTCAGTTTTAGGCATAGCAATAGGCTTGGCTGTTGGTTATATTATGTATTATATCCATAAAAGATTTGTTTGTGATGATATTATCGAAGTAACACTTACATTATTGACGCCATTTGCTTCATATCTTCTTGCAGAACACTTTGAAGGTTCTGGAGTTTTGGCTGTGGTAACAACAGGCCTTTTTCTGGCAGCGAGATCAGGAACCATTTTTTCGCATGAAAGCCGAATTATGACGAATACAATTTGGGATGTGCTTAATAATATTCTGAATGGTTTAATCTTTATTTTAATTGGACTTCAGTTAAGACAAATCATTGCAGGAATAAGTAATTATTCTGGCAGTTCGTTATTCATTTGGGGAGCAGTTATAAGTATTGTAGTGATTTTAGTTCGTTTTTTATGGGTTATTCCCGCTACAATTCTTCCTCGGGTAATCAGTAAAAAGATTCGAGAAAAAGAACAATTTGATTATCGAAACATGATCATTTTCGGATGGTCAGGAATGCGAGGTGTGGTTTCTATGGCTGCGGCTTTGGCACTTCCGTTAATGTTGAATAAAACAGAAGAATTTCCGCTTCGAAATCTAATTATATACTTAGTTTTCTGTGTTATTCTGTCGACTTTGGTTATACAAGGTCTTACGCTTCCATGGTTGATTAAGAAACTAAAAATTGAACGTTATTCGATACTTGCCGAAGAATATAACATTCGAAATGTTATTGTTTCAGAAACGATCGCACATATAGAAGATAATTTTTCTTTACTGAATGATGAGTTGCTTCATAATATTAAAAGCAAATACGAAGTAAAATTCAACCGACTTCAAAAGACAGAACTTCCAGCTAATTTCTTCGGAAATGGAAAACTTCTTGGCGGTGAAATTTTTAATGATTTCACTAAAATCCAAATCGATCTGCTGAATGTAGAACGAGCAAAATTAGAATCGATGCATAAATTTGGTTCTGTCAATGAAGAAATCTTCCGCAAAATAGAAAAAGAACTCGATTTGGAAGAAACCCGTTTGTGGATGGAAATGTACGAGGAAAATTAATTGTCAATTGTCAATTGTAAATGGTGAATTGTGAATGTCTTCTTTGCATATAGAAAATAATTAATAATTCACCATTTACAATTCACCATTAAATAACCCCCATTTTCTGCATCAAAAATGTTGCGCTTTTGTTTTTACAGATTCCGTTTCGGAGTTTGTAATCGAAATGTAAATCGTTGTTTTGAATCTCAACTTCGAAACATTGATTGGTTAAAATTTCAGGATATTCATTTGTAGTCAAACAAACTTCTATGTCGTGCGTTGCAATTGCACCAATTGCTTTTTTAGAAATTATTTTCTTCACTACTTCAATTGTTCCGTTTCTTTTATCATCAGAATTTGTACCTCTTAAGATCTCATCTAATAAAACAAAAGCGGGCTGATTTTCAAGGGCATCCATAATTTGTTTTAAACGTTTGATTTCAGCAAAGAAGTAAGATTCACTATCAGATAAAGAATCAGATAATCTCATTGAAACTAATACTGGAAGTGGATGTACTTTAGCTTCTGATGCACAAATAACTGAACCAATTCCACTCAATACCATATTGATCCCTAAACTTCTTAAAAATGTACTTTTCCCAGACATATTAGATCCGGTCAAAATCACAAAAGATTGTGGATGAAATTGAGTGTCATTTCCAACTCTTGTCGCGGGGTTCAATAACGGATGGCTTAGATTTTTAAACTCGATTTTATAATGAGAATTGATTTCAGGAAAAACGAAATCTTCATTATTATACGCCAAATTTGCCAGACTGTTTAGTGCTTCAATTTCGCCAATAATAGAAACCCAATGATTCATTTCTGACGCATAATCTTCTTTCCATTTTAAAAGTGCTTTTAAAACATGCAGATTGAATAAGAATGTTCCGTTGAATAAAGTGGCTGTTACAAAATTATTTATTGTATCCATTCTTGAAAATAACTCAGAAAGCTGTTTTAAATGCTGGCTTGCTTTGGCATTCTTAAAGTTAAGCTGTTCTTGTAAGTGAATTAGTTTATTAGATTGGAAAGATTCACGTTCAATTTTTTCAATCAATAGACTGTACTGCTTTATGATATTAGCGACATTATCTGCTTTTGCTATTTCCGATTGAATTCTCTTTACAGCTCTTCCTAAAACAATTAAATTGGCAATAAAGACATACGTTAAATAAGAAAGTATAATAGTTTTTGATGTAATAAAATACGCTGCCAGAAATCCAAAAAATGTTACTGGAAGAATAAATGATAATGCAACTAAAACTTTAGGTAATGAGTTATTTGTAAAAGAAGTCCAATTTTTTATCGCTTCATAAGATTGTTTAGAATCTTGACTTATAATTGCTAAAGCCTGAAATTCTTGCCTCCAATCAATTTTGCTTTTTAATTCGTTTATGGCTTCCTGATTTTCTAAAATTTCTGTTTCGGGAAGCGTATGCAGTAATAACTCTGCAAGTGTTTTTTTTCCGATAAAAGAGGCAGTTCTGTTTAGGTTTTGAAATAAAGAATGATCTCCAAAAATATCCAAATCGTAAGCATACGGATGATGAAAATCGATAAATTCAGCTCCGTTTTCAAAAGGTGTTTTTTCCCTTTTCAGAAAAGCAATTTCGTTCTGATTAATTTTTAAAAGTGTTTCTGCCAGCAATCTTTGAAATGATACTCTCGAATGTATTCTCATAAAAAAAATAAAACCAGCAAAAGACAAAACAGCTAGGGTAACATAAAGTATTTGATCTGTCTTGATGTAATAAAACATAAAAAACAAGAAAAGGAAAATACTTAATAGTCTCAAAAGACATATGCTGTTGTATTTTTTGTTGGTTTTATTATAGAGTTCTGAGTATTTTGTAACGTTGTCTGGATATGCTTTCATTCTATTATTTTGGTTGAAATACAAATATAGCTTTTAAGTCACAAAATCATCACTATTGCCATTTAATCTTCATGCATAACCAAAATTGGAATGGTTACTTCTTTGGCAATCTTTTTTGAAAAGCTTGAATCAAATAGACTTTCAAAGAATGAGCGTTTATGTGTAATTGTGGTTAAAACATCAATGTCTTTGTAAAGAATAAAGTCAAGAATGGTTTCTTTGACGTCATCACTTGGTAAAACTAAAAATTCTACATTTTCTTCAGAGAATTCTTTTTCCCATTCTTTTCTAGTTTCTTCTGAAACATCTGAATTAGAAGTTTTAACGTATAAACTTTTTACCTTAGCACCGGTTTTTTTAGCGATTTTCAGAATTTTTTTCAGTTCTTTTTTATCTTTTTCACGGTAGCGTGTAGTAAAGCCAATAGTTTTTACTTTTCTGTATTTTGCATCGATAGGAATACACAGAACAGGAACTTCGACTCCAGAAATCACAGATTCGGTATTAGAACCTGTAAAGAATTTAGTCCAGTCAGAAGCGCTATTGGTTCCCATAATCACAAAATCGACTTGATCTTCTTCTACGGCATTTTTTAGGTTGTAGATAAGATCACCATCCATTAAACGGTGTTTGATTACAATATCTTCTAATTTACGTTCGGCAGCAATTTGGCGTAGTTTTGGAATTTCGTCTTTAAACATTTCAAATTTTGCCAATTCGATTGAACTGTATATAGAAGCATAATTCTCTGGAAAGAATTGGCTGTCGTAAACGGGAATCTCGAATGTATGAAGTAAGATTAATTCGGCGTTTACCACTTTAGCAAATTCTAAAGCATGGACAAATGCATTGGTAGCAGCATCAGAGAAATCGGTTGGAAATAATATCTTTTTCATAGTACTTAAGATTAAGGTTTGTCTCTCAAATTTACTCATTCTGCGAAGAAAACAACCTGATATTTATCAGTATTTTAACAATTAATAATTTATTAATCTCAATTAATTTGAAGATTTCTTGTTTGAATCGAGTTGCATTAACGCAGAAAAGAATTTGAGCGTTTTTTTATACCTTTGCAGCATGATAAATCAAGATTCTATAGTTGCTTTGGCCACGCCTTCGGGAGCTGGAGCTATCGCCATAATTCGTATTTCTGGAGCCGAAGCCATTACAATTGGCAATTCGGTATTTAAATCTATTAAAAACAAGGATTTAACAAAACAGAAGACGCATACACTTCATTTAGGGCATATTGTAGACGGAAGTAAAACATTAGACGAAGTTTTGGTTTCGGTATTTAAAGGTCCGAATTCTTATACGGGAGAAGATACGATTGAAATTTCTTGTCACGGATCGACTTATATTCAGCAGCAGATTATTCAGTTATTGCTTCGAAATGGCTGTAGAATGGCTGATGCTGGTGAATTTACATTAAGAGCTTTCTTAAATGGAAAACTGGATTTATCGCAAGCAGAAGCGGTGGCAGATTTGATTTCGTCAGACAACGAAGCTTCTCATCAAATTGCGATGCAGCAAATGCGTGGCGGATTCAGTAATGAAATTGCGAAACTAAGAGAAGAGCTTTTAAATTTTGCTTCTTTAATAGAATTGGAATTGGATTTTGCAGAAGAAGATGTAGAATTTGCAGACCGAACACAATTTCATGAATTATTAAACCGTATTGAATTTGTTTTAAAACGTTTAATCGATTCGTTTGCTGTTGGAAATGTAATCAAAAACGGAATCCCAGTTGCGATTGTAGGTGAACCAAATGTTGGTAAATCGACTTTATTGAATGCTTTGTTGAACGAAGAACGTGCCATTGTTTCAGACATTGCAGGAACTACGCGCGATACCATTGAAGACGAATTAGTAATTGGCGGTATTGGATTTAGATTTATTGATACTGCAGGAATTCGTGATACAAAAGACGTTGTAGAAAGTATCGGAATCAAGAAAACTTTCGAAAAAATAGAACAGGCTCAAGTTGTAATTTATTTGTTTGATGGATTAAAGTTTCAGACATCAAGTTCTGAATTTGTAAATGAAATTGAGCAGATCAAAAATAAATATCCACTAAAACCGCTGCTTATTGTAGTGAACAAAAAAGATATTCTATCTGCTGATGAAGTAGCTAATATAACCAATCAGTTAGAGAATTTAAATGCAAAATTGCTATTGATCTCTGCGAAAGAAAAAATAGGAGTAGAAGATTTAAAGAATGAATTGTTGTCTTTTGTGAATACAGGAGCGCTTCGAAATAATGAAACGATTGTTACCAATACAAGACATTATGATTCGTTATTAAAAGCTTTAGATGAAATTCAGAAAGTAAAATTTGGTTTAGAATCAGGTCTTTCAAGTGATCTAATGGCGCTTGATATTCGCGAAGCTTTATATCAATTCGGACTGATTACAGGACAAGTTTCTAATGACGAATTATTGGGGAATATTTTTGCGAATTTCTGCATCGGGAAATAGAGGGCGTAAAGAAACATAAAATAAAAATAAATGAAACAGTTAAAATGTTAATTATTAATGTTTTAGATGTTTTTTTTATTCAGTTTTTTTTTGAATATGTGAGTATTTACGATCAAGAGATTAAAGCATTATGATGCAGTGGGAAAAAGGATGTTAAGTCAACTTTAAGTTTTATGTCCTTATTTTTTTACAACTTTAGTTATATAGAGCCTACTCTTTTAGTCACAAAAAAGTATCAACTCCATTTTTAAATAATTTTAATAGTGCAATTTGCAAAGGAAGATCATTTACGACTATATTTGACAACGACAAAACCTGCTTTTTAGAAGAATAAAAAATCGGTATTCTAATAAATGGTTTTAAGTAAACTTTTTTTACGCATAAAATGCTTCAACAAAAATTACAGAATTGGCTAAACCAATTTAAGCAGTACTTTTTTACGTACAGCAATGGTTTCTATCATCTTCCTTATAGCAGTAAATCTCCGCAGGATCTGGTAGAGAGTCTTGCCAACTACCCGTTTATGAAACACAATCGAGTAAAGCAGAGTGTTTATGCTAATACGCCATTTTGTTCAGGAGGTTTTAACTATCAAGAATTAGAAGAGGGCCTTTGGGTTATTTATTCTAAGATGAAATATAAAACGAATGTTGCCTTTGATCTTATTTATGATAATCCTCAGGAATTGAAAATTGAGGATGGAGGCTATTATATGCTTAGTCTAAATAATGTTACAACTCGTGTAGTAGCTGATATGAAAATCTGTGAAAAACAATTATGTTTCGCGAATTACAGTTGGACATTCTTTAAACCAAAAGAACGCAATTGTGATGTGAATTTTAAAGGCGCAAATAATAAATACATCACTCTGTATTTTAGTGAAGAATGGCTGCAAAAAAATCTTGTTCAAAATAGTTTGTTCTCTGAAGCGGGATTAAATGATTTTATAGCATCTGATACACCTTATATTGCTTGGCCGCTTGATGAAGAAGAAGAGGTATTGAAAAATTTTGGCTTGTTTGACGAAGTTATGAATATGAATAATGAATCAACTCATATCGATTTTCTCCAGTTTAAACTTTATACTTTGAATCTTATTTTTGATTTCTTGAAAATTTGCAAGAAACAAGAAGTGATTAAAAGACATTCTGTCATTGACTATAATGATAAATTTAGTATCAATAAAGTCGAAAACTATTTATTAGGTAATTTATTTGACAAATTTCCTGGAATTGATTTTTTGGCTGAAAAATTTAAGATTTCTGAAAGCAAACTCAAATCAGATTTTAAGCAGTTTTTTGGAAAACCCATCTATAAATATTTTCAGGAAAAACAGATGATCTTAGCCAAAGAACTTATTATAGAAAACAAACTTCTCATAAAGGAAATTTCATATAAGTTTGGTTACGAAAACACCAGTAAATTTAGTACCGCTTTTAAAAAACATCATGGTGTTCTGCCGTCTGAACTTCAAAAACAAGAATTAGAAGTAGCTCTATAAACTTCCTTTTTGCTTTGATTATATAGTCAAAATGACTTTTTGGGCTATAGATTTTTTTGAATAAAACTTTTTGGAGTATCTCTTACCATAGCCTCTATTTTACTTTTGTCTGCAAAAAATAGAATATGACAAAAATTACTTATTCGCTGAGAGTGGTCTTAAAAAAAACACGCGATCGGCTGCTTTCCAGATTATCGATACTGATGGTTTTTATTTTGCTGAATTTTGCCAGCGGGATAGCACAGACATCTCAATCATTTTGCGGTTCTGCAACTGTTACCAATTTGAGTACAGGGACTACTGTCGGCAGTAGTTATAAATGGTACAGCTCCGACATCAGCCAAACAGCATTGAACTCAACTACAGCACTCGCTACTGGTACTTATTATTTAGAAGAAACATTTGCTCCCATAACATTAGGAAGTGGCTTCAATAAAGAAACTTCAATTGCCGTAGATGCAGCAGGAACTATTTATGTGTCAGATCAGCTTAATAACGCAATAAAAAAAATGTCTCCTGACGGGCTTACTATTACAACTTTAAAAAGTGGACTCAGTGGTCCATTTGGTATTGCTTTAGATGCCGCCGGAAATGTTTATGTAGCAGAAAGTACTAATAATGCAGTTAAAAAAATATCTGCTGACGGAAGTACTGTTACAACTTTAGGAGGCAGTTTTAACAGACCTTGTAATGTGGCTGTAGATGCTGCTGGATACATTTATGTAGCAGATCAATTTAATAATGCTATAAAAAAAATCTCTCCTGATGGCGTTACTACAACAACATTGGCAATTGGATTTAATCATCCGCAAGGAATTGCTTTAGATGCTGCCGGAAACATTTATGTATCAGATACCAACAATAATGCTATTAAAAAAATAGCTCCTGATGGGAGTGTTAAAAGTTTAAGGACTATTGGAATTAATAATCCAATTGGACTTGCAATAGATGCTTTTGGAAATATATATGAAGCAGATTACGGAACAAACAGCATTAATAAAATATCTCCTGATGGACTTACTATGTCAACTGTAAGAAATGATTTTAACCGTCCGTACGGTGTTTTTATAGATGGTTCGGGAAATATTTTTGTAGCAGATACCAACAATAGTCTCGTAAAAAAAATTGTTGTTACCAGAAATGCAGTGAATGTTGCTGTAAATCCTGTACCTGCCGCACCTACTGTGTCTACTCCGGTAGTTTATACTCTTGGAGCAACGGCGTCTGCCTTAACTACGACAAACGGTACAAATTTGAAATGGTATACAGATGCAACAACAAGCACAAGCGTTTCGACAATTACGCCTTTAACTAGTGCTTTGGGAACAACTTCTTATTGGGTTTCGCAAACTGTAAACGGTTGCGAAAGTACAAGGGCGAAAATTAATGTTACGGTAAATCCAGCCGTACCAAATATTTCATATGCGGGAGTTAAGACAACATATATTACGGGAACTGCTATAGCATCTTTGACTCCTACCAATACAGGAGGTACACCGGAACCAAACCCTACAAAAACTTATACAATTAGTCCGGCTTTACCTGTCGGTTTGTATTTTGATACTACATCGGGTGTTATTTCGGGTACACCAACGGCTCCAACTGCCTCAAATACTTATACTATTACTACACAAAATGCTGGTGGTGTAAATAATACAAAAATCACGTTTGCTATCTCTGTGCCAATTGTAACAAGTGTAGATGTTCCTGCAAATAAAATATACACTGTTGGGAATAGCCTGGATTTTATAGTTAATTTCAATGGAAATATTACGGTTACCGGCACACCTCAATTGGAAATAGCCATTGGAGCAACAACGCGCCAGGCTATTTATATGAGTGGTTCGGGGACGAGTGGTTTATTGTTTAGATACATTGTTCAATCTGGGGAATTAGATAATGATGGTATTACTATCGGTACTTTAGTTCTTAACGGAGGCACTTTAAAAGACTCTGGAACAAACGATGCTGACTTACTATTAAATAATGTAGGTGAGACTACAGCTGTTTTAGTTGATGCTGTCGGACCAACCGCATATATAGTGGTTGCAGATATAAACTTGACGATTGGTAAAACGAGTTTGGTAACTTTTACTTTTTCAGAAGCAGTGACAGGTTTTACCAATGCTGATTTTACAGTAGAAAGCGGAACAGTAAGCGCAGTAAGTTCATCAGATGGCGGTGTTACTTGGACAGCCTATCTTACACCAACACAAAATATTACAGATGCAAGTAATATTATAACATTGAACAATGCTGGCATAACAGATCTAGCAGGTAATGCAGGGAACGCTAGGACCTATTCTAATAACTATGCCGTAGATACAGCTGCACCAACCGCATCTATAGAGGTTGCAGATACAAATTTGAAGATTGGTGAAACGAGTTTGGTAACTTTTACTTTTTCAGAAGCAGTGACAGGTTTTACCAATGCTGGTTTTATAGTAGAAGGTGGAACATTAGGCGCAGTACGTTCATTAGATGGCGGTGTTACTTGGACAGCCTATCTTACACCGACGCCAAATATTGCAGAAGCGACTAATATTATAACATTGTTCAATACTGGTGTAACAGATGCAGCAGGTAATACAGGAATCGGAACTACCGTTTCTAATAACTATGCCATAGATACAGCTGCACCAGAAGTAATAAATTTGACTGTACCTGTAAATGGAACATATACAACTGGAAATACTCTAGATTTTACGGTTAATTTTCCTGAAAGTGTATTCGTTAGTGGCACACCGCAATTAGCAATAACTATTGGGGCTACAACTCGCCAAGTTGATTATTTTAGTGGCTCAGGTTCGAGTAGTTTAACCTTTAGATACATCGTTCAAGCTGGAGAATTAGATACTGATGGTATTGAGATTGGCACTATAAGGCTTAATGGAGGAGCTTTAAGAGACTTTGCAACAAACGATGCAAATTTACTGTTGAATAATGTAGGTGTGACTACGGCTGTTTTAGTCGATGCAGCTATTAGCCCTACGATTACTTTTGCAGATATTAGCAAAATCTATGGCGATGCTGATTTTGATTTAACTGCAATTTCTGATTCTCCAGGAAACATCAGTTATTCTATAATTGCAGGAGGAACAGGTTCGGTAATTTTGTCCGAAACAAATAATAAAAAAGTTACATTAGTCAATGCTGGTACTGTAACAATACGTGCGACTCAGGTTGCTGATGGGAATTATAGATCAGGATTAAGAGACATTACTCTTACTATTGAAAAAAAATCAATTTCAATCACAGCAGATAGTCAAACAAAAACTTACGGCTCAATCGATCCTGCTTTGAGTTATATGTCTTTACCGGGTCTAGTTGGAAGTGATACCTTTACAGGAGCTTTATCAAGAACAGCAGGCGAGAATGTAGGATCTTATACTATCGGACAAGGAACCTTAAGTGCTGGTTCAAATTATGCAATTAGTTTCACAGAAAGCAATCTTGCAGTTACCGTTAAACCAATTGCAGTTACAGCAGATAGTCAAACCAAAATCTATGGTTCTGCTGATCCTGTTTTGACCTATACATTTTCACCGGGTTTAGTTGGAAGTGATGCCTTTACGGGGGCCTTATCAAGAACAGCAGGTGAGAATGTAGGATCTTATGCTATTGGACAAGGAACCTTAAGTGCTGGTTCAAATTATGCAATTAGTTTCACAGAAAGCGATTTTGCAGTTACTGCTAAACCAATTTCAGTCATAGCAGATAGTCAAACAAAAACTTATGGTTCTGCTGATCCTGTTTTGACTTATACATTTTCACCGGGTTTAGTTGGAAGTGATGTCTTTACAGGAGCTTTATCAAGAACAGCAGGCGAGAATGTAGGATCTTATGCTATTGGACAAGGAACCTTAAGTGCTGGTTCAAATTATGCAATTAGTTTCACAGAAAGCGATTTTGCAGTTACTGCTAAACCAATTTCAGTCA
>NZ_JBCPXY010000007.1:0-329045 GCF_039581425.1 Flavobacterium movens
ATTGGTAGACACGCTGGACTTAAAATCCAGTGAACAGCAATGTTCGTGCGGGTTCAAGTCCCGCTCTGAGTACTAAAACTTCAATTAGCTTTTGCTAGTTGAAGTTTTTTTTTGGATTAAATTGAGATCAGCCTCTAAATTTTATATTTTTACTTTATTATTATAATATTTATAAACTATGCAAAATGTTTTTCTTAAAGAAGATTGTGATCAATTTATAAATAGAGTGAATCAGCTTAAATCTGATTCTAGGCCACTTTGGGGAAAAATGTCTGTTGATCAGATGTTGGCTCACTGTAATGTTACATATGAAATGGTTTATGATAATATTCACCCAAAGCCGAATGTTTTAATGAAGCTTCTTCTAGAACTATTGGCTAAAAACAAAGTAGTAAGCGAATCGCCTTATCCAAGAAATCTTAGTACGGCTCCGCAATTTATTATTAAAGGAGATCGTGATTTCGAACTGGAAAAAAGCAGGTTAATTTCCTATATTCTAAAAACTGAAGAATTAGGAGAAAAAGAGTTTGAAGGAAAAGAATCTCTTTCATTTGGTAAACTATCATCTAAAGAGTGGAATAATATGTTTGCAAAACATTTGGATCATCATTTTTCTCAATTTGGCGTTTAATATTTTAGGACTATGAGAACTTACACAATTATCTTGCTTTTTCTTTTCGGATTGTCTTGTAATGCTCAAAAAACAAGATGTTCAAAAATGCATTGAGGCTTTTTTTGAAGGATTTCACCAGAGAGATTCAGTAAAGATAAAATTAGTTTGTGCAGATAAAATGATATTACAGTCCATTAGCGAAAATGCTGTTAAAGGAAATAAACTTACTAATGAAAGTGCAAAAGAATTTTACAAATCAATTGTAACAATTCTAGAAAAATTAAAGTTCCAGGAAAAAATATTGAGTTATTCTATCCAAATTGATGGAGCTATGGCGCATGTTTGGACTCCGTATGAATTTTATATAAATGATAAACTTAGCCACACTGGAGTGAATGCCTTTACATTGTTTAAAGAAAAAGATTCTTGGAAGATTATTTATTTAATTGATACTAGAAGAAAATAGTTTAGATGACTTCTGTTTGGTAATAGAGACAGATATCAGCTAAAAGACATTCAATACATTTTGGTTTTGGTCGGCAAGTTTCTCTTCCTAGAAAAGAAATTGCCATTCCTATTTCTGACCATATATTTTTTGGCAAAATCTGCATTAAATCTTTTTCCACTTTATTTCCGTCTTTGCTTTCTTTTATTATTCCAATTCGTGGAGCAACTCGAATAACATGCAAATCTGCAATAATTCCTTCAGCTGGTTTATTTGTTTCTCTTAGAATAACATTTGCTGATTTTCTTCCAACCCCTTTTAGAGCAGTTAAACCGGACATTGTTAACGGAATATTTGCGTCTTCTTTAATAGTTTTTGCAATATCTAGAATCCATTGTGCTTTTGTGGTATAATTTCGAACTTTAGTAATGTGAGATGTGAAAGTTTCTATATCGGTTTGTGATATACTTTTTAATGTTGGATATTTCTCAAATAAATTTGGTGCTATTTTATTTATATTAGCATCAGAATCTTGTGCAGAGAGAATAACCATAACAAGCAATTGATAGGTGTTTTTGTATTCTAACGGATGCTTCTTGCCTTTATATTTTTCTAAAATTGGATTCAATTTAGTTTCCCAATTCTCATCTTCACTAAATAAATTCATCTTGCTTTAGATTTAAAATATTGATAATTAGTTTTTTATAGAGATAAAATTAAGCATTTTTAATAAAATCTAAAATCTTTTTAATGACATTCTGATTTCCTAAAATTTTTCTATGCCCAAGCCCCTCAGTTAAAAATAAAGAACCGTTTTCAAGATTTTCATGGATATGTATTCCTGCTTTGACAGGAACTTCAGGATCATCTTTATCGTGCATAACTAAAACAGGAATTTTGACTTTTTGCGCAGCTTTATAAGCTGAAAAATCGTCCATTTTAACTTTATAAATATCTTCGAAATAATTTCTTAGATGATAGCTAATTTCTTTTTTTAACCCAAGCTTAAAAGTAAATTCATCCAAAATATCCTGAACAATATCTCCACTTCCAATAACAATTGCTTTTTTAACTTGAAGTCCATCTTTAATTGAATTCAAAACCGACATTCCTCCCAAAGAATGTCCTATAGCAATTTCAAAGGGACCAAATTGTTTTTCGATTTCTAGAATAGATGCTATAAATTCAGACATTATAGTTGTTGAACCTTCTGATTTTCCATGAGCAGGAGCATCAAAACTAACAGTTGAATAACCATATTTTAAAAGTTCATCAGCAATTTTAAAAAGCTGAGTACCTCTTCCTGACCAGCCATGGACTAATAATACCTTAAGTTGACCTTCTCCGTACAAATAAGTCACTACACTCTTACCGATGGCAGGAACATAAATTAACTTTTGCTCGCTTTTGGTATCCATTTCCAATTCACGTTTTGGAACTTTATGCTTTATAGGTGTTGTAAAGATCTTTGCTGCAAATTTTGTAACCAATTTTGTGGATATAAATGCGCAAATTTTCGCAGAAACTATGATAATAGTGGGAATTTTTAATGATTTAGTAGGATTGTTTGCCTTTTTTGCCATTTCAATAAAACTTATTTAAAAGAAGGATTTTACTTGTTTTTTTGCTAAATTTAAAAAACATAAAAGTAGTATATAAATGATTGCTTCTTATTATAATCGTAAATTAATTTCTTAAATGGAAATATTTCATATTAGTGCAGAATGCTACCCTGTGGCAAAGGTGGGTGGTTTGGGAGATGTTGTAGGTGCGTTACCAAAATATCAGCAATCTGCTGGACATAATGTTAGAGTTGTAATTCCTTGTTACGATACTAAGTTTAAGCACGAGAATAGTTTTGAATGTGTTCATTGGGGCACAGTTACATTAGGAAACTTTAATTTTCCATTTAGCGTTCTAAAGGAAACAACAAATAAATTAGGCTATGAATTGTATCTAATAGAAATTAATGAATTATTTGATCGACCAAACGTTTATGGTTATGAAGATGATATTGAAAGATTTTTGTCTTTTCAAATTGCTACATTAGATTGGATTATAGCTCGTAACAAAGTTCCTAATATTATTAATTGTCATGACCATCATACCGGTGTTATTCCGTTTTTATTGCAATTCGCCTACAAGTATGAAGTTTTAAAAAATGTAAAGACGGTTATAACAATTCATAATGGACTTTATCAAGGATGGTTTGGATTTGATAAACTCTATTATCTGCCAGAGTTTGATTTAAGACATGTTGGATTTTTGGAATGGAATAATTCTATAAATTCTCTTGCGGTCGCGATCAAATGTGCAGATGCTGTGACTACAGTTTCTCCAAGCTATTTAAACGAAATAAATATTTCTGCGAATGGATTAGAATCACTCTTTAATTCTGTTCGAAATAAATCAAGAGGAATTTTAAATGGAATTGATATTGAAGTTTGGAATCCGTTGAAGGATCAAATGATAGCAGAAAATTATTCGATTGAAGATTTTGAAGTAGGAAAACGAAAAAATAAAGATAAGCTATGTGAAGAGTTTGATTTAGATTCTTCGAAACCATTATTTAGTTTCATTGGCAGATTGTTTGAAGAAAAAGGAGGTGATCTGCTTCCGCATGCTTCTGCTTTGGCTTTATCTGAGCATTTCGAAGAAATTAATATTTTGATTTTAGGTTCAGGAAATTCAGAAATAGAAGCGCAATTGACTCAGCTTCGAAATGATTACAAAGGAAATTACAATGTATTTATTGGTTATAATGAAGAATTAGCACATCTGATTTACGCAGGTTCAGATTATATTTTAATGCCTTCAAGAGTTGAACCTTGTGGTTTGAATCAGATGTATGCGATGCGTTATGGAACAATTCCGATAGTGAGAAGAACAGGAGGATTGCGAGATACGGTTATTGATTTTGGAGACGAAGGAAACGGAGTTTGTCATGATCAAGCTTCTGTGGCTGATATATGCTATTCAATAAACCGTGCGGTTAGGTTGTATGAGGATAAAATAAAATTCAATAAAGTTTTAAAAAGAGGAATGTCAGCAGATCATTCCTGGGAAAGTGTTTGCAAAGAATATATCGAAATATACAACTTAATAATTCAGCAAAATGAAATTTAAAAAGAAAAATGTAGTTGCCATTATTTTAGGAGGTGGACAAGGTTCACGTTTATTTCCATTAACAGAAACTAGATCAAAACCGGCGGTTCCGATTGGAGGAAAATATCGTTTAGTCGATATTCCAATTTCGAATTGTATCAATTCTGATATTTTTAAAATATTTGTTTTGACACAATTTAATTCAGCATCTTTGAATGCTCACATCAAAAACACTTTCAATTTTAGCATTTTCAGCCAGTCTTTTGTTGATATTTTGGCAGCAGAACAAACTCCAGACAATCCAACTTGGTTTCAGGGAACAGCGGATGCAGTAAGACAATGTATGTCACATTTTTTGAAGCACGATTTTGATCACGCTTTGATTCTATCAGGTGATCAATTATATCAAATGGATTTTAACGAAATGCTAGAAGCGCACATTGCAGCCGATGCAGAAATTTCTATAGCAACTTTACCTGTAAATGCTAAAGATGCTCCAGAATTTGGAATCCTTAAAACGGATCACGAAAATAATATTCATGCTTTTATAGAAAAACCGAATGCTTCATTGTTGCCAGAATGGGAGTCTGAGGTAAGCGAACAAATGCAAGAAAAAGGCAAAAAATACCTGGCTTCAATGGGAATTTATATTTTCAATAAATCACTATTGGAAGAATTAATGGCAGACCAGGAAACTAAGGATTTCGGTAAAGAAATTATTCCGCAATCTGTTGGGAAACATAAAATTTTAAGTTATCAATATGAAGGATATTGGACAGATATAGGAAATATTGAATCTTTTTTTGAAGCAAATATTGGTTTAACAGCGGATATTCCAGAATTTAACTTATTTGATAACGAGAATAAAATTTTTACAAGACCAAGATTGCTGCCACCTTCTAAATTTAGAAATTCGATTATCAATCAATCTTTAATTTCAGAAGGCTGTATTATTAATGCCAAAGAAATTAAAAGCTCTGTAATTGGAATTCGTTCTAGAATTGGCGAAGGAACTGTTTTGGAAAATTGCTACGTTATGGGGAACGACTTTTATCAGGATCTTGACGAATTAAATCATGAAAGCAGTATTAATAAAATTCATGTTGGAATAGGTGAAAACTGCTTTATTAAAAATGCTTTGGTTGACAAAAATGTTCGTATTGGAAATAATGTACATATTTCGGGTGGAAAGCATTTAGACAATTTTACGAATGAATTATACAGTATAAAAGATGGAATTGTTGTTGTCAAAAAAGGAGTAACATTATCTGATAATTTTAGAATTGAATAAATGTTATAAATTTTAAAAAATCAAATTCCAAATTCCATCTCGAAGCTTCGGGAGTATTTTTAAATAATTGCCTTAAAAACCAAACATGACAAAAGTAATCGCACATTCTCTATTTACCGACTTTGATATTGATTTATTTAAGGCTGGAAAACACTTTAAATTATATGAAAAATTAGGAGCTCATTTAATTGAAGTAAATGGAGTTAAAGGTGTATATTTTGCAGTTTGGGCTCCAACAGCTCAATCTGTATCTGTTGTAGGTGATTTTAATTATTGGACACAAGGGGAACATCTTTTGAATGTTCGTTGGGATTCTTCTGGAATTTGGGAAGGTTTTATTCCTGATATTTCAAAAGGAACATTGTATAAATATAAAATCCAATCCAATATTAACGGGGTAATTACTGAAAAGGCAGATCCATTTGCGCTTTACTGCGAAAAACCGCCACACACAGCTTCTGTAGTTTGGGATTTAGATTATAAGTGGAAAGATGAAAATTGGATGCAGAATCGTCAGGATCATAATGCATTAGACAAACCATATTCGGTTTACGAAGTGCATTTAGGATCTTGGAAAAGAGCAGATCATAATCGCTTTTTGACTTATCTGGAACTTGCCGAAGATTTAGTTAAGTATGTAAAAGAGACAGGTTTTACACATGTTGAATTTATGCCTATTATGGAATATCCTTATGATCCTTCTTGGGGTTATCAATTAACAGGATATTTTGCGCCGACTTCACGCTTTGGTAAACCGCAAGATTTTATGGTTTTGGTGGATAAATTACATCAGGAGGGAATTGGAGTTATCCTTGATTGGGTGCCGTCACATTTTCCTGATGATGGACATGGCTTAGGTTATTTTGATGGATCGCATTTGTACGAACATCCAGATCGCAGAAAAGGGTATCATCCAGATTGGAAGAGTTTGGTTTTTAATTATGGAAGAAATGAAGTTCGCGCTTTTCTAATAAGCAATGCTGTTTTTTGGCTTCAAAATTATCATATCGATGGACTCAGAGTTGATGCTGTAGCTTCTATGCTTTATTTGGATTATTCTCGAAAAGAGGGCGAGTGGGAAGCTAATATTTTTGGCGGAAGAGAAAATTTAGATTCCATTAGCTTTCTTAAAGAGTTTAATGAAGTAATCTATTCTAATTTTACTGGAATTCAAACTATTGCAGAAGAAAGTACTTCTTTTTCGATGGTTTCAAGACCGACTTCTGTGGGAGGTTTAGGTTTTGGAATGAAATGGATGATGGGATGGATGCATGACACTTTAAAATACTTTCAAAAAGAAACGGTTTATAGAAAATACCATCAAAATGAATTGACTTTTTCGATGACATACGCGTTTACTGAAAATTTCATGCTTCCGTTTTCACATGACGAAGTGGTTTATGGCAAAAAATCTCTTATTTATAAAATGCCTGGTGACGAATGGCAACGTTTTGCAAACTTGAGATTATTGTATGGATATATGTTTACGCACCCCGGAACAAAATTACTGTTTATGGGAGCCGAATTTGGGCAGACTAGTGAATGGAACTTTGAGCAAAGTTTGGACTGGCATTTGTTGCAATATGATTTCCATTCTGGAATAAAAAGGTTGATTACAGATTTGAATCAATTGTATAAATCGCAACCAGCATTGTACGAAAAACAATTTAGAGGAGATAGTTTTGAATGGATTAATTATTCCGATCATCAAAATGCTATTTTATCCTATATCCGAAAAGGGAATAATCCGGATGAGAATCTAATTGTTGTCTGTAATTTTACTGAAGTGCTAAGAGAAAACTATAGAATTGGTATTCCTAAAAAAGGCAAGCTGCAAGAAATCTTTAACAGTGATGCCACTATATATGGTGGAAGTGGTGCTGGAAATTCTAAATCATTGAAAGCTGAATCTATTTCTTATGATGGAAGAGATTTTTCTGCAGAATTAATATTACCGCCTTTAAGTGTCACAGTATATTCTTTAATTTAATAAATTCTAGAGTCATTTTTCTCTAATGAGATTTTGTCATTTTATCGTTTCAAAATTATCATATTGTTGATTTTTTGTTTTGTAATTTGAAAGGCAATCAGAAAAAACGTTTTCGTTAATAAACCTTTTATTCATAGGGTGTTACCAACTTTTTTTGTATGTTTGATAGTAAAGAAAAGTTATAAATTAATTCATTGGAGATATGATTACAAACACATCATTAGAATACAAAGGCGATTTATATCCATCAAAAATTGTCTCTTATGAACATGAAGGAGATTCAATTTTCTTTAACACGGATAACAAAGTAATTTTAAAAGTCACAATTCTTCGTGATAGTTTAATCCGATTTCGTTTTACGACAAAAGGTTATTTTAGTAACGATTTCTCGTATGCAATTGATAAAACACAGCTTCATGGCTATAATTTTTTGGAACTTACTGAAGAAGAAACATATTTCCAGATTAGAACTAGTAAAGTAAAATGTAAAATCCAAAAATCAGATCTTCGTCTTTCTATTTATGATTTAAGCGATTTTCTAATTCTAGAAGACGAACTTGGTTTTCATTGGGAAGAAAGCTATGAATATGGCGGAAATATCGTGAAAATGAGTAAATTCTCTAAAGATGGAGAATGTTATTATGGTCTTGGAGATAAAGCGACTCAAATGAATCTCAAAGGCAAAAGAGTAGAAAATTTTGCTACAGACCAATATGCTTACCAGAAAGATCAGGATCCGCTTTACAAAGTTGTTCCATTCTATATTGGTCTTCATAATAAACAATCCTATGGTGTTTTCTTTGATAACACTTTTAGAACTTTCTTCGACTTTTGTCAAGAAAGAAGAAACGTTACGAGTTTTTGGGCAGAAGGTGGAGAGATGAATTATTATTTCATTTACGGGCCTCAAATGCAGGATGTTGTAACCACTTATACAGATTTAACAGGAAAACCAGAATTACCGCCACTTTGGGTTTTAGGATATCACCAGTGTAAATGGAGCTATTATCCTGAAAGTAAAGTGAAAGAAATAACCTCAAAATTTAGAGAACTTCAAATTCCATGTGATGCTATTTATCTGGACATTGATTATATGGAAGGGTTTCGATGTTTTACTTGGAATAAAAACTATTTTCCTGACCCGAAAAAAATGGTCGCTGAATTGGCCGAGGACGGTTTTAAAACAGTCGTAATTATTGATCCGGGAATTAAAATTGATAAAGATTATTGGGTTTATAAAGAAGCTTTAGAAAAAGATTATTTCTGCAAAAGGGCAGATGGACCTTATATGAAAGGAAAAGTATGGCCAGGAGAATGTAATTTTCCTGATTATACAAATCCCGTAGTTAGAGAATGGTGGGCAGGATTATTTAAAGAATTAGTTGCAGATATAGGAGTAAAAGGTGTTTGGAATGATATGAATGAGCCTGCCGTAATGGAAGTTCCTAATAAAACATTTCCAATGGATGTTCGCCACGTTTATGATGGAAATCCATGCAGTCATAGAAAAGCGCACAACATTTACGGGACACAAATGGCAAGAGCTACTTATCATGGAGTAAAACGATTTGCTTATCCGAAACGTCCGTTTGTAATTACGAGATCAGCTTATTCGGGCGCACAGCGTTATACTTCTTCTTGGACAGGAGATAACGTAGCCACTTGGGAACATTTGTGGCTTGCTAATATTCAAGTGCAGCGAATGTCAATTTCAGGAATGGGATTTACAGGTTCTGACATCGGTGGTTTTGCAGAACAGCCAACAGGCGAATTATATGCACGTTGGATTCAGTTAGGTGTTTTTCATCCGTTTTGCAGAACGCATTCTTCTGGTGATCATGGAAATCAAGAACCTTGGGCATTTGACGAAGAAGTCATTAACATAACTAGAAAATTTGTGAGCCTTCGTTATCAATTATTACCTTATTTATATACAATGTTTTGGCAATATATAGAAGAGGGAATTCCGATGCTGAAACCATTGGTTTACTTTGATCAGGATGATACACAAACCCATTATCGCAATGATGAATTTATCTTTGGAAATCAGATTTTAGTTTGCCCTATACTTGAACCTAACGCTGTAGGTAGACGTATGTATATTCCTAGAGGAGAATGGTATAACTATTGGACAAATGAGCTTTTTGTTGGAGGTAGAGAAATTTGGATTGATACTAAATTTGATGAAATTCCAGTTTTCGTAAAAGCAGGAGCAATTATTCCAAAATATCCAATTCAGCAGTATGTGGGTCAATTAGATTTTGATGAACTAACGCTGGATGTTTACTATAAAAACGGAAAAGAGCAGTCGGCAGTTTATGAAGATGCTCAAGATGGTTATGATTATAAAAAGGGGCGTTATAGTTATTTGTCTTTAAGAAATATTGGAAAGGAAAAAGAACTGATTATCCAGCTTCATAAAGAAGGAAAATATGACACTCCTTACAGTAAGTACAAAATTAATCTTATCGGTTTGCCGTTTAAAGTTTCTGAAATAGAAATAGACAACGAAAAAGTAGAATTTGATAAAATTAGTTTCCAACAAAATAATTTCTTACTAATTGATAAAGAGTTTAATGAGCTGCATATTATTGGCGAGTAATCAAATTTTGATATTTTTTTGAATTATTCTGTAAAACATTATATCTTTTTTAATCGTATTTTTGTTATAAAAATAGCGTGAATTATGAAAAAATATGTGTTTTTAGGGGTTTTTGGAGCACTTATGATAGCTTGTGCAACCAATCCAATTACTGGTAAACAAAATTTGAATTTTGTTTCGAATAGCGAATTATTTCCATCTTCGTTTCAGCAATATAGCCAGTTCTTAACAGAGAACAAAGTTATTACAGGAACAGCAGATGCAAAACTGGTAGAAACTGTAGGGTTTAAGATAAAGGCAGCTGCCGAAAAATATTTGAATTATTTAGGTCAGACGCAATACTTGAAAGATTATCGCTGGGAGTATAAATTGGTTGATAATAAAGAGGTAAATGCTTGGTGCCTTCCTGGAGGAAAAATTGTTGTTTATTCAGGAATTCTTCCCGTTACTCAAAATGAATCAGGTTTGGCAACCGTAATGGGGCACGAAGTTTCGCATGCTTTGGCAAATCACGGAGCGCAAAGAATGTCTGCAGCACAATTACAACAAATTGGTGGAGCAGCTTTAGGAGCAGCAACAAGCGGAAAATCTGAAGCGACACAGCAAATATTTGCACAAGCGTACGGAATTGGTTCTGAAGTTGGAGTAATGCTTCCATTTAGTAGAAGCAACGAAAGTGAAGCTGATAAAATTGGTTTAACTTTAATGGCAATTGCTGGTTACAATCCAGATGATGCTGTTGCTTTCTGGAGCAGAATGGCTGCTAAATCTGGAGGATCAGGTACACCAGAATTCATGAGCACACACCCGTCTGATGCTACAAGGATTGCTAATATTAAAGCATTAATTCCGGAGGCAAAAGCTATTGCTCTAAAGGTTGGAACGATAAAATAATATATAAAAAATATATTGTAAAGCTATTCTTAGGAGTAGCTTTTTTTATTTTAATACACTTCATGATTTAATAATGTATCATTTGAATAAATTCTATTTGTTTATCGCAAAAAATGGATAAATTCGTAGCCTATTAACAAAACCATTTCTATGAAAAACCTACAAAAAGGAGATAAGAAGCTTTTAAACGCTTGGGCATTTTATGACTGGGCAAATTCAGTTTATACTTTGACAATTGCATCGGCTGTATTTCCAATTTTTTACGAAGCTTTATTCAGTGATCGCGACCATTACATTGATGTTTTCGGAATGCATCTTAAAAACTCTGCTTTAATTAGTTTTATTACTGCAGCTGCGTTTTTGGTAGTTTCGTTCATTTCACCATTATTGTCTGGAATTGCCGATTATGTTGGAAATAAAAAATCCTTTATGAAATTTTTCTGCTATATGGGAGCCTTGTCCTGTATGGGGTTGTATTGGTTTGATCTTGAAAATATTTATGTCGGATTAGCATTTTATTTTCTAGGATTGTTAGGATACTGGGGAAGTTTGGTTTTTTATAATTCATACTTGCCAGATATTGCTTTTGAGGAACAACAGGACAGAATTAGCGCAAAAGGATATTCTTTAGGATATATAGGGAGTGTTCTTTTGTTGGGTATCAATTTATGGATGATAATGGGAGCTGAAAATGATACTGCAAGAATGGACGCTATGCGTTATTCTTTTGTGATGGTAGGAGTTTGGTGGATTTTATTTAGCCAATATACTTATTATTATTTGCCAAAAGGAAGTAAAGAAACAGGACAGAAACTAACAAAAGCTGTTGTGTTTAATGGTTTTAAAGAATTAAAAAAGGTTTGGGCATTATTACAAGAAAATATTCCTTTAAAGCGTTATTTAGGAGGTTTCTTTGTTTCTAGTATGGCAGTTCAAACTGTAATGCTTGTAGCAACCTATTTTGGAGCACAGGAAATTCAATGGTCTTCAAAAGAAGAAAGTACAATAGGTTTAATAATTTGTATTTTATTAATTCAAATAGTAGCTGTTTTTGGTGCTCTTCTTACTTCAAGAGCTTCAGCGAAATGGGGTAATGTTCCCACTTTGATTTTTATTAATGGTATTTGGGCTGTATTTTGTGCTTTGGCTTATTTCATAACATTACCAACACATTTTTATGTGATGGCTACTGTGGCAGGATTTGTAATGGGAGGAATTCAGGCATTATCACGTTCTACGTATTCAAAACTATTACCAGAAACAGAAGACACGGCATCATTCTTTAGTTTTTATGATGTAGCTGAAAAAATCGGAATCGTAATAGGGATGTGTGTTTATGGAATTATAGACCAGATTACAGGAAGCCCGCGTGCGGCGATTGTTATTTTGGCAATTTTCTTTATTACGTCTATTTTCCTTTTAAGAAGAGTGCATAAAAAAGACGTTTCAAATTAATGAAACGCCTTTTGTAATACCAAATATCACGAATTGCAATTGATTGTTTGATTGATGATTATTTTTGTAATTCGTGATATTTTTTTATAAAATTAACCTTTGGTAATAGTTCCAGATCCAGAAACTTTTACATCTCTTTTCTCAGGATTTCCTATATATTTTATATTACCAGAACCAGCAACTCTTGCGGTTATACTTTCGGCACAATTTACTTTACTGTTTCCTGAACCAGAAACATTTGCTTCAACAATTTTAGATTTTAAGCTCGAAGCGTCAATGTCGCCAGAACCAGAAAGTTTAGTTGTAAGTTTATCTGCTGTTCCTTTTAAATGTATATTTCCAGATCCGCTTACATGTAATTCTAAGTTATTTGTGTCAACTGGCAGATTAAAATTTCCTGAACCGGATAGCTTTACTGCAAGATTATCATTTTTGATTACGTCTTTTGACTGAATATCGCCTGAACCAGCCAAACTTAATTCAGATATTTTATCAAATGGAACTGTAACTTGAATTTTACCATTACTTGTACGGATTTGAGTACCTTTTTCAACATAAACTTTTAGAGAGTTGTCTTCAACTTCAACCTTGATAACAGCTAATAAGTTTTCTTCTCCCTTTAGAGTGATTTTTCCTTCTTTTCCAGATACCAAGTCCACATCAAAAGATCCTGCTATTTTAATGCCGTCATAATCTCCAGTAGTTCTGGTTTCTGTAACTACTTTTCCGTTACCTTGTACTTTGTTTTGCGCATTTACTACACTATTTGTAAAAAATGCAGTTAATGCTAATAGTAAAATTGATTTTTTCATTGTTTTGATTTTTAGATGATTAATTTTTTGTTAGCGAAATATTTCCGTAGTTGGATGTGATGTTGATTTTGTTTTGGCCTTTTTTCTTGTAGAAACCTGCAATTCTTTTACTATTGCTTTTGATTTCAGTAACAGAAAGTTCTAAAGAATTATCATGTTTGATATTTGTATATCTTCCTGAAATATCAAAATCGAAAGCGTAATTTGGCACATAATCGATTGTTATATCTGTGTATCCTGAGTTTATTGTAATATTTCCAGCCTTTTCTGTCACTGTTCCGATACTGATTTTACTGTAATTGGTATCGTAACTAAAGTTGCTTGAAATTTCTCCGATAATAAATGTAAGATAATTTCCTGAACCGCTTAAAGAATTGATTTTTTGAAATTTAAATGTGCCATAACTACAATCGGCTTTAATATTTTGACCGTCATTTAGATTGATATCTGTATAGTTTGCATTAATATTTAGGTTTCCAGAATCATTAATTTTAAGATTTGAATATCTAGCATCAATATTTCCTGCTTTTATATAATCTATACTTGAATTTTGGCAATATTGTATTGAAATTTGATTATTAGATCCGTTTAGTTTTCCTAAAGTAACTTTTCCATATTTGCAATCTATATCAGTCGAAGATTCTGCACTAGGAATCGAAATATTACCATATTTATTAGCCAGTTTTATTGTTCCGTTTTTAGGAATTTTAACAACATAGTTGATTTCAAAACTGTTATTGCTTCCTTTGCTTTTAACATTAGAACTTCCTAACGATGTTACAGCAGTAACCATGCTTTTAAGAGCTGTAATATCCACATCAATGCTGTTTAAGCGTTCATTAACCCAATTTTCGTTTGGTCCATTTACTTTTATGGTAATGTCAAGATCAATTTTATCTTCGTCCCAAGTTGTTACAGTAATGCTTCCGTATTTGTTATCAATATCGATTCCTGCATTTGAATTTACGATATACGTTTTTTTAATGTTTTTTTGTTTAGTTATAAAAGTGTCATCATTTGAAAACCCGAGAAAAGGAATCAAAAGAAGCAAGATTAGTAAGTTATAGTGTTTTTTCATTAGAGGTGTTTTTTAGTTTTTCGTTGTCTTCAATTCTTTTTAGAACGGTTTGTAAAAAAGAAATACGCGTTTGGAGATTGCTAATCATGGCATAAATAATTTGTTTATTTTCTCCGTTTTTTTGCAGTTCATTTATGATTTTCTGATAATCAGCGTCAAAAGTTTTCATCTGTTTCATTGCGTCATCAATAATCTGCTGATTTTCTGGCGAGTTTTTCTCTTTCAGTTTAACCAGTTCGTTGTCAATTAGAATGTTGAAAATAGAATCGGTGCGTTTAGTTTCTTTAGAAGCAAATTTGAATTCCTTTGGTTTTTCATTTTTATAAAAAAGAGATACACCAAGCATCAATACAATCGAAGCGGCAATAGCAGTCACAAACCAATATCTTTTCTTAGGTTCCTTTTTGTTTAGTTTTTGGAGAAAATCCAGTTGATGGTCAGTATTTAATTCCTGAACATCCCATTGGTTTTCAAATCTGTTGAATAATTCGTCTAAATTGTCTTTTTCATTTTTCATAATTCCAATTCATTTTATATTTCTTCCAATTTTTTTCTCAAACTATCTTTGGCTCTACTCAAGGTTGTTCTGCAATTTGCGTATGTGATGTTTAAAATTTCGCAGATTTCTTCCTGATCATAACCTTCTATATAAAAAAGTGTCAGCACCATTCTGTAATTATCTTTCATCTGTAGAATGGTATCCAAAACCTGTTTTACTTTTAGAGAGTTTAAGTCAATATTTTCAGAAACAATTCCATCATTTTCTTCGATTTTATAAAGCCGTTTGCTTAAGTCTTCTACTTGAAAAGAGTTGTTTTTTTTGTAAAAATCGATGCTATAATTGATGATTATTTTTTTTAACCATGCTCCAAAAGCCACTTCTTGTTTATAGTCAATGATTTTTGTAAAAGCTTTTAAGAAACCTTCTTGCATGACGTCTTGTGCAAAATGTTCGTCTTTTACAATACGAAAAGCCACATTATACATCGCCTTACAATAGCGATTGTATATTTCAAATTGCGCTTTCTGATTATTGTTTTTACAAAGCGCAATCAGTTCTTCGATATTTTGGTTGTTTGTATTCAAGTAGTGGCTTTTGGTTTTTAGTAATGACTTTACTTTTTTTTATTTGTTACACTTTTATAAAATTAATTTTATTTTTTTTAAATTTCATTAGACAGAAAGTGAAAATATAATTTTTTAGAACTGACTTCTTTTGCTTTTGGCATAATGATTGTCTATTTTTATGCCCTATCTTGTAATTGAAAAACGAAACCTGTTTTCAGTAAAACCTTCAATAAGCAATACTCCTTTTACAGATAGCATAACAATTTTAATGACAAAACGACTTATATTTTATTATGTCAAACCATAAAATACTTACTATTGACAATCTGTCACTTCAAGAATTTGACTCAGAGGCAGAATTAATTCCATTATTGACGCCAGAAGACGAGGAGGAAATGAATAATGAGGAACTGCCTATTTCGCTTCCAATTTTACCTTTACGAAATACTGTATTGTTTCCAGGAGTTGTAATTCCAATTTCTGCAGGAAGAGACAAGTCGATTAAACTAATTAATAATGCTAACGCTGGAGGAAAAATTATTGGTGTAGTATCTCAAATTAATGAAGAAGATGAAGATCCATCAAAAGATGATATTCACAAAGTAGGGACTGTAGCACGTATTTTACGTGTTTTAAAAATGCCTGATGGAAATGTAACAGTTATTCTTCAAGGAAAAAAGCGCTTTGAGATTGACGAAGTTGTTTTAGAAGATCCTTACATGACAGCAACAATTAAAGAAGTTGCAGAAGAGCGTCCAGACGAAAATGATACTGAGTTTACAGCTATTTTAGATTCAGTAAAAGAATTGGCGATTCAAATTATCAAAGAAAGTCCAAACATTCCTTCGGAAGCAACATTTGCGATTAAAAACATTGAAAGCCAATCATTTTTAATCAATTTCGTGTCTTCTAACATGAATTTATCAGTAAAAGAAAAACAAGGTCTTTTATCGATAAATGGATTAAAAGAGCGCGCTTTAGAAACTTTACGTTATATGAATGTTGAACTTCAAAAATTAGAATTGAAGAATGACATTCAATCAAAAGTCCGTTTTGATTTAGACCAGCAGCAAAGAGAATATTTCCTTCATCAGCAAATGAAAACCATTCAAGAAGAATTAGGTGGTGTTTCTCAGGAAGAGGAAATGGACGAAATGGGGCAGAAGGCGAAAACCAAAAAGTGGGACGAAAAAACGCAGAAACATTTCGAAAAAGAATTGTCTAAAATGCGTCGTATGAATCCGCAATCGCCAGATTTTGGAATTCAGCGTAATTATTTGGAGCTATTTTTAGAGTTGCCTTGGGGTGAATACTCTAAAGATAAGTTCGATTTAAAACACGCACAAAAAGTTTTAGATAAAGATCATTTCGGACTTGATGAAGTAAAGAAAAGAATGATTGAGCATTTGGCAGTTTTAAAATTGCGAAATGACATGAAATCGCCAATTATATGTTTAACTGGGCCTCCAGGAGTTGGTAAAACTTCTATTGGTCGTTCTGTGGCGGAAGCTTTAGGACGCGAATATGTTCGTATTTCTTTAGGAGGTTTACGTGATGAAGCTGAAATCCGCGGGCATAGAAAAACTTATATTGGAGCAATGCCTGGACGTATTATTCAGAGTTTGAAAAAGGCAGGAACTTCAAATCCGGTATTTATTTTAGATGAGATTGATAAACTGTCAAATGGTAATAGCGGCGATCCGTCCTCAGCTTTATTAGAAGTTTTAGATCCCGAGCAAAACAGTTCTTTTTATGATAATTTCCTTGAAATGGGATATGATTTATCTAAAGTGATGTTTATTGCGACTTCAAATAATATGGCCGCAATTCAACCAGCTTTGCGTGACAGAATGGAAATAATTAAAATGTCAGGCTACACTATTGAAGAAAAGGTTGAAATTGCTAAAAGACATTTGTTTCCAAAACAATTAGAAGCTCACGGTTTAACAGCAAAAGATTTGACTATTGGCAAAAAGCAATTAGAGAAAATCATTGAAGGTTACACAAGAGAATCTGGTGTTCGTAATTTAGAGACTAAAATTGCTCAGGTAATTCGTAATGCAGCAAAATCTGTTGCAATGGAAGAGGAGTACAACAAAAAAGTTACAGATGAAGATATTGTAGCGATTTTAGGAGTACCAAGATTAGAGCGTGATAAATACGAAAATAATGATGTTGCTGGCGTTGTAACTGGTTTAGCTTGGACAAGTGTTGGAGGTGATATTTTATTTATCGAATCTTTAATTTCTGAAGGTAAAGGAGCTTTAACTATTACAGGAAACCTTGGAACTGTAATGAAAGAATCTGCTACAATTGCTTTAGAATATATTAAAGCAAATGCTAAGAAATTAGGTATTAGTACAGAATTGTTTCAGAAATATAATATCCATTTACATGTTCCAGAAGGGGCAACTCCAAAGGATGGGCCAAGTGCCGGTATTGCAATGCTTACTTCTTTAGTTTCGCTTTTATCTCAGAAAAAAGTAAAGAAAAGCTTGGCAATGACAGGAGAAATCACTCTACGCGGAAAAGTACTTCCAGTTGGTGGTATTAAAGAAAAAATCTTAGCGGCCAAAAGAGCTGGAATTAAAGAAATCATTCTTTGCCACGAAAACAAAAGTGATATTGATGAAATTAAAGCAGAGTACTTAGAAGGTCTTTCTTTTCATTATGTAAAAGAAATGAGTGAAGTTTTAGCAATAGCTTTGACAGATCAAAAAGTTAAAAATGCGAAAGATTTGAAATAAAAATTTTAAATTATACTATACAAAATCCAAATTCCAATTTTAATGATTGGGATTTGGATTTTTTTTATTTCACATTATTTTAAGAGTTATATAGTTTTATATTTGCAGTTGCGTTATGCCCATATTACGTACGCCCAAAACAAATGCTCAAAAAAGTTGTTTTATTCTTTACTGTCTTAATTTGTTCGTTTTCTTTCGGACAGGTCGGTGGGCGTTACACTTATCAATTTTTAAATCTTACTACTTCGCCAAGGCAAGCGGCATTAGGAGGAGATATAATTACGATATATGACGATGATGTAAATCAGGCCATGTCCAACCCCGCGTTAATAAACGCAGATATGGATAATCATTTAGCACTAAATTACGGAAGTTATTATGGTGAGGCCTCTTATGGCACTGCGTCGTATGCTTATACTTATGATCGTCACGTTCAGACTTTTTATGCCGGCGTTACTTATGTGAATTACGGTACATTTGAAGGTTATGACGAAAATGGTCAGGCTACTTCTAATTTTACAGGAAGCGAAGGCGCATTATCACTTGGGTATGCCTACAATGTTCCTTATACCGATTTTTACATTGGAGCAAGTGCTAAATTGATAACATCCTCTCTTGAAAGTTATAATTCAATTGGTGGTGCTGTTGACTTGGGTTTCTTGTATGTAAATGAAATGAATGATCTGAATTTTGCTCTTGTGTTTAGAAATATGGGAACGCAGTTTACGACTTATTCTGGAATCAAAGAAAATCTTCCTTTTGAAATCGTAGCTGGTATTTCGCAAGAATTAGAGCATGTGCCAATTCGCTGGCATCTTTCGCTAGAAAATTTGCAGCAATGGAACATTTCTTTCTCTAATCCCAATCGTGGAGAAACTAATATTGACGGAAGTACAAGTCCAGAAAAGGTTTCTTTTGTAAACAATGCTTTAAGGCACGTTGCATTTGGAGTAGAGCTTTTTCCTAAAAAAGCATTCAATTTTCGTATTGGGTATAACTTTAGAAGAGGAGAAGAATTAAGGGTAGAAGAACAACGTAATTTTTCTGGAGTTTCGTTGGGATTTGGTTTAAGAATGAATAAACTAAAATTTAACTATTCGTATTCTAGATATACTCTCGCGGCAAATACAAGTCTTTTTGGTTTGATCTTAAATTTTCAATAATTGCATAAAACTATTCTATTTGGTTTTATTTATTGTAGTTAGTTTTTTTACAGAATCAAAAACTTTTTTTGATTAAGAGGAAAATATCTATTTAGTAATCATTCAATGAAAAAAGTAATTATCATATCCCTTCTTGTTTTTACGATTCTATTTATTTATTTTATAGTTTCTGATAAAAATAAAGTTGATTTATCGTCTTCTGAGTGTAAAAGAATTGAAGCTCATGCTGCTGATATTAAAGAGCTAATTCGTAAGAATCCAAAATACAATGATAAAATTGTTTTTTTGATAGATATGAAGATTCCTTCAGGGAAGAATCGTTTTTTTGTTTATAATTTAAATACAAATAAAATTATAGACAAAGGTTTGGTTGCGCATGGATCTGGTTCTGAAACAGGGAAAGAAGGAAAACTTCTCTTTAGCAATATTCCAAATTCATTAAGCACTTCATTAGGAAGGTATTCTATCGGAAATCATTATTATGGAAAGTTTGGAAAGGCTTATAGATTGTATGGGTTAGACGAGACAAATAATAATGCTTTCAAACGGGATATTGTTTTTCATTATTATTATGATGTTCCGTATGAAGAGAAAGATGGCTACATTTGCAATAGTTATGGCTGCCCTATGGTTAATAAAAAATACTTTGAAAGAATAGCAAGATTAATTGATGGTTCTAAATCAGATATTTTAATGAGTATTTATTATTAAAAACATAAAGGTTTTAAAAGAATAAAAATTTAAAAATAAGAAATTGAAAAAAATTACCATTGCAATCGACGGATTTTCATCTACAGGAAAAAGCACTTTAGCAAAACAATTAGCAAAAGAACTGGAATATGTGTATGTAGATACAGGGGCAATGTACCGTGCGGTTGCCTTTTTTGCTATGCAGCATAATCTTATAGGAGCCGATTTCTTTAAAAAAGAAGCTTTGGTTGAAGCCTTGTCTGATATTACATTAGAATTTAAGTTTAATGCTGATTTGGGCTTTGCAGAAATGTATTTGAATGGTGAAAATGTCGAAAAGCAAATTAGAACTATCGAAGTTTCTAATTTTGTTAGCACTGTAGCGGCAGTTTCAGAAGTTCGTGCCAAGTTGGTAGAACAGCAGCAGGCAATGGGAACTAATAAATCTATTGTTATGGATGGTCGTGATATTGGCACCGTGGTTTTTCCTAATGCTGAACTTAAAATCTTTATGACTGCCAGCGCAGAAACACGTGCACAAAGACGTTTTGATGAATTACAGCAAAAAGGTGATAATGTTTCTTATGAAGAAGTTTTAAAAAATGTTGTAGATAGAGATTATATAGATACTCACCGTGCAGATTCTCCATTAATAATTGCCGATGATGCAATAGAGATTGATAATTCTTACTTAAATAAAGAGCAACAATTTGCAGCTGTTTTAGAATTAGTGAATGATGTTGTTAAAACAATATAATTTTTTGTAGATATTATTTTTAATGGTAGTTTTACCGCTTCATTTTTTACTTTAAAGACAATTTCACTATATGGGAATTAAAAACAGGTTAATCTTTATGAGCTTTCTTCAATTTTTTGTTTGGGGAGCTTGGCTGATAACAATTGGAAATTATTGGTTTGGAACCAAAAATTGGGAAGGAACACAATTTGGTTTAGTATTTGGAACCATGGGAATTGCTTCTTTATTTATGCCTACATTAACCGGAATTATTGCCGACAGATGGGTAAATGCTGAAAAATTGTATGGAATCCTTCATATTTTATATGCAGCTGTTTTATTTGGAATTGCACAAGTTAAAACGCCAGATACTTTTATTATTGTAATGCTTTTGGCAATGTGCTGTTACATGCCAACAATCGCTTTAAGTAACTCAATATCTTATACTTCACTTAAATTAAATAACAAGAACATTGTAAAAGATTTTCCGCCAATACGTGTTTGGGGAACAATCGGTTTTATTGTAGCGATGTGGATTACAAATTTGAGTGGAAGTAAAGCTACAGAATATCAATTTTATATTGCTGGAGTTGGAGCTTTAATCTTAGGCTTTTACGCTTTTACATTGCCAAAATGTGAGCCGCAGCGTTTGATTAAAGAAAATGCAACATGGATTGAAACTTTCGGACTAGAATCTTTCAAATTGTTTGCAAACTACAAAATGGCTTTGTTTTTTGTTTTTTCTATGTTTTTAGGAGGAGCACTTCAATTGACAAATGCTTATGGAGATGTATTTTTAGATGAATTTAAACATTTTCCAAAATACGCGGATTCTTTTGTAATTAGATATTCGACTATTATTATGTCGATTTCACAGGTTTCTGAGACGTTGTTTATTCTAGCGATTCCGTTTTTCTTAAGACGTTTCGGAATCAAACAAGTGATGCTTATTAGTATGTTGGCGTGGGTTTTACGTTTCGGATTATTTGCTTTTGGAGATCCTGTAAATGGTTTATGGATGATTATTCTTTCTTGTATCGTTTACGGAATGGCATTTGATTTCTTTAATATTTCGGGTTCTTTATTCGTAGAAAGCAATACCGATTCTAAAATTCGTTCTTCTGCGCAAGGTTTATTTATGATGATGACCAATGGAGTAGGAGCGGTTTTAGGAAGTTTGACTTCTGGTTGGGCAATTGATCGTTTTTTTACAAAATCATTTGCTAATACAGCAGAATTAGCTGGGTTTTTACAAACAGATGCTTCAAACGAAAAGATAGTAGAATTTGTAAAAAGTCAAGGAAATTCAATTTCTGCAGACGGAATTTTTGCAAATCCAGTTTTAATGAAAGACTGGCATACGATCTGGTTGTCGTTTGCGGCTTATGCATTGGTTATTGCAATAGCATTTGCTGTTTTGTTTAAACATAAACATGATCCGAAGGAAATTGAAAATTTGAGTCATTAAGATGGAAAAAAATCTTTGATAATTTTTTCGAATTTTGACAAAGATAGTTACACATAGTAAACCCGACAGGTTTTTAAAGCCTGTCGGGTTTCGCTTTTCAAGGTTCTAATGAAAACGAGACTTCCTAATCTAGCCCCGATAGAAGTGGAAATCCTTTTATGGCGGTCCCGATAGCTATCGGGAGGCATAAAAGATTGTAGCGGATAGCGGGACTAAACGTGATGAAAAAGCTAAATTGTTCTGCTTCTTAAACAATTGGCTGATAATCATATCGGTTTTGTTTTGTTAATTCAGAAAAATGTACTAATTTTGCAGTCCTTTTGGCAGAGAAGAGTTTCCATTAGGAATCAACCATTTATGTAAAACAACTTCTGTATTTTCTATCGCATAGAGAAACTCGAGAAAAACAGAATACAAATTTTTTTATCAGCATGTCTGAACAAACAAAATCACAAGAAGAGTTTTTAGCAAATTTTAACTGGCACAACTTCCAAGAAGGAATCGATGCAGTAGATGAAAAAAACTTACAAGAGTTTGAGGAACTAGTATCAAAAACTTTCATCGCTACAGATCAAGAAGAAGTAGTTGAAGGAGTTGTAGTTAGAATTACAGATAGAGACGTTATCGTTGATATCAATGCTAAATCTGAAGGTGTTATTTCTTTAAACGAATTTCGTTACAACCCAAACTTAAAAGTAGGTGACAAAGTAGAAGTATTAATCGACATCCGTGAGGATAAAACAGGTCAATTAGTATTATCTCACAGAAAAGCACGTACTATCAAATCTTGGGATAGAGTTATTGCAGCTAATGAAACTGGAGAAATCGTTAACGGTTTTGTTAAATGTAGAACTAAAGGAGGTATGATTGTTGACGTATTCGGTATCGAAGCGTTCTTACCTGGATCTCAAATTGACGTTAAGCCAATTAGAGACTATGATGTATATGTAAACAAAATGATGGAATTCAAAGTGGTAAAAATCAACCACGAATTCAAAAATGTTGTTGTATCTCATAAAGCACTTATCGAGGCTGATATTGAAGTACAGAAAAAAGAGATCATCGGTCAATTACAAAAAGGACAAGTATTAGAAGGTGTTGTTAAAAACATTACTTCTTATGGTGTGTTCATTGACTTAGGTGGTGTTGACGGATTAATTCACATTACTGACCTTTCTTGGAGCAGAATCAACCACCCAAGTGAAGTTCTTGAATTAGACCAAAAATTAAACGTTGTAATCCTTGATTTCGATGATGAGAAAACAAGAATTCAATTAGGATTGAAACAATTAAACGCTCACCCATGGGATGCTTTAGATGCTAACTTAACTGTTGGTGATAAAGTTAAAGGTAAAGTAGTTGTAATCGCTGATTACGGTGCTTTCATCGAAGTTGCTGAAGGTGTTGAAGGTTTAATCCACGTTTCTGAAATGTCATGGTCAACTCACTTACGTTCTGCTCAGGACTTCGTGAAAGTTGGAGATGTTGTTGAAGCAGTTATCTTAACTCTTGACAGAGAAGATCGTAAGATGTCATTAGGTATCAAACAATTGACTCAAGATCCATGGACTGACATTACTTCTAAATACCCAGTAGGTTCTAAACATACAGGTATCGTTAGAAACTTCACAAACTTTGGTATTTTCGTAGAATTAGAAGAAGGAATTGATGGATTAATCTACATTTCTGATCTTTCTTGGACTAAGAAAATTAAACACCCATCTGAGTTTGTAAATGTTGGAGAAAAACTTGATGTTGTAGTATTAGAATTAGATGTTGAAGGACGTAAATTATCTTTAGGTCACAAACAAACTACTGCTAATCCTTGGGATCAATACGAAGATTCTTTCGCTGTAGGAACTATCCACACAGGTGAGATTTCTGAAATCGTTGACAAAGGAGCTACTGTAGAATTCGGAGATGATATCGTTGCTTTCATTCCTACTCGTCACCTTGAAAAAGAAGACGGAAAGAAATTGAAAAAAGGTGATACTGCTGATTTCAAAGTAATCGAGTTCAACAAAGAATTCAAAAGAGTAGTTGCTTCTCACACTGCTATCTTCCGTGAAGAAGAAGAGAAAAACGTGAAAGCTGCTGCTGAAACTACTACATCTGCATCTACAAACGCACCAGCTGCGACTTTAGGTGACAACAATGATGTATTAGCTGCTTTAAAAGCTAAAATGGAAAAAACTGAGAAAAAATAATTCTTAGTTTCCTCTAAATAGAAAGTCCCACAGTAATGTGGGACTTTTTTTTTATGTTTTTTGTTTCAGGTTTTCTTTGTTTCAGGATTCAGGTTTTACGATTGGAACGTTGTGAAATTTTGGTAGAAATTTTATGATGATTGGAATTTGATTCAATGTGTACAATTTTGTCATTTCGAGGCACGAGAAATCTTCGCAAGAGGCTCGATAAAGATTGGTTTTTTCGTTGCGGAGCTACTTGCGAAGATTTCTCGTGCCTCGAAATGACAACGATTATGTGTTTATTTTGAAGCTAGTAATTTTGATTCTTCGGGAGTAAATTCGTTTACAATTGTGTAAGTTTCAATATTTGCAAGTCTCATTTCTTCTAATACAGCTACCAAATTTCCATAATTACTTTTACTGGAAGGTTTTATAAAGACAATTGCGCCTCGATTTGGTTTGCCTAAAGAAGCTGAATATTCAAGGATTTTTTTATTAATAAGCTGTAAATCGTTGTGAAACCCATTTTTACTATAATTGGTTTCTTTTGGTTTTTCTGTTGGACTCTCTAAAAAACCAGCGTATGTAATTAATTTGTCATTATCTCCTAACAGTACAGTATAAAAACGTTCTCCTCTATAACATGCTATAGGTCGTCCATCATCACACACTGGATCTTTAGCGGGTAGACTTAAATCCATAGCTTTAGGCTTAGATAATTCCCCAACAACCATAAAAAATATAATCAGCAAAAAAGAAATGCTGACCATTGCCGTTAAATCAACTCTTGAATTTAACTTTCTGCTTCTGACTTTTTTAGGTAGGTTTTTCATAAGACTTAGTTATTAATTTGAAGCTAATAATTTTGATTCTGCTGCACTAAATTCATCAACTATTGAATACGTTTCAATATTGGCAACTTTCATTAGATCGAGTATATTTACTAAATTACCATAGTTTGATTTTTTACTCAGCTTTATTATTACAATTACTCCATTCATTGGTTTTCCTACTGAAACCATATAATTATGAACTTCTTTCTTTTTACGAAACAGTTCTTGGTGGATTTCATTTTTTCCAGATTTAAATTCCTTTGGCGCCTCCATTGGAAATTCTAACATTCCAGAATAAGTTATTATTTTATCGTTTTTGTCTAATAATATGGTATAGACCCGATCAGCTTTGATGCATGCATGGCTCCATCTACATGTATCTTTTTCAGGCAAAGCGAGATCCATTCCTTTAGATTTTGATAATTCACCAACAAGCATAAAAAATATAATCAGCAAAAAAGAGACACTAACCATTGCTGTTAAATCTACCCTTGAATTTAGCTTTTTACTTCGAACTTTTTTTGGAAGATTATTCATGATGATGTTGTTTTGATTTTAAATTTAATAATAAAATCTAAATAAGATTAGTGTATTCTTATAATTTTGTGAAAAAAATATTTGATCTGTAAAGGCTTGTTTTTAGGAATGTTTTAGAGGTAATTTACCATTTTTCGGTTAAAAGTGTTTTTTGAAAGAAAACCAAAACAACTTTATCCCCGTAAATGACCTTATAACTTAAAAATCATTTAACATGAAAACTAGAAAATTTTTAGCTCTTGCAGTTTTAGCTTTAGGATTTGCATTTACATCAAATGCGCAAAAATCGGTGATGGTTGGTGGTGCGGCGATGTATCCAAATAAAAACATAATTGAAAATGCCGTTAATTCAAAAGATCACACGACTTTGGTTGCTGCAGTAAAAGCGGCCGATTTAGTTACGACTTTAGAAGGAAAAGGTCCTTTTACCGTTTTTGCTCCAACAAATCAAGCTTTTAATAAATTGCCAAAAGGAACCGTTGAAACACTACTTAAACCAGAGAATAAAAAAATGCTTCAAAACATCTTGACTTATCATGTTGTTTCTGGAAAGTGGAATGCTTCGGATATTGCAAAAGCAATAAAAGAAGGTAAAGGAAAAGCAACTATCAAAGCAGTAAATGGAGGAACATTAACAGCTTGGATGAAAGGAAAAGACTTATATATTACTGATGAGAATGGTAATAAAGCAAAAGTTACCATTGCAGATGTGAATCAGTCAAATGGTGTTATTCATGTTGTAGATGCTGTTTTGCTTCCTAAAAAATAAATAAACCCAAATCTCAAAAATTAAAATTCTAAATCCCAATGTAAAACTTGGAATTTGGAATTTTAATTTTCAGATTTTTTTAAACTATTTTTTTGCAGTTAGAGTGCTTCCTGCAGAAGCGATAACAACACAGACTACGGCGAGAATTTCGTAGAAATTTAAACTCTCTTTAAGAAAAATAAAAGCGCAGATAGAAGCTGCCGCTGGTTCTAAGCTCATTAAAATACTAAAAGTTCTAGGTGGAAGTTTACCCAATGCTTTCATTTCTAAAGTAAACGGAATTGCACTTGATAAAAGGGCAAGAGCAATGCCCATTCCGAAAAGTTTTGGTGTAAGATTATTTAATCCGCTTTCTAGTAAACCAAAAGGCAAAACTAAAAGTGCGGCAAACAACATTCCTATAGTTACAGCGTCTCCATCATTCATAATTTTAGAGACTTTGCCTCCTAAAACAATATACGCACTCCAGAAAGCTCCTGCTAAAAGAGCACATAAAATACCAATAGGATCTAAGCGGTTATTTGTCCATGGAGCAATTAACAAAATACCGATTGCAGCAAGTAATACCCAGCAATAATCAACCAAACGTTTAGAACCTGCTATCGCAAGTATTAATGGCCCAACAAATTCTAGGGTTACTGCTAATCCAATTGGAATTCTTTCTATGGCCAAATAATAGATCAAATTCATAGCTCCTAATGATAAACCATAAGGAATTACAAGTTTCCATTGTTTTGCTGTTATAGTTCTTAAATTAGTTCGATAAGCAAATAATAAAATTATTGCCGAAATGCCAATACGCATGGATGCTGTGCCTGCTGCTCCGATTGTTGGGAATAGTGTCTTTGCAATCGCGGCTCCGAATTGTACACTGATAATTGCTAATAATACTGCTGGAACAGGAGATAAGCTTATGTCTCTGTTTTTCATAAAAAGTATGGCAGAATCCTAAAAAGATATGCCTCTGCCGAATAAATAAAATGTATTCTAAATTAATTGCCTAAAGCTTTTTTTGTAACATAGGCTCGATAACCAATAATTGCCATTTGCCATTTCTTAGCTTTCGAAATATCTAGACCTTGTTTGGTAAAGCTTGGCAAAAGTAGTTTATTTAGTTTGGCTAATAATTTATACATAGTGGATTTGTTTCTGCAAAGATACAAAAAAGACCTTGTTGCTGAAACAAAGTCTTTTGGGAGTAAAATATAAAGTATTTAAATTTTGAGAATCAGGTTTTCGTTAGCATCTGTTTCCTTGGTACATAGCTTTTTTGGGAGCTTCTATCCATCTTGCTTTATTGATGACAAATTTAAAAAGAAAAACCAGTGTTTGAGCACTGGTTTTTTTATGTTTTAAAATGATACGGTTATGCTTTTTTATTTTGTTTTTCCATTTCTTTCATATCTTTTTCATGCTGTTTCATGTCTTTCTCGTGTTGTTTCATGTCTTTTGCATGTTGTTTCATGTCCTTCGCATGCTGTTGCATATCAAGCTCATATTGTTTCATGTCTTGTTCGTATTGCTTCATATTACTTTCGTAGTCCTTAGAATCATCTCCAAAGCTAAATTTAAAATCATAGTTGAATTTTTCCATTTTAGCATTGAATTTTTCCATTGCAATCTCATACTTCGCCATTTCTTTCTCATAAATAGCTTCACGCTTAGACATAATTTCGCTAACAGCATCTCCGTAAGCAGTCATAGCATCAATGTTTGGCTGAAATTTTTCCATTTTCTTTTCAAATTCCTCCATTTCTTTTTCAAACTTCTGCATTGCTACTTTATCCTTTGGATTTTTTGGAGCAGCAGGAGGCTTAGGCATTTTTGACATATCTACTGTCGGTGCTACTGGCAGTGGTCCAGTAGGAAATACTGGTGGTGTTGGAGGTACTGGAGCAACAACATCAGATTCTCCGTGATTTCTAACAATAACCCTTTCGTTTCTAATTATTAATGGTGCTTTAAAATTTCTGTCACTATTAATGTTGATAGATTTTGCTCCATTTTCATCGGTTCCAATGGCTAATTCACAATCTTTGATAGCTTCGTCTCCGTCGATTTTTATAGTCTGTTTTTTGCCAGAGTCTGATTTTACATTGATCTGAATCGCGGTTAATTCTTCTTTGGTATTTCTTTTTACATCAGAAATTACAACATCAAGATTATGGTTGGTTTTTAATTTCCCAGGAAGTTCGTTTAGTTCCTTGTCAGTAGTGTTTTTTGTTATTTTGATGGTTTCCTCAGAATCTTTGATGGTATCTCTTTGCGTAACTGCAGCTTCATTTTGTTTTTTTTCTTGCGCAATAGTCCTTATTTGGAATAAAAGAACAAATGCACCAAGAGCAGGAATTACTGCCGAATATTTCCAGTAATTTCTTTTGTTTGATTGATTTTTGTTTAACATGACAATTCGTTTTTTGATTAATGATTGATAAAAATGATTGGTGATTGTAACGCAAGTTTCATGCGTTGTGATTTTTAAAAGTGTGTACTGATAGGCTTTCTTGTCTGCAATTTTCTTAGAAGCCTCACTGTCGGCGATAAATTCGAGGTTTTGCAAAATAGCTTTTTTATAAAGCCACACAATTGGGTTAAACCAAAATAGGATACAAAAGATTCTCGAAATCAAAACATCGACAGTGTGCTTTTGATTACTATGCACTTTTTCATGTTCTAAAATATTCTCTAATTCTGCTGCTGTATATAGTGATGAGTTATATACAATGTAGTCAAAGTAGGAGAAAGGAGCAATGTTTTCTTTGATGTCAATAAATTTGAAATCATCTTGCTGCTCAATTTTCTTTCCTTTTAAGACAGCATTTAAGCTATAAAAATCAAGAGCAAATTTGATCATAAAAGCCAGAAAGCCAATTCCGTAAACAGCAGTTAAAACCAAACTCCAATTAATTTCAAAATTTTCTTTCTCAACAACGGCTAGGGTTGTCGGTCTATATTGAGGCTTATAAGCAACTACATCATGATTTGAAGTCGGAATGCTTTCTATAACATTTGCCGTAGTTGTAATTACCGGAGCAGGAGAGGGCACAGGAGATGCTTCAATCCATATTACTTTAGTATAAACTACAAAAGGCAGTATAACAGAAGTAATTAATCCGGCAATTAAAAACCATCGGCTGCTGTTGAAAAAAGTCTCTTTACGAAGTAAAAAAATGTAAGCAAAATAAAACATTGCTAATAACCCGCTTGATTTTAAGATAAAAATGAAAAGTGCTTCCATAGTATTCTGATTATTTACCTTCTTTTGGATTTTCGATCATATCTAAGATTTCGCGTAGTTCATCCGCTGAAATTTTCTCTTCTTTAGCAAAAAAAGAAACCATGCTTTTGTATGAACTATTAAAATAATTATCTATTGCAGTACTCATGAAGCCATTTCGATAATCTTCAATGCTTACCGCTGGATAATATTGATGTGTATTTCCAAAAGCATTGTGCGCAACATAACCTTTCTCTTCCAGATTACGAACAATGGTAGACAAAGTGTTGTAATGCGGCTGATCTTCTAAAATCTCTGCTTGAATTTCTTTTACAAAAGCCTTTTTCAGCTTCCATAAAATATGCATGATTTCTTCTTCTTTATTGGTTAGTTTTTGCATTTCTTTTCTATTTAAAATTAGAAATGTATTATTTCTTGGTTACAATTTCGATTACTCCATTTGAAGCTTTCTCGCCATATTGGTCAGTTGCATTTACTCCAGTTAAAACATTTACAGATGCAATATCCGTTGGTTTAATGCTATTATAATCAAAACCAGAAGGCATTTCTTCACCGTCGACAATTACAAGCAGGCTAGATGCTTTAGCATTCGTTTTCGTGCCATTTGAAACAGCAACAGTTGCGCCTCCAGTTGTAATAACTTTAGTGTTATTGTCTTTATTTATAACTACAGTAGTGCTAATATTTGCATTAGTATCACTGTCAGTTTTTGTACTAGTAATAGAATTAGTGTTAACATTGGTTTCTGTATTAGTAATTGTATTTTTAACTTCTGAATTGTTTGGCTTTTCATTTAAAGCAACTTTTTGATTTACAGCGCTTTTTTCATCATCGGTTTTTATGCCAGCTCTAATAGCGCCATTTTTCCCTGTAACAACAACTATCCCGAAATCTTTAATTGCTACTTTTCCACCTGTTTGAATAGATTGAGATTTTTGGTTTTGATAACTTACTTCAACTTTAAGAGACGTTAATTGATTTTCTGAGTTTCTTTTGATTCTTGAAGCTTCAAATTCGACGTTATGTAGTGATTTTAATTTCTCTTTGATTCTTTTTAATTCCAAATCTGTGGTATTCTTTTGTATTTTGTAAATATCAACAGATTCAATTTCGTTTGAGACTGCTTTTACAGTCTGATGTCTTTCTTTTGCAACTACTTCAACTTGAAATAATAATACAAATGCAGCAAGAGCTGGGATTACAGCATAATACTTCCAAGAATTTCTCTTTTTTGATTGATTTTTGTTTAACATGACGATTCGTTTTTTGATTAATGATTGATAAAAATGATTAGTGATTGCAACACAATTTTCGTGTGTTGTTATTTTTAAAAGCGTGTATTGATAGGCTTTTTTGTCTTGCAGTTTTTTAGCGGCTTCATTATCGGCAATAAATTCTAAATTTTGCATTATTGCTTTTTTGTAAAACCAGATAATCGGATTGAACCAGAAAATAATACTGAAAGCTCGTGAAACCAATACATCTATGGTATGATTCTGATCACTATGTACTTTTTCGTGTTCAATAATGTTTTCTAATTCTGAAGGCGTATACAGTGATGAATTGTAAACGATATATTCAAAATAGGAGAAAGGCGCGATATTCTCGTTTGTATCTATGAATTTAAAATCGGCTTGCTGTTGGATCTTTTTTCCTTTAATTACTGTATTTAGACTATAAAAATCGATTGCTAATTTTATAAGGAAAATTAAAAAACCAATAGAATAAAGACCTAAAATCAGATATGTCCAGTTAAAGTCTGCTGATTCTTCTTGTGGAATGTTTTGTATATTGTTTTGAAAATTGATATTGATATCGGGAGCAGCTTCAATCCATACTTCTTTTGTATAAGTCAAGAAAGGCAAAATTGCCGACACGATTAATCCAGACAAAAGAAACCATCTGTTACTGTTAAAGAATGTTTCTTTGCGCAATAAGAAAAAGTAAGCGCAATAGAACAAAAGCATTAAACTGCTTGATTTGATGATATAGATAAAAAGTGCTTCCATAACCTGATTATTTATTTTCTTTTTTATTTTCGATCATTGATAAAATTTCGCGCAATTCATCTGCTGAAATTTTTTCTTCTTTAGCAAAAAAGGAAACCATACTCTTATATGAACTATTAAAGTAATTATCGATTGCGGTTTTCATAAATCCTTTTCTGTAATCTTCAATTGGTACAATCGGAAAATATTGATGTGTATTTCCAAAAGCATTGTGTCCAACGTATCCTTTTTCTTCCAAATTACGCACTATAGTCGATAAGGTGTTGTAATGTGGCTGATCTTCGGTAATTTCACCTTGAATTTCTTTTACAAAAGCTTTCTTTAGCTTCCATAAAATCATCATAATTTCTTCTTCTTTGTTTGTTAACTTCTGCATCTTCTCTAATTTTAATTCAAACGTACAACTATTTTTTTAGTTACACAACTATAAAAATAGTTATTTAACTAAAAATTAAGTTTGAATTCGTTTTAGAGCACAAAAAAACTATTCAAATTTAATTGTAATAAATTGAATAATAACGCGTTAAGAAGTTAAAATTTGCTTAGAAAGTTTTCTCTGTTAGAAGAGCGTTTTTGATCCAAATGCAGCATCCTGTTGCAAGAACACCAATGCAGGCCATAAAAAGCCAGTTGGTTTGGTAACCAAATCGGGTAATAATTTCAAAGCCGAGTTTAGAACTCACAATATGGGCAAGGCTAAAACTCATGGTATAAAGTGCCATGTAGCGTCCTTCTTGTCCACGTGGTGCTCGACTGAGGGCAAATGCGTTGGAAAACGGAAAAGTAAGAACTTCACCAATAGAAATGCAGACCATGCTTACAACCAATATTCCTGCCCAAAAATTAATGAGGAGCAAAAAGAAACTAGATGCCATTACAAAAGATCCGACTATTATAATTCTAATTTTAGGAAAAGCTTTTCGTTCCAAAAATCCAACTGTAGGCATTTCTAGAGAAAAGATTAAGAGACCATTTAAAGTCATTAAAAGACCTGTTTGAAATTCGCTTAAGCCAAATTTTTCGTTATGATATAAAGGAAGGGTGGTAAAAAGCTGAAAGAAAATCATAGCCGTAATAAAACTTACGAATAAGAAAACCCAGAAAATTCTATCATGAAAAACCGATTTTACATCGGTAGCACTTTCTGTTTTATCGTCGTGTGTGGCTTTTTTCTTTTCTTTTACCAATAAAGCGAAAATAGAGATTGAAATAATACAAGAAGCACCGTCAACCCAGAAAAGGCCAGAATATCCCATTCCCATAATAATTAAACCTCCAAGGGCTGGTCCAGCAGCAAAACCTAAATTTACAGCAAGACGAACCAACGTAAGGGCTCGTGTTCTGTTTTCTGGTTTAGCATAAGCTCCTAGAGATACAAACATAGCCGGTCTAAACATATCTGCAACATACCAGTTGTTTGTTTTCTAAATTTTTCAATGAAATTGTTATCCATTAGAAATATATTTTCGATATTATAGATTGTAGTTGTTTTTTTTCTTTATCTAATTCACTAGGTAATTCTTCTAAAAGTGCTTCAAACTTTTCTTTATTTTTAGGATATCGCAATAAAATATCTGATTTAAATTGTGCTTGATTTACTAGTCCTTGAATTCCTGCGTTAATTGCACATTCACAAGATAACCTCGTTGCTTTTCCTTTTTTTGCTAGAAGAGAGTATTTTAGACATTGCATCCACCAATAAAAACGATTAACTTTATTAGGAATAGTATTCCCTGTGATTCTTAATGCAAATAGTCTTGCGCTTTCAGCACGTAAAATATAAAGTTCAATATCAACCTCTTTCCTTATATGGGTTAATATAACTGCTTTTTGTTCTTCAAAAATTTTATTAGTTTGTTTTATAATTTGGCGCTTTGCAAGTCTTGTGTTATATAAATATGTAACAGTAGCAAAACAAGCAAGTATTGCTAGAAAACCCCCTAATATGATGTTGTAGGTTTGGGTCTGCTGTGTTAGTATGTCCTTGTAGATTTCGGCTTTATCAATTTTTGTAGCGGTAATTGTTTGGTAAATTGTATCACGTACAATAATTGTATCGTGTATAATTGTTGTTGGTTTTGTCATTTTAATATTTAAGTGTTATAAATCAGATTATCTTTGTTTTGGTGCAATTAGCAGTTTATGTCTAGCTTGTAAAGTCCTTTATTTTTTGGATTCTAATTTTTTATTTTTTTCTTAAATTGAACGTACTAAAGAAAGTAGGTTTGTCTAAATCGTAACTTGTTCTAAAACTTGTTTCAAACTCTTTCATTAAATCAGGTATTTTGTAGTATTGTATCTCGTAAAAATCTTCTTTAAAATAATTCCAGTTTGGTTTATTTCCTTTTCTTCTTGCATTCCACAATGCAGTTTCGAGAGTAATTTTCATATATAAATTCAAAATATTATCGATTATCTCAATTTCATTCTTATTTAAAAAAAGTTTTAATGATAAACAATTATTACGTAAATCCACAGATGCCATATCAATTTTAAATCTTAGTTCATCTACTTTTTCGTTTGATATTTCGATACTCATACTATATTGACTAAAAGTAAATAAAACTGATTCTAGCTGATTGTAACATTTGTAGAAATTTTTCACTTCCAAAATCTTATTTTCTTGAATTTTATAAAATGATATTTCATATTTTTTTAATTTCCAATCTGTTATAGTTTTTACAATAAAGCCTATCACACCGAGTAGAAGTAGTATTTGTGACCAATTGGCTAGAACTATATCATACCAAAAACTTTTTTGCTCTACAATATTGTTTTTTGATTCAACGACTTTTACGACTGTTTTTATGATTGTATCTCGTATTACTATAGTATCTTTTATTGCAATTGATTCTTTAGTCATTTTGATTAAATAAGCTTAGTTGATATTTTTTATAAACTTAGTTAAAATAATGAAATAATTTTGTGCAAAAAAATATAGTAATAATTTTACAAAAATGGTTCTTTAAATGACTATATTGGCTTATGAAACTTATCTGCCATAAACCAGTTGTTTAAATCTATTAAATCGTAATTCCCTTGTTTACTGTTAGTTACTATTTGTATGCTATACAAATAGTTATGATTGATATGATTTCTTGCAGATTTGAACATGTCGGCAATTGTCATAAGAACAAACATGGCAGCACAAAGTGCCCAAAAAGTAGTAATGTACTGTACAAAGAAAAGCGAAACTCCACTCGTAAATAAACTGAAAATCATTATTTTATAAAATCCAATTTTATCAGATAATTTTCCTCCCAGCCAAGAACCCAACATTGAACCCAAACCAAAAGCAACCATAATCCATCCCACCTGATTGTACGAAAAGTGAAGATCTTCCTTTAGATATTTAGATAAGAAAGGAAGAACCATTGTCCCAGCGCGGTTGATAAAAGTAATAATGGCAAGAATCCAAACTTCTCTAGTGAAACCTCTAAAGTTGTTAATGTAGTGAGTTAAGGCGTTTTTAAGCATTTTGTGTGATAGATTATCGTCACAAAGTTAGGAAACTTTGTCTCGTTAAGTGGTTGTTGTTTTGTTACTTTTGAACTATTTTTGCAGAAAATTTCTAAGATGAAAACTATAAACGCCCTAGCCTTATTGTTGGTATTTAATTTTGCTTTTGCACAAAAAAAGTTTAGTAAAACTGATGTTCAGAAGTTTCAAAAGAAAATTAACTCCGAATATGCTGATCCTAAGACAAGTCCGCTGATGGCTGAAGATTTAAAAACTTTTAAAAGCTTAGAGTTTTTTCCTATTTCTGAAACTTATTTTGTGAATGCAACTTTGGTAAAAGCTAAAGGAGGCAAAGCTTTCGAAATGAAAACTTCAGGAACTCGTACACCAAAATATATAAAATATGGAACTTTAAATTTCAAAATAAACGGAAAAGCTTTTCAGCTTGCTGTTTATCAGAGTTTAGATCTTATAGTTCAGGAAAAATATAAAAACCATCTTTTCCTTCCTTTTTCAGATTTGACAACTGGTAAAGAGAGTTATATTGGTGGCCGTTATATTGATTTAGAAATTCCAAAAGGAAATACGATAGCAGTCGATTTCAATCAAGCATACAACCCGTATTGCGCTTATAACTATAAGTATTCTTGTCCGCTTGTGCCACAGGAAAACGATTTAAAAATCGAAATTAAAGCTGGTGTAAAGACTTTTCATTAATGGAATATTTTAATTTTCATACACATCAATTTACCAATCAATCAGATGTTTTAGAATTGGTTAATCAGTATCCAAAAGATTTTGATGCATCGATTCCGTTTTATTCCATCGGAATTCATCCATGGTATATTGATGAAAGTCGTATTGATGAAGATTTGAAAATTATTGAAGAGAAAATGCAAACCAAAAACTGTCTAGCAATAGGAGAATGTGGTTTGGACAAAAGAATTGGAGTTCCGTTTGATCTGCAAATTTCAGTTTTTGAGAAGCAATTAGAATTAGCAGAAAAATATAAGAAACCTGTAGTTATTCATTGCGTTGCCTCTTTCCAAGAAGTCATGGAAATAAAGAAAAAAATGAAGATAAATGTTCCAATGATTATTCATGGTTTTTCAAAAAATAAGCAGTTGGCGGAACAGTTAATTGCGGCTGGATTTTATCTTTCATTTGGAAAATACTTACTGAAAAATCCAGATTTAAAATCGGTTTTTCAAAATGTTCCAAACGATCGTTTTTTCTTAGAGACGGATACTATTGAAGAATCGATTAAGCAAGTATACGAATTGGCTTCTGAGTATAAAGGTTTAAATTTAATAGAATTAGAAGAAGTTATTTCAAGTAATTATCGAACTGTGTTTGGATTGTAAAATGTAATTTATCAAGAAGAAATTAAAACTTGAAACCTAAAACTTGAAACAAAAAATAATAATAAGAATATATGGCAGAATGGACAGAAAGAGCTGAGCTTTTATTTACAAAAGAAGGATTAGAAAATTTACAAAAGTCTAATGTTTTAGTCGTTGGACTAGGAGGAGTTGGATCTTTTGCAGCTGAATTTTTAGCGAGAGCTGGAGTAGGAAACATGACAATTGTAGACGGAGATGTTGTAGATATTACTAACATTAACCGTCAATTGCCAGCTTTGCATTCAACGGTTGGTCAGCCAAAAATCAAAATTGTAGGTGATCGTTTAATGGATATTAATCCAGAATTAAATTTAACTCGTGTTCAGGAATTTCTTTCTCCAGAACGTGCTTTTGAGATTGTTTCTCCAGAATTTGACTATGTTTTGGATTGCATTGATAGTATTACTCCAAAATTAAATCTGATTATTGCCGCGAAACGCAAAAGAGTAAAAATTATTAGTAGTATGGGAGCTGGCGGAAAAATGTTGGCTTCAAAAGTAAAAGTAGCAGATATTTCAAAAACAATTAATTGCTATTTCTCTAAAACAATTCGCAAGCGTTTAAAAGAAGTAAAAATCAACAAACTTAAAGTGGTATTTTCTTCTGAGATTCAAGACGAAAAAAGCTTAAAATTAACAGATGGTAAAAACTTCAAAAAGTCATTCTACGGAACAAACAGCTACATGCCAGGATTATTTGGTTTGCACGCTGCCGAAACGGTGATTAGATATTTGCTTAAAAAATAAAGGTTCTAAGATACTAAGATTCTAAGGTGCTAAGGTTTTTATAGCTGAAGCATTGAATCTTATTTTCTTGAACTTAAAAAAGAGAATTCAATAGAACTTTGTCAAAGTTTTAAACTTTGACAAAGTTAAACACACAAAAGAGAAACCTTAGAGCCTTTGACTCTTAGAACCTTAGCACCTTAAAAAAGAATGATTAAAACAGTAATTTTTGATATGGATGGCGTAATCGTAGACACGGAACCCGTTCATCGTTATGCCTATTATTTACAATTTTCGGAATTGAATATTGAAGTTCCTGAAGAAATGTATACCACATTTACAGGGTTTTCAACTCGAAATACATTTCAGACTTTAAAGAGCTATTTTCCGACGGTAGAACAGGAAGTTGAAGATTTGATTCAGAGAAAAAGAACGATTTTTAATGATGCTTTTGACACTAAAGAAGATTTATACCTTTTAGATGGTGTAGAAGATTTAATTAAAGATTTGTACAGCAACGGAATACAGTTAATTTTAGCTTCTTCGGCTTCAAAAGTTACTATCGATCGCGTTTTTACTAGATTTAATCTGCATCAGTATTTTACACATATTGTAAGCGGAGAAGATTTTCCGCAGTCGAAGCCTAATCCAGCGATATTTATTCATGCAGCTTCTTTGTCAATTGCGCCAAAAGAAGAATGTATAATTATTGAAGATAGTACAAATGGAGTTAAAGCGGCAAAAGGAGCAGGAATTTATTGTGTAGGTTATAAGAGCGAGCATTCTCATCTTCAAGATTTGTCTGAAGCTGATTTAGTTATAGAACATTTTAACGAGCTAAATGCTGAAAAAATATCACAGCTAAAGGGTTGAATTATAGAAAATTTAACATTTGTTCCCTGATTGAATTTGTAAATTTGAATAAAAATAAAACTTAAAATAATGAAGAAACTACTTATTGCTTTAGCCCTGATCTTAGGACCATTAGCATCAGAAGCACAAGTAAAAACGCCACAAGCAAGTCCAAAAGGATATATTAAACAAACTGTTGGTTTAACCGACGTTGAAGTTACTTATTCAAGACCAGGAGCAAGAGGAAGAGCTGTGTTCGGAAATTTAGTTCCGTTTGGAAAATTATGGAGAACTGGAGCTAATGAAAATACTATCATTAACTTTAGTGATGATGTAATCATTGACGGAAAGACGCTAAAGAAAGGAAAATATGCAATTTATACAGTGCCTAGAATCGAAAGCTGGGATATCATTTTTTATCTTTCTACCGACAACTGGGGATTGCCAGAAAATTGGAGCGATTCTTACGTAGCTTTAAAAACGACAGTAAAAGAAGAAGCGTTGCCAACTCCTGTTGAGACATTCACAATTGGTATTAATGGTTTAGATCCAAATTTTGGTTATTTAGATATTGCTTGGGAAAATTCTCATGTAGCTTTAAAATTTGAAGTTCCAACTGCTAAAATTGCTGTAGCAAGTATCGATAAAGCATTGGCTGGTCCAACATGGAATGACTATTTCGCAGCTTCTCAATATTTATTCCAATCAAACGGAAATATAGAAACTGCAAGAAATTATGTAGACAAAGCTCTTGATATGAGCTCAGACAAACCGTATTATGTATCAAGATTAAAAGCATTAATTCAAGCAAAACAAGGTGACAAAAAAGGAGCAATTGAAACAGCAAAAGCTTCTTTGGCATCTGCCGAAGCTGCAAACAATGCAGATTACGTAAAATTGAATAAAGATAGCATCGCTGAGTGGAGCAGATAATAATTCTTTGAATTATCAAATTCCAATTTTATAAAAATTTTAAAATTCCAAAGCTTTCGGGTTTTGGAATTTTTTTTGTTCTTTTTTAACCGCAAAGAGCGCAAGATTTTTTTGAGTTGTTATGTTTTTTAACGCAAAGTTCGCAAAGCTGTATTAAATAAACTTTACGAACTTTGCGTAATCCCTTGCGTCCTTTGCGGTTAAATGAGTTTTAATTCAAACTTGGAGGTTCAGGAATTTTTACTGTTTTTTTGATTTTCTTTATTAAAAGATAAAAAGTTATTCCTCCCAAAATAATAAGTAAGGCAATCTGAAGCTGACCAAGGACATTGTTTCTGCTATACATAGCGTTCGCAATGGCAAGTTTAGCTTTTCCTTCTTCAATCTGAATGTTAGAAAGAGATTCAAGTGTTTTTAAAGCTTCAGCACTAGAATTGGCTATTTTGTCCCAATTTTTGCTTTCAACCTGTTTGTTTATTTCTTTACAGGAAAGTAAAAATGCATCAAAGTATTGTTTCTCCTTATTTGTTAAAACTGTTTTAGCATACAAATCATCAATATTATGAATAATGTTTAGCGTATGAATGATTTCATCTTTTTTAATAACATCGCTTAAATTCAGTTTTTCAGCTTCAGCCTTTATAAAATGAAGTTCTTTTGAATATTGAAAAATATAATGCGCCACAACCAATCTATCTTTATAGATCGCATTGATGTTATCATTTACGTTTTTGGAATTTCGGAGTGTATTAAAGTTGCCAAGTAAAATAATCAGCATCACGATTAGCAGAATAAAAGCAGCTTTGGTTTTGTTGCTGTATTTTTTTTGGTCTTTCATAATGATGATTAATTTGAAGTTAAAAAAGTAAAAATCTTATTTTAGTAATTAGAATTTACTAAAATAAGATTTTTGCTTAGAATAATTTCAGACTCAGAGAATATTCTTAATCTAAAACTAACTCATTATCATCTGGTTTTCCTCTAAAAAATAAAAACTGCAATAAAAGTGCTAATACAATTGTCAAGATTGCACCAATAAAATTCAGCCATAAATAACCTAGTTTTTCTTGACTGTAAATCATAAAATAATAGATTACAAAAATGGTAAGCTGACTTATAATCGCACTAATAAACATTGGTTTTGCTTGAACTTTCTTAGTATAGAAAGCTACAAGAAATATTCCTAAAACAGTTCCGTAGAAGATAGAACCAATAATATTTACGAGCTGAATTAAATTTTCAAATAATGTTCCAACACAAGCAAAAAGTATGGCTACAATTCCCCAGAAAAGAGTAAAAAACTTAGTAACATGCAGATAATGTTTCTCTGATTTTTCTTCTTTTTGATTTCGTTTGTAAATATCAATTGCAGTTGTAGAGGCCAAGGCAGTTAATCCGGAAGCAGTAGAAGACATGGCTGCTGATAGGATTACGGCCAATAGCAATCCGATTAGACCTTTAGGCAAATAATGCAGAATGAAATGAAAGAATACATAATCTTTATCATTTGTTTCCGAATTACTATCGGCTCTCGAAATAATTTCTTTTGCTTTATCTCGAAGATCTTTTTCTTTATTTGATAATGCTACTAATTCTTTACGTAAAATGGGATTGTCATAATCCTGATTTAACTGGTCGATGTATAATAAATTGATAACCTTTTTATCTTCTGAAAGTTTTACCAATTTTTCTTCTAAAACATGGTATTCCTGCTTGTAAGGAGACTTTTCAATGGCTATTTTATTGTTGGGATTGAAATTTAGCGGAACAGGATTGAATTGAAAAAAAACAAAAACCATAACTCCTGTTAAAAGAATAAAGAACTGCATCGGTACTTTCAATAATCCATTCATGATTAATCCCATTTGACTTTCACGAACTGATTTTCCAGACAAATAACGTCCCACTTGAGATTGGTCTGTACCAAAATAGGCTAGGGCCAAAAAGAAACCTCCAGTAATACCACTCCAAAAAGTATATTTTTCTTCGGGGTCAAAAGAAAAATCTACAATATTCATTTTATCATTTGCTCCAGCGATATGCAAAGCACTATTGAAAGTCATATCGTTTGGAAGATAATGCAGTATTAGGAAAAAGGTAATAAACATTCCAGACATAATGACAAACATCTGCTGTTTCTGAGTTACGTTTACTGCTTTTGTACCACCAGAAAAAGTATAGATAATTACCATAACTCCAATAATGATGTTCATAACAGTTAAATTCCATCCAAGAAGTGCAGACAAAATAATAGCTGGAGCGTAAATGGTTAAACCAGTTCCTAAACCTCTTTGAACGAGAAATAAAATTGCAGCCAGCGAACGCGTTTTAACATCAAATCGTCGTTCTAAAAATTCGTATGCTGTAAAAACTTTGCTTTTATGATATAGCGGAATAAAAGTCAAACAAATGACAATCATGGCAATTGGCAGACCAAAATAAAACTGAACAAAACCCATTCCGTCATGATAGGCTTGTCCAGGTGTAGATAAAAACGTAATTGCACTGGCTTGCGTTGCCATTACAGAAAGTCCAACAGTATACCAAGGTGTTTCGTTGTTTCCTAAAATGAAATCTTCTACGTTTTTACTTCCTCGGGTTTTCCAAGATCCGTATCCAACAATAAATAATAAAGTGACAATAAGTACGATCCAGTCAAATAGCTGCATAGGTTATGAGTATAATTGCATGATTAAGAAAAAGATAGCAATATAGATTGCATTAGCTACTAAAACGTAAGTATAGCTTTTTTTCCACTTTTTTGTTTTTTTGGCTTCCATATTTATTGCTTTATATCTTGTTTAGGAGCTTCAATTGGCTGTTTTAGAGAAATAATATTCGATAATAATCTGATACGCTCCAGAAACACCTTCTGGCAATTCTCTAAAGAAACTCAAACCAGTGTAAATATAGTATCCTTTTCCATATGGAGCTACTAATAAAGCGCCATCTTTAGCAGATTCTCCCTTGTCATGTGACGAAATAATAGGAGTGAAGGCAGGATCATATTCGTTTGGATAATATAAACCTTGCTCTTGTGTCCATCCTTGAAAATCTTTTTCAGAGATTTTATTAGGAGTATTTAAAACAGGATGATTTGGCGCTAAGAAAGTAATCTTGGCATTTTCTTCTGTTACACGATCATTAGATAATTTTAACGGATATGGTGCAATTTTATCAGTAACTAGTTTTCCGTTTGTATTATATTGCACAATCATATTTTTACCGCTTTTTACAAAATTGAAAAGTATATTTTGCTTGTTTGCCAAAGCATTTACGGTATTATAAGCACGAATTCCAGTAATAACGGTGCTGAACGAATCTAGTTTTTGAGGCGTAATTTCTTCTGGTTTTAAAATAGAAACTTTGTATCCCATTTGAGTTAAACTTTCTGGAACTTCGTCTCCAGCACCCATAATATAGGCAATCGCATCTCCAGAAGTTTTCAAATCAATTCTAATACATTTTGATTCAGCGGGTTTTAAAACCATTTGTTTGGTAATATGAGGAAACTCAATAATTGTTTGGTCTTTATCAAATCGTTTTCCGTCTACAATTGCAACACTTTTTGCGGTAACTTCTTCTGGATTTACAGGAGGCGTTACTTCAAAATAAAAGATTTGTTCAGTGCCCTTTGTGTCTAAAGCAAAAGGAATTTCTTTTGGTGAAACAGTCCAGCTTTTTGGTAATTCTAATTGCAGATTTCCTTTAACATTGTCTTTTCCAGCACGAACTTTCACCGGAATCATTTTACTTTTGGTATCTCTAAAAATCAAAACTCTTTCTAAGATTGAAGTGGTAACTTCTGGAACAATATCAAGAAAGTTATACATTTCGCCTTTTACGCCGTCATTGTATTTATAGACAACGGTGCGCTCAAATGGAATTTCGATATCGTTGATTTTTACATTAAAAATCACTTTCGTATCTCTTATAATATCGGGAATGCCAATATTTTCTTGATTAGAAAAGGTATACATTCCAACAGTAGCCTTCTCTTTTAGCCAATATGGCTGTGTGTATTCAATGTTGCTAGGAAGCTGTAATTGCAGATTAATTTTGTTATCGTTATTGTTTTTTAAAACAATGTTTTGAAGTGTAGTTTTATGATCAGGAAGTGTTGTTACGCTCATTAATTCCATTCCTACAGAACATCTGTTAATAGCTTCTAAACTTAATTTAATTGTACTTCCTGGAGTTGCTTCTTGTTCATTGGCAACAGCTTCAAGATACAAACCAGAACAAGATGCGATGATGTTTTTTATAGCTGCAGATTTAATCTCTTTCCAGTGTGCATCATCTAGAGTTTGAATCATTGAATAAGCTTTAACTAAATCTGGAATACTTGCAGAAGGATGGCTGAAATCGTATTTTGAGATAATTGAAGAAATTAAATCGCCAACTGGTTTTCCGTTTTTAACACGGTTCCAGCTTGTGTCTATTCCGTCAAATAGATTATCACGTTCCTTTGGGGTTTCACCATTGATTAATTCTAAATATTCGGTTTCTTCACCACGAACACCCGTACTTCCAAAACCTTGCGATTGATGGCGGCTTCGACTTAAAGCTGCAATTTCTTGGTTAGATTTTCCGATTCCCGTGTAGTAAACACCAGTTTCCAGCTTTGTAAATTTAGATTTATTGGCGGCATCAAATTTTTCTTGGCTTCCATAAAACCACCAAGACGGATTAAAAAATTGACGTTTTACCTGCCAAGGCGAAACGTATTTTAATTGTTCTGGATAAACTTTCGGGTCATTTGTTAATTTGAAACTTTCAACACTTAATATTGCAGAAGAAGTATGATGTCCGTGTGTTGTACCTGGAGATCGGTGATCAAAACGATTGATGATAATATCTGGTTGGAATTTTCTGATTGTCCAAACTACATCAGCAAGGACTTTATCTTTGTCCCAAATATCTAAAGTTTCGTCTGGATTTTTAGAAAAACCAAAGTCGTTTGCTCTTGAGAAAAACTGTTCTCCACCATCTATTTTTCGTGCTTCGATTAATTCCTGGGTTCTGATGACGCCTAATAATTCACGTAATTGAGGTCCAATTAAGTTTTGTCCTCCATCTCCTCGAGTCAATGACAAATAACCTGTTCTAGCATTCATATCATTGGCTAAATACGAAATCATTCTAGTATTTTCATCATCAGGATGTGCGGCAATATACAAGACAGAACCTAAAAAGTTTAACTTTTTGATTTGATTGTAAATTTCAACTGAATTTGGTTTTTGTGGCTGCTGTGCAAATGAAACCTGAAAACCGATAAAAAATAAAAGAAAGATTTGAATCTGTATTTTTCGCATGGTAAATGTTAGGTGTTTTTTGAAATCATTTCAAAAATAGTAATTATTTTATGTAAGATTATTTAAATGAATTGTTAACGCTCAATAATTATACCTTTCTTTAAAACGATCAAACAAAAAAAGCTGTTAGAATTAAATCTAACAGCTTTTATATAAATGTTTTGAATGATTTATTTTAATTTATTCTCGGTGTCTTTATAAGTACCTGTAATCGTTACATTACTTCCTTTGGTAACTTTTCCGTAAATAGTGATAGAAGAATTGCTTCCAATAAAATTAATTTTTGCACCACTATTTAATCTTAAATCCCCCCAAATTACAACAGAACCTTCAACTTGTAAAAGTGCATTACTATTAATAACTAACTCTGTTGGATTAGATTGCTGATATTTACCTTGAGACAAACTTCCAGTCATGTTGAAAGTACCGCCGCTGTTTAAAGTCAGATTATTTTGAACTGTAATTGAACCACAATGTGTTAAAACAGCACCAGAATTAATAATTGCCGAATTAATAGCAGTTGCTCCTTGGTATGATTTTATGTCGTTAGAATTTAAAATTAAATCTTTACCTTGATTGTATACAATGTAAGATGTGCAGTTTGCAAAAGTTCCATTTGGTTTTTCCATTTTAATAATTTTCAAACCACCTGTTCCGCTTGCAACATAGATATAATTTCCGCTTGATTTTACATAGTTTGATGAACCTGCTATTCCTACAGAACCTAATAAATTAAGTTGTGTTGAAGATTGGTAAACATTTAAGCCAAGAGCTCCGTTTGCTACAAAAGCATAACCATCATTAAAAGAAACAGCATTTGTTACATTATCTTCTCCAGCTGTTGCAATTGCAATACTTTGCAATTTAGAACCGCTGTTGATATCGTATACGCCAAGACCGTTTGGACCTTCAGAAACAAAAAGTTTTGTACCGTCGATATCCATTGTTCGTTTCGCACCACTTACATCAGTTGAAGTTGTAAAGCTTTTTTGTAAAGCAAGAGTAGATTGATTGTAAATATTAACGCCTTTCGTTCCGCTTAAAGTGACTACTTTGTCGCTTGTTAAGGCAATAGAGCGTAAATCGGCTACAGTAGCTTTTCCAGTAATTTCTTTAGTAGAGCTGCTTAGTTTGAATAAACTTCCGTTATCTCCAGTTACAGCAAAATAATTAGAGGTATTAGCGGCAACATCTGTTGTAACTCTATTTTCTAAATAATTCGTTTTAAATTTATCGGTAAGCATTCCAGAACTTAACTCCATATTAAGAACAATAGCTGGATTTGTAGTAAGAAGCGGATCTTTGTCTACATCTTTTGCTGCCCCAATAATTAAATTTGATCCAGAGAAAGTTAGAGATGTAATGTCTGTATTAGGAATTAAAGCCGATGTAACCAATTTTGGTTTATAAGGATCTGAAACATCAATTACGTCAATTGCTCCAGAATAAGCATCGCCTCTCATAATATAAGAAACATAAGCATAATTTCCGTTTACCGTAACATGACTGGCTTGTAGTGTTCTTCCGTTAGCATCAACTGGTGGTTTAACTTCAGCAATTTGAACTAAAGGAAAAGAAGTGTTGGCTGTCTCTGCAGATTTCCCTGTCAAAGAACCATTTTCGATCGAAATTACTCCTGAATTAGTCAAGTCTAACCTTTGATTTAAAGCAGATTGATCAGAAGTAATAGTAATGTTATTTGACGACTGTCCGTCATTTTTGTTATCATTATTATCGTCACATCCTATTAATAGTGACATTGCTAAAAATGAAAGCAAATAAACATTCTTTCTCATAAAATTTTAATTTGGGTTTTGAAAATTCGGTGCAAATATATATCATAATCACATTAAACAAAGGTTAATTTTGTTAAAACTCTCTGTTTTACAATGATTTATATACAAATTACAAATTTTTAACAAAACTTCAAAGTTAAATTATCAAAAAAAAAGAGAGCATCAATTAATTGATACTCTCTTGAGCTGATTACTAATAATTTAGCAATTATCTTCTTCCATGTCCGTGATCGTGGTGATCATCATGATCGTGGCGATCGTGTTTGTCATGGTGTTTATCATGTTTGTCATAATGTTTGTAGTCTCTACGATCGTTATATCCATATACTGGTCTCGGTCTGTATGGTCTTTGTGCAACTCCATGGTATCCTTTGTAGTATTTTACTCTGTGACGATCAAAGTATGTATAAGGAGTTCTTCCGTGATAGTCTGTCAAAACTACTTTGTAACCACCATATAGATCATAGTTTCTATATTGTCTTGGTAAGTAAGTTGTTCTTACCCATCTTCCACCTCCGAAATAGATAAATTGAGAAGCACGAACATCGTAATAAGCTTCAATATCTGGAAGATAATAATATTCCATATCTGTATATCCTGCAGGTCCCCAAGCTGGTGGGTTTCCTATATTCACGTTTATCGATACTTGGGCTTGCGTGGCGTTTGCAACCATTAGAAATAATCCGGCGATTGCTAATTTTATCGTTTTCATCTTTTTTGTTTTTTTTAAATGTTAATCTTGAATAGGGATATTCATATACTGTGCCAAAAAAATAAAAGAGATGTATTTTGTCGAATAAAAATGCATTTCATCGAGTTAAATAAAAGTGTGTATTACTTAAGTGCTTGATTTATAATAAGTTTTTATACTTAAAAGTTTCTTAAAAAAAAATAAAAAAATTACTTGTAATTGACTACCCTCGGTTTTGCCAACTCAAAAGTTTGGAGTCCGTAATCGGTAGTTTCAAAAGTATTAGTTTTGAAAACATTGTCTCCCTGCTGCGGAATACTTGGATAATAGGACAACGAAAGCTGGAATGAACTGAAAACCAAATAATCATTGCTAATTAATAATCCCACAGTAAGTTTAGAATAGGGTTTACTCTTAGTCATCGCCATTTCCGGACTTCCTAATACTGCAATGGAATAATTGAAAAATGGATTTAAACGAAACCCAAGTAATGCATGTGGAGAATACGTTTGTGTTTGTAAGGATAAAACAGCCTTGCTGGTTCCGTACAAATAACTATTAAATCCAGGAATTCCATTATCTTCATTTATGTTTAATTGATCTCCAATTATATCATCTCGATTTATTCCAATAACTACTTTCGGGTTTACGAATTGCCTAATTTTCCAATTTCCGATGCTAAATAGTTTTGTAAAATAATTGGATTCAAACAGAAATGAGGTTTGATACGTTTTGGATTGATGAAAGAAAGTTCCAGCTTCAAAATTCATACTTAAAAAGCCTAAACGATAATAATTTCCAAAAGAGAATTGAGCCCCGACATAAGGCCGCCAAAAAGTGTTTTTATATTGATATCCAAATGTAACACCATATATTCGCCCAATTGGGACGTCTTCTGTCTGCCCGTTTCTAAAAATATAGCTGTCTTTGATAAATTTTCTTGTGTTGAGACCAATTCCGCTGAGAATGAGCTTTTCAGAAGAATAAAAATGATTCGGATCATAAAGTTCAGAAGGCGATTCACTATAATTTACATTCAAAAAACGTGCTGTTGTAATCAAATTAGTTATGGCATGATTGCTATCTTCATACATTTTAAAAGCATGTCCCGCCCAAACATCTTGCGAAGTATATTTTTTTGGCTGATAAGCAAATGTCGAATCTGGAGCTTGAAGCGTGTCTTTTCTGAAGCTTTCGTCGATATAAAATCCGCCCGCCCATTTGGTCAGTGGAGAGTAGAAGTCTCGTTCAATATCTATACTTTTAATATAGTTATTATCCAAATCCATATTGTAATGAAAGACTGTACCGATATAAGTATTTTTAATATTTGGAACTGTATAAGTTGCTTCATTACCATTTCGACCATCGTCAAAGCGATTAGTGAAACGATATTCCAACTGCTGTCCAGTTCCAAAAAAGTCTTTTTCTTTAAAACCAATTGACATTTGATTGCTAGAAATCGAAAATCTTGGAATAGTACTCCATGAATCTAAGACACGAATCGTAACGTCTACAGAATCTGAAGCTTGCCCAACACTTTGATTCGAAATCCTAACTGCTGTAACATATCGTTGTGCACGAATTAAACGTTCAGACTCTAGCACTTTATAAGTATTGTAAGGAGTATTTTTCTTAAAAAGCAATAAATTATAAATAGCTATTTTTTTTGTTTTTAAGTGAAGCCTATTACCCATTCTTTCTCCCCAATTTTTAGGAATTTGAGTAGTGTCAGCAACAGAATATCCAAAAGGATCTAAAGTGATAATATTGATCTTTCGAATAATCTTTCCATCATAATTTGTTGAATCTATTGGAACCAGCAATTCGTCTTTTTTCTTCGATTTTTTAGACCTAAAGAATAATTTATGCATAGCCTGCGTAAATTTATTTTTCTTAGAATAATTTCTGATTTTAGTATAAATCTCCGTAGTATCTTTTTCCTTCTTTGGCTCTTTCTTATTTTCATTTACCTGCGCATACCCGCTTTGTAAACAAAAGCACAGCAAAATAAAAAACAATATTTTTTTGTTTAAAGACATGCGGTAGTTTTTCTTCTAATAATTTTAAGGTTTATGAATTTAAGGAATAAATAAATGCTATGCTAGCATAACGCTTTTTTTAATTTTCTGTTGTAATTTTTTTCTTTCTCCAGACAAATTTTCTCGGAACATGATTTCCCATCAAGTAGCCCCAAGCTGAAAGTGAATCAATTCGGTCAAAAATAATTTTCAAAATAGCCAAAAGAGGAATGGCTAAAAACATTCCTGCAATTCCTGCAGCGGCTCCTCCAACAATAATTCCCATGATCGACACAAAGGCATTGATTTCTACTTTAGAATTTATAATTAATGGGACGAGTAAATTATTATCAATAAACTGAACAATTATATTCACAATAAGAATTCCGAGAATTACCGAAATTTCTCCAGATCCTGTCAATGAAGCTAAAACGGTAATAACGCCGGCAATAAAAATTCCAATATAAGGAATCAGGTTCAAAATTCCTGTAATTAATCCGAGCAGGATAAAATACTTTACACCAATAATCCATAAACCTAGACTAGTCAATACCGAAACAACAATCATTTCCATAATTAAGCTTACAATATAATTGTTGATGGAAACTTTTATCTGTGACAAAATATCCTGCAGTACAGCGTGGTTTTCCTGTTTTATTAATTTGGCAAAAAACAATTTGAAATGCTCTTTATAAATCAAAAACAAAAAGGTATAAATAATCATAATGGTACTGTCTAAAAGAACATCACTTATCGAAATTATAAAAGATCCTAATTGAGCCTGACCTGTTTTTACAGAATCTTTTGTAACAGAATCCAGATATTTTTTCTGTTCTCCAATACTTACCTGAAAATTTTCTCTTATAAATTTATGAATTTCGATTATAAACGAGTTTGCATTTTTCTTTATTGTTTCAAAATCATTTGCCATGTAAGTGACTTGGTACGAGATAAAAACCAAAATTCCGACCACAATAGAAATAAAAATTGCAAGACAGACTATAGCGGCGAGATGTCTCGGAAATTTAAGTTTGGTCTTTAGAAAAGTAAAAATCGGAAGCAGTAGAACAGCAAATAAAAATGCCATTAAAATGGGGGTAAGAATATCTTTTCCGATGCAAAAAATAAATGCAAAACAAATTAAGGTAACAAGAATAAAAGATAGTTTTGCATAAAATGGTAATGTTATAGGCCGAGTCATTTTGTATTTTATTTAGCTGAATTTATAAAACAAATATTACACTTTATTTGTTTTTTTCTGTTCTAGCTTTTTTGCTGCCCGTTATAAAATTCCCATTATAATTTTAGTCGAAAAACTCGCGCTCCTCGTACTTTGCAGGAATGATGGAAATTCCTTTTTGAAGTAATAGATTGTTTGGAAAAACTATTTTTTCTCCTTCTTTTGTTTTTAAACTGACATGAAAGGTATTAATGTCTTCGATTTCAGCTTCAATAGGAAAATCTTTGTCATGAATTTTAATGGTGTCTCCAATCCTAAAAGGAAAAGAGAAAAACAGAACCATTCCTGAAGTAATATTGCTCAAAATAGACCATTGTGCAAACATGGCAACTCCAATTACAGTTGCAATAGAAGAAATAGTAATAAATATATCTTCTGTTTGAACTCCCCAGATTATAATCAAAATGGTTACAAGAAGTATATTCATTAAAATATTAATATACTTGATCACCAAATTGGTACGATGTTCAAATAATTGGCTTGTAGCCGCAAAACGCCTTATTAGTTTAGCAATTATTATACGTAATACAATCAAAACCCCAATAAGAATGATTGTTGCGATTATTTCTCGGCTATACTCTTTAAAAGAAAACATAAATAAATTTTTACACTAATGTAGTCAAAAATTCGTAAACTTTGGCTGTCGGAAGCCCCATTACATTGGTATAAGAGCCTTCTACTTTTGCAACTGCCATAAAACCAAACCATTCCTGAATTCCGTATGCGCCAGCTTTATCATAAGGTTTGTAGTTTTCAATATAATATAGAATAGCTTCGTCTGATAAATCATTAAAAGTTACTTTGGTAATATCATGTAGAAGAGTAGAGGAGACTGCCGTTTTAAAACAAACAGAAGTAATTACTTCATGTGTTGCATTAGACATTGATTTTATCATTGCAAAAGCCTCTTCAGCATTTTTTGGCTTTCCTAAAGCTTTATTTTGGTGCCAAACAATGGTGTCGCTTGTAACCAAGATTTCATTTTCTTTCAATTCTCCTTCAAAAGCATTGGCCTTTAATTCAGCAAGATAATCGGTAATTTCAGTTGCTTTTAATTCTGGCGGATAAATTTCTTCAACGTTTTTTAAACGAATTTCAAAATCAAGATCCAAATCCTTAAAAAATTGCTGTCTGCGAGGCGAACCCGAAGCTAAAATGATTTTATATTTTTTTAATTTTTCTTTAAGCATTGTATTTGATATTTAAGGCAATAACCAAGATTGATAAAATTCCGAAGAACAAAATAAGTTTCAGGATAGTGCTTAAATGATGAAAATCTTTTTGAGATTTTGCACTAAATATTTTGACAATAAAATAAAGTAAAGGCGCTAAAACAGTTGCAAAAACATAAAATACAGCTATATAAAGCTTATTTTGCATGAAGTAAGTATTGCAGTAAAGTCCTGATAAAATAAAAGAAATTATAGCAAAACCTAATGCTATTTTTGCAGCTCTGTTAACCCCAATTGCAACTGGTAATGTATTCAGTCCCATATTATAATCGCCATTTACATCTTCAATGTCTTTTACAATTTCACGAATAAAATTAATCATAAAAGCAAAAAGGGCATAATCTGTTAAAATAGAAAAAAGACTAGCCATTTGTGCCTGATTTTCGCTCGTCGTAGCCGGAAAAAGATCAAAAACTCCTATAATCAAAACGCTTACAGCCAAAAGCAATGCTACAACAAAATTGCCTAAAATCATGATTTGTTTTAGAGTTGTCGCATAAAAATATAAAAGCGATGCGATTAAAATAAAAAGCGATGCAAAAGTCGGTCTCATGATAATATTTGACAGAATAAAACCAATTGCTACCCCAGATATATTTAAACCTATATAAATATTATAAGCTGCAGTTTCTGTAATTCCTTTGCCTACAACAACGTCATTTGGTTTGTTGATGGTATCTGTTCCTACGTCATAAATATTATTAATAACATAACCTGCCGCGGCAAGCAATACAGTGCTTAAAACTAGTAATCCGTATTGCCAGTCAGCTAATGCCAAAGGAACTTGCTGCTGTTTTAGAAAAGCATAGCGAAAAAGCAGCTGCATGAAAGCAAGCATTAAAAGGTTTTTATAACGAATGAGTTTGAGGAATTTCATTTTTTCTAAGGTTCTGAGATACTAAGGTACTAAGGGGCTAAGTTTTTGTTGAACTGAATATTATGAGAAAAAAACATTCACAATTCACAATTAATAATTTACAATTAAATTAATCGTGTTGTCCGTTAAAGTATTCCATCCATTTCCCTTGCACTTTCATCACTTGCTCTATAACGTCTCTTGCAGCGCCACGTCCGCCTTTTACGTGTGAAATGTATCGACAGATATTTTTAATTTCAGGACTCGCATCTTGAGGGCAGGTAGGAAGTCCGACCAGTTTCATGACATGAAAATCAGGAATATCGTCTCCCATGTACAGTACATTTTCAGGCTTAATGTTGTTGCTTTCGCAGTAAGCATTAAAAGTTTTTACTTTATCAGGAGCTCCTAAATGAATGTCAGAGATACCTAGATTGCGAAGACGAATGCGTACACCTTCATTGCTTCCGCCAGAAATAATGCACACATGATAACCACTTTCGATAGCTGCTTTCATCGCAAAACCATCACGAATATTCATTGTTCTTAACATTTCGCCTTCATTGGTTACAAAAACAGAACTGTCTGTAAGTACGCCGTCTACATCAAAAACAAAGGTTGTGATGTCATTCATTATTTCTTTATAACTTTTTGCCATTATGCTGTATAGATTGTGTTAGGATTTTATAGATATTTTTTTTGTTTTCGTCTTGTAAAAAAGCCAGATGCGCATTAATTGTATTTGAATCGTAGCGTATGGCTGGTCCAGTTTGGGCATCAATCGGATTGAGTGTGTTAATTTTATCAGCAGTTTCCTGAATTAAAGGTCTTAAAACTGCAAATGGCACTTGATTTTCTTCACAGACTTCTTGTCCGATTTGGTACAAATGATTGGTAAAATTGCTCACAAAAACGGCTGCTACATGAAGCGCTTTACGCTGTTCTGAACTAATAGAATAAACGGCTGTAGAGATGCTTTTTGCAACGGTTTCCAAAAGCTTAAAATCGGCTGTGTTTTCTGCTTCTAGACAAAAAGGGATAATAGAATAATTTAATTCTTTATTTTTAGAAAATGTCTGAAGTGGATAAAAAACACCGCGTCGGTTTTTAGGATCTAAAAGCTCAATTGAAGATGTTCCAGAAGTATGAACGACTAATTGATTGTTAAACGGAAGTTGTTCTGAAACTTCTGTAATAGCATTATCTGAGACCGAAATTATATGTAAATCAGCGGGTTCTAATTCGTTGAAATTCGTTATAATCTTTTTGGAATCAGTTAAATGTAGTAAGGCTTCTTTCTTTCTCGAAAAAACCTGTTTAATTTCAACAATTTTGCTGGCAGAAAAAGCCTTTATCAAATGCTGTGCAACATTGCCCGAACCGATTATTGTTATCTGAATCATGAAAGCAAAATTAGTATTATTTTTTTTAATGCAGGAGTCTATTGGATATTGATAATGCTTTTTTGAAGTTTTTATTGTCTTCTGGTTTTTGTTAGAATTCTAACACTTTTTGACTAAAAACAATTATTCAAAAAAAGCGTATCTGTTTTGTAGGTTTAAACTTTCTATATTATCAATTCGTTTGAAAAATAGTCTTTATTTTTGGTTTTTATTAACAAAAGGCAAAGCCTGCTAATCAACATTTTTAAGTACTTTTGTCGCACTTTTATACAATGTAATTCCTAAGAAATGGATAAAAAAATATTCTCTTTTTTGTTTTCTACACGTTTAATGGCCGTTCTTTTTTTAACATTCGCAATTGCAATGGGTGTTGGAACTTTTATCGAAAGTAAATACAATACCGATACAGCCAGAATACTAATTTACAATACCTGGTGGTTTGAAGCGATTATGGCCATTTTTGTGATCAATTTCTTCGGAAACATCAAAAAATATCAATTGCATAAAAAAGAAAAATGGGCAAGCCTTTTATTGCACCTTTCTTTTATTTTTATTCTTTTAGGAGCTTTTATTACTAGATATATTAGTTACGAAGGAATGATGCCAATTCGCGAAGGCGCGGCAGAAAACCAAGTGTATTCAGATAAAACTTTTCTAACCATTTTTGCTGATGGTGAATATAAAGGAGAAATGAAAAGAAGGGTTTTTGAAAAAAGTCTTTTGCTTTCTCCTGTTACCAATAATGATTTTAGTATTTCAGGAAAATTCGACGAAACTCCTTTTGAAGTTACCTATTCGAACTATATCATGGGAGCTAAAGAAGTGGTTAAACCAGATCCAAACGGAACTTTATACCTTAAACTAGTTGAAGCCGGAGCAGGCGGACGTGAAGAACATTATCTGAAAGAAGGTGAAGTTCAGAACATTCACAATGTTTTATTTGCTTTAAATAAGCAGACAGACGGTGCAATTAACATTAATACAACTGGAAAGGAATATACGATCCAAACTCCTTTTGAAGGTGAGTTTATGCGAATGGCAGATCAATTTAAAGGAAAAGTTACAAAAGATAATGTACAACCTTTAATGATGCGTTCTTTATACAGCATTGGAGATATTAGAATTGTATTTCCAGAGCCTCCAATGAAAGGGAAAGTAGATTACGAATCGAATAATGATTTTAAAGCAAAATCTCATTCTGACGCTTTAGTAGTTAAAGTAAAAGCTGAAGGACAAGAAAAAGAAGTAATGGTTTTTGGTTCTAAAGGTCAAGTTGGAGAAGCTAAAACGGTTAAAATCGGTAATATTGAATATTCTATTTTCTTTGGAAGTAAAGCATATATTTTACCATTTAAAATTCGTTTAAATGATTTTATTGCCGACAAATATCCTGGAACAGAAAAAAGCTATTCTGCTTTTAAAAGTAAAGTTACCGTTCAGGATTCTACAGAAACTTTTGATGCAGATATTTTCATGAATCACGTTTTGGATTATAAAGGATATCGTTTCTTCCAGTCTTCATTTGATCCAGATGAAAAGGGAACAGTTTTATCTGTAAACCATGATTTCTGGGGAACTAACATTACTTATTTGGGATACTTTTTATTATATATCGGTTTAATGGCAATTATGTTTACAAAGAACTCTCGTTTTGGCGATTTGAAACGTAAGCTTGAAGCTGTTAAAAAGAAAAAAGAAAAACTAATTACGATTTTAGTTTTAATGTTGAGTTTGAGCGGTTTTGCACAGCAGTCACCGCATGTTCACTCACATGATCATGATCACGAGCATTCCGCAGATCCTAATGATCACGCGAATCACGTTACTGCGCCACCAAGCAAAAAGCAATTAGATTCTTTATTGAATATCTATAAAGCTCCGGAAGCGCACGCAGCAAAATTTGGACGTTTGATTATTCAGGACGCTGGAGGTAGAATGAAGCCGATTAATACGTTTTCATCTGAATTACTTCGTAAAGTAAGCCATGATGACAAATACAACGAAATGAATTCTGATCAGGTATTTTTGTCTATGACGCAATATGCTCAGGTTTGGATTCAGGTTCCTATTATTTACATCAACACAAAAAATGACAGTATACGTAAAATTATTGGTATTGATTCTAAAGATAAGTATGCTCCGTTTGTAAAATTCTTTGATGAGCAGGGAAATTATAAACTATCACCATATTTAGATGCGGCTTATAAAGCGGCAAATCCAAATAGTTTTGAGAAAGATTTTATTGAAACCGATAAAAAGGTAAATTTAATGGAGTCTGCTTTAAGCGGAAGTATTCTAAAGATTTTCCCTATTCCAAATGATCCAAACCACAAATGGGTTTCTTATTTAGAGCGTGAAGGAGCTGGATTTAAAGGAATGGATTCCACTTACGTGAAACAAATTCTGCCTTTATATTTTAGTGCTCTGAATAACGGTTCTATTTCGAAAAACTTTGATACAGCTGATAATTTAGTAGAAAGCATCAATGGTTTTCAAAAGAAATTTGGAGCCAAAGTAAGACCAAGCGAGAAGAAAATTGATGCTGAAATTGCCTATAACAAATACGACGTCTTTCAGAAATTACCGTATTGGTATATTACAGCAGCAAGTTTTATGTTCATTTTTATTATTGTCAATATTTTCTTTGAGAAAAAATGGCTTCGCATTACAATAAATGCATTCCACATAATAATTGGATTATTATTTGCGCTTCATACATTAGGATTAATAGCACGTTGGTATATTTCTGGTCACGCTCCTTGGAGTAATGCTTACGAATCTATTGTATATGTGGCTTGGTCAACTATGTTCTTCGGATTGGCTTTCGACAGAAAATCAAAATTAACTGTTGCTTCATCGGCTTTTGTTACTGCTATGATTTTAATGGCAGCATACTTGAACTGGATTGATCCTGAAATTGCAAACTTACAGCCAGTTCTTAATTCATATTGGTTAATGATTCACGTTGCAGTTATTGTAGGTAGTTATGGCCCAACTGCATTAGGAATGATCTTAGGTTTTGTATCATTATTATTGATTTTGTTTACAACTGAGAAAAACAAAGCCAAAATGGAACTTAACATTAAAGAGATTACCTATATCAACGAAATGTCTTTAACAATTGGTCTTATCATGCTAACGATTGGAAACTTCTTAGGAGGACAATGGGCAAATGAAAGTTGGGGACGCTACTGGGGATGGGATCCAAAAGAAACTTGGGCTTTAATCTCGATTATGATTTATGCTTTTGTAATTCACGCTCGTTTTGTTCCTGCTTTAAGAGGAAAATGGTTCTTTAACTTAATGAGTATGTATGCTTTTGTTTCGATCTTATTTACTTATTATGGAGTAAACTTCCACTTAGTTGGTTTACACTCTTACGCAAGTGGAGAAGCACATTCATTAAACTGGATTTATTACTGCTTGATTACAATTTCTATAATTGGAGCGGTAACCTATCCAAAGTACCGTAAATACTATAAAACTAAAAAAGTAAAGAAATAGATAATTTGCAATAATTATTAATTCATAAAAAAGGCTCAACACGATGTTGAGCCTTTTTTTATATCAAATTTTAAAGTTTACCAAAGAGGAGAAGTACAATAGCAGTTATTAGGAAAAAGCAAATTAGAAAAATAAGATGACTCAAAAGCGTTAAGAAAAATGCTTTGATTTTAGACATTTTATTAAAAAACTGAATGTTCGTCCAAAAGATTAAAATAATGCCAATAACATACATTACATTGTTGTACTGTGCTATATGTGAAGTATGATTTAGAAAAATCAATACAGGCATTGTTATTAATTGTACAGATATTCTTTGAGCCGCCTTAAAAGTATTGAGTACAAAAAGTTCAACAAAATTATATCCCTGTTTTCTAAAAACAAGATAAGTGCCAATAGTATAGATCGGAATTGACCCCACTGTGACCCAAGAAAAATGGGTAGCAAACCATTCGTTTATATAATCAGAATCGATATCTGAAGTCTTTGCTGTTTCAAAAGTATTAATATGAAAGAAATGATATAAAAGACCATAAAGTGTTGCGAGAACTACAACCAAAGATAAAGGCTTAAAATGACGAACTCTTTTTCCTTCAATAAATTCACGAATAGAATGCCCAGGTTTGGTAAATAATTGTTTCAAAGAATACAAAATACCTTTATCAAAATGCAATAAACCATGCTGAATATCATGCCATAAAAAATGAGCATTTATTTTGTGCGTTTCTGCGGGCTGACCACAGTTGTTACAATAATGACCTTTAAAAATCTGATGACAATTTTTGCAAATGATTTCCATTTATATACTTTTTTAGGTTCTAAAATTATTAGCAAATACTCTTTTCTCTAGAAATAAAATTGAATAGACTAATAATAGTCATAAGTATATTTATATACTTGTTTTGAATGATTAGAAGTGCTTATTGTTTCGGTTACTCTTTTATTAGAATCATAAACATAATTCGTAACAAATTTTCCTCCATTCTGAAAATCTTCATATATATTTTGTTCTAATAGACCATCTTTATATGTACAAGAAGTTATGTTCGCAAGTATATCACCCTCAAACTCTTTTTTTTCAACACATAATCCTTTATCATATTTATACTTTATAGTTTTTTGTTTTTCAACTTCAATTAATATATTATTAGAGGAGTCTAAAGTCTGTACTATTTTGCCTTTTCCAATCATATCAGTATTAGAGACGATAGTTATAGTATTGCCAGAATAATAGAACTTTTTGTCAGAGGTGATTTTATTTCTTGAATTAAAGTATTTTTCATTTAATGGCCTTAACTTGTTGTCATATTCAGCTGAAAATGAAATATATTTAGGTTCCTTCATTAAATTTTTGAAAGCAAAAGAATTAAACATGCTTATGGTGTCATGAATAGAGGCAACCTCTTTAGCGTATTTATAATATTCTTCATCAGACCCAACTACTTCATAAGCATCATCAATGCTAATAGTATCTTTTCCAACAATAGTATATTCAACTCCGTTCGCTTTATTTTTTAAATATTGATCATGCTCAAGTTGATATTTTTTTTCATCTTCAGTAAGATAAGAGTAAACTTTTGTTTTGTTTTTGAAATATTTTACCTCCTCACAACTAAAACCTCTGACTGGGTCAACTTGAATTTTTTTTATAATTCTGTTCTTATTGTCATATTTATAATACTTTATAAAATAGGAACGTTCTATTGAAAAATACGGCATCCCATTTAGATCAAAGTAATACTCTTCTGAAATTGTATCATTTAATTTTACAGTCAGTTTCTTTATTCCCTTGTCGCTTTTATTCAGAGATTTATACTCATCAACAGGAATATGCTGCGAGAAAATGAGTCCACTAAATAATAAAGTGATAAAAAGAACTGTTTTTCGAAAGTGATATTTTTTATTTTTTTTCATTACTTACTTGAAAACCGTTAGGATACATAATTGCCATTAGAACTATTATCAGTAGAAAATTATACTCAACACCATTTCTTCCGCCGCCAACAACAAACCAACCTTCTTTAAAGTGCACTAGAATGATTCCCATTATAAGAACGAAAATGGTAACAAAACCAGCAAGTTTAATATATTTATTGGCTAATAAAAGTATTGCAGCAACAACATGAGATAATTTGATGCTCCAAGCGAGGAATACACCATACGGGGCAAAACCAATTTGGTTGAGGAAAAGATTTCCAAAATCATTAATACCGTTATTAAACATTCCGGAAATAGAATGGGTGAGGAGAATGATCGCCATAGCGATTCTCAGGAGTAAATTTGCATTCATAAATTGGTTTTTGGTAAATTAAATATAATAAAAAAACGCATATTACAGAGAATATGCGTTTTAGCTTTTTATAAAAGATTAATTTTAAACTTTTCCTAAAGTATAAAGCTGTTCCATTGTTGGAGTTGGACTTCCGCCGGCTGGCTCCAAAGTAATTCCGAAAGCTTCTGCAGAATCCGTTTGTTCTACAGCAAAGATTTTTTGTTTATTTCCTTCAAAATTATCCAATAAACCAATACTTGTTGGCGTAAGAACAGGACTTAACTTTAAAGACCAAACCTGATAAACCATTCCTTTTGGAGGAGTTGGCAAACCTGCCGCATCGATATAAGTGGTTTTAGTCTGTTTATTCCAATATACTTTTGCAAAAGAAGCAGGAGAAACAGCCTGTCCGCCAAGAGTTACACCTGTATTTTTAATATCTCTTACGATACTCAAGTTTTTCTCGGTTTGTTTATTCTGCTGATCTAAGAAGGCATATTCGCGCTGAATTTTGTTCTTTTCATTTCCAACAGTAGAAATCGCTTCTTTTGTTTTTGTCAATTCTAAAGTCTGATATCCTAAACCTAAAAGCAACAGCACTGCTGCGGCCCAACCAACATATTGTGACCAGTTTGATGCTGGTTTCATGTCGACTACTTTTCCGTGTTTAAGTTCAAGACGAGCTTTAATTTTTTCGAAATTCTCTACAGAATGGAAAGGAGAGAAGCTAGAAGAAAGCGCGATGACAGCCTTTTCTATCGAGATAATTTCCTGATCCATTTCTGGGTTCTTTTTTGCCATTTCGGCAATTTCGAGATTTTCTTTTTCACTTAATAGACCGTAAACATACAGCTCTAAAATTCCTGATTCTATATATTCTTGTGCTTCCATTATATCTTCAAATAATTACGTAAATCGTTAATACAGTTTCTGTTTTGAGTTTTGATAGTCCCCAGTGGCATTGCCAATTCTTCTGAAGCTTCTTGCTGGGTGTATCCTTTAAAGAATAATAAATTGATTATTTCGATACATTTTGGTTTTAGTTTTTTTACAAACTCCTGAATTCCAATTGCATCAAGTTTATGACTCAATTTATTGCTCTCGTCTAAGAGATTTACGAAATTATCTGATGAAAGGTTTTTTTGGCTGTTGTTATAGTCTTTAGAACGAAGTTTATCGATTGAAGTGTTTCGGGCGATATTAAGTATCCAAGTATAAAATCGTCCTTTGCTTTCATTGTAAGTGTCGATGTTTTTCCAGATTTTGACAAAAACATCCTGAAGAACATCTTCAGCTTCTTCTCGATTTTTGATTAAGACATGAATGACAGAAAATAGGCTTTTTGAGTACATATCGTACAAATGCGTAAAAGCTTTTTCGTCTTTTTTGTAAATTAAAACTAACAGTTCTTCTTGACTCATAGATTTGGATTTTTAAGTTTAAACATTAAAAAATAAAACATTATATGTTAACCTGTCATAAAGTTAATTTATTTTTTCTTCATTTTTTTATTTTTTTTTAATAGTCCAAAACCTAAGAAAATAAAGGGTTCAGAAAAAAAAAGCATATTTTTTTCATTTTTTTAAAACCAAAAACAATCCAATTACGTAAATGTTTTTAATAAGGTCAGAAAGATCTTAGACAAAGTGACCAAAAACATAAAAAGCTGTTGTTAAAATATTATTAAAAATCTATGGATAGCAAAATAATAGTCAAAATATTAATAGTGGGATTAACAACAGTTTTGGCATTATCTGTTTTTACTAAAAAGGATTTTTTAGGAGATGCTTTGTCACGATGCACAAAAGAATACCGTGCTTATTAATAATTAGTAAGAATTCATTAGAAATAAGAAAAGAGAAAATATTATATAGTTGATGTACTCGGACTTCCAGGTCGAAGATTTTTTTAATATGTCTTCGGATATTTTAGGATTTAAATTTACATCAATACAAGCCATTAAAAGATTTTTTTAAAGCCATTTGACATATTGGGGGGAAAGAAATTTTCGAACACAACCGAGTCATCAACTATAATTTATAAAAGATTGCATAATAATTAATTCATGGTTTGATTTGTTTGTATGGGGGGAAGCCTAACGTCTGATTAACGTTAGGCTTCATTTTTTTATTTAACTTTTGATTGGCAAAAATTAAAGATCCAAAATAGTTTTGTGAAACGGATTTTAGCTAATTTTATAAAAAATTATAAGATGAAAAAAGTACTATTTATACTATTTGGAGCCGCTCTTTTATCTGTAACAGGATTAAATGCTCAAACTAGTTCAAACAAATTATCTAAAAAAGATAAAACCATGGCAAAAGAAACTATTTATCAATTTAAAGTAGAAGATCTATCTGGAGATACTTTTGACTTTGCTTCTTTAAAAGGCAAAAAAATCATGATTGTCAACACTGCTTCAAAATGCGGTTTAACACCTCAGTACAAAGATTTAGAAGCAGTTTATAAAGAGTATAAAGATAAAGGTTTCGTAATTGTTGGATTCCCTGCAAACAACTTTGCATCTCAAGAACCAGGAACAGCTAAGGAAATTGAAACTTTCTGCCAACAGAATTATGGCGTGACTTTTCCTATGATGAACAAGGTTTCTGTTAAGGGAAGCGATATGTGTGAAGTTTATAAATTCTTAACTGAGAAATCGAGAAACGGTTTACAGGATTCTGAAGTAGAATGGAATTTTCAAAAGTACCTAATCAACGAAAAAGGGGAATTGGTTAAAGTAATTAAACCAAAAACTTTAGTAACAGAACCTGAAGTGATCAATTGGATTAAAAGCTAAAAAGCATAAAAAAAAGCTCAAATTTGAAATTTCAAATTTGAGCTTTTTTTTAGTTTCAAAGGTAGAAAGAAGCAAAGGAACAGAGTTTTAAATACTTTGCGAACTTTGTGGTTAAACTAAAATAAGCTGCATAAAAACCAAATCCAGCCAGTGATCAAATTTATAGCCTACTTCGCGAATTGTTCCTGTAGCTACAAATCCGAATTTTTCGTGAAAAGCGATACTTCCTGCGTTATCGGCATCAATCGCACCGATCATTACGTGATATCCTTGTTCTTTTGCTAAACGAATTAATTCTGTTAAAAGCTTTGAGCCAATTCCTTTTCCTATAATGTTATCAACAACATATACAGAATGCTCCACAGTGTATTGATAGCCAATTTTTTCTCTAAACTGTCCATAACTTCCAAAACCAACCACTTCACCATCTAAATCAGCGACAATTACAGGAAGATTTTTGGCTTTTTTATCTTCAAACCATTTGGTCTGAACTTCTAAAGTTTGGGTTACGTAACTGTAATTTGCGGTGGTATGTAAAATCGAATGATTTACAATTTCTAGAATCTTTTGTAAATCGTTTGCCGTTGCAGGTCGTAAAATAATGCTCATTGGTTATTATTACAGGTTATTTGGTGTTTAATTCAGCTAATAGAGTATCTGCTTCTTTAGAATTCCAGTCCATTTCTTTTGCAATGGCTTTGGCATTTTTGGCATATTCTAAAGCTTTTTTTTTGTCTTTTATTTTGTTATAAAGTTTGGCCTCAAGCAAATTTCCATCGTAAGAATCGCTTAATTCTAAAGAGCGATCAACCCAGAAAATAGCTTTTTTTAAACTCTCCTTATCTTTAATATGCTTAAAATAAGTATTTCCAATATCTTTCAAAAAGCTAGCATCGTTCCAAACTAATTTCTGAGTATCTTCAAGCGTAACTTTTTTATAAAAATCCCATTTTTCAGTTCTTTCTGCCAAAGTTAAATCATATTTAAAAACTAGCGAATCAGTTTTTTGCAATCGAATAGATTTGGCAATTTCTCTTTGTTTATAATAGTTTATAGTGTCTAAATTATCAACCAAAGGGCGAAGCAATTCATTTACAATACTTTCGATTTTTCTGTCAACACGACTTTGAGAAGCTACAGCAGCAAATTCTTTCTGATGATTTATAACATACTGAAATTCTCTAGATTTAATATCGGTTACACCATTTGCAATAACACGCCAGTTTAATTCGCTTACCAATTGTTTGTCAGTTTGCGTATTTAGATAAATATGTGTTGGTATTGATAATTCTGTTCTGTCTTTTCCTTTTTTTAAAGTGTTCAGATAAGCAAAGAATTTATCAGAATTACTAGGGTCAGCAAGAAACTGTTTCTCTAAATGAGGCAACTGCATTTGAGGTTTTAAAGCATTATTTAATTCATTTAGAAATTCTGGCTTTTTCATTTCGCCTTTCAGCGCATAAATCAGCGTTTCATTGTTGTCAAGAAATAAGAATGTAGGAAGCGATTTTGTATTAAATTGATTCTTTAAAGCGATTCCTTCCTCTTTTTCTATATTTTTATAAGTGCAGATGAAATTTTTATTTAAAAATTCCATAATAGCTGGATCACTTAAAACTTCTGTTTTCATTAAATTACAATGCGGACACCAATCTGCATATAACATTACAAAAACTGGTTTTCCTTCTTTTTTTGCATTTTCTAAAGCTGTTTTATAAGGAACATCAACAGGCACAAACTTATTTTGTGCTGCAATAGTTTGAAAAGTAACAGATAAAAAAAGTATAAATAAGAAACGCATATAAGGCAAGGCTTTTATTAATCATTCGATTTTACAAATATATTCGCTTTTTCTAGAAAGAACCTTAATATATTCCTAATTATAATATAAATCAAATGTGAAGTTTGTAACTTTGTAAACAAGATAAAGAAAAATCAGACTAAAAGATTTTCTTTAAAAAAGTAATACGCGACCGTAATGATTTACCCCAAAATAGCGCTTGCACAAAGCATTATCGAAATTTTATCTGCCAAAGGCATTGTTAATATCATAATTTCTCCAGGATCTAGAAATGCACCGTTAACTATCGGATTTGCTCAAAATCCAAACTTTACTTGTTACAGTATTGCAGACGAACGTTGTGCTGCTTTCTTTGCTTTAGGAATTGCACAGCAGACCAAACAGCCGACAGCTATTGTTTGTACTTCAGGATCTGCTTTATTAAACTATTATCCTGCTCTTGCTGAAGCATTTTACAGCCAGATTCCATTAATAGTAATTTCTGCCGATCGTCCGCAAAGTAAAATCGATATTGGTGACGGACAAACCATTCGTCAAGAAAATGTGTTTGCTAATCATTCTGTTTTTAATGCGAATTTAACTGAAGAAGCATCAGAAGAAAATGATTTAAAAATCAATCTAGCAATTGAAACAGCAATTCTTAAAAAAGGTCCAGTACATATTAATGCACCTTTCGAAGAACCATTATATGAAACCACAGAAGAACTTTCTGTAAAACCAAAAATCACAGTTCCAAATCCAGAAAATTTTCCTCGCACTATACAAAACAGCGATGAATTTGTTTCTGTTTGGAATAATGCCAAACGAAAATTGGTTTTGGTTGGAGTTAATGAAGCTAATAGTATTGATCAGGAAATTATTGAAAATTTAGCTTCAGATCCGTCAGTGGTAGTGCTTACAGAAACGACTTCAAATCTTCATCATGAGAGTTTTATTAATTCAATTGATACTTTAATTACGCCTTTTGATGATTTTGATTTTAAGAAATTTAACCCTGAAGTTTTAATAACTTTTGGAGGAATGGTTGTCTCAAAAAGAATTAAAGGCTTTTTGCGAAAATACAAACCAAAAGAGCATTGGCATATTGATACTTTACGAGCTTATGATACATTTGGAGCATTGACAAAACATTTTGAAATGAAACCAAATGATTTCTTTAAAGACCTGCTTTCAAAAACATCTTTTGTAAAAAGTAATTATTTTAATAATGTAGATACGGTTTACCAAACGAGATTAGAGAGAAGAAAAGAATATTTGAGTAAAATAGAGTTTTCGGATTTTAAAGTTTTTGAAAAAGTAATCGAATCATTGCCTACAAATAGCATGTTACAGATCAGTAACAGTTCTGCTATTCGTTACGCACAATTGATTGATATAGATAATTCTATTGAAGTTTTCTGTAATCGAGGAACAAGTGGAATCGACGGAAGTACTTCTACTGCAATTGGTGCAGCTGTTGGAAACCAAAAGCAAACTGTTTTTGTAACGGGAGACATTAGTTTTTTATATGACAGTAATGCTTTATGGAATTCCTATATTCCTAAAAACTTCAAAATTATTCTAATCAATAATGGTGGAGGAGGAATCTTTAGAATTTTACCAGGGCATCAGGAAAAGCCTGTTTTTAATACTTATTTTGAAACATCGCATCAACTGACAGCTGAACATTTGGCAAAGATGTATCAATTGAATTATTTCACGGCAAATGATAGCGATTCATTAGAAAATGCTTTGCGAGAATTATATAATTCAGATGATACACCCGGAATTCTGGAAATTTTTACACCGACTGCTCAAAACGATGTGATTTTAAAGCAGTATTTCAAACATTTAATCTAAAAACTACAATCCTTTTTGATATTCTATTGAAAAGGATTTTTTTTGTTTTCTCTATAAAGTAAGATTTGTTAAATTAAATTCTCTGTAGCGCGCCAAACTTCGTACCTTTGCGCCTCAGAAACTTAGCAGTTCGGCTGCTTAGAAATTTATTAAAATGCTAGAAATAGGAAAATACAATACTCTAACTATATTACGTGATACCAAAGTAGGTTTGTTTTTAGGAAATCCTGAAAAAGACCCAGAAGGAATTCACGATGTTTTGCTTCCCAATAAATATGTACCTAAAGTATTTGAAATTGGAGAAGAACTAATCGTTTTTGTTTATCTTGATCACGAACAGAGACCTGTGGCAACGACGTTGGTGCCTTATATTTTATTGAATGAATTTGCACTTTTAAGAGTAAATTATATCAATAATGTGGGTGCTTTTATGGATTGGGGAATGGAGAAAGATATTCTGGTTCCATTCAAAGAACAAGCGCGTCCAATGGAAAAAGGAAAACGCTACTTGGTTTATTTATACATGGATAAACAAACCAATCGTCTTGTGGCATCAAGTAAAACGAATCAGTTTTTAAGCAACGACAATCTAACAGTTGAAAAAGGCGAAGAAGTTGACTTAATTGTTTCTCATATTACCGATATGGGAATCAATGTTATTATAAACGAGCAGCATAAAGGACTTTTGTATAAAGATGAAGTTTACGACGATTCAATAAGAACTGGCGATAGAATGCGCGGTTATATCAAAACCATTCGTCCTGATAACAAAATTGATGTTGCGCTTCAGCCGCAAGGCGTTGAAAGTATAGAACCAAATGCAGAGAAAATTCTTAATGAGCTAAGAGCCAGCAGAGGCTTTCTTAGATTAAATGACAACTCTCATCCAGAAGATATTAAGACAGTTTTAAAAATGAGTAAAAAATCATTTAAAAAAGCGATTGGATCTCTGTATAAAGAAAAATTGATCGAAATAAAAGACGATGGAATTTATCTGGTAAAAGAATAAAAACCTAAAAATCCTAATATTTTAAAATCCAAACTCCAAGACTGATTCAACGAAATGCATTGGAATTTTTATTTTTTGGAACTTATTTTGCGTCAGCAAAATTATTATAACACAAAAGGCTGCTCATTACAAGCAGCCTTTCGCTTTTTATTCAGTTTTAAAAAAAATTGTAATTAAAAAAAAACAGAAATAAAATAATTCGAGTCCATCTCAGAACAATAACTTTACGAATTTTAGAAATTATCCCATTGATGGTATGTCTTTTAAATGATTTGAAGTACCTATCTTAACAGCAAAAAAAGAATTTCACGGCTAATCCATTGGTTTTATAAAATAACTTTTAGAAAGTATGAATTAGTACTTTTTTCTTCTTTTATCGTTATCATTCCTATACTAACTATAGATACAATTCTAACATTTAACCTTAGGTGTTACTTTTTTCTTTTTGAAGTTTCGACAAACACATAAATCATTTGCTCTTTTAATTGAGGTTTGTTACTTAAAACCCTAAAAAAATGAGCGACAAATTTTTTAAATTTTCTCAAAAAAATCATTTTTTAGGTTAATAAATCAGTGAAAGAAAATCAATCTGAAATCTTTGAAATTTTTGTATCTCATTGATTTCTAGGCTGTAAAATTAATTATTATTTTTCTAAACTAATGTTAAAAAATGTTATTTTTTGTAAGTAAATACCAATTGTTAACATTGCACGTCAATTTAGTAAAGACTTAAGACGGATTGAGTAGGTAAAATAGTAAAAATGCTTTATTTTTACCGTATAATTATTAAAACAAAAAATCAAAATGGATTGGATTACAGCCAGAGAATTTGAAGATATAACTTATAAAAAATGCAATGGAGTAGCAAGAATAGCATTTAACAGACCAAATGTTAGAAATGCTTTCCGACCTAAAACTACTTCAGAATTATACCAAGCTTTTTATGATGCTCAAGAAGACACTTCAATTGGTGTAGTTTTACTTTCAGCTGAAGGACCTTCTACAAAAGATGGAGTTTATTCTTTTTGCAGTGGCGGTGATCAAAATGCACGTGGACACCAAGGATATGTTGGAGATGATGGACAGCACCGTTTAAACATTTTAGAAGTGCAGCGTTTAATTCGTTTTATGCCAAAAGTTGTTATTGCAGTAGTTCCTGGATGGGCTGTAGGTGGTGGACATAGCTTACACGTAGTGTGTGATATGACACTTGCAAGTAAAGAACATGCTATTTTTAAACAAACAGATGCCGATGTAACTAGTTTTGATGGCGGTTACGGATCTGCTTATTTGGCCAAAATGGTCGGACAAAAAAAAGCACGTGAAATCTTCTTTTTAGGTAGAAATTACTCTGCACAAGAAGCTTTTGAAATGGGAATGGTAAATGCTGTAATTCCGCATGACGAACTAGAAGCAACTGCTTATGAATGGGCTCAAGAAATTCTTCAAAAATCACCAACTTCTATAAAAATGCTAAAATTTGCAATGAACTTAACAGATGACGGAATGGTCGGACAGCAAGTTTTTGCAGGAGAAGCAACTCGTTTGGCTTATATGACCGAAGAGGCAAAAGAAGGAAGAAACGCTTTCTTAGAAAAAAGAAAACCAAACTTTGGCGAAAATAAGTGGTTACCGTAAATAAGTTATAAAATAGTTTCAAGTTTCAGGTTTCAAGTTAAGAACCTGAAACTTGAAACCTGAAACTAAACAAACAAAACAAATAATGAAACATTGGATTGAAGCCGCGAGATTACGCACATTACCTTTATCAGTTTCCGGAATTATAGTTGGAAGCATTTATGCTTTGTCAAATCCAACAGAAACTATTAACACTCCAACAGAAGTATTCAGCTGGAAAGTTTTTGGTTTTGCCTTATTGACAACATTAGGATTACAGGTTTTATCCAATTTTGCAAACGATTATGGAGATGGAGTAAAAGGTACTGATAATGCAGATCGAGTTGGGCCGCAACGCGCTATTCAGAGTGGGGTTATTACGCCTCAGGCAATGAAAAAAGCGATTATTATTACTTCTTTTTTGACTTTATTATCTGCTATTATCCTGATCTATTTTGCTTTTGGAAAGGATAATTTCGGTTATTCTATCTTTTTTCTTCTGTTAGGCATCGCTGCTATTATTTCTGCAATTCGTTACACAGTAGGTAATTCTGCTTACGGTTATAGAGGATTAGGAGATTTATTCGTTTTTATTTTCTTCGGATTAGTAAGCACTTTAGGTGTGAACTTTTTATACGCAAAAGAAGTAGATCCGCTTTTAATTCTTCCAGCTGTTGCCATCGGATTGTTGAGCGTTGGAGTTTTAAACCTAAACAATATGCGCGATCAAGAATCTGATAAAAAATCTGGAAAAAACACAATCGTGGTACAGATTGGAGCTCAAAATGCCAAAAAATATCACTTTTTCTTAATTATTACTGCAATGATTTTGGTTGTTGCATTTGCTGTCTTAAGCGATTATAACTTTGACCAATATTTGTTTTTATTGGCTTATATTCCATTAACAAAACATTTAATCACAGTTTACAAAAATCAAGATCCAAAATTATTAGATCCAGAATTAAAAAAACTTGCATTAAGCACATTCTTACTTTCTATATTACTTACAGTATGCATGATTTCTTTGATTTCAGACATTATTGTAAACCTCTTTTTAGGAGGAAGATAAAACAATGTTTAACTTAAAAAGTGACAAAATGAAAATTACATACTACGGACACGCTTCATTAGGAATTGAAGTAGGAGGAAAATACATTATTGTAGACCCATTTATTACCGGAAATCCACAAGCTGCTGCAATCAATCTAAGTACGATCAAAGCAGATTATATTTTATTGACACATGCGCATGCTGATCACGTTTTGGATGTTGAAGCTATTGCAAAAAACACCAATGCAGTTATTGTTTCAAATGCAGAAATTGCAAGCCATTATGCAAAAAAAGGATTCAATTCGCATCCAATGAATCACGGAGGAAGCTGGAAATTTGATTTCGGAAAAGTAAAATATGTAAATGCAATTCACTCAAGCAGTTTTCCTGACGGTTCTTATGGAGGAAATCCTGGAGGTTTTGTAATTGAAGGCGAACATAAAAATATCTATATCGCTGGAGACACAGCTTTGACTTACGATATGAAATTGATTCCGCTTCGCACAAAACTAGATTTAGTTATTCTTCCAATCGGAAACAATTTTACAATGGATGTTGAAGACGCTATTATTGCTTCAGATTTTGTAGAATGCGACAAAGTTTTAGGATATCACTATGACACTTTTGGCTATATCGAGATCAATCATGAAGAAGCAATTCGTAAATTCTTCGATAAAGGAAAAGATTTAATGCTTTTACCAATAGGAGATTCTATTGAATTATAAGAAGCTAATCCCGCTTTCGGCTAAATTCCCGATTAACAAAAACTACGGCTGAAAAAGCCTTGTTTTTCTAAATCGGGAGATACCGCCTCTATCGGGGCTAGGGCACTCAATTCCATAAGAAAGTTATTTGGCATAATCTATGTTAATTGAATTAAAGTTTTTTAAAATAAAAATCATTTTAATCTGTGAAATCTGTGGCAATTAAAGCATCATCACAAAATACAACTTTCAAACAAATCCTTTTATTACTATTTATCGCAACTTCCTATAACGCTTTTGCACAAAAAGACGGTTATTGGGATAAAGAACGTGCAACAACCAAAGAAATCATGGTTCCCGCACGCGATAGAATTTCTATACCAACAGAAGATTTACCAGTTGGAACTACAGAAATTGTATATAGAATCACACTTTTAGATAAAAATCAGGAAATGGCCAATAGTTTGGTTTCCTTATTAAAAGCAATTCCAGATCCAACGGGAGTTAGTCAAGGTTCAGCAGGTGCTGTTTTCTTGATGTCCAAAATTTCCGGTGATGACGAATGTACTTATTCGATTTTTACATCCAATGAAAATGCAAAAAAATACGTTGCAGACGGTAAAATTGACAAAGCTTGCTATTCTCAAGCAGAACCTGTCAGCAAAGACGCCAAAAGATTATCTGTCAATAAATCGTCTTGTTTAAAAGAAAACATTGGTACAATCTGGTTCGGTTTTGAAAGCAAGAACTGGCTTCTAAGTCAGAAAGTAGTTCTAGAAGTAGTGCCTTGGGTTGACACAAAATTAAATCGCGGTTGGAATCAAGACAATAAAAATGAAATTATAAGCTTATGCAAAACTTCTACAATGGCACAAAAAATGGCCAATTCAGATGATTTTTGCGTTTGTATCTTAAATAAAATCATGAAACAATATCGTTATGATGAGTTTCAAAAATTATTGGCTGTCGAAAAAACAAAAGTCTACAAAGATTTTGGAAACAGCTGTTATAAAGATGCTGATATTTCTAAGAATGTATTTAATGATTTAAGAGCGCAAACAGCTTCTTTAATCAAAGCCCAAAAATATAACGAAGCAATTCCGAAATTAAATACAATTGTAAACGAAGGAAAAGCAACTGCATTAGATTACAGCTGGTTGGGCTATTGTTACATTTTGACAAAACAATATGCAAAAGCATTAAAAGTACTTCAAGAGGGCGAAAAATTGGATGATACAGAATTATTAGTCAAATTGAATCTGGCACATACTTATTTAGTAAGCGATGACTATAGCGCTGCCAAAGCGATTTACAAAAAATATCAGACTCAAAATGTAACAGACAGTTTAAGCTGGATTGCAAAAACAAAACTTGATTTTCAAGCTTTTGAAAAAGCAGGTTTACCTTCAAAAGATTTTGAAAGAATCTTAAAATTATATAATTAAGGAAAAAAAACTAAGTTGTTTAGAAATGTAATGCTTCTTAAAGCTAGTTTTTTTTAAACTTAGGACCTCAGTACCTTAGCATCTTAGCACCTTTAAAAATGAAAGCATCGTACAGTAAATATTTACTAGATTTTAAACGTCCGTCAGGAACTTCTAGAGGCATTATGACCGAAAAAGAAACTTGGTTTATAACTCTAGAAGAAAATGGCAGAAAAGGAATAGGAGAGTGTGGTATACTTCGTGGTTTAAGCGCAGACGATCGCGAAGATTATGAAGAAAAACTAAAATGGGTTTGCGATAATATACATTTAGGAGAAACAGCACTTTGGAATGCTTTATTAGAATTTCCTTCTATACAATTTGGAATAGAAATGGCTTTTTTGTCTCTTAAAAGTGAAAATCCATTTATTCTATTTTCTTCTGATTTCACAAAAAATACAGCTTCAATTCCTATTAATGGGCTGGTTTGGATGGGTGAAGCAGCTTTCATGAAACAGCAGATTGAAGAAAAATTAGCTGATGGTTTTGATTGCATAAAACTTAAAATTGGCGCTATTGATTTCAGTAAAGAATTAGAATTATTGCAATTTATAAGAAGCCATTTTTCAGCAGAAGAAATAGAAATAAGAGTAGATGCTAATGGCGCTTTTTCTTTAACTGAAGCTTTAGATAAGTTAAATCAATTGAATCAATTTCAGCTTCATAGTATTGAACAGCCAATTAAAAAAGGAAATGTTTCAGAAATGGCTAAACTGTGTGAGCAGACGCCTTTTCCAATTGCTTTAGACGAAGAGCTAATTGGTGTATTTTCATTAGAAGAAAAAGAAAAATTGCTTCAGGAAATTAAGCCTCAATACATCATTTTAAAACCAAGTTTTATTGGTGGTTTCCGTGGCACTCAAGAATGGATTACGCTTGCTGAAAAATATAATATTGGCTGGTGGATCACTTCTGCATTAGAAAGTAATATTGGACTAAATGCTATTGCGCAATGGACATATACTTTGCATTCAGATATGCCACAAGGTTTAGGAACTGGAGCATTATATACTAATAATATAGATTGTCCTCTTGAAGTTAAAAATGGAAAACTTTGGTACAATTCTAACCTAGAATGGCAATCGGATTTTTTCTAAGAAAACATACAAACTGATAAAATAAAAAAAGACGTAAAGTATGAAAACTTTACGTCTTTTTTGTTCGTTCATATAAACAGAGATTGAAAAACCTCTGTTCCTTTGCAACTATGCACCTTTGAACCTTCTTTTACTCTTTTCCGCCTAAAAGACTGTCTTGCCACTCTTTTAAATCCTGCCATTTGCCTTGATAAGCCATAAGAGCCTGTCTTGCCCATGTACTAGGATTATGCATAGCGTAATTTTCTCCTCCAGCGTCTAGAATAGATTGTAATTTTTCGGTAGCTGTTTGCGAAAGCTCATACCAAGTATTGATTCCAGCAGCATTAAATAATGCTTCAATTTTAGGGCCAATTCCCTCCACAATTTTCAAGTCATTCTCTTTAACTTTCTTGCCTAAAACATTTGCAGCCAAAGCAGCATCAAAAGGAATCGTTGCAGGAGCAGCAAAAGACTGTACAGAAGCTTTAGCTTTCGCGGCCAAATCAGCTTCTAGTGTAGCGATTCTTGCATTCAAGTTTCGTGTATTGGCTTTGCAGGCATCTAAATCAGCTTGAAGTGAAGCAGAAAGTGAATCATCATTTCTCGAATTCATTTTTCCTAGTAAATAACCTAAGATTCCACAGATTAAACCTACTAGAATAGGTATTAAGACACAAGGTATATTCATGATCGTATATTTTTAATTATTTAATGGTAATTACAGTTCTTCTATTTGCAGCCTTTCCGTCCGCCGTATTGTTATCGCCTATAGGTTCGTCAGGACCTTTAGATTGCGTTTCAATTCTGGTATTATCAATTCCGTTTTTAGAAAGATAATCTTTTGAAAAATCGGCTCTTTTTTGTGCTAAAACAATGTTTGAGTCACGGTTTCCAACATTGTCAGAATGTCCAATTACCACAATCACAGCATCTTTTACATTCTCTGCATATTTAGCAATATCAGTAACTTTTTGTTTCTCCGCAGCACTTAATTTCTCGCTAGATTTATTTGTGTTAAAATGGAGAATTAACGGATCTGCGTTTATTTTTGCTTTCAATGCACTCCATTCATCATTTGGGGCAGCCGTTGAATCTATAGCTTCAAATAAATATTCAGCAGGTCCTAGAAGGGTATCTCCACTCATTTTCCATTTATCTATAATGGTACCTTTCGTAGAAAACTGATTTTCCAATAATCCCTTGGAAACAAAGTAATTCTTGACATCATTTGCCCTTGCGAGACCTAGATTTTCAAAAGTCGTCGAATTTGTCTCGTCTGAAGTCGCATAACCGGTTATCGTAATTTTCTGTTTCGGATTTGCTTCTAAGAATTTCTTTAAGTTATCAACACCAGTTGTGACCGAATCACTGACAGGCATAATAAGCTTTGCACTGTTTTTAAGGAACTTTAAATTATCATTTGTCTGATAATTAATTCCGGGACCATTTAATACAAACGGAACAAAATTCGGCTCTGCAACAGTAGTGGCCACTGTTTTTGGAGCAATGTCCGTTGTGGTTTTCTCACAGCAATTGCAACAAAATTTCAGATATAAAAAAGTACCCAAAATGATGGTTATTGCAATGCCTAACAAATAAAGTGCTTTTTTAGACATATATTTCGTATTAAGATTCTATCAAATTTAATTAAAATAAAAGTTATAACATGTTAATAATCAATTATTTTGATGTTATTACTTTGAAATAAAACAGAATAAATTAACTTATTTTTCATTTTTTATACTTCCAAAGGCTTGATTAAAATGAGTAACTTGCATAAAAAAATAATCTGCATTTAAGATGATCGAAATAGAAAGAAAGTTTCTTGTGAAATCTGAAGACTTCAAGAAGCAAGCTTTTACTCAGAATAAAATTGCTCAGGGCTATTTGAGTTCTGCGCCAGAGCGTACCGTTAGGGTTAGAATTAAAGGAGAAAAGGGCTTTATAACTATAAAAGGAATAAGCCACAGTAGTGGTATGTCTCGTTTTGAATGGGAAAATGAAATTCCGTTAGATGAAGCGCAAGAGTTATTAAAATTGTGCGAAAAGGGTAAGATTGAGAAGACACGTTATGAAATAAGACTGGGCAACCATATATTTGAAGTTGACGAATTTTATGGCGAAAATGAAGGTCTAGTAATGGCCGAAATTGAATTAAATTCTGAAGATGAAGTTTTTGAAAAACCGGATTGGCTAGGTGAAGAAGTTACTAACGACGAGAGATATTATAATGCTTATTTGAGTAAAAATCCTTTTAAAGACTGGCAGAAATAAAAATGACAGAATCAATATATGACCTTGTTATTGTAGGCGGTGGACCAATTGGTCTTGCTTGTGCAATAGAAGCCGAAAAGAAAAAATTAAAATATGTAATTATAGAAAAGGGAGCGATCGTTAATAGTATTTTTAATTATCCGCTCTATATGACCTTTTTCTCTACCGCAGAAAGATTGGAAATTGGCGAAATTCCATTTAACTGCCTGGCACCAAAACCAGGACGTCAGGAAGCTTTGGAGTATTTTCGAAATATTCACCGTTACTTTAAATTCAATATCAATTTATTTGAAAAAGTACTTGATGTACAGAAAAATGAAGGCATTTTTAAGATAGCAACTGATAAGCAAAATTACGAATCTAAGAATGTTATAATCGCAACTGGTTTCTATGATATTCCTATTCAAATGAATGTTTTAGGGGAAAACCTTGCAAAAGTTCGCCATTATTATAAGGAAGCACATGAGTATGCTTTTAGAAAAGTTTTGGTAGTAGGCGCTAATAATTCGTCTGTAGACGCAGCTTTGGAATGCTGGAGAAAAGGAGCGGAGGTAACGATGGTAATTCGTAAAAACGAAATTAATAGTCGCGTAAAATATTGGGTAAAACCAGATATTGAAAATCGTATTGCCGAAGGAAGTATTAAAGCTTATTTTGAATCAAATATTACGGAAATCAGGGAAAATGAAGTGGAAATTCTAACCTCAAATGGTAAAATTACAATTGAAAATGATTTTGTTCTGGCACTAACAGGCTACAAACCGGATCTAAATTTTCTAGAAAAAATTGGAATCCAACTTTCTGATGATGAACTGAAAATTCCTGTTTACAATCCGGAAACGATGGAAACTAATGTAGAAGGTTTATTTCTTGCTGGAGTAGTTTGTGGCGGAATGCAGACCCATAAATGGTTTATAGAAAACTCTAGAATTCATGCTAATTTGATTGTAGATCACATTACTACGAAATAAAAAAATGCCACAGATTAAAAGGATTTTTAGGATTAATCATTAGAATCTTTTTAATCTGTGGCAAAAAACTTTTAAGAACTACAAGACAACATTGAACAGCCAACTTTTGTTCTTGCCCAGTCTGGACGTTTTGCAAACCATTTTTCAGATTCTGGCTGTTCATCATATGGATTTTTCAGAAGCTGGAATAATTCATCAACTAATGAATAATCCTCTTTATCTGCGGCATCAATGGCCAATTGTGCCATGTAATTTCGTAATACATACTTAGGATTAATTTTATTCATTTTTTCTGAACGTTCATCATCCGTAAGTTCTTCTGCATTTAATCTTTTCAAGTAAACAGTAAACCATTTTTGCCAAGCATCCAGAATGTTTTCTTTTATTTCTTCTGGAATGTAAAATGCGTATTCTATTTTTTCGAATGCTTGTTCTACAGAATCCTCATTTTTAATTTTACTAAGATTTCTAAAAAAGATAGTCATATCGGTTTCTGATAACTGTAAAATTTCTTCTAAACCTTTGATTATTTTATCATCAGTTTCACTTGAAGTAAATAATCCTAATTTGCTTAAAAACATTGTTTTGTAGTCACTTTCAAAATCAGTTATAAACGTATCTAAGATTTTCTCCAAAGGCGCTGCTTCATTAATTAAAGGATAAAGTGCATTTGCCAATTGAAATAAATTCCATTGTGCCACTTGAGGCTGATTTCCGAAACGATATCTTCTATTTTGACTGTCAGTTGTGTTTGGTGTCCAGTTTGGATCATAGTTTTCAAGCCAGCCATATGGGCCATAATCAATTGTGATTCCATGAATAGACATATTATCAGTATTCATGACACCATGAACAAATCCGACGCGTTGCCAATGCAAAATCATTTCACGAATTGTGTCAGCAACTTTCTGGAAAAACTGCAAATATTGCTCTTTTGGTTCTCCAGTAATTTCAGGGAAATAATGCTTAATTGTAAATTCGACAAATTGTTTCAGATTTTTCAGTTCATTTCTGGCAGTAAGCATCTCATAACTTCCAAAACGAATGAAAGAGGGAGCTACGCGACAAACTATAGCACCTTTTTCATAAGCAGGATTCCCGTTATATAAAATATCTCGTAAAACCTGATCTCCAGATAGAATAAGCGAAAGCGATCGGGTAGTAGGAACGCCCAAATTGTACATTGCTTCGGCACATAAATATTCTCGTATCGAAGAACGCAAAACAGCCAAACCATCTGCAGTTCTAGAATAGGGAGTTTTTCCTGCTCCTTTTAACTGTAATGTATAAAATTCACCGTTATTCTCAACTTCTGTTAAGTTAATGGCACGTCCATCTCCTAATTGTCCAGCCCAATTTCCGAATTGATGCCCGGCATAACACATGGCAAACGGGTTTGTTTCTGGAAAAATCTCTTTTCCAGAAAATACATTAAGAAATTCTTCTGATTGAATTTCATCTTTAGAAATGCCAACTAATGCAGCAACTTCTTCAGAGGCATGAATCAATTTTGGATGTGAGGGTTTTGTCGGATTTACGTATGAAAACAACGTATTTTTAACTTGACGAACTTCATTGGTCAAATCTGGATCTGCTGGTAATTCGGCAGTAAACCGATTATTTATTTTTAAACTTTTCATTTTGTTTTCTTTCTTTTTTTTGCCACAGATTGAATGGATTAAAAAGATTTTCTACTTCGTCTTTTTGCCACGAATTACACGAATTTCCACGAATGTTTTTCAAATTCAACTAAAAAAAATTAGTGGAAATTCGTGTAATTCGTGGCAAACAAAAAATCCTTTTAATCTGTTTAATCTGTGGCTAAACCAAAAATTAGTTTGCTAATCTATCTGCGTATAATTTTTTTAGTTTTTGAATTTTTGGATCAATTACAACTTGGCAATATCCCGCTTCTTGATTTTCGTTATAATAATTCTGATGATAATCTTCGGCTTCGTAAAAAACTTCAAAAGGTTTTAATTGCGTTACAATTGGATCTGCGTAAGCCGGCTGCACTTCTTCAAAAACCTTTTCTGCAATCTCTTTTTGAGTGTCATCGTGGTATAAAATTATAGAACGATATTGTGTTCCGCTATCGCCACCTTGACGATTTAAAGTTGTTGGATCATGACTTGTCATGAATATGAAAATTAAGTCATGATATGAAATTATGTCAGGATTAAAAGTCACTTGTATTACTTCGGCATGTCCTGTTCTTCCTGTACATACTTCGCGATAAGCTGGATTTTTGATAAATCCGTCTGAATAACCTGATTTTATTGATTCTACACCTTTTAAACGCTGAATTACAGCTTCTATACACCAAAAACATCCGCCACCAAACGTAGCTACTGATAAATTTCCCATAAATATTACTTTCTTTAAATTTAATGCCTATTAATTCGATAGGATATTATGATAATTTATTAAAAAAAAGTTGTTTTAACTAAAAATACCAAACGGTAATATAGTGTTTGAAGTTTACTATTGATAAATTCGCAATTTTATAAAAAACTATATATATTTGCAGTCAAACACAAGGCACAACTAATGAATAGCAAAAATAGTACCATGACACTGGAAACTTATTTTCAGGAATTTAGAAAGAATATTGTCGGTATAAATCAGGAATTTACTTCTCCTTATGGCAGAAAATCAATAATTTACACAGATTGGACTGCCAGCGGAAGATTATATCGTCCGATTGAAGAAAAACTATTAAATCAGTTTGGACCATTTGTAGCCAATACTCATACTGAAACTACTGTATCTGGTACTGCTATGACAAAAGCATACCATCATGCAAGGCATATTATTAAACGTCATGCCAATGCTAACAATGATGATGTTTTAATTACAGATGGAACTGGAATGACTGGAGTTATCAATAAGTTTCAGCGTATTTTAGGATTGAAAATTCCTGAAAACTTAAAAGGTTTTACAAATGTTCCTGCTGAGAAAAAACCAATTGTCTTTATTTCGCATATGGAGCATCATTCTAATCAAACTTCTTGGTTAGAAACTATTGCCGATGTGGAGATCATTCCTTCTTGTGAAAAAGGTCTTTTTAATTTAGAAAACCTTGAGACTTTATTGGAAAAATATAAAGATAGAACCATAAAAATTGCTTCTATCACAGCTTGTTCGAATGTTACTGGCTTGAGAACTCCTTTTCACGAAGCAGCAAAATTAATGCACCAATATAATGGTGTGTGTTTTGTTGATTTTGCTTGTTCAGGCCCTTATGTAGAAATTGATATGCATCCATCAGATCCAGAAGCTTATTTGGATGCTGTTTTTATGTCACCTCACAAATTCTTAGGTGGTCCTGGAACTTCTGGAGTTTTAATTTTCAATAAAAAATTATACAAAAATATGATTCCTGATTGTCCTGGCGGAGGAACTGTAAGCTGGACAAATCCGTGGGGAGAACATAAATACATTGATAACATTGAAGATCGTGAAGATGGTGGAACTCCTGGATTTCTACAAGTTATCAAAACTGCTTTGGCAATTGAGCTAAAAGAAGAAATGGGAATTGAAAACATAATGGAGCGTGAACATGAGATCGTTGATTATGTTTTCTCTGAATTAGAACCAATTTCGAATATTAAAATTTTAGCAGGACAGCACAAAGAACGTCTTGGTGTAATTTCGTTTTTTATTGATGATCTTCACTTTAATTTGGGAGTTAAAATCTTAAATGATCGTTTTGGAATCCAGACTAGAGGAGGATGCAGTTGTGCAGGAACTTATGGTCATTACTTATTGCATGTTGATCAAGAAACTTCTAATAAATTAGTTAATGAAATTACGATTGGTGATTTAATCAAAAAACCGGGATGGATTAGAATGTCAATTCACCCAACGACAACTGATGAAGAAATTGCTTTTGTTTGTAATAGCATCAAAGAATTGGCAGCAAACCATAAAAATTGGGCTTTAGATTATTCTTACGATAAAAATCGAAATGAGTTTATTCATAAAGACGCAACTTCGTTTGAAGATGAATTAGTGGAAAGCTGGTTTAAATCTTAGATTTTACTAAAAAAAACAATAAAGATTTTTTAGCCACAGATTATACTGATTAACGCAGATTTTTTTTAAATCCTTTTAATCTTTATAATCTGTGGCTATTTCTTTTAACGCAAAGATTGTAAAGATTTTTATAAATTTTATTTGATAATTTTTGCGTTTATTGAGGTCGAAAAGGAGAAAAACTTAAAAAAAATCACATAATCAATCTAACACCTCCTAAGTCTGCAACTCGATAAGAAAATTTATTTCCAGGAGAACCAATGAACATAAAGTTTTTTGGAATGTTCCATTTTTGAGAAAGTTCGTCAATTATTTCTGGACCAAATACGCCTTCAATTTCTATAAATTCGATATCGAGTCCGTCGTAAGCACGATCTAAAACTTCCAAATCTTTTTTAAGCGCTTCGTTATCTACAGTGTCTTTTTTGACATGAACAATTTTCAATTTCTTTGTAGTTTCGTTGTCTTCAACATATTGCAAAACTTTATTCAAAATGGTAATGTCGTCACCTTTTGTAAAAAACACAAATTCTTGAGAATTAATCTTGGAGCTTAATTTCTCTAAATAACGATTACTCAATACGACCATTTTGCGAAGAGGCTGATAAAAATATTCTAACGCTTCGATTAATAAACGTATTAAAATAACACGATTTAGCATAATCCAGACAAAGATTAATGCTGGAACCATATACTGCAAGAAAGTATAAAACGAATTGATATTCAGAAGCATATTTCCAAAAAAAGCAGCAATCACAAAAACTACAGCAGTTACAACCGCAATGCCACGCGCACGTTCTGGTCTCGGGAGTTTGTTGCGTTTATACTTTAAAAGCAAATTCCCAATTCCGAAAAGCGCCATTACTGCCAGAAAAGAAAACGTATAAACTCCTGCCAAAGATTCTAAGTGTCCATTTGTAGCAAAAAGAACTGACAAACAAAGAATTAAAAAACTTAAAACGATTCGGTAATGAGATCCTCTTTTGTTTTGCTTTAGAAAGTAGTTAGGTAAAATTCGATCTAATGTCATTCGGTTTAAAAGTCCCGAAACACCAACAAATGAAGTCAGAACAGCTCCACAAAGAACAAGAACGGCATCTATAGAAATTAGCCAAGCAAGCCAAGATCCGCCTGTTGTTTCTCCCAAATGAGCGAGGAGCGATTCTTTGTTTTCGCCAACTTCTGTAAGCGGAATCACACTTATTAATAATATTGCGATTACAGGATTAAAAAAACTTACTATTCCCCACATGTTTCGTAATGTTTTAGGAAAAACGCCTTGCTCTTGTTCCTCGACAAAATTAGCTGAACTTTCAAAACCTGATATACCAAGCATTGCAGCAGAAAACCCAAGAAAAAGAGCTGTTTTTATACTCCCTGACGCAATTGGAGTTTGCCAATTGATATGGAATATGTCTAAGCCATGCATTAAAACAAACCAAACAGATGCCAAAACCAGCAAGGTCAAAGTACCAATATGAGTCATAAAAATGATAACGGCCACAAATGCAGATTCTCCGATTCCTAAAATGGCTAATCCTGTAAATAAAACTAAGACCACTACTGTGGCGATGGTAACATTAAGACCTTCAAAAATTCCGTGTAGATAATGCATGCCTTCAGATGCTGAAATTACGGCAGTTGCCATATAAGACAGAACAGTCAAAGTTGCCGCAATAGAAGCCAAACGTTTTGTTGAAGTATTTAATAAAACGTTGTAAGCACCTCCATTTAAAGGAATCGCACCAACTACTTCTGCATAAATTTTTCTAAACAAAAATAAAACTACAGCAACAATCAGAAGAGAAATCCAAGCATATTGTCCTGCATACAAAATGGTTAAGGCCGAAACATAAAGACAGGAAGAACTAATATCGTTTCCGCAGATTGCAGTTGCCTGCAGTTGATTTAATTTTTTGTGTACAATTTCTTTCATCAGCATTTAGAATTAATACTTTTAGTAAAATAATAAGCAACAAAATAATTATAATCGGAGTGAGGCAGATACTCAGGTTTAAATCTAATAAACTTTTTAAGGTATGTAGTTTTATTTATTTTTCTGAAATTGTTGTAATGACGATAAAGCTTGTGCCTGTACTTTTTTCTGGAAAAAACCAGTCCAGCCTAATAAATAACCTGTTAAGCCAAAGGCTTGTTTTGACCATTTCCAAACATCAAAATTATCAGTATGTTTGATGATTAATCCGTCTTGAAAAACAAATTCAGCTGCAATTTTATTGATGACTTTTCTATTGGTTTTACTGAAATTATAGGTTGCTGTCCAATTTGCAGAGCCTGTGAAATCATCAGCTTTTACATTTGAAAATTCAATTTTTAAATTCCCTTTACTCTTTAAAAGCAACATTTCCCACATTTTAGAAACCTGTTCTTCTTTCAACAAACCAAAAGCTGGATCGATAAAATGAACTTTTGGATGATAACATTCGCTCATTGTTTTGGCGTCTGCATTCGCGAAAGCAGTATAGAATTTTGTAATCAAGGCTTCATTTAAATTCATAAAAAAAATATTTATGTTAAATATAAGATTTATTATATTAAAAAATCATTACAAAACATTAATTTCTTTAGCTGTATCAAATGTTTTTTTTGACTTATCAAATGCTGTTGAGAAATACTTTACTTTACTATATGCTGTAAAATGTCCAGTTAGATTCCCTGAAATATCTGGTCCACCAGCAATTATAAATCTAATTGCATAAATATCAGTCTTTTTAAGCTTCAACCATTCTGCAGGCGTAAAATAATAGTAGGCAGTTGTTTTACCCTCTGAAGATTCTTTTACATTTTTGTCTGTACATGCAATTACATCGGCATTTGTCAAATCGACGTAGACACCACCAGCAATCTTTGCTTTGTCATTTGCTGTAGAAACAGTTAGTTTTAAAACACCTCCTTTTTCTGTTTTAGCTATTTGAACATTTATTTCGCCAGAATAAGCATATTTTTCGCAGATGAAAGTATATTCTTGTGTTGCAGGATAAGGTGCAGATCCTTTTACACTTATAGTTTGCTGTGCTGAAGCAAGTATTGAAACAAATAATAAAAGAAAAAGTGGCAGTTTAAAATTCATAGGTATCTTAATTTATTGATCGGCTAATTTGGCATCAAATTTCTCATCCCAATCCATAGATTTTATGGCAGAAACAAGATTGTCTTCATTTACAAAAATGCGTAATTCTTTATTGGCAACTTTTTTTGTATACAAAGCATGATAACGGTAAATGACTTCATTTTTGGTTCTGTAAACTCCATCTAATTTTAAATCTATAAAACTTCCGTAGTATTGTCTAAATCTTTGGCAGGTTTTGGTTAAACGTTCTTCTGTTGTATTTTCCATAACCGATTTAGTAACTTCAGTTTCATTAAAAGGTTTAAATTTTGAAGTATTACAAGTTTCTAAAACTCTTTTTCCTAAATCATAAGCTTTACGCTGCTGATTTGCATTTACATCTGCTCCAGAAACTTTTTTTATTTTTAAATCTTCTGTATCTCTGCTTACGGTTTTAGATTTACATCCGATTAATAACAACAAACATATAATCAATCCTGCTTTCTTCATAACTATTTAAGTAATTTTTAATAATAAGTTAGGATCGGGACAATTTTCGATATAAAAGTTAAGGTCGCCTGTATTGCAGACACCAGGATAGTCTCCTTGATAATCACCAATATTGTGAATAATTTGAAAATGGACATGAGGGGCGTAATCTCCATTTACTGAGGCGTTTCCTAAGCTGGCAATCTTTTCACCTTTCTTAAAATAGTCTCCGATCTTTAGATTCTCTATACTTTCTAACGATAAATGTCCGTATAAAGTATAAAATTTTTCATTTTCAACTTTGTGTTCTAATATAATAGTAGGACCATAATCGCCCAAACCGACGTTATTTTTAAAACTATGCACTTTTCCATCTAAAGCTGCAAGTACTGCGGTTCCGGCCTCTGCCCATAAATCTAATCCAATATGAATATTGCGTTCTGGTTTTGAAGCATCCAAAAAAATGGGACTTCTTTGATATAAAAATCTACCTTCTATATAACCTCCAAAGGCAACTTTGGCATTGTTCTCTTTTAGATAATTTGAAATATACTTTTCAAAATCCTTTGAAGTGTCCAGTTTTTTATCGACCAACTCCTGATTTGAAACGGACAAATTTAGTGGTACATATTCAGAAAGATTAATTGAGGCATCAATAACTTTAGTAGGTGGCAGGGCGTTTAAGATTGAGGAAAGGGGTTTCATAAAATTTAAGCAACTTTGTTTATAATTATTAATTCGTTATGAACTTCAATGCGGGGCAGCATCTTTGTTTTAAACATTTTTGGATTTACTTCGGCAACATATTTTCTATTTCTAACATTGTGCGCTTCGTCTAAAATCATGGTATTGAACAAAACAAAACCTTCGTCTTTTAAAAGTGTGCAAACTCTATCAACGAAAAATTTTTCAAACAAAAAGTTTGGCATATGCGTGTCTTCAAAAATGTCTATTATAATAAGGTTATATTTGTCTTTTGTTTTCAGCACAAATTCAAAAGCATCGTCAATAACAACTTCTAATTGTTTAATTTGATTAAGATTAAAATACTGATTGGCTATTTGAATCATGTCTGGATCAATTTCAACTCCAGTTATTTTTTCCTTGTATGCTATTTCGTCTACTAACGTTTTAACGACACTTCCGCCCGCAACTCCTAATAATAGAATGTGATCCATTTCTACTATTTTATTGTAACCTATATTTCGAAGCCCATACCTTAATATACGCTGTAAGCTTCCATATGAATAATTTGTGTTTTCAGTGTCCAGTACTAATTCCCCGTTTGCCCAAGTAACTTCGATCATTTTACTTCTGGCCGATTTTTTTTTAAATATTTTTATTGGAATTATATAACTGAAAAATTTTCGAATCATTTCTTATGCTTTTACTCAAATTTACCATTAAATCTTTTATTTTGCACCAAATAATAAACCTTTAATGAAAAAACTATTGTACAAATTCATATTTTTCAAGCTAATGGGCTGGAAAATAGTAGGAATCGAAAATGCCGAAGTAAAAAAATGTGTATTGGTGGTGATGCCTCATACGAGTAATCATGACTTTTACATTGGTCTTTTTACTCGCGGTATATCTGGATTGCAGATGAATTTTGTAGCAAAGAAGGAATTATTTAGATTTCCTTTTGGATTTTATTTTCGAAATGTAGGGGGAGAACCGCTAGACCGATCAGGCGGATTGAACAAAGTTGATGCAATTGCCGCAATTTTTGAACGAAAAGAAGTCTTTCGTTTGGCTGTGGCTCCAGAAGGAACTAGAAAAAAAGTGAATGAGCTAAAAACAGGATTTTATTTTATTGCGCTTAAAGCGAAAGTGCCAATTGTTCCTGTTGCTTTTGATTGGGGGAAAAAAGAAGTAAATCTTGGTAAGCCACTTTTGCCAACCGGAAATTATGAAGCCGATTTCGAAATTTTGAAAGAACATTATAAAGGTGTTTTAGGGAAAATCCCTGAAAACGGAATTAAATTGTAATTTCTGAGAATTTTTCCAAATGCGTGAGAATCGCATATTTGAAATTTTTCTGGACAAAGAGTCAAATACGCGCTAATTTTTGAATTATGGAGAATAGGCCTTAAAAGTACCATTTTTATAGAATAAGACTATTTTTTCAATTTCTTTATCTTCCAAACTAAATTTTTCATTTTTTAGAACATGAGATTTTTTGGTTTCTATTTTTTCTTCTTCCGGATTTATTTCTATAGCCGAAAATAAATCATTTCCCATATTCTGATTCGATACGATAGGAGAGGAAGTTTTTTCAATTTCTGTCGTTTCCTCGTTATTGCTTTTAGGAAAAGTTCCTTTTCCTACCAGAATCCAATATAAATCTACATCTGGAAAAACTTCTAGAATTTTCATTACAAAATCTAAGCTTGGCTTATTTCTTCCTGATAAAAGGTGAGACATACTAGAACGTTGCACACCAATTTTATCAGCAAATGCAGATGCGTTTAAACCATAATATTCTAATACAGATTCAAGTCTTTTTACAAAATCATCTATGTTTACCATTGTAAATTCTTGCTTTAAATTTTATCATTTACAAATGTAAACAAAAAGAAGCGGTATTCGAATATTATTGTTTCAATTTTAAATAGAGTTCATTTTTATGTTAAATTTAAAATTGAAATAAATATTTATAATTAACTGAAATTAATGGATTTAGATGCAATATAAAAATTTAAAAAGCTCAATTAAAACAAGTTATCTATAGTAACATCAAATCTCCCTTAAAACTGTTTACAATTCTAAATTTTTAATTTTTCATACTGTTTACAATTGTAAAAATAAAGATGTTTACTTTTGTAAACTAATCGAAACACAATGAATTTAGAACAGCTTTTTACTCAATACAAGGAACAATCTATCTCTGGCAGATATCTCACTTTAGACCATATTAAACCGCTTTTAGATAAACTAAATACAAATGGTCAAGTGCAGATTATTGGCACATCTGTTCTCGGCGAACCTATATGTAGTTATCAAGTCGGAACTGGAAAAACTCGTGCTTATCTTTGGTCACAAATGCATGGAAACGAAAGCACAACGACAAAAGCCCTATTTGATTTCATTAACTTATTGAATGATAATACCGATTTTGCAAAGCAAATGCTCGATACTTTTACGTTTTACTGTATACCAATGCTTAATCCAGATGGAGCAAGACTTTATACAAGAGCAAATGCTAATGAAATAGATCTAAATCGTGATTCACAAGATCTTACACAACCAGAAAGTAGAGTGTTACGTGAGGTATTTGAAAAATTTAAACCAGATTTCTGTTTTAATCTACACGATCAGCGTACAATATTTGGAGCAGGCTCAACTGGAAAACCTGCAACAGTATCTTTTTTGGCTCCTTCTTATAATGAAGAAAGAGAAGTAAATGACAATAGATTAAAAGCTATAAATGTAATTGCTGGAATCAATGAAGAACTTCAAAAATATATTCCAGGTCAAGTTGGACGTTTTGATGACTCCTTCAATATTAATTGTATAGGAGACACTTTTCAATTTTTAGGTGTGCCAACTATACTATTTGAGGCAGGACACTTTCCTGGGGATTATGAGCGCGAAATTACTAGAAAATTCATATTTTTCGCGTTAATTCAGAGCTTCAAACTGATATCCGAAAACGATTTAGTTGATAATAGATTTGGTGAATATTTGAATATTTCACAAAATAATGTCGTTTTTTATGATTTTATGTATAAAAATGTCAAAATAAATTATGATGGTATCGAAATTATTACGAATTTTGTCGCACAATACAAAGAAGAATTAATCGAAAATAAGATTCATTTTAACGCTTACATTGTTGAAGTAGGCGAGTTGGAAAATTATTTTGGTCACTATGAATACGACGCAAAAGGTGCAGAATATTCGGACGATTTCCAAAACTTTCCTAAAACGGGTCAAAAAGCAAATTTTTATTTAAATAAAAATGTTAAATTTGTTAACGGATTAATAAAAAGTTAATTTTTATGTGAATTTGTTGTTTTTTATATATAATTTTATACTTTGTAATAGCAATTAGTAATATTAATTAAACAATTATGAGTAAATTTCGTTTAGATGAAGTAGATCACCAGATTTTAGATATGTTAATAGACAATACGAGAGTTCCGTTTACTGACATTGCAAAAAAATTATTGATATCTGCTGGTACAGTACACGTTAGAGTTAAAAAGATGGAAGATGCCGGTATCATCATGGGATCTTCATTAGCCTTAGATTACGATAAATTAGGTTATTCATTTATTGCTTATGTTGGGGTTTTCCTTAATAATACATCTCAGACTAAATTTGTATTAGAGCGAATCAATCAAATTCCATTCGTAACTGTAGCTTCTGTAACTACAGGAAAATTCAACATCTTTTGCAAAATTAGAGCAAAAGACACTAAACACGCGAAAGAAGTTATCTTTATGATTGACGATATTGATGGTGTTTACAGAACAGAAACTATGATTTCATTAGAGGAAAGTATAAACGATAAGAAGCGTTTGATGCATACTATTTTCAAAAATATGTAATAACTTTTCTTGAATGCTATATTAAAATATACCTCAAGTTTATTCTTGGGGTTTTTTTATGACTAATTAACCAACCAACTATAACACGATTATGTATACGTTGCCGAAAATTGAGCGTTTTAATCAAGACGTTCTCTCAAAATACCACATTTACAATAGTGTTTTTATAACATTACCTTTTGATTCTATAGATAATACGGGAGTTTTACTTCCTTTATTTACAGAAACTTGCGAAACAGGCTTTAAAAAACAGGAAACACCAAAAGAAATTGTAGATTTCTTCTCAAATAAATTCTTAAACAACGTTTCTGAAGATGAAAAAATCGATTTAATGTTTCGATTTATTCAATATATAGAACGCCAAATTGTATTGTTTGACGCTATTGAAGATGCAGCTTTTCCAGAGGTTAACAACATGGAAGGACGCGGATCTCTTCGCGACATTAAAGAAAAATCTGACGCCAAAGAGAAAGATGATGAATTGATCGAATTTCTTGAAAGCTTTAATGTTCGTACAGTTTTAACAGCACACCCAACTCAATTTTATCCTGGACCAGTTTTAGGAATTATCAATGACTTGACAGAAGCAATTCGTAAAAATGATCTCTTGGTGATTAAACAATTACTTGCTCAGTTAGGAAAAACACCTTTCATTCAGAAAGAAAAGCCAAATCCGTACGACGAAGCTGTAAGTTTAATTTGGTATCTAGAGAATGTGTTTTATGCTACAGCTGGAGAAATTGTTCATTATTTACAGAAAAATATTTTACAAGGAAATCCAATTGAGAACCAATTAATCAAACTAGGATTTTGGCCAGGAGGTGATCGTGATGGAAATCCTTTTGTTACTACAGATATAACACTTAAAGTTGCAGATCGTTTGCGTACTTCAATTTTAAAATGCTATTATGTAGAAATGAGAAATTTAAAACGTAAGCTAACTTTCTCAGGTGTAGATGATTTGGTTGCAGAACTTGAACATAAACTTTATCGTTCAGTATTTTATTCTAAAGGAGATATTTTTATCACATTAGAGGAATTATTAACACAACTGAACAAAATTCGAAGTATAATTATTGAGAAACATCAATCTTTATATTTGGATGAATTGGACGCACTTCTAGTAAAAATTAATTTATTCGGATTCCATTTTGCAACTTTAGATATTCGTCAGAATAGTAAAATCCATAATGCAGTTTTCAAAGATGTTGTAAACTATTATTTGAATTCTGGTTCTGATGTTTTTCCGAAAAATTATTTCGAATTGACAGAAGATCAAAAAATTGATGTTTTATCGAAAGTTAAAGGCAATCTGAATCCTGCAGATTTTGAAAGTGAAATTACAAGATACACTTTAGAGTCTGTGCAAGCAATTAAAACCATTCAGCAAAATAATGGCGAAGAAGGAGCAAATCGTTATATCATTAGTAATAACGAAAGTGCCTTGAATGTAATGGAAACTTTCGCTATGATTCGATTGAATAATTGGGAAAAACCAACTGTAGATATTATTCCGCTTTTTGAATCTGTAGATGATTTGCAAAATGCGCATTCTATAATGGAGCAGTTGTATACCAATCCAGAATATGCTAAACATTTGAAATCTAGAGGAAACAAACAAACAATTATGCTTGGATTCTCTGATGGAACTAAAGATGGTGGTTATTTAATGGCGAACTGGAGTATTTATCAAGCTAAAATTTCATTGACAAAAATCTCTAGAGAATACGGAATTAAAGCTATTTTCTTTGATGGACGTGGTGGGCCTCCTGCTCGTGGTGGCGGAAAAACACATAAATTCTATGCGTCTCTTGGACCAAAAATTGAAAACAACGAAATTCAGATTACAGTGCAAGGACAAACAATCAGTTCTAATTTTGGAACTTTAGATTCTTGCCGTTATAATATCGAGAACTTATTAAGTGCAGGTGTTACCAATCAAGTTTTTAGCAAAGAGAAAAATGAACTGACTGCAGATGAAACTCAAATCTTGACAGATTTAGCTAATTTGGGGTATGATAAATATTTAAGTTTCAAAAATCACCCGAAATTTATTCCGTACTTAGAAAAAATGAGTACGCTGAAATATTATTCAAAAACTAACATTGGAAGCCGCCCTTCTAAAAGAAGTAAATCTGAATCATTAGATTTTGCTGATTTAAGAGCAATTCCGTTTGTAGGTTCATGGAGCCAGTTGAAACAAAATGTACCAGGATTCTTTGGAGTTGGTTCAGCTTTAAAACATTTTGAGGAATCTGGACAATGGGATAAAGTAAGTGATTTGTATCATAATTCATTATTTTTCAAAACATTGCTTGAAAACAGTATGATGTCATTAGCAAAATCTTTCTTGCCATTGACAGCTTATATGAAAAATGATCCTGAGTTTGGTGAATTCTGGCAGATTATCTATGATGAGTTCTCAGAAACAAAACGTCTTTTATTGAAAATTGCTGGGCACAAAACGTTGATGGAAAATTATCCTGATGGTATTGCATCGATTCAGATTAGGGAGCGTATTGTTTTACCGTTATTGACTATTCAGCAATATGCTTTATTGAGAATTAACGAATTAAACAAAGCTGAAGTTCCTAATGAAGAATTAGTTAAAGTTTACGAAAAAATCGTAACAAGATCATTATTTGGAAATACAAACGCAAGTAGAAATTCAGCTTAAAATATAAAAAATGAAAGCAGCAGAATTATTAGATAATGAATATTCAGGTCATTTTGGAACCTATGTACAAGCAGCTGGAGATGGAATTTTGATTGAAGAATTAGAAATTTCGCTTCACGAGTTTATCCGATTTGTACAAAATATTCCAATGGATAAATTTGATTATCGCTATGCGGAAGGGAAGTGGACGATCAAAGATATCATTCAGCATGTTATCGATACTGAAAGAATTTTTGCATATCGCGCTTTGCGTTTTTCAAGAAACGATAAAACGCCTTTGCCAAGTTTTGAAGAAAATGATTATGCAGATAACACAAACTCAAACAGCAGAAGTATTCAAGATTTATTAACTGAATTTTCAGCTGTAAGACATTCAACTTTATTGTTTTACAAAAGTTTATCTGAAGAACAACTAAAAAGAATTGGAACAGCATCTAATAATCCGATTTCTGTTCGTGCTTTAGGTTTTGTCATGATTGGACATCAGAAACATCATCAGAAAGTTTTTGAAGAAAGATATTTGTAAAAATTAATATTTGAAAATTTAAAATCCCAAATTCCAATTTCGTTGGAGTTTGGGATTTCTTATTGATTTTGGTTTGTTGTTGACTCAATCTTGTCATTCCGAGGAACGAGGAATCTCACTAGTGATTCCACAAAGATTGAAGACTAACTTTGTCAAATTTGTAGTGTGATCCTTCCTTCGTCAAGATGACAAACTTATTTAAGTTTTTTCTCCAAAAAAGCCAATCCAAATCTAATTTTATCATAAGACATTTTTTCCTCAAAATACTCAAAGTAAGGTCTTAATGCATTTGGATTTTCTAGTTCTATCTGAGCTTTTTCAATTTTTAAGATTTCGTCTTCAGAAACAAACTGGCTTAAATCTAAATCATGACCATCAACATACAATTTTGCTAAATGCGAAATAATCGTAGTTGAGCTCAAATCCCGCTGTTCTGCTATTTCTTCTACCGAAACTCCATTTTGAAATAATTCCAGAGTCTTTTTATAAGTATTGTCTTTTTTCTCTTTTTTTACAACAGATTTATTTCTTTCAAATTCAATAATTGCTTTAATGAAATCTGCTCCATATTTTTCCAGTTTTGCTTTCCCAACACCTTCAACAGCAAGGAACTCTTCATCGCTCATAGGTCTTAAGATTTCCATTTGACGAAGAGAAGCATCACTAAAAATAACATAAGCAGGAACTTCTTCTTCCTGCGCAATTTCATAACGCAATTTTCGAAGCGTTTCAAATAAAGAATTTTTAGCTGCTTTTGGTTTTGTCTCTTTGGTTTCGCTTTTATCAATTGTTTTCTTAACAACTGTTGTCAGTTTTACTTTTTCACCTTCAAATAAAACTTTCTTTGCAAAATGGGTAAGCAAAATTTTATTATGCTGATGAAAGGCAATTTCGCAATATCCTAAATTGATAAGCTGAATAAGATATTGATTCCAGTCATACCAAGAAACGTCGTGTCCAATTCCGTACGTTTTTAGCTCTTGATAATTTTTTTCATAAATATACGCGTTTCTCGAGCCTCTCAAAAAATCGACAATTACAGCCAAAGGCTCAGATTCTTTTAAACGCACAATAGCAGACAAAGCTTTTTGCGCGAGAATCGTTCCATCGAAAAAAGTTGGAGGATTTTTGCAAATATCGCAGTTTCCGCAATTCTCAGTAACCAATTCACCAAAATAAGAAAGCAGAATTTTTCTACGACAGCTTACAGCGTCAGCATACTGCTTCATTCTATCTAATTTTGCAAGCTGAATATCAGAGTTCAATCCTTCGGAAGCAAATTTTTGCAACTGAATCACATCTGCATAACTTTCAAACAATACTGTTTCAGCCGGAAGACCATCACGTCCAGCACGGCCAATTTCCTGGTAATAACCTTCGATATTTTTTGGTAAATTGTAATGAATCACCCAGCGAACATTCGATTTGTCAATTCCCATTCCAAAAGCGATAGTAGCGCAAACTACTTGACAATCGTCGTTTATAAATTGGTCTTGCGTTTTAGCACGCGTTTCATTATCAAGACCAGCATGATACGCTTTAGCTTCTATACCGTTTTTTTTCAATTTTTCTGCTAACTCTTCGGTAGTTTTACGGCTTAAACAATAAATTATTCCCGATTCGTTGGGTTTGTTTTCAATAAAATCAATTATTTGTTTAACTCGATCCAAAGCTGGACGAACTTCCAGACTTAGATTTGCCCGATCAAAAGATGCGATAAATGTTTTCGGATTTTTCAGATTTAACTGCTTGGTTATATCGGTACGTGTAGCTTTGTCAGCCGTGGCAGTCAAAGCTAAGATTGGAGTAGAAGGGAAACGGCTCTTTAGATAACCTAAATTAGTGTACGCGGGTCTAAAATCATGTCCCCAAGACGAAATACAATGCGCTTCGTCAATTGCTATTAAGCTTATATTTAGCTCATTGAAAGCCATATCTAAGTAAGAAAGACTTTCGGGAGCAATATAAACTAGTTTAAAATGATTTGATTTTAGATTATCAATATAATATTGCTGTTCTTGTGATGATTGGGAACTATTTATGTAACAAGCTGATATTCCGTTGGTTTTTAGACTATCTACTTGATCCTTCATTAGTGCAATCAGAGGTGATATTACAACTGTAATTCCAGGCAAGATTAAAGCTGGGAGCTGGAAACATATTGATTTTCCACCACCAGTAGGCATAATTGCCAGAGTATCTTGTCTAGATAGTATGGTATTAATTATGGTTTCTTGATTTGGTCTGAATTTTTCGAAACCAAAATTTTCTTTTAAAGTAGCGTGTAAAATTTCTGAAGTCATAGGCATATATTTTTTGCTTAAGATTTAAATGTAAAAATAATCCTATAAAAATAAAAATATAATTTGTTGAATTTGTACTGTATTGTTATAAAAAAAGGAACTCAAAATAGAGTTCCTTTTATTTATTGAAAAGAAAATGTATTAATCTTCATCCTCTTCATCTTCTTCATCATAATCAGTGTCAGCTTTGTCATCATCATCTTCATCATCATCGTCGCCATCAGCATCAGGTTTGTCTTGATTATCATCATCTTCATCATCGTCATTGCTAATATCATCATCAAGGTCCATTCCTTTTACTGGTGCAATTGCATCTACATCAACATCTAAATCATCATCTTCATCGTAGTTTTCAATTCTGTCAGCAAGTTTAGTACTAATTTTTACCAAATAAATTGTGTCCTCAGTACGAACTTCAACAGCTTCAACCAATTCGTTTTTAGCATTTCTAAAACGGATTACATCCGAATCATCGTAACCATCAGGAAATTTTTCTACCAAAAGGTTTAAAATTTCGTTGGTAAGTTTGGCGTAGTCTACTATAACTCTTTTCATAAATTATTCTATAAATCTAATAAATATGCAAAAATTAACGGAGCAACAATTGTAGCATCCGACTCAATAATAAATTTTGGGGTTTTGATGTCTAATTTACCCCAAGTGATTTTTTCATTAGGAACTGCCCCAGAATAAGAACCATAACTAGTTGTTGAATCTGAAATTTGGCAGAAATAACTCCAAAATGGAACATCATGCATTTCCATATCTTGATACAACATTGGTACTACGCAGATAGGAAAATCACCAGCGATACCACCACCGATTTGGAAGAATCCAATTCCGTTTGAACTGTTTTTAGAATACCAATCCGCAAGGAAAGTCATGTATTCAATTCCAGATTTCATGGTAGATGCTTTTAAATCTCCTTTAATTACGTATGAAGCAAAGATGTTACCCATTGTACTATCTTCCCATCCTGGAACGATAATTGGTAAATTTTTCTCTGCCGCTGCATACATCCAGCTATCTTTTAGATCAATTTCATAATATTCTTCTAAAACGCCAGATAACAGCATTTTATACATAAATTCGTGTGGGAAGTAACGCTCTCCTTTGTCGTCTGCATCTTTCCAAATTTTGTAAATGTGTTTTTGTAAACGACGGAAAGCTTCATGCTCAGGAATACACGTATCTGTAACACGGTTTAATCCTCTTTCTAACAAGGCCCATTCGTCTTCTGGTGTCAAATCACGGTAATTAGGAACTCTCTCGTAGTGAGAATGGGCTACTAAATTCATGATGTCTTCTTCTAAGTTTGCTCCAGTACATGAAATAATATGCACTTTGTCTTGTCTGATTACTTCGGCAAAAATTTTTCCAATTTCTGCTGTACTCATTGCGCCAGCCATACTTACCAGCATCTTAGCACCATCAGCTAATTGCTGCTCGTATGCTTTTGCTGCATCTACTAATGAAGCAGAATTAAAATGCAAATAGTGTTTTTCAATAAACTGACTGATTGGTCCTTTCATTTTTTTGTTTTTTTTTGAATTAAAAAGTTTAACCTTTTAGGATGTTAATGCAAATTAAGAATTTTTTAAGAAAAATTATTACTTAATCTGCCGTTTTTTTACACCTTTTTTTTGTATCCTAAAATCTTTAAAACATCGTCTGAAGTCTGTTGTTCAGAGAAAACCTCCGTTGCCAAAATTCCATTTTCATCACGATCAATTAAAATGTGTTTAGGTTGCGGAATCAGACAGTGGTGCAGACCTCCGTATCCTCCAATTGTTTCTTGATAAGCGCCAGTATTAAAGAATCCAATATATAAAGGCTTCTCTTTGTTGTATTTAGGCAAATAAATGGCGTTCATGTTTTGTTCAGAATTGTAATAATCGTCACTATCACAAGTAAGACCTCCTAACAGAACCCGCTCGTAAGTATCATTCCAGCGATTTACTGCCAGCATAATAAAACGTTTGTTTATAGCCCAAGTATCTGGTAAAGTGGTAATGAAAGATGAATCGATCATATTCCATTTTTCTCTATCATTTTGTTGTTTTTGATACAAAATCTGATAGATTGCACCACCGCTTTCACCTACAGTAAACGATCCAAATTCCGTAAAAATATTTGGAACATCAACTTCGGCTTCATCACAAGCAATTTTAATCTGATTGATAATTTCATCAATCATGTATTGATAATCATACTCAAAGGCAAGTGAGTTTTTAATTGGAAAACCACCTCCGATGTTCAAACCGTCCAGAGTAGGGCACTCTTTCTTAAGAGCAATGTATACTTTAATACATTTTACAAGCTCATTCCAGTAATATGAAGTATCATTTATACCAGTATTGATGAAAAAGTGAAGCATTTTCAGCTCTAACTTATCATTCTCCTGGATTTGTTTTTTATAGAAAGAAACTATGTTTTTGTAACCAATACCTAATCTAGAAGTATAAAACTCAAATTTAGGTTCTTCTTCGGCAGCAATACGGATTCCGATTTTGAATTTTCCTTTAATTTCTGCTTGAAGCAAATCTAACTCTTCGTAGTTATCAATAATCGGAATAGTGTTTTTATGTCCGTTGTTGATTAATCTACCAATATTAGTAATGTATTCGTCTCTTTTAAAACCATTACAAATTACATACGTACTTTTGTTGATTTTACCGTTTTCTAATAAATTCTCCACAATATTTACATCAAAAGCAGATGATGTTTCGATGTGAATGTTATTCTTGAAAGCTTCATTCATAATATATTCAAAATGAGAGCTTTTTGTACAATAGCAATAGTAATATTTTGCTTCGTATTTATTTTTTTCCATTGATTTTCTGAACCATGCTTTTGCTTTGTTGATGTTTTCAGAAATCTGAGGTAAATAAGTAAACTTTAATGGCGTACCATATTGTTCAACCAATTTCATCAAATCGATGTTGTGAAACAATAGGTTGTCTTTGTTTAGTTTAAATTCCTCTTGTGGAAAGTAGTATGTTTGGTTTATTAGATCAGAATATTTTGTATTCATTTATTTATCAATGTTTAGAGATTGTAATTATAATTTAATTTAGGTTTTTGGGGACTTAATCTTAAATTCAAACTCTAATATTGGCAAATATAATAGGCAGTTTTTCATGCTCTGCTTTTGTACATTGGAATACATCAAAACAAAAAGGACTTTTGCTATTATAGAAACGATTCAACATTCTTAATAAAGAACTGTTGAGTCTGTTTCGGTAAGAGCTGAAGTGCCTTTGCTGATTCTTTGTTTTCATGGGGCAAATGTAAAAAATAATATATACCAAATGCAACGCTTTTGATTAAAAAAAGTTTAAGATTTATAATCCTGAAACGCTTCTAGAATCAATTTATTTTCAACGGATTGGTTAATTTTTATTTTTCCGATTCCTTCAATCAATGCAAATTGAATTAAACCGTATTCATTTTTTTTGTCGTGAATTAACAATTCTAAGATCGGATCGATGTCATTTTCTTCAAAAATTACATCATCATATATGTCTTTAATTACCGCTTTTATTTCTCTGTATTCTTGTTCAGAAATCAATCCTTTTTGAAGCGAAATATAACTTTCTAATATCATTCCGACCGCGATCGCTTCTCCATGCAATAAAGTAGTTTTTTCTTCGCTTTCTAAGAAGTAGCCTTCAATAGCGTGACCTAATGTATGTCCGAAGTTTAGAGCTTTACGGATATTTTTCTCTGTTGGGTCTTGAATAACGATTTCATTCTTAATTTCTACAGAACGATAAATCAATTGATCCAATTCATCAAAAACAATCGATTTTAAATCCGAAAACTGTCTCCAATAAGGCGCATCGTAAATTAAACCATGTTTAAGCATTTCTGCTAAACCAGAACGCATTTCGCTTTGTGGTAAAGTTTCCAAATATTGTGTATCAATCAAAACCATTTGCGGCACATTGATAACGCCGATTTGATTTTTAAGATTTCCTAAATCAACTCCTGTTTTTCCTCCAACAGAAGCATCAACCATAGATAATAAAGTAGTAGGGATATTAACGAAATCTACACCTCTTTTAAAAGTAGAAGCAACAAAACCGCCTAAGTCTGTAACAACTCCGCCTCCTAAATTAATAATAAGCGATTTTCTGTCAGCTCCAAGTTCTGTCAAAATATTCCAGATCTCAATACAAGTTTCAATGTTTTTATTTGCTTCTCCAGCTTCAAACTCTATAATTTCGATTGCTAAATCTGTTTCCAAAACCGGAATAAACTTAGACAAACAATACTCATTAGTTTGATCATCAACAATTATAAATATATTAGAATATTTACTTTCTTTTAAATGTTTATTTAAAGCTTCGTAAGCATTCTCATTAAAATGTACGAGATAATTATTGGCTTGAATAGATTGCATAATTCTTTTGTTGTTTTGAAAGCGCAAAATAAGGCATTTTAAACGTAATAATATTCAAACTTTCGGGCTAATTTGTTTAAAATGCGGGTTTGCATCTTTAAAATTAAGATAAAATTATTCAAGAAATAAATATTTACTTCACAAATTAACATTTGAGATGTTCTTGTTAAGAATATTGAAAAATATGATGCTGTTTAGTGAAAAATATTCAAAACACTCTCTATATTTGCATAAAAAATAAATTTTAATGGAAAAGATATTCGATAACACGCAAGTTGCATTTTCACTAAAGAGTGACACGGAACTTGATAGAGCTTATTTTCTTTTCAAAATGATTGACAGCGAGCCTTTAGTAAGAATTGGGACTGCTGTAACTAATTTTGCAATTAAAGCTCATTTACCAGTAGAAGGATTAATTAGAGCAACTGTTTTTGACCATTTTTGTGGTGGTGTAAACGAAAATGACTGCCTTACTGTGGTAGACAAAATGTTTACAAAAGGAGTTTCTTCAGTTTTAGACTATTCCGTTGAAGGAAAAGAAGAAGAAGAGCAATTTGATGCTGCCTTAGAAATGACTTTAAGAACAGTAGATTTTGCTAAAGAACGTTTAGCTATTCCGTTTGCTGTTTTCAAACCAACGGGTTTAGGACGTTTTGAACTGTATGAAAAATTAGGTGAAAAACAAACTTTAAACCCTGCTGAACAAGCAGAATGGGATAGAGTAGTAGCTCGTTTTGATAAAATATGCAGTGAAGCTCACAAAAAGGATGTTGCATTATTAATTGATGGTGAAGAAAGCTGGATGCAGGATGCTGCTGATGATTTGGTTACTGATATGATGCGTAAATACAATAAAGAAAAAGCTATAGTATTTAACACATTGCAAATGTACCGTTGGGATCGTTTAGATTACCTTAAAAAACTTCATGATGTTGCAAAAACGGAAGGTTTTTATATCGGAATGAAGTTGGTTCGTGGCGCTTATATGGAAAAAGAAAACAAAAGAGCCGAAGAAAAAGGGTATGTTTCTCCAATCTGTGTTTCTAAAGAAGCTACCGATGTAAATTATGATAATGCCGTACAATATATGTTAGAGCATATTGATAAAATGGCCATTTTTGCTGGAACTCATAACGAATCAAGTTCATACAAGTTAATGGAAATGATGACTCAGAAAGGAATCGCTAAAAATGATTCTAGAATCTGGTTCGGTCAATTATACGGAATGAGTGATAATATTAGCTATAACTTAGCTGAAAACGGTTATAATGTTGCAAAATATTTACCATTCGGACCTGTAAAAGATGTTATGCCATACTTGATCCGTCGTGCAGAAGAAAATACTTCTGTAGCAGGACAAACAAGCCGTGAATTGTCTATGATTAAGGCAGAACGTAAACGCAGAAAAGGGAAATAATTTTTAGTTTTCAGTCTCAGTTTATAGTTTACAGTTTATATAAAAAAAAGCTTCAATTTTCATTGAAGCTTTTTTATTAAAACCTCTCGGGTTTGCTTTGAGGTTAAAAAAAAACTCCATTTGATTTTTAAATGGAGTTTTTTTATTGGAATATGGATTTTATAAAACTGAAATTTCCTTTTAAGAGTTACTAAACTGCAAGTTGCTTAAATTCTTATAGATTCCGTTTTCTAAGTTTATTAATTCTTGGTGCGTTCCTTCTTCAGAAATTTTTCCGTTATCTAAAACTAAGATTTTATCTGCATTTCTGATTGTTGAAAGACGGTGAGCGATGATAATACTCGTTCTGCCTTCCATTAATACTTCTAAGGCTTCTTGAACTAGTTTTTCGCTTTCACTATCTAAAGACGATGTAGCTTCATCTAAAATCAAAATACTTGGGTTTTTAAGCAAGGCTCTTGCAATCGCAATACGTTGACGCTGACCTCCTGAAAGTTTAACACCGCGTTCTCCTACCAAAGTTTCAAATTTCTCAGGGAAACCATCAACAAAATTAAATGCGTTGGCTTGTTTAGCAGCTTGCATAATTTCTTCATCTGTTGCGTCTGGCTTTCCGTATGCAATGTTTTCTCTAATGGTTCCTCCAAATAAAATTACGTCTTGAGGAACAATACTCATATTTCCTCGAAGGTTTTCTAAATCGTAGTCATAAATATTTTTCCCGTCAACTGTAATTTCTCCAGAAGTAATATCGTAGAAACGAAGCAGAAGAGAAGATATAGTCGATTTTCCGGCACCACTAGGGCCAACAATTGCTATTTTCTGACCAAATTCTGCTGAGAAGTTTACATCTTTCAAAACTTGTACTTCTTGACGTGTAGGATAACTAAATGCTACGTTCTTGAAAGTAACATTTCCTTTTATTTTTTCTTGATTTTGACTTGAATCTGAATTGATTTTCTCTGGATTTTCGTCTAGCAATTCAAAAACACGTTCTGTCGCACCAATTGCTTTTTGAATTTGCGCGTATAGTTCCGCAATTCCCCCAAACGAAGCTCCAACAAAAGTAGAATATAATACGAACGAAATTAATTGTCCGACGCTCATTTCGCCAGCAATACTCAAACGTACTCCGTACCAAACTACAGCTACAATTGCTCCGAATAAGCAGAAAATAATAAAAGAGGCAAAATAACCGCGGTATTTACCGCCTTTAATAGCCAATTTAACCACTTCGCTAATTTTTCCTTTATACCTTGCAATTTCATACCATTCGTTGGCAAAAGCTTTCACGATACTAATTCCTTGCATGGTTTCTTCTACAATTACCTGGCTTTCTGCAACCTGATCTTGTACTTTTTTAGAATATTTTCTAATAAATCGACCAAATACAACCGCTGCAATTGCTACTAAAGGGACTACTGAAAGCATTAATAGCGTCAATTTGAAGCTTTCAGTTGCTAAAAGAATAACTCCACCAATGATTAAGATGAACTGACGTAAAAACTCCGCAATTGTTGTTGTTAGAGTATCTTGAATCTGTGTAATATCGGCGCTGATTCTGCTGTTTAATTCACCAACTCTTTTTTGAGAGAAGAAAGTCATGGGCAATTTTACCAGATTGGTATACAAAGCCAAACGCAAGTTTGCCAGTGTGTTTTCGGTAAAATTTACAAATAATGATAATCTGAAAAATGAGAAAAAAGACTGTAGAAACAGAATTACAACTAACCCCAAAGCAATTGTATTTGCTTCGTCGTTGTTCTTGTTTTTTACGCAATCTACCAGCATTCCCATTAGTTTTGGAAAGGCTAGGGCAGTGGCACCCGTTAAAAGGAGAAAAATCAAACCAATGAAAAATTTCCATTTGTGATGTCCTGCGTATGTGAAAATTGTTTTTGCTTTGTTAAGTGAAGTAGCCGTTATTTTTGATTTAGGTAAATCATTTTCTTTAAATCGTGCCATTAGAGTATACTATTTTTAGGTATGCAAATGTATAACTAAGTCGAATCACTACAAAGGAATATTAAGAATTACAGCTCTCAATTTGGCTTTTTAACGAAATTATAAGAAAAGAGTAAAAAAACTTCATTTTTTAAAGGTTTGAAAAATAGCCTTCTAAATAAAAACGTGAAAAAATATTTCATTTTTTTTCCAAAAAGGCTTGCAAATACAAAATCTAGCTGTACATTTGCACTCGCAATCACAAAATGATAGTAGCCTAGTAAAATAGGGCGATTAGCTCAGCTGGTTCAGAGCACCTCGTTTACACCGAGGGGGTCGGGGGTTCGAACCCCTCATCGCCCACAAATTTTTTAATAAAAAAGGTTTGCAAATATAAATTCTAAATGTATATTTGCACTCGCAATCACAAATGATAGCAACCTAGTAAAATAGGGCGATTAGCTCAGCTGGTTCAGAGCACCTCGTTTACACCGAGGGGGTCGGGGGTTCGAACCCCTCATCGCCCACAAAAAACTCCTTAAGAAATTAAGGATTTTTTTTTTTTTTGACTTTCGTGAATGTAATAAATCATCATTTACATTCAGATTTTGGGGAGATACTCAAGCGGCCAACGAGGGCAGACTGTAAATCTGCTGTGTGAACTTCGCAGGTTCGAATCCTGCTCTCCCCACTAAAAAGAAAAAAGCCTGTAAATCTTTTGATTTACAGGCTTTTTTCTTTTACAAACTAATTTAACTACACTTTATAATCAAGATCATTACCAATTCCATAGCGCAAATCTTATTTTAAATAGATTATAGTTTAACGCGTTGTTTCATTATTATGTAACAAATTAAGCAAAATGATACATATACTAAATCAATTATAAACTTAGATTTAAAAAACAACTACATAATAAAACGTTAGAAAGTATGAATTTATCACAATGGCTCATCTTAATTTTAATTTTGCAAATTGTCCATGGATTATCAACGTGGAAACTTTATATAAAAGCAGGTAGAAAACCACTAGAGTCATTTATACCATTTTACAATTTAGTAGTATTGATGATAATTATAAAACGTCCTCGCTGGTGGGTTTTTCTTGTTTTTACTCCTATTATCAATCTGTTAATGATTCCTGTTGTTTGGATAGAGAGTATTAGAAGCTTTGGAAAAAATTCCACAAAAGATACTGCACTTGTTTTGCTAACATTCGGTTTCTATATTACCTTTTTAAATTATAACTCAAAACTCACCTATATTGAGAATAGAGATTTACAACCTAAATCTAAAACAGAAGATACGATTGGCTCTCTTGTGTTTGCTATTATTGTCGCTACGCTTGTCCATACTTATATTATTCAGCCATTTACAATTCCATCTTCTTCATTAGAAAAGACTTTATATACAGGAGATTTTTTGTTTGTAAGTAAGATAAATTATGGAGCAAGAGTGCCAATGACTTCGGTCGCATTGCCTATGGTACATGATTCAATCCCTTTTTTAGGTTTAAAATCTTATTTATTCAATGATGATTTTACAAAAAAGGAAACGTCATTATTAAATAAATTTCAATTACCATATTTTCGGCTTCCGGCATTAGAAGAAATCAAACGTAATGAAATTTTGGTTTTTAATCAACCCGCAGATACTTTGCGAAATATGGATAATTTTAATCCAGATCGAAACTATTACAAACCTATTGATAAAAAAACAAACTTAGTTAAGAGATGTGTCGGAATAGCTGGGGACTCTTTAGAAATTCGTGATGGAAATATTTATATTAACGGTAAATTATCGGTGCTACCAAAAAGTGCAAAAGCTCAATATAACTTTTTAATTGATACTAAAGGACAGGCTATAAGCCAAGACGAACTTAGGTCTATATATGGGGCCAGAGAAGGATTAAAATATGATAATGGCTATTTTGCACTAACTAATTCAGGAGAATATTTTTTAACATTAACAGATGAGGAAGCGAAATTATTAGCTAGCAATCCTGTTGTAAAAAGTGTTAAAAAACAATTGACACCAAAAGGAGAAGATGGAAATGTATTTCCTCACAATTCATCATTAGGCTGGAATATTGATAATTTTGGACCTATCTACATCCCTAAAAAAGGGGCAACTATTAAATTAGATTTCAAATCACTTCCTTTTTATAAACGAATTATCGAGGAATACGAACATAATACTTTAAAAATCAACGATAATAATATTCTAATAAATGGTAAAATAAGCGACACTTATACTTTTAAACAAGACTATTATTGGATGATGGGAGACAACCGTCATAATTCTTTAGACGCAAGGTTTTGGGGATATGTTCCTTTTGACCATGTAGTTGGCAAGCCCGTTTTTATATGGTTGAGCTTGGAGAAGGATGGTAAAGGCTTTAATAAAATAAGATGGAATCGAGTTTTTTCTTTTGTTAATGGCGATGATAAACCTAAATCATATTTAATCCATTTTTTAGTCGTCCTAGGCCTTTTTATAATAGCAAACAAATTGATAAAAAGTAGAAAAAAACAACAGGTTTAACATATAAAAAAAACTCCTTAATTTCTTAAGGAGTTTTTTTTATGTTAAATCTTTCTTCCGCTATTAATAAATTTAAGAGTAATTAAAAATCAATCATTCGGCTGTGCCCAATCAGAATTCCTAATCAATAGTAAACCTTGAGCATAATCTGTAGTAGGGCAAGTTTCATCTACTATATTCATTCCCGAAATCATACTCAACAATCCAAAACTCCTAACCAATCTATTTGACTGTTTGTAAGGAGAGTTTTCTTCATTTAAATCAAAAAAAGTATTAGTATTAGGAACAGTTAATTCTTCTAACTCACTGATGCCTAGATGATAAATAAGAAAGGTATTATTGCAAGTAACTTCTAATTTTGTATGCTCTTTTCCGCTCTTTAAAAAGAAAGGTAAAAATTTAGAAGGTGCAGACATATTACTGTCTAAATACCTTGAAATTATAGTAAATGTTTTATTTCCTAAATTCTTATCTTCTTTTATTAAAACACCAAAATCTTTATTTTTACCTAATTGTTTTTGCAAAACGTGAGCTTCTCCAAAATAGCCGTAAACTTTCTCATTTTTAAGATTGTATCTTTTGTATAAACTCTTAAAATTAGAATACATAATGTTTTCTCTAGAAACAGAAATATAATCGGCTAAGTTTTTCTGAATAAATAAAATATCTCTAACGGTATTATCATCTGATTCTTGGGAATCTAAAAGCAATTTTGGCAATTGTTCTTTCGCCCAATTAATAAACAACAAATCTTCCTCTGGAAAATTAACCGAAAGATTTACTTTTTTCAATAAAATTTTTAAATGCTCTTGAGTTAGTTTTAGGTTCTGGATTTTATCAATTCCATAAACATGAATTTTTAAATTTGGTAAATTAGATTGATTTAGCTTGTATATTTCTATCCATTTCCTTTTGTAGTCTTTATTATTGTTACCGTGATAAATTATCCATGTATCTAAAACATGATCTATTAATTTTTCATCTCCAGATTCTAAATATTGGTTTAGAAAATACGCTTGACTAAAATCAATTTCAGCGAAATGTGCTTTCATGCCAACTTTTCGATTTAAATATTTAATAAGATTTACATCGTTTTTTATTGTCTCTTTTATACCATGAAATTCTCCAAGCAAAAAAAGATCGTTTTGTAGCAAATAAGGATCTAAATTTTTAAATGATAAACTCTGATTTTGATTAACCGACTCAAATAGTTGTTCGTTTTTCTTCCAATATTGTAAAGTTTCTTTTCCAGAATAGGTATCATAACTCTTTACAGAAAAACTATAGATAAGACATAAGATTAAAATACCTGCAAAAAAACAATTCCTTTTTTAATGACTTTTTTCAATACTAATAAGTTAAAGATTATATAATTACTAAATATAAAAGACTTTATACTTTTATAAGTTCTGAAAAGAAATCATGCATCGATACTTTATATTTTGGCAAAGCATAATCAATTACTTTTTCTCTCATTTTATTATATTTTTCAATATGATTTCTCAATATTTCCTCGTCATCATACATTTTTGAATACTTCTCTTTTGCCATTTGGGTAATTTTAGAAATATCGTTTAGCTTTAAATAAATTATTTCAGAAAGTTTAAAGTTATTAGCCTCTAGAAATTTTTCAAATTCTTTAAACTGATTGAGATCTCCTATTCCTGCTGTAAAAACATTCATTTGCTCTCTATGAATCATAGATAACCAAAATGGTTGCCATAATGCTGTCGGAATCAATTCTCCATTGTCTATATAGCTATTAATTTTATTGGCTATAACATGATCACTCTTTAAAAAATCATTTCTAATTCGGTCTTCTGAAATAATGTTTAATTCATTTTCAGAATATAGGATTTCCTCAACTGAAGGATATACAACTTCAGATATATTAAAACGAAAAACTATTGTTATTTCAGTCATTTTATTTTTACTTTCATCTTAGCGAAAATAGGAATTTAAACGTTGATTTTCACAAATCGTCGATTATAGAATAGTTCTTGTTCAAGCACATAAAATGAGCCTTGTATTATTTTTTTTAAGTTTTAAATATTCTCTGAATTCCGTTATTCAAAAAACTTATCAAAACTTTCTTTTTTAGATTTTTGATATTTTTCAATACAAACATCTAGAAAACCGCTTTGTTGCAAGAATTGCAAAGGATCTTTTATATTCAGGATTTCGTCAATTGCTTTTTGCTTGTCTTTTTGTTTATTGAAATAAGATTCTATTATTTTATAGCCCATCCAATATCCTAAATCATTTGGTCTGTCATCTTTTTTAGAAGTTGCGTACAACCAATCTATATATTCAGTATTTTTTAACTTTGATACAAATTCCTCACATAATTTATCTTTATGTTGCGCTCCGTATTTGTATGAAAACGAATCAATTGATTCTCCTGAAATAAGTTCACCAATAAAATCGGCACCACCTTCCATCAGGCACCATTTCAAGAGCATATCCTTACCGGTTATATTTTGCTGATAATGTATGAGTTCGTGTGCAATTAAACCCGAAACTCCATCTAGATTTTGAAGCATTTCGGTCCCAACGATAATCCCTTCTGGAGCAGAAGTTCCGCCTGAATTAAATCTTCCGTACACAAAATAAATAGGAGGAAATTTTGCCTTTGGATACCAATATTTCAATGCGCTATAAATCGCTCTAACTCTTTTTTCTTTTGTAGAAATACTATTTAAAACATTTCTTGAAAGTTCATAATCTGCTTTTCTTTTCTTTACAACAGCAAAAAGGGAATCAGCATTTATTATTCTATTTTCAGTAAATGCTTTAACACCTTGCGAACCTTTCTCCATATATTCGATGAAAGGATTTCCTTTAGATTTTTCCATGTTATCATAAGCATTCCAAAAGTTTTTTGAATCTTTTGTTTCAAAAACTGCATCTAACGGATTCTCCGAGAAATTGCTTTGTGCAAAATTAGAATTAGAGACAATAATAAAAAGCGTTGCAAAAATGAGGTTTAACTTCATGCTTTTTTTATATAAGGTTTGAGTAAAAAATCGAGTTTTTGTCAAATGTAAGGATATCGACACAAAATAGCCAAGTCTATATAAAATAAACTAATGTAATTTCTCAGGAGATATCATAATTTATATTGGCAGGAGTGTATCAACACCACTTTCCAACCACAAAAATTTCTCTTTTATTTCAGATTTTTCAATCTCGTTTTTTAATGATTTTACAGATTGCTTAAAGTGCCACCAGCCTTCGTAATGTATCGGAATTACGACACTCGGTTTTAAAAGTTGAGCTGTTGCAATGGCTTCTTCACCATTCATTGTAACTCTTAAATTCTTTTTTAAGTAAGGAAATGCTCCAGCCCCTAAATGCAAAATAGCAATCTCTACTTTTTTCTTTTGCTCCAGTTCATGCAAACCTTCAAAAAGAACTGTATCTCCCGAAATATACAAACAGCCGTTTTGCTGACCTTCCCATTCTAAAGTAAAACCAATCACCTTTCCCATAACTTTGTTCAATCTTTTGATATTAGTATGCTGAGCCGGTATCGCAGTAATTTTTAGTTTTTTTACCTTTTCAGTTTCAACTTCATATTCCTGCCAGTTGTCAAGTCCTATTGTATTGGTATTTTTTAAGCGTTTTACAGCGTCTTTTGTGGAGAGGACAGTTGGAACTGTTTGAATAAAAAGACGCCCTTTTTTGTCTAAATTATCACTGTGATGATCATGACTTAACAAAACCAAATCTATTTTTCCAATTTCTTCAATAGATAGGGAAGGACTGCAATATTTTTTTGAAAATGCCATCGGACTGCTGACATATTGAGGAAAAAATCCATCTTTTTTATCTAAAGTAGGATCAGTCAAAATTTTAAATCCATTTATGTTTAACAGCACGCATGCCGTGTCGATATGTGTAATTGTAACTTTCATTTGCACTTGATTTTAAATTGTTAAAATGTTCGTACAAATCTGAGTTTAATAAATGGTTTGCAAATTGACTTTGGTCAAGAAATGCGTTTTCTTATTCGGCTTAAAGTTTCTGGTACAACGCCAATATAAGAAGCAAGATATTTTAGCGGAATCTGTTGAATGTATTTTGGCTGTTCAAATAGTAATCTTTCATACCTTTCTTGCGGTGTTTTGGTTAAAAGGTCTAATTCTCTTTTTACTTTTTTATCAAGCAAATATTCAGTTGCGATGCGTCCAAGTTTCTTTGCTGTTTCGCATTTTTCGTAAAGACGCTGTAAACTTTCGTATGATATAGAATATAATTGGCAATCTGTTAATGCCTGAACGTAAATTTCGGTTTTAGCTCTATTGTAGAATGAGTCGTATGCGCAATAAAAGGAATCTTTAAACGCAAAATCAAATGTAATTTCTTTATCGTTTGCAATAACATAATATCTGACAACTCCTGTGTCTATAAAAGACAAATAATTTTCAGATTGACCTTGAACGAGAATCAGCTCATTTGCCGAAAATTGTCTTGTTTTTATACAACTTAAAAATTCAGCTAAAGTATGTTCTGGAAAGCCTAGCTTTTTAAAATATTCTATCAAAGATGTCATTAAATCTTCTATTTATTAAATTAATTCACAATCATTTATCAAAATATTCATAGCCAGAACCTGTCAAATAACCTTTTTTCCCATTGGGTAATTCAAATCTAGCATATAGCCCTATAAAATCATCTAGTTTTTTATACTTCGGAACTTTGTTTATTTCGTAATAACTATACAACTTACCTTTTTTTACTTTCGTCATAAGATCTACAATTTTTATTTCGTCATAAAAGGCTTCAGTTTTTGAAAAAATCCCATACAGATTGTCCTTTCTAAAAATAACAGCATTGGGATTTTCATTTTTAATCCCTGAAAAACTATTTGTTGCTGGATAATTTTGATACGAATATTCTCTTTTGCCATTTATAAAATAACAGTCATCAGCACCCTTTTTTGATATTTGCCCAATTGAACTCCGTGTATTTTCTATATTAAGCCACATATTATCAGTTAATAATACAATTTCAAAATGATTAAGTGTGTCTTTGATAGTTACATTATAACTGGGAGCTGTTCCGCAAACAGTATAAGCACGTGCCACATCTTTAACACCTAACTTAAATACAATATTTCCTTTTTCTAGAGAAAAATAGATTAATTTGTTTTTGGCATCAATAGCTTGATAACCACGACCTAAATTCTCCATTCCTCTTATATCTTTGAGTAATACTTTCTCTTCTTTATTTTTTAAAGTATAGTTTGCCGTTTTAACATTATCTTTTCCGGTTGTAAGATACATAACAACAATAACATCATTCTCTCTTCTTTTCATTGCTATTTTTTTATTCTGAGAATAAAAAGGAGTACAAAGCATTAAAATAAAATAAGTTAAAAATATAGTTGTTTTCATTTTATCGTTTTTAATCAGACTTTCTTTTGTGTGTAAAAGACTTATACTTTAAATCTTGCTCTTTAAAAATTAATGCTTTTATAGAAGTATTGTCTGTAAAATAGGTAATTCCAACAAAATCTCCAATTTCAATTTTATCATAGTCTTTTCTACTAATTGAAATATTTCTGTGTTTTTGCTCAATTTGAGAATAAATTGTTATTTCATACGATTGTGTATCCGATTCATAACCTTCATTCGTTACAATTTCTTTTTCTAAAACTTTCAGATTACCCTCTATCTTTTTCTGCAATAATAAATTCTGTTTTTCTTCTCTAGTAGTTATCATTGCTTTGATAGCAGCATAAGTCCAAAAGCCAAAAATTACTATTATCATTAATAATGGAAATCCTTTGTCTTCAAGATCACTATTAGTAAGAGTCAGATAAATTAAGTAAATCGGCAATACAATACCTAAGAGAGATTGAAAAAATGAAAGCGCATATGTTTGCTTTAATTCTTTTTTAAGAAATTTTATATCCTCAGTATTTAGTTCTTTTATTTCTAAAATTTCGTGCATCGTAATAATCTAACTTAATATTTAATCGTGTCTATGTCCACTGAAAAAATTGATAGGCTTCATCATTTTCTTTATCCCAATAAAGATATATTTCTGCTGATCCATTTGTAAAATCTCCTTCATAAACACTTCCTATAAAAATTAAACTTACTTTTTCCGGAATTTCTTCAGGCGACTGCAGCCATTCTGGCGTTCCTAGCAGATTATTAATGATTTCATCTTTAGATTTTCCCTCTTCATTAAATTCTGCTATAACTTCTTCTTTGGTCGTTGTTATTCCGATAAAAGTTTCAGAATAAGTAAACTGTGGATTTATTTTGTCAAAAAGTTTGTATTTTTCTTTGGTATATAAATATTGCATTATCCTTTCATAATAATAACTAGATTCAAATTTATCGATGCCGTTTAAGGAATTAAAGACAAATTCTCGTCCTTGGCTGAAAATACTTTTTTCAGAGGAAAATTCATGATAGCTTTTAGGTGCTAAATAGTAATCTAAATTCTGCTGGAAATTTTGCTGAGTTAGATCATATGCGTGAGATAATAAATTAATAAAAGGAAAATTCAATTTTTCTGGATAAGAATATTTGTTGTTTTCTATTTTGAATTTGATACATCTAATGTTTTTTCTAAACTCATTAAAAAAACTTTCCTCATAATCTCCTGTATCCCAAATCGAAACAAAATGAAAACTCTTATTCTCAAATTCTGAATGCTTCTTAAATTGAAGTGTAGCAAGAGGCAAAAAAACAAATTTTTCATTTGAATTTATACTATTAAAAGTATTCTCAAATTCTGGAAAAGGTATTATTTCTATAAGCTCTTGAGGATTGTTCATTCGGATTAAAGATTTAGTTTTAGTTGAAGCTAATATACAATCATATCGCAAAAGAGAAGCAGAACGTTGATTGAATGTTTTCAATATTCGAAAAAAAGCAATAAATTACATCCAATCAAAATTAAAATTATGCAACAGCAAAAAGACTGGTCTATAGACGAAATACAAAATATTTGGCAATTGGTTTCAAAACTTCATGACGGACAAAAATATGGAGGCAGTAATGAAGGAGAAAGGGTAGAATACATCAATCATATTGGAAGCGTCGTTTTTGAAGTTTTAAATGCTGTGCGGTTTACAGAAAATATGAATGCCGATTTGGCTGTAAAATGTGCTATGCTTCATGATACTATTGAAGACACTGCATTTACTTATGAAAAAGTTATCGATTTATTTGGAACTCAGGTAGCATCGGGAGTTTTGGCATTAACCAAAAATGAAGAAATTGAGGATTCATTTGAAAAAATGCGCGATAGCTTAAACAGAATTAAAAAACAGCCAATAGAAGTTTGGGCTGTAAAAATGGCTGATAGAATATGCAATTTATACCAACCTCCGTATTATTGGAATGATGAGAAAAAGTTAAAATATATTGAAGAAGCCGAAATTATACATAACGAGCTTAAAGATGGAAACGCTTATTTAGCAGAAAGGTTAAAGAATAAGATTCTAGAGTATAATCGTTTTCTTAGCACTGCTGAGCAACTTTAATAACAAAACTCCTCAAATAAATTGAGGAGTTTTTATTTTAATTTATTTTAAAACAGTATCATAGATCGTATTTAGTAAATTCTGTCTCATTTTTGAATTTCGCTGATCTAATAATATAATGATTCCCCAATTTTTGTCTCTATTGTAGCATACAATAGAAGACTGTCCCATAGAATCTCCAGATTTAGAATAAATGGTATTTTTATCATCTGTCATGATTCCTAAACCTAATCCCATTTCTCTTTTTTGATCTTTATAGTAGATTTTTTCTGTAATCAATTCAGCTTTACCGACAGCGCTTTTTTCGTTTAGAACAGCTTTTAAATAAAGAATCATATCTGAAGCGGTTGATTTAATTAATCCAGCTGGAGCTGTAATATTCCATTTGAAGAATTCCTGAATTCCGCCATCTGGATTATGGCTTGTAGTGATGTTTTTTACATTAAAATCTTTTGTAAATGTTCTTTTCATTTTTAATGGCTGAATCATCTTTTCTGCAATAATTTCATCATAACTTTTATTATAGATTTTCTCTAATATTTGACCAAGCAAAGTATAACCTATTGTTGAATAACGATATTTGCCATAATCTGCTAATTCTGTACAATTATTAATTAATGATGATAATGTTTCTTGCGTTACACTACTTACAGGCTGTTGCGGATTAAGTTCAATCAGTTTCCCAAAATCAATATCAGGCAAACCAGATTGGTGAGAGGCCAAATCTGAAATTCTTATTTTCTTTTGAAGATTTGGGTGCAGTACATATGCTGTAGGAAGGTAAGCGTCTATAAAATCATCTGTTTTAATTTTATTCTCATTCACTGCTTGTGCAATTAAATTAGAAGTCAAAATTTTAGTGATCGAAGCGATTTCGAATATCGAGTTTTTATCAATTTTGGCATCATTTTTAGAATCTAGATTGCCATACGAAGTGTAATATTCTTTGTTGTCTTTGACAAAACCAACGCTAATACCAACATTAGGATTTTTTTGACAATTGTCTTTTATTATAGAATCAATTTTTCTGTTGATATCTTGTCCAAAAGAAAAGTTACTTACTAAAAGAACTGCTAAAAATTTTACTGAAGTTTTCATTGTATCGTTTTTTGATGTTAGAATTTTATTTCGATACAAAATTGAAAAAGAAACCAGACTCAGGCGACCGAATAAAAAAAGTCGAACGCATTTTCTTTAAAAAAAATGGTTCGACTTTTTTTGAATAGGAGTATGATTAATTGCAACACATTTATAATAAGCGTATTGCAATTGAACAACTTCTTATTTTTCTATTTCTAAATTTTCCTTTGTCAATCTATCCAATTCTTTTAATAAAGTCGGCATTCTAAATTCTCCATGCATGCTTTCGACTTTTTTATAGGCTTCATCCAAATCAATTCCGACAGAAGTAATGTATAACGGTTTCTTACTATCTCCTCTAAACAAAGCTTTTTTATTCTTTTCTATAGAGGCAAAATTCGTTTTGGCAACACCAATAATTGGAATTTCTTTGTTTAATTTCTCGTATAGATAACCTCCTAAACCATATTTCTGTTCGTCATTTAAGTACACAAAACCATCAACAACAATAACTTCAATCTTAGACAAATCTATTTGGTTTAACAAACTCAAAATACATGGCAATTCTCTTTTATAAAATTCACCAGGAATATATTCTGATACATTGTGTATTGTTTCAGAATGAATTTTAAAGTCTTTATCTTCATTCCAATTCGCAAATTCAAGACAGATTGTTTTTGCTTTTTGGTCAAAGTAATAAGTATCAAAAGCTAGGATCATATATTCTTTAATAAAGTATTAAAGCCTAAAAATAGAAAAATCGTTTAGAAACTTCTCATTGCTGAAAACAATTAGTTTAGAAGTTTTTTTTTATTTCTAATTTATCATCATTCAAAAAATCACAAAACTTTAAAATTCAAGCTTTTGAATAAATCATAAATAGATGTAGTTTAGCTAAAGTTTTAAAAGATAAAAGTATTTCGAAATGAAATGGATAACCAGAGAAAGACCCAAAATAGATCGAATTGCCTGTCCGTGGTTGATTCGAAAATTTGTTGATACTGAATCTGAGTTTATTTATGTTCCTTTTGATGATGTTATCACAAAAGCAAAAGAGCTGAATGCCATTCCGTTTGATATCCCAAACGTTGAATTTACGCATTATAATGAAGAATGTACTTTTGATTATATCGTAAAGAAATATGATATAAAAGATCCAGCAGTTAAAATTGTTGCGGGAATTGTGCGTGGCGCAGATACCGACAGGCACGAAATCGCAAAAGAATCGGCTGGACTTTGGGCTATTTCTGCTGGAATGGCTTATAATATCAAAGATGATCAGGAATTGCTAGAAAAAGGAATGATTTTGTATGATGCCTTATACAGCTGGGCTACACATTTATATCAGCAGAATCATTTACAAAATAGTCCGTTCGAAAAATTGCTGCATGAAGTTTATAACAAGTTTCTAAAAGACAAAAAAATATCAGGCAAAACACCTTTGTGGGTAAAAGATTTGAAAAACATAATTCAAGACCAGATTGACGCTCAATTTACTTTTGATTTAAAGAAGATTTCGAGCGAATTAGATTTAAATCCTTCCTACTTGTCACGAGAATTTTCAAAACATTTTGAAGATTTAAATTTTGGAGAATATGTTAGAAAACTCCGTATCGAAAAGGCAATTAATCTTATTGAAAATTCAACTCATACCTTAACTGAAATTGCTTATATAACAGGCTTTTCAGACCAAAGTCATTTTACTAGAATTTTTAAACTTCATACCGGAAAAAATCCTTCGGCTTATAGAAAAAAGTCAAAAAAGTAAACCAGATACAAAAGGTAAACTGAGTTCTATTTTTTGATAACAGATGCTTCTAGCTTTGTTTTTATAACCAAAATTAAAAACAATGTCTTTCAAGCTAACTTTTATTATTGTATTATTTGCTGGTTTTACAGCTTTCTCGCAAACTACTTATCCAAAAATTACGGGATATTTTGGCATCATGCATCCCATTGTCACCATAAACGCAGATGAGACTACTGTAAACTTTAGAGATTATTATGCGGTTGGTTTTCCAACGGGAATAAATATCTGGAAAAATGAGAAAATCGGATTTTCTTTTGAGATGGTTCCTAATATAAAAGACGATAAAGGAACAAGCAAAGTAACCAATTTATTATTTCATCCTGGCGTTTTGGTTGCTTTAGGAAAAGGCTACACATTTGCAGGAAGAGCAGCTTTTGAATCCAGCGGACGATACGGTTTTACTCCTGTATTTAATAAAACCATTATAAAAAGTAGCAGTTGCAGTTATTATATTGCCGTACCGTTGCCTGTTCGTTTTGGAAATGATCATCCCGCCAGTTTTACTGTTGGATTTCAGTTTGGAATTGCTTTTTAAGGCACACAAAAATAAGAATTCTGAAAACCTTTTCCATTATTTTACAACTCTTTAAATAATAAAATCAGTAACTTAGTCTCAATCAATTAAAACTAAAGTTTATGAAAACGAAAATGATATGGGCTAACTTGGTTACTCACGATTTACAGCAGACAATTCAATTTTATACCAATTTAGGCTTCAAGCAAAACGGACAAAACACAGACGAAATCGTGAGTTTTTCTATTGCGGAGAATAATTTCATCATCAACTTTTTTACAAACGATAGGTTCAAAACTGCCTTAAAGGGTGATTTAGTAAATGCTAAAAAAGAAAATGAAATTATATTTTCGCTTTCTGCAGAAAGTAGGGAAGAAGTAGACCTTTGGTACAAAAAAGTGAAAGAAATTGGCGGAACTATTTTTTCTGAGCCTGAGAATTTTGAGCAAGGTTATACTTTTGGTTTTGCAGATCCAGATGGACATAAATTCAATTTCTTGTATTGGCCAGGAATGTGATTAGTTCCTTTGATTAAAATCGGCTACTAGTTTTTTATTTGCTGCTATTATTTTCTGAGAATCAATCATATTGGGGTTGAAGATAAAATCGTAATTTCCATCCTTAGGCTTAAACTGATTTACACCATAAGCAACACTGTTTGCGGGAATATTTTTTGTTATAATAGCTCCCGCACCAATAACCGAATTTTCTCCAATTAAGATTGGACCTAAAATTTTGGCGCCGTCAGCAATAATTACATTTTTAGCAATGATAGGATTTCCGACGTTTTCCCATTCATCATTAATTTTATTGTATTTCAAATTGGCTCCAATTGATACATTTTGAAATATGACAACATTTTCACAGATTTTAGAAGCCACAATCGTACATCCGCGCGCATGATGTGCAAACAAGACGCTTTTATCCATTTCTGCACAGTTTATCTCGCAACAATATAATTTCTCTAATAAATTGCCCGCGATCAGTTTTAAAAACTTATTTTTTGAATGACAATTGATTTTAATTAATGTATTAAACATAGTGTTTTTTCAATAATTCCTAACTCAAAACTAAATTAAGGTTCCCAAAGTTCAATTTTATTGCCTTCTGTGTCCATAATATGTACAAACTTACCATACTCGTAGGTTTCGATATCGTCAAGAATTGTAACGCCATTTGCTTTTAATTTTTCTAAAAGACCTTCAATATTTTGAACACGATAATTCACCATAAATTCCTTTTTTGATGGAGAGAAATATTCGTCACCTTTCTTAAATGGACACCATTGTGTAGATTCAATTTGGTTAGGATTTTCGAGGTTTCTAGATTCAAAACTTGAAGAACCCCATTCGTTAATTTCTAAGCCCAAATTTTTGGTGTACCATTCTTTGGTTTCTTTTGGATTATCCATAAAAAAGAAAATTCCGCCAAGTCCTGTCACTTTTGGTGTCTCGTCATTTGAATTATTTTTCATCACTTTAATTTTTTAAAATGTTTTTGAAGAATCTAAGTTATAAATAATTCTTGTATTTGAGTTTTTTTAAGTTTTGAATTATATTTACATAAAAACCAAATTATCGCTAAAAAAGAGTTCTAATGAAAAACGAAAGAGTATATAAATTACTATTCTCCAGTGTTTATCCTTTATATATTCAAAAGGTTGAAAAGAAGGGGAGAACCAAAGAAGAATTGGATATCGTAATTAAATGGTTGACAGGATATAATGATGAGCAACTTCAAGAACAAATTGAGAGGAAAATTGACTTCGAAACTTTCTTTGCAGAAGCTCCAGAATTGAATCCGAATGTTTCCAAAATCACTGGTGTCATTTGTGGTTATCGTGTCGAAGAAATAGAAGATCCTTTGATGCAGAAAGTACGTTATCTTGATAAACTAGTAGATGAAATAGCCAAAGGCAAAAAAATGGAGAAAATTTTAAGAGAATAAAAAACCTCCAATTATGGAGGTTTTCAATCTTCTTTAAACTCTTAACAAACCGCGAAATCCTCTCGCAGCATAATACGATTCTGCACCATTATGATACACAAAAACCGTATTGTATCTGAAATCTGAGAAAATAGCACCACCAAGTTTTCTTATTTCTGGCGGAGTTAAAATCCAGCTTGAAGTTTTAGCATCAAAATTTCCTAATTTTTGCAATTCTTTGTATTGCTCTTCATTTAAGATTTCAATTCCCATTTCTTGAGACATATTAATAGCGCTATCAGCAGGTTTGTGCTCTTTTCTTTTTTCTAATGCTTCGTGATCGTAACAGATGCTTCTACGGCCTTTTGGACTTTCAGCAGAACAATCTACAAAAAGATATTCATCAGTTTTAGCATCATATCCAATTACGTCGGGTTCGCCTTCAGTTCTTTCCATTTCGTCAAGAGACCATAATTTTGATAGGTTAGCTTTTAGTTTGGCTTCAATTTTTGACCAATCTAAACCTTTATGGCGGTTTGCATTCTTCTCAAAACGTTTTTCTAGAATGCTTAATAATTCTTCTTGTTCGTTTATTGTCAGTTGTTTTTTCATCTTCTTATATTTTTTAATTAGAATTGCATCTTCTAGTTTCTGGTCTGAAATACCAAGAAACGACTGTTAGAACAATTAATAATACTGGTCCAAAAAGTGCCGATGCATCATCTCTGACAGCTAAATGCGAAACAACGGCTCCTGACATTGCAAAAAAGAAACCTGCATAAGCCCATTCTTTTAATAAACCGAATTTAGGGATTAAGATTGCTATAACTCCCAATAATTTCCAAACACCCAAAAGGGTTAAAAAGTAAAGCGGATATCCTAAATGTTGGATCATTTCTGCTTCTTCTTTTAAAGGTATCAGTTGTACAATTCCTGTTGATGTCATTCCTAAAGCCAGCCATAAAGTGGCAATCCAATAAATAATTTTATTCTTTTTGCTCATGATTTTTATTTTAGTTGAGTTACAATTTCTTCCAATCGGTTGTGTGCCATATTTAAACCTTGTGCAAATGGCAATTTTAACTGATTCATTCTATGTTCAATAGATTTGTAGATAATCTGCATAGTCAATTTACTAGTTTCATCTGTTAGCTTTTCAAATGCTAAAAACTCCAATTGAGGTGCAAAATTGATATTATCCATTTCAAAGGTTCGAACTATTTTTTCATTCGGAACAAAATCATGAAAAACACCATTGGCCTTAAAAACTACATTTCCATTAGGATCACTGGTTTCAAATTCCCAACCGCCATATTTCTTGCTTTCCAATTTCAAAACTTTTGTGCCCATCCATTGCGCAACAATTTCGGGTTCGGTATGAGCCTTAAATAATAGTTCAACCGGAAGATTAAATTCTCTTGTAATTACGAGATCTTGTCTGTCATCTTCCGCGTGAATTTTTGTTTTCTTTTCCATGGTTTATTTTTTATAGTTTTTCATAATTGATTCTAACTTATTAAAACGATCATCCCACATTTTTCTAAATGGTTCGATGAATTTGTCAATTTCTTTCATTTTTTCTGGATTTAAATGATAATAAATTTCTCTTCCGTTTTGTGTTTGATGTAATAGTTCACATTCATTTAAAATCTGAATATGTTTTGAAATCGTCTGTCTAGACGAGTTAAAATTCTCTGCAATTGCCCCAGGAGTCATAGCCTTAATGGCAACTAAACTTAAAATAGCTCTTCGAGTAGGATCGGCTATTGCTTGAAAAACGTCTCTTCTAATTTCCATTATGCAGTTATTTGACTGCAAATATAACGAAGTCATTTGACTGCGCAATATTTTTCTTCATTTTTTTTCCAAAAACAAAACCTTCAAACATTTCAATTTGAAGGTTTTAAGTGTATTTATAGCAGTTAGAGGAGATTAATTAATCTAATCCAGCAAACTGAAAAGGCTTTCTTTCCTTGAAATTAATCAAAGATTCACCTGAATAATTTTCATTATTGGCCAAGCTTAGTTTTTTAATTTTTCCTTTTTCACTAAAATCAATTTTACTGAATTCAACCCAAATTACATTGGGATTCAAAACATTATCAAAATAATAAACCAGATTCTTTTGGTCAGCGACAGTTCTCCAGCGGGTAGAGGAGATGTTGGGTTCTGTTTCTGAGGAAATACCTAAAGGAACAGAACAGTTTCTAATAACCCCAAAAACACTTGCCAAAGCCGTTCTAGTGTTATCTGTTTTCGGAATAGCATCAATATAATAGGAAGCTCTTACAAAGCGATCTGCTGCGCGATTGGTTCCAGGAAGCATAATTGTGCCCGGAATGCCTTTCCAGTACGCATTAATAGCCAATTGCTGGTCAAAAATAGGAGAATTGGTCATGGCAACATATTTTCTGTCATGGTGAATAACCAATTTTTCATTTATATATTCAAAAATTGCGTTATCACCAGTAGAATCTGATATTGACAAATGTACGGTCGCAAAAATATTGGTTCCCGGAATGTGTGACGAAGTAATAACAAAATCATTCTTTTCTAAGGCTGCGACTGCTTCAGAAACCGTTGAAAAATTATCCAAAACGTACTGAAGCCATAATGAAACTGCCAGACCTTTTACTTTTCCGTTTTTCTCAAATGCAGGATATTGTGATTCTACAAGCCATAAAAGATTACCTACAAGACCTTTTTCATTCATTCCGTCAGAAGAAGCGATGTCCCATGAACTCGTAATAACGCTTCCATATTTTGATTTCCATTTTATTGAACTTGTACCAACTTCTCCAGATCTATCTATTCCGCGAGGAAAAATCCACAGATTAGCCGGAATTTCTCCTCGCCAATCCATTGAACGTGCCGTAATAATTGTTCCGTTTAAACCTTCGTAAACTATTCTTGTACACGGCAATACAGTTTCGGTTATCAATAATGTGAAAGCAAGTAGGGCAGGAAGAATTCTGTTTTTGGATTTCATAATTTAAGACATTTAATTAAACGTTAAGTTCTGATTTTCAAAAGTATACTTGTAGAATAAATAGCTTAAAGATAAACTTCTCTGCAATTTACAGATTATTTCGTAAAAAATTAGCTATAAAATAATAGTTTTTTACCCTTAAAAAGTAGTCATTGCGTGATGTTTTAAGAGTTGTATTTGCAATTTAAAAAAGCGCCAGAATTATTCTGACGCCTTTTTTTGCTTTTAAAGCGAGATCGATTTTTGAATATTAATTTGTTCCAAAAACATTTGATCGTGTGAGATTACAATCAATGTTCCCTGATATTCATTAATTGCTGCTGTAAGAATTTCAATATTCTGAATGTCTAAATTATTTGTCGGTTCATCTAAAATTATAATTTCAGGCGATTCGTTGCTAATCGTTAAACAGCATAACATTAAGCGCATTCTTTCGCCACCGCTCAACGCATTGCAAGGTTTATCCCAATCATTTCTAGAAAATAAAAAGCGATTCAATCTCATTTTTATTTCATGTTCTTCTAAACCGCAGTCGTTAAAAACCTGAGCCTGATCATAAATTTTAAGATTTTGATTTAATAATGAATAATCCTGATCGATATAAATTGTTTTTTTAGCCAATGAAGTACTATTTCCCTTCGTTGGTTTTAGTTCTCCGAGAATAATCTTAATCAAAGTCGTTTTTCCAGAACCATTGGCACCTTTTATAACAAAACGTTCGCCAGAAAGAATTTCAAAATTGAGATTCTCATTCCAAAGATCTTTTTTTCCATACCTATAATTAAGATCCCTAGCCTTAAAAAGTGTTTTTCCTTTAATAAATGAAGCAGTATTAAAACCAAACTTCATTTGATCTATAGCAGGAAGCGATGAACGCAGCTGTCTCAAATCTTCGGAAATATTGCCAATTTTTTCGGCATGAACATCTTTAAGTTTCGAACTGCTGTTTTCGGCTTTATTTCGAAGCGTATTCATCATAATCCTAGCAACACCCGATTTTTCTTGCTTCTTTTTCCCTTTAGAATCTAATTTGTTCTGACGTTCAATTGTTTCTCGTTCTTTTTCTTTTGCTTTTTTTAGCGCTTTTTCCTTGCTTTGAACATCTTGTTCTAAAGCATTGTTTTCAACTTTTTTCTGTTCGCTATAAAAATCATAATTCCCTCCATAGACAGAAATCTCATTTTTGGTCATTTCCAAAGTTTTATTCAAAAGATTGAGCATTGTTCTATCGTGACTAACGATAAGCAATGTACTAGAGGTAGATTTTATAAAATCATATAATAACGTTCTGCTTACAAAATCCAAATGATTACTAGGCTCATCCAACAAAACTAGATCGGGCTCGTGAATCATGATTCCGGCCAAAAACACTTTTGTTTTCTGTCCGCCACTTAAAGTTTCCATTTTCTGATTTAAATCTAAATCATAAAGTTGCCAATAGGAGAGCGCTTCGTTACAACGTTCTTCAATCGTCCAATCGTCATTTAGAAGCTGAAGATTTTCTTCGGTTACAACACCTTCAAGTATTTCTTTAAGTGAAGTTATTTTTTTCTTTATCTGTAAAGCTTCAGCAATAGTCAAATCATTAAACTGGCCAAATAACTGCGGAACAAAATAGGGTTTTGATTGCTGTATGATTTGTCCTGAAAACGGCATTAATTCGCCAGCAATAATTTTTAGTAGTGTAGATTTTCCAACACCATTATTTCCGACTAAAGCGGTTTTATCGTGATTGTTGAGTGTAAAACTGACGTTTTGAAACAGCATATCTTTATTCTCATGCTGATAGGAGATATTTTGAAGAATAAGCATAATTCCTTTCTTTTATAGATAAATAATTTAACAGCCACAAAAAAGTGGTTGATTACTAAATTTTACTGAAAGAAATTATTTTTCACATAGAGCGTACTTATTTTAAGAGTTGCAAAGATATTTATTTTAGTCTTAAAAATCAAAAAACCATTCTTTACAATTGTTGCAGAATGGTTTTTTTGTATTGAATTACGATGTAATTCTTATTTTAAATTTTATCAAATGTTAGTTTGGCTTCTTTGGTATCTAGAATTAATTTATCGTCTGTTATAGTGCTTTCGCAAACATAAGGCGTACCAACTTCATCTTTAATAACAAGTTTTTTTCCTTTTTGTGTTAGCGCATAAGTTCCGTCCGTGATTTCACGAAGCAAATATCCTGTTACATGCCCATCTTCAGTAAACGTAAGCATTCCATTGGTTAAAATCGCGTTTTTAGTAGAATCAGAAACAGCTTCTTTAGGTTCTACTGCAGTAACTTTCCATGAATTCACAAGCTTGTCTCTTTTACGATGGCATGAAACAATTAATACGACGACAGCAATGGCAATTACGAGGGTAAATAATTTAGAGTTTTTCATGATTTTGTGATTAAAAGTTAAACAGGAAAAAGTTACAAAAAAAAATGACATTAAAATATTCGAAATCAAATATTTATAAAGATTTTTTTTACTTATAAAAATGAATTGCTTTTAATGCAGAAAGTCTTTGTTTCCCGAACCTTTACTGATAACCAATTGTTTACAAATTGACTTTAATTGAAGTCAAAACTAGTCAGATTGGCTTCTTGAGATGTATTAATTTAAAGTTAAAGCCCCTAAAATTTCCTCATACATAAACGGCCCTCCAGGGTAAGTTGCCGTATAATCTAAGTTCATCCAAACCTGACCTCGTTCGTCTATATGATAGTGCAGTTTTTTGCCATAACTTTCTTTTGCAAAAAGAACATTTTTAATTAGGTAATTGACTTTTTCCAAATCAATCATAGAACCAATTAAAATTTCGGGATAAATATGTCCTTTTGTATGAATAAGGCGCGGAGTTCCGCCAATGGAGCGCACAGCAGCAGCCATCAAAATAGAGTGATCATCGCAATCGCCAGAAAAATATTCTAAAGATTCGCTGGCGGTTGCAATATAATCACCGTCTTTTGGATCGTTTACATAATTCCATCTGCCGTTTATTTCTTTAAAAACAGCAAAACATTGAATTATGGTTCGATAATCTGAATATCCTCTAACGCTTTTAAAATGCTTTGAGGTTGCCATAATAGCAAAATTTCGCACTTTAGGATTTTGGTATTCTATAGCATTGATAATCTTTGTTTTATTTGGAAACGGAAGCAGCTTTGCAACAATAATATCCTGCGGATATGGATTATCAGACATGGTGTAAATCATAGAATTATAATCTTCTGAGATTTCGTTAAAGCCATAATTTCCAATTACAGATCCGTAAAACAGAATTAGTAAATAAACTGCCACACACAGAATAATAATCGTTCTGAGATACATCAGAAGAAAAAATATGGCTGCAAAAACAAAAATAAAGATGAAGATACGATCTAAATTGAATGCCCATTCCAAATCAATTAAGTTCTGATGCAGTATGATGAAAATCGGAATTGTAATTAAAAGACTTAAAATCGAGATAATAATCCTGTCCCACGGTGATTTCACCTGTAGTTTAGATTTTAATCGCGGTAAGTCAATTTTAGGGAATTTCATCATACGAATCAAAAAGCAAGTATTACAATGCTTTTACTGTTTCTACAAAAATACTTTTTTTATCAATAATTCCCAGATCAAATAACTGATTTTGAATTTTATTAAAAGATTTTTCTGTCAAGTTTTTTTGCGACCACTGGGTCAATTTCAGCCATTCTTTAATATCTTCAGATTTTTGATTGAACAGTTTAGATAATTTCTTATCTATCTCTGGAATCTCTTTAAAATCAACAGTTGTTTTGTTGATTATTTTAAGAATCGTTTCAACTGTCTTGCCGTTCTTTTTTAAGAACTCATCGCGAACCACAATGATAAATGAAGGCCAAGGAGTAGGGCAGTCGTCAATACGTCTAAAAACACCTTTATCAACAAGAGGCTTAGTCATAAAACGTTCCCACATAAAATAATCTGCTTTTTTGTTGGTCAAGGCGTCTACGGCACCATCAATTGTATTTACAATTTCAAATTCGAGATCATCCATTTCCCAGCCTTGCTCATTTGCATTTACATAAGCCATCAATTGTGATCCTGAACCCAATCTCGAAATCGCAGCTTTTTTATTTTTTAGATCTTTTAGCGTTTGAAAATCAGATTTTGCATCAACGTGAATTCCCCAAATTAATGGTGACTGCACGTAAATCTGAACAATTTTGCTCGGATTTCCCGCTGCTATATCCTTTAAAATTCCTTCGGTTAGAATAACAGCCAAATCTGTTTCTCCATCACGAAGCATTTGACACATTTTCCCAGTACCTTCGGGAACATTTGTCCATTGTAAGTCGATGTTCTCTTCTTCAAACTCGCCGTTTTCAATGCATAGATGCCACGGCAAATTGAAGTGTTCCGGAACACCCGCAATTTTGACAGTTTTCATTTATTTTAAGTTTAAGTTAAGTTGCTTGGTATGCGTAATCTTATGGTTGAGTTGAGTTTAGTTTTTTAATAAATCTGCCCTATGTTTCTCTGAAAGGCAAGGTTCTGCAAATTCTATGATTTCTTTAGATTCGTATTCATTCAAAAGGCTTCTTACTAAAGAGTAATCTACATCTTTTGTTATTTCTGCTGCGAAAAAGGTTTCATTCAATCCTTCAGACAAACAATTAATTGCTTTCAATTTTTCTCTGATAATTTCCTTGTCGAATCCTTTTTCTAAAACCGCCACCTGAATAATCGAATTTCCAGAATTCTGAATAGTTTTTCTATGCATAAAACGTTCCTCTGTTTCATCATATTCGGCATAGAAAATATCGTCTGTAGCAATTAAAGGACCGAAAAACGGAATATTATCCAGTTTGAAAAGACCTTTCTCCAGATCAATAATTTCTGCCCACATTGTTTCAGACACTACTTCGTCTAGATAATCACTATAATATTTAAATAATATTTTTTTATGAGTTTCTTGTTCCATTATTCAATTTCGCTAATTACAGCTTTTAAAGGAGATATTACGATTCTATAACCATCTGGATCCTGAATCATCTTTCCGTTTTCATTCCAAAAAGGGTTCAGCGATGGAATAACTGCAATATTGTGCTGCGTTAATTTATGTACTAATTTATCGTAATCTGCAATAGTTTTTGGATATAACACCATAACATCGTCTTCATCAAAAGTATGTTTGGCTTTAATATCAGATTGAGTAAATTCAAAATGCCAGTCTAAACCAGGTTTTCCGATAAAAACACCATCATAATTATTATGATGTTCAAATCCGCCCAATCGTTCAAACCCGAGCACATCAACATAAAAATTTTCTATTTTTTCTAAATCATTTGTATGTCTGGCTACTCTCAAAAACATAATTTATGCTCTTATTTGATTAATATGATGTTCTAAATGTTCAACATAATCACTCATTAAAAACCTCAAATCAATTACAGATTCATCGCTCAAAATGATTTCATAATCCAAAGCCTTCTCATCTACAGTCTTCATGATTCTTACAATCTGCTTGTTTATTGAAAACCACAACTGTGTAAGTTCCTGAATATCTATATCCTGATACTGATTTAAATTTACTAAATCCATCTGATTATACGGTCTATGACGATATGGTTTTTCCGAATAATTAATTTCTGTAAAGCGTACCAAATTATGAATTGCAGAATCCACTAAATGACCTAAAATCTCTTTTTTAGACCATTTACCAGGATTTTTTGCTTCTAAAATTTCATTCTGTATTGTCGGAATGTAATTGACATTCTCGCTCAATAACTGTTCGAATTTAAGAATAGAATTTTGCATAAAATCTCTAATTAATTACTGGCGAATTTATTTAATGTATAAGCAATCAATTCATCGACAGCCTTGTACGGATCTGCGCTAAAAGTTCCAGAAGCACGATTGGCAATAATAGCGTTTAACGATAAAGCATTATGGCCTAAAAGAGCCGAAAGCCCGTAAATTGCAGCCGTTTCCATTTCTAAATTAGTGATTTTAGTTCCATTAAAACTAAAATTATCCATTTTATTATTTAATTCTTCGTCTTGAATATTTAAACGTAAAACTCTTCCTTGTGGGCCATAGAATCCTCCTGCAGTTGCCGTAATACCTTTAAAAATTCGATCTGATTCTATTAGTTTTTCTAATTTTTCAGAACATTGCGTTACGTAAGGTTTTCCTTTTTTTGAATCCCAGTTTGTATGCGCTACAAATGCATCTTCCATTTCTGTAATGGAAACGTCGTCAATCAAATAGGAGCGAAGCATATTGTCTAATCCTAAGCCAAATTTTGACATTACGAAACTGTCAACTGGAATATCTTCCTGTAGCGAACCCGAAGTTCCAATTCTGATAATGTTTAAAGAAGTTAATTTTTCTTTTGGCTGACGCGTTTTAAGATCGATATTTACTAAAGCATCTAATTCGTTTAGTACAATATCAATATTATCAGGTCCAATTCCTGTAGAAACTACCGAAATTCTTTTGCCTTTATAAATTCCTGTCTGGGTTTTAAATTCTCTTTTTTGAGCAGAATGTTCGATTGAATCGAAAAATTGAGTGATTTTTTCTACTCTGTTTTGGTCACCGACAAAAATAATGTCGTGTGCTATATGTTCCGGACGAAGGTTTAAGTGATAAACGCTTCCGTCAGAGTTTAGTATTAATTCTGATGATTGAATCATTTTTTTTTAAGTTGCTAAGGTTCTGAGGTACTAAGGTTCTGAGTTTTTTTGTTTCAGGTTTCCAGTTTCAGGTTAGTCAAATAACTTGAAACTTTAAACTTGAAACTTTTATCCACCTACACGTTTGGTTTTAAATCCTTTTTCTTTTAAGATTGCCATAATTTTATCACGGTAATCGCCTTGAATTATGATCGAATCGTCTTTAAAAGTGCCGCCAACGCTTAATTTTGTTTTGATTTCTTTGGCTAAGACTTTAAAATCTTCATCTGAGCCTTCGTAACCTTCTATAATCGTAGTTGGTTTTCCTTTTCTTTTTTCAAATTTACAAATCATAGGTTCCTTCTGAACATAAAGAACGTGCTCTTGTTCTTCAACTTGCTCAGGTTCATTTGATTCAACGTGATCTGGAAATAAGTTTTTTAATTGATCTTTAAAGTCCATATTTTCTTATTCTAAAAATAAATTCCAAGCATAAAGATATTTAAAAATTAAATTCCAAACCCCAAGAAAAACTTGGAATTTGGAATTTTTATATTTGGAAGTTATTTAAGTTTATTTTTTAATTAAACCTAACTCTACTAAACGCTCGTGTAAAAACTCTCCAGCCGAAATATCTTCGTATTTCTTTGGATTTTCTTCATCAATACAGTTTTCAAGACAATCCAAACGCATATCGCTTACTGGGTGCATGAAAAATGGAATAGAATAACGTGAAGTTCCCCATAGTTCTCTCGGTGGATTTACCACTTGGTGAATTGTAGATTTTAATTTATTGTTGGTATGTCTAGACAACATATCTCCAACATTGATTACCAATTCATCATCTTCTGCAATAGCATCAATCCAGTCGCCATTATGGTTTTGAACTTGTAATCCTCTTCCTTGAGCGCCCATCAATAAAGTAATCAAATTGATATCTCCGTGAGCTGCCGCACGAATTGCATTTTCTGGCTCAGAAGTGATTGGCGGGTAGTGGATTGGTCTCAAAATTGAGTTTCCTTCTTTTGCATAATTATCAAAATAAAACTCATCTAGTTCTAAATGTAAAGCTAAAGCTCTTAATACATAAACACCAGTTTTTTCAAGTTTCTGATACGCTTCTTTACCAACTGCATTAAAACGTGGCAGCTCAGTAACTTCTACGTTGTCTGGATATTCTGATGCCCATCTTGAATTTGCGTCAACGTACTGGCCAAAATGCCAAAACTCTTTTAAATCTCCCTCTTTGCGTCCTTTAGCATGTTCTTTTCCAAAAGAAACATAGCCTCTTTGTCCACCAATTCCAGGAATTTCATATTTATGCTTAGTTTCTATTGGCAAGGCGAAAAAGTTTCTAATTTCACCATAAAGTTCGTCTACCAATTGATCATCAAGAAAATGACCTTTTAAGGCTACGAAGCCAATGTTTTCAAATGCACTGCCGATTTCATTTACAAATTTTTGTTTACGTTTCGGGTCGTCCGAAAGGAAATCACGTAAGTCTACACTAGGAATGTTTTGCATACTTTACATTTTTTATTTTAAAAGAAGAAAGGTGTCATAAGCACCTTTCGCTAACAAAGGTAGATAATATTTTAGAAAATAATCTTAAGCTCAGGCATTAAAAGCAAGTTTCTGGTTAAAATTTTATTTTAGAATCTAATAAAACAATAGCAATTTGTTATATTTGAAACACTAAAAACAAAAAAATTCATGATCTTTTACCGCCAAAACCTGACTGACGCGCAATTATTAGATTTATACAAAAAAATACTAAAACCACGATTGATTGAAGAAAAGATGCTCATCTTGATTCGACAAGGAAAAGTTTCCAAATGGTTTTCTGGAATAGGCCAAGAAGCCATTTCTGTTGGTGTAACCGCTGTTTTAGACGAATCCGAATATGTGTTGCCAATGCACCGAAATCTTGGTGTTTTTACTACTCGAGAAATTCCGCTTCACCGTCTGTTTTCTCAATGGCAGGGAAAAGCAAATGGTTTTACAAAAGGTCGTGATAGAAGTTTCCATTTTGGAACGCAACAATATCATATTATAGGAATGATTTCGCATCTAGGTCCGCAGTTAGGAATTGCTGACGGAATCGCTCTTGCAAATAAACTTCAAGACAATAAAAAAATTACGGCCGTTTTTACGGGAGAAGGCGCAACTAGTGAAGGCGATTTTCATGAAGCGCTGAATATTGCTGCGGTTTGGAAACTCCCTGTAATGTTTATCATTGAAAACAACGGTTACGGACTTTCTACGCCAACCAATGAACAATATGCCTGTGAGAATCTTGCTGACAAAGGAATTGGTTACGGAATTGAAAGCTGGATTATTGACGGAAATAATATTGTAGAAATTTACAATAAACTATCGCAATTAAAGAAAGAAATGCAGGAAGATCCACGTCCTGTTTTATTGGAATTTAAAACTTTCAGAATGCGCGGGCACGAAGAGGCGAGCGGTACAAAATATGTTCCTCAAGATTTAATGGATCAATGGGAATTGAGAGATCCTGTTACGAATTTCAGAAAATATTTGACTGAAAACGGAATTCTAACCGCTGAATTAGACGAACAATTTCATACCGAAATCAAACATGAAATTGATGAAAATTGGGCAATTGCGAATGCCGAACCAGAGATCGAACCAACTTATAGCGGAGAGTTAAATGATGTTTATAAAGAACATCAATATGAGGAATATAGCCCTAATTCAGATTCAGAAAATATTCGTTTTATAGACGCTATTAAAAATAGCCTAGAACAGTCCATGTGGCGTCATAAAAACCTTGTAATTATGGGACAGGATATCGCTGAATATGGCGGAGCTTTTAAAATTACAGAAGGCTTTGTTGATGCTTTTGGAAAAGACAGAATACGTAATACGCCAATATGCGAAAGCGCTGTAATTTCAGCGGCAATGGGACTTTCTATAAACGGTTATAAAGCGATTGTAGAAATGCAATTTGCTGATTTCGTTTCAACTGGATTTAATCCGATTGTGAACCTTTTGGCGAAATCTCATTATCGCTGGGGTGAAAAAGCGGATGTCGTAGTTCGTATGCCTTGTGGCGGAGGAACTCAGGCTGGACCTTTTCACTCGCAAACCAATGAGGCTTGGTTTACAAAAACTCCAGGTTTAAAAGTAGTTTATCCAGCATTTCCATACGATGCAAAAGGGCTTTTAAACACTGCAATTAACGACCCAAATCCTGTTTTATTCTTCGAACATAAATTATTATACCGCAGTATTTATCAAGATGTTCCGAAAGACTATTATACCATTCCTTTAGGTAAAGCCGCTTTGGTTAAAGAAGGAAAATCAGTAACCATTATCGCATTTGGTGCTACTGTTCATTGGGCTTTAGAAACTTTATCTCAACATCCAGAAATCGATGCCGATTTAATCGATTTAAGAACTTTACAGCCTTTGGACACAGAAACGATTTTTGCCTCAGTAAAGAAAACAGGAAAAGCCATAATCTATCAAGAAGACACCCTATTTGGCGGAATTGCAAGTGATATTTCGGCTTTAATTATGGAAAACTGCTTCGAATATCTAGACGCTCCAGTAAAACGCGTAGCAAGTTTAGATTCACCAATTCCTTTTACTAAAGCGCTAGAAGATCAGTTTTTACCAAGAAATAGATTTGAGGAAGTTTTACTTGAGATCCTAAGATACTAAGTTGCTAAGATATTAAGGTTTTGAGTCTGAAAAATCTTACCCCCGATAGCTATCGGGGCAGCAACTCAGAACCTTAGAGCCTCTAAACAAGAACCACTAAACGTTTTCCGTCAGGAACTTCCGCATTCCACATTCTCTCAATATCTGATAAATGAACGGTTTCAATATTTACTTTTAGTATGTTTTTTGAAGCTAAAAGAAACATTTCGGGAAGGATTTCAGAAAATAACAATTTCACTTCTTCTTTTGTCCAACTTCCCAAACCTGAACCAGACAATTGAAGATCTACACTTCGTAAAATCTGTGCCGATAATTGAATTAAGTCTCCAGACATAGAACCAACAGAAACATATCTCGTTTTATGCGTAAAGTTTCCATTTCCTTTTAAAACAGAAAAAATAAGTTCTGCTGAATGTCCCCATAAATAATCAATTACAATATCTATTGGAGTTTTTTTGTGGATTTCTTTTAACTGAGAAAGAATAGATTCATCATCTTTCTTTAAAGAAACAATTTCATCGGCACCTAATCCTAAAAGGCTTTCAAGCGCTTTTTCATTTCTTCCCGTAACAATAATCTTTTTAGCTCCATAATGTTTTGCAATTTGAACTGCCATTTGTCCAGTAAAACCAGTTGCTCCATTTATCAGAACCGTTTCACCTGATTTGATGCCAGCTCTAAAACGAAGTGCCATTGCCGAACCTGCGACTGCGTTAGGCATCGCTGCGGCTGTTGCATCATCAATTCCGTGTGGTAAAACAACCATTCGGTTTTTCTCTACTATAGCTTTTTCTGCGATTGTTCCTGAGATTCCGCGGGCGTAAACTCTCGTTCCGTCTTCTAGAACTCCAATTCCGTCGCTTCCAACTACAAATCCGTTTTGGTTTTCTTTTTCCGAAGAATAATGATCTCCGCTTGCAATTCCTTTATCCAGATTTGTAATAGCTACGGCTTTTACCGAAACTAAAACTTCATTTTCATTTGATGCAATTGGCTCTTCAAATTCTGCATATTTTGGCAATTCACCTTTTTTATAAACTACTGCTGCTTTCATAATTATTAAATTTTATGAAGCAAAATTACAGAGTCGTTTATGGGCAAACGATAACATTTGTTATCAAATTTTCTTTAAACCATATAAGTTATATAAGCTAGTTTAAGTTTGGCTTTTCAACTATTTTTTATTTACTAATTTGCTTTTTAATCTGCTTAAATGTACCGTAGTTATACCCAAATAAGAAGCGATATAATGTTGCGGAACACGCAATATAATCTGAGGTCTTTGTTGAATTAAATTAACATAACGCTCTGCGGGGGAATCTTTTATAAACGAAACAAAATATTTCATATAATCAAAAGTACGCTCAAAAAGCTTATTAATGAGACTATCCCTCATTACTGGTATTTCTTTGATTTCTTCGAGAATTTTATCCAGATCATTTTTATGAATCCACCACAAAACCGAAGGCTCAATCGTTTCTATATTTGTCGGACTCGGAAGTTTCTTCATAAAACTTTCGATAGAAGCAACGCTCTCATTTTCAAAAAAGAATTGCGTAGTAAGATCTTTTCCATTATTGTTAAACCAAACCCGAATACAGCCTTTTTCTATGATATAAAGCTTTTTTGAAACTTCACCTTCTTCTAAAAGGGTAGTTTTCGCAGGAACTTCAATTCTATTGAAATAACCGATGTATTCGTTCCACTTTTGATCGGTTAAAGGGAATTTATTTCGGAATTGGCTGAACATTTATCTTAAATATAAATTTATTGCATTAGAATTTATTTTTAAATCTCTTTAAAACATGTCTATCTGAAAAAACATCTTTCCACATTTCAATTCTATAACAATCCTTAGCGTCTTCAGAATATGCGGATTCTAAATTACTATAATAGACACGAACTCTATAATTCCCAGTTTCAATTTTTTCTTCTAAAATAAGGGTCGTTAACGGACAATCATTTATTTGTACGAAACCAGTTTTTATTTCTAAACTAGCTTCTACAACATGATCAAAAGCACTGAAATCGGAAATTAAACTTTTAGAATCTAAAAATTCAAGTTCACATTTTACAATTCCTTCACTATTTTCAATAGAAATCCCTAAAATTCCTTTCTCTACGGCAAGTTTATCATTAAAAGCTTCAATAGACCAAAAATCTTCGCTTTCAGTATCTCCTTGTTCATCTTTTTCATTTAAATAAAATTGACCATAATCTGTTGTAAAATCTAAACTAAATTTCATCTTAACTAAAATTGCATACTTTTTTTATTGTTAATTTGATTCCACTTCAAACAACTGCACCTGATTTTTCAATCGGTCAATAAGTAAATTCATCATTCGCTTATTCAAATCAGAAGAATTTTGAATGTAAGTATTGTATTCGTCTACTGTAAAAAGCGCCATCACGATTCCTTTTAATGAATTTCTAAATTTAATATCTTTTTGAATGGAATTTTCGATGGTCTGAAGCTTCTTTTCAACCGAGTAAGAATAGAAATCGGGTTTGTTTTTGTTTACATAATTGATAAAAACAGCAATAAACAAGTCGTTTTGAAGTTTTAAAATAGGCCTGATGGTCTGGTTTTGAAAGATCTCATCTGCTGAAGATTGAGCACTTACAGTTCCTAAAGTTTCGCCTCTGAATTCTTTTAAAAAAGTGTCTCTATCTTCCATGGGGTTTTGTTTTAAGTTTTCCTTAAAGTTAAAGAAATAATCCCATTGTAAAAACCTATTTTTGTTTTTCTAAAAATAAATTATGCGATTATTTCTGTTTCTCTGCTTATTATTAGCTTCTTGCAATTCTAAAGAAGATAAAGAAAAATACAATCATCAATTATACCGCGCTGTAAACAACAAAGACACGGCTGTTTTTGATATTCATATAAATGACAAACGTTTTTATGGCCGTTATGAAATTTCGCATTATGGAACCGGAAAAGATTCTGGCGATGTAAGAGGAGATTTAAGAGGTGATACGCTTAGAGGCGATTATCACTATATTTCTTTTGGAGGCGCTTGGAAAAGAGTTCCTTTAGCTCTTTTAAAGAAAGACGATAAACTTTATTTAGGAAAAGGGGTAATCGGGACTTATTTTAATCTTCCATGTTACGTTCCAGAAGTTCCTATTGAATATAATAATCCTGAGTTTCTTTTTGAAAGGATAGAGGAGGAGTAGTTATTTTGTTTCAAGTTTCAAGTTTCAAGTTTCAAGTTTCAAGTTTCAAGTTTCAAGTTTCAGGTTTCAAGTTGAATGGCTTGTGCGTTTTACCGCAAAGAACGCAAAGTTTAATATAAGCAAAACCAATATAAACGCAAAGTTCGCAAAGCTTTATGTAAAAACTTTGCGAACTTTGCGTATTCTTTGCGCTCTTTGCGGTTAAAATTTAGCCAATACTCGACGGCAATTCAAAAATTTCAAGATCAAAATATCTAACTGATGCCATTACGTGGTCGAAAATATCAGCCATAATGTATTCGTAATTTGCCCAGCGTTTGTCGCTTGAAAACACATAAATTTCCAACGGAACTCCATGCGCGGTAGATTGTAACTGTCGGCACATGATATGCATATTTTTATTCAATCCCGGATGGTCATTTAAATATTGCATAATATATTTTCTAAACAATCCTAAATTGGTCATGTTTCGGCCATTTAGCGAAAGCGTTTTATCAATTCCCCTAAGATCATTGTATTTATCGATTTCTGCTTGACGGCTGTCTATGTAAGAAGTTATCAACTGGACTTTTTTTAGCTGATGCAAATCTTCATCATTCAAAAAACGAATTGTACTGCTTTTTATTAAAACATGTCTTTTGATACGTCTTCCATCAGATTTCTGCATTCCGCGCCAGTTCTGAAACGAATCAGAACTTAAAGCGTATGTTGGAATAGTTGTGATTGTATTATCGAAGTTTCGAACTTTTACTGTTGTCAAATTGATTTCGATAACATCTCCATCGGCACCAAATTTGTCCATTGTAATCCAATCGCCAATACGAACCATATCGTTTATGGCAACTTGAACACTAGAAACAAATCCAAGAATTGTATCTCTAAAAATTAAGATGATAATTGCCGAAAGTGTCCCTAGAATGGTTAATAGTTCGCCCTTCTTAATTCCGAATAAAGTCGAAATAATCATGGCAACTCCAAAAATCCAAAGTACAATCATGATAACCTGAACAAAACTGTCAATTGGCTTGTCGCTGTATTCAGGCTTTTGTTTTAAATAATCGCGTAAGGAATTAAAAACAGTTCGAACAATCCATAATCCAAGCAATACAATATAGATTCCGACAATTTTTCCAAAAATCGATTCCCAATACTCATATTTGTCCAGAATTACTGGAACGGCTTTATAAATAAAGAAAAACGGAATTAAATAAGCGGTATATCTTGTTGTTTTGTTTTGAATTAAATAATCGTCAAACTTTGTTTTGGTACGCTGTGCAAAAACGGCTGTCAGTGTAACCAAAAGAAATTTAGCAGCATAATAAATAACATATGCCAGCGCTATTAGAATAAGAATATTGAAAATCAGACTGGTATAAGACGCAACATTACGGCTCATTCCCCAATCTCTAAAAACAGGATATAAAAAGTTAAATATTTTCTCCAAAAGCTTATGCATTTGCTTTAGTTTCTAAATATTTTTTCTCGATATAAAAAGTTCCAAACGGAATAAGAGAGGCAACCAAAATGATTCCGAAAGTTTTTAAGTCCCAATTCATTGATTTTTTCAATAAAAAAGCTAAAAGAATATATCCGATAAATAAAACACCGTGTGTCATTCCTAACGGACGTAATAATGTATGATAAAGTTCAGGATTATTGTTTTTGATAATAAGCATATTAGCAAATAATACTAAATAAGAGATTCCCTCTAAAATGGCAGTAACTTTGAAAATCTTGAGCATGTATGTATTTTTTAAGTTTAATATCGGCAAAATTAAGTATTATCGTTGGTTTTTGAGGTATTTATAAAGAAAGTAATTTACTTTTGTAATCTTAAGTTTTGAGAATGAGTAAAAGAGATTTAAAAAAATATTTAGGCGAATTAAGCAAAGAGCAATTAGAGGAACAATTGATCGAATTGTACGAGAAATTTGCTCCTGTAAAATTGTATTACGACTTTGTTTTTAATCCGAAAGAAGATAAATTGCTTCAGGAAGCTAAGATTAAAATCTCGCACGAATATTTCCCAATTAAAAAACCGGGAGCGAAATGGCGCCCGAAAGCCAAAATGCGAAGATCGGTTGCTCAAAAACTCATAAAACATTTTATGATGCTTGGTGTAGATTCCTATATTGTAGCCGATATTATGCTTTACAATATCGAAATTGCGCAAACGTTTTCTTCGCAAAATTTGATCAAGCAGGAATTATTTTACAAAAGCATCTTAAATTCTTTTGAGCAAGCAGTCAATTTTATTGTTTCAAACGGAATTTTTAACGATTTTAAATTGCGAATTAATGCAATTCAGAACGAAACTTCGGAGCAAAAATGGAGAAATAAGTACGATTTTGAGGCAATTTTGGAAAAAATCGACTATTAAAACCCTTTCTCATAAAAAATCTTTATTTAAAAAAAACATTTATTTTAAGTTAAAAGAAGATGAATAACTGTTTTTTCGGTGTATTTTTGCAAAAATCCAAAAATAAACAATGTCTCAAAACACTTTAGAAATACAAAGAGAAGAGAAAAAAGAACTGTATGCATACCAAAAAGGCGATATTGACGCTATTTTTGACCGTTTAGACAATGCTCCTCCCAAGCATCATTTACTGTATCAGCTTCCGACAGGTGGAGGTAAAACAGTGATATTTTCTGAAATCGTTCGCCGCTATTTATCTCATAATGATAAAAAAGTGGTGGTTTTAACGCACCGTATCGAACTTTGCAAGCAAACCTCAAAAATGCTTACAGGTTTTGGTGTAACAAACAAAATAATTAATAGTAAAGTAAAAGAATTGCCAGATCAGAATGATTTTTCTTGTTTCGTGGCAATGGTTGAAACTTTAAAAAACCGTATTAATGATGAAAAACTTCATCTAGACAATATTGGTTTAGTGATTATTGATGAGGCACATTACAACTCGTTTAGAAAACTATTAAACTCATTTAAAAATGCTTTTATTCTTGGAGTAACAGCAACACCTTTGAGTTCTAACATAAAATTACCAATGCACCAAAGTTACCACGAACTTATCGTTGGTGATACAATTGGTTCATTGATTGAGAAAGGCTTCTTGGCAAAAGCAACAACTTATAGCTATGATGTTGGTTTAACTTCGCTTAAAGTAGGTATTAATGGTGATTATACCGTAAAATCATCAGACGATTTGTATACCAATACTTTGATGCAAGAAAAACTGCTTCACGCATATACGGAACGTTCTTTAGGAAAGAAAACCTTGATTTTCAATAACGGTATTCATACATCTTTATATGTATACGAAACGTTTAGAGAAGCAGGTTACGATATTCGCCACTTAGACAACACAAGCAGTTCTGAAGAGCGTAAAGATATTTTACAATGGTTTAAAAAGACTCCAGATGCAATTTTGACTTCTGTTGGAATCTTAACAACTGGTTTTGATGAGCCAACAGTAGAAACGATTATCTTGAACAGAGCAACAAAATCTCTGACTTTGTATTTCCAGATGATTGGCCGTGGTTCTCGTAAATTACCTGGAAAAGATGAATTTACAGTTATCGATTTAGGTAACAATGCTGCGCGTTTTGGTTTATGGAGCGATCCTGTAAACTGGCAGCATATTTTTAAATCGCCAGAGTTTTATTTGGAAAATCTTCGTGATGACCACGAAATCGAGATGTTCTTTAAATACAGCATGCCGCCAGAATTGCGTGCAAAATTCAGTAAAACGGCCGATGTTAGTTTTGATGTTGATGAAGAACATAAATTAATCATCAAACAAAACCTTCGTTCTAAAGTAGTTTTAGATAAATCTCTAGATCAGCATGCTGGAATGTGCGTAGATAACACAGAAACGCTTCAGGAAGCAAAAATGCTGGCTAAAGAATTAGAAGATGATATCGAAGATCGTATTAAACGTTATTCTAAATGTTTGAGCCAATGCAGTAAAAACTACCGCGAATGGCTGGTTGACGATTACAAACAAAGATTAACTTTATTAATTGGTAAAAAGTATCGTGAGAAAATCATGAACGAACCAGATTGATATTTTTTTTAATAAAAGTTTCAGGTTTCATGTTTCAAGTTATTGGAATCTAAAATAGTATCATAATTGATAAAAGGAGAAATAGCATTTCAAAGTAAATGTGATTTCTCCTTTCAACTTATTAAGTTTTTGGTGTAACTTGAAACCTGAAACTTTAAACAAATTAAAGAACATGTCTAAACCATTCTCAACATTAGGAATCTCGACTCCAATTTTAAAAGCTTTAAGCGAATTAAACATTGTTGAACCAACAGAAATTCAACAAAAAACAATTCCGCTATTTTTGGGCGAAACTCACGATATCGTAGGTTTAGCAAAAACAGGAACAGGAAAAACAGCCGCATTTGGTTTGCCTTTATTGCAATTGGTAAATTCAGAATCGACAACAGTTCAAGCTGTAATTTTAGTTCCAACTAGAGAATTGGGTCAGCAGATTTCTAGAAACTTAGAAGATTTTTCAAAATATATTCCTAATATATCTATTGCTTCCATTTGCGGAGGAACTCCAATAAAACCACAAATAGAAAGGTTAAAAGAAGGCGCACAAATCGTTGTGGCAACCCCAGGACGTTTAATTGATTTGATTCAGCGAAAAGCAATTGATTTAAAACAAACAGAATATTTAGTTTTGGATGAAGCCGACGAAATGGTGGCTATTCTAAAAGAAAGTTTAGACGAAATTGTTGCAGAATTGCCTAAAAAACATCGCACTTTACTATTTTCAGCAACACTTCCTGGAACCATAAAACAACTGATTCAGAATTATTTGAACAAAAATGTAGTTCAGATAAGTGCCAATATGGAAACTGTTGGAAATGAAGAAATAGACCATGAGTATATTGTGGTAGATCCTATTGAAAAATTGGAAGTTTTAATGCATTTCTTAAATTCTAGAGATGGCGAAAGAGGAATTATTTTCTGTAAAACGAAAGCTGCCGTTAATAAATTAGCCAAAAATCTAGCAATCAATAAATTCTCTTCGGGAGCGCTTCATGGAAGTTTGACGCAAGGAATTCGTGATAGAATTATGGAACAGTTTCGTGAAGGACATATTAATATCTTGGTTGCAACCGATTTGGCTGCGAGAGGAATTGATATAAAAGAAATCTCGTATGTGATTAATTATCATTTGCCTGACACTTACGAAAATTATGTTCATCGAAGTGGAAGAACCGCAAGGGCAGGAGCAAAAGGACTTTCTTTGACTGTTTTACAACAAGAAGAAGTTTTTGAAATTGCTGATTTCGAAAGAGAATTAGGAATTAAATTTTCTGAGTTTAAAAAACCTTCTGCTGCAAGTCTTGAAGAAAACAATATGCTTTTATGGGCCAAACAAATCTTCAAAACCAAACCAAATCATGAGCTTTCACAGGATTTAAAAACAAGAGTGAAAACCGTTTTTCATCATCTTACAAAAGACGAACTAATCGAGAAATTAATGGCGAGTTATGTCCTACAGAACAAAATCGATATAGTTGAAAAACCTGTTAAAAAATTCAAAAAGTAATAAATATGACAATTGTCATTGTATATTAAAGTTGTATATTTATAAGGAATTATTTTATAATCCTACTTAATTACAACATATATGAAAATAGTCATTATTGGAGGGGGATTTGCAGGAATTAATCTAGCAAAAGAACTTGTAAATCAGCCTCAAATACAAGTAACACTTGTCGACAAGAATAATTATAACTTTTTTCCACCACTTATATATCAGGTTGCAACTGCATTTTTAGAGCCTTCGAGCATTAGTTATCCGTTTAGGAAATTTTTTGCAGGCAAAAAGAATCTTAGTTTTCGTTTAGGCGAATTATTATCTGTTTCACCAGCTGAAAAGAAAATTACTTTGAGCAACGGAGAATTAGATTATGATTATCTCGTTTTTGCCACTGGAGCAGAAACCAGTTATTTCGGAATGGAAAATGTGATGAAAAACGCCATTCCAATGAAGACATTAAACGATGCCATCGAAATGCGAAATGCATTGCTTAAAAATCTTGAAAAAGCAGCAATCTGCAAAGATATTCGCAAACGCCGTAAGTTATTAACGATTGTTGTTGCCGGCGGTGGACCAACTGGAGTTGAAGTTTCTGGAATGTTTGCCGAAATGAGAAAAAATATTCTATTAAAAGAATATCCAGAATTAGAAACATCTGCAAGTAATGTTTATTTAGTCGATGGAGGAGATGCTCTATTGGCTCCAATGAGCAAAGAATCCCAAAAAGATACTCTTGACGCGCTTACAAAACTTGGTGTTGTAGTAAAGCTTCATACTCGTGTTGTCGATTATGTTGATGATACGGTACATTTTGAAAACGGAGAAACCATTAAAACCAAAAACTTAATTTGGGCTGCAGGAGTTTCTGCCAAAATTTTCGAAGGAATGCCAAAAGAAAGTTATGGTCGCGGACGTCGAATGGCTACAGATGTTTATAATAAAGTGAATGCCGTAGATAATATTTATGCCATTGGCGATACTGCAATTTTGGCTGGTGATGCGAATTTTCCTGACGGACATCCGCAAGTCGCGCAAGTTGCAATTCAGCAGGGATTAAATCTGGCTAAGAATTTTAAAGCTATGGTGGCCAACAAACCGTTAAAACCGTTTGCTTATAAAGACAAAGGCTCTATGGCAATTATCGGAAAAAACAAAGCTGTGGTAGATTTACCAAGTCCGAAATGGCATTTTAAAGGATTTTTCGCTTGGTTTATCTGGTTGTTTGTTCACTTGATTTCTTTAATCACTTATAGAAACAGATTAAACACATTCTGGAACTGGATGGTTGCTTATTTTGCAAAAGATCAATCGCTTAGAATGATTATTAGACCTGAAAAACGGCAACAAAGTTAAATGAAATTCTAAAACTAAAACTTCAATAGTTTAAATATAGAAAAGCCAAAATCAAAAGATTTTGGCTTTTTGTTTATTTTGAAAATTAAATCTTTTAGTGCCCAACCATAATATCATCACTTTCAGACAATTCTACCTTATTTTTAACAAAGCGTTTTCCGATATTTAAAATAATGAATGCTGTAATTGTTGTAGTAGTCATAATGGCAACCATTGGCGTTACCGAATCTTTTACAAATACACCAATTGCAAAAGAAGCCAAAGCACCAATTCCCAACTGAATAGCTCCCATTAACGCGGAAGCACTTCCTGTGTTTTTGGCAAAAGGAGCAAGCGTTAATCCTGCTGTATTTGGGTTTGAAATTCCTAGACAAGCTAAAAACAAAAACAACATTCCGATTGTCTCATAAAGTCCAAGAAGATCATTTAAAGCCAAAATCAAGAATATAATGCTTATAACAGACTGCGAAATTAAAGCTCCAAAAATCATCTGTTCGCTTGAAAATCTTTTTAACAGCATAGAATTCAACTGACTAGATCCGATAAAACTAACTGACATTAGCGCAAAAATCCATCCATAAGTTTTAGCATCAACCTTATAAATATCCATAAAAACAAGCGGAGAAGCGGCTACGTAAGAAAACAATCCAGAAAATGCAACTGCACCCGTAAACGCATACGTATAAAATTGAGGTTCTTTTAAAACAGAAATGAAATTAGTTACAATTGGTTTTGGTTTCAGCGAAATTGAAGCATCCGGCTGATAGGTATTTGGAAGCCCGAATTGTGAAGCGGCTAAAATCACGATTCCCATACACATCAAAATGAAAAATACGGCATGCCAACCCAAATCTTCTGTAACATAACCACCAATAGTTGGCGCAAGCATTGGAGAAAGACCAACAACGAGCATTAAAAGCGAAAATACTTTTGGTATATCTTTTACAGGAAATAAATCACGAACCATTGCCACAGAAGCAACTGTTGCAGCGCAGCTTCCAATAGCCTGAACAAAACGAAGAAATATAAATGAATCTATATCGGCTACATAAATACAGCCTAGAGAAGCTAGAATATACACTAAGAGCCCAACAAATAAAGGTTTTTTGCGTCCAAAACGATCCAATAAAGGTCCGTAAAGCAATTGCCCGGCAGAAATTCCGATAAAGTAACTAGATAAACTCATAGAAACTTTAGCAACAGTGGTATTTAAATCTTTTGCAATTCCAGAGAAACCAGGCAGATACATATCAATCGAAAAAGGTCCAAGAGCGGTTAAAGAACCTAAGATCAGGATAAGCTGGATATATTTTTTTGTTGTCATTATCTTAAAAAGGGGGCTTATAATTTTCTGCAAAGGTAAAGATTTCATATCTTGTTATAGAACTTGAAGAAGTTTATAACAATAAATTAAAGTAATCGCGAAAATTATTTAGCGTAACTATCTATTAATCTTTAAATTAAGACAGTATGAAAAAGTACCTTTTGTTATTAGCAGTTTTATTTACATCAATTTCATTTGCTCAAACTATTACCTCAAAACTCGAAGATGCTAGTGTTGAGCAATATGAGCTTCTAAAAAAAGTTAATCAGTATTATCCAGACATTACATTAAGCAAATCGGTTACCAATTTTTATGCTGACGGAAAAATTATCGATTCGCAGCAAGATTTTGATTTAAGAGGAACAAAATTTTCAAGTTACAAATTAGGCATTGAGCCAGGAAATAAAAAAGTAAAATTTGATTATACTTCAACTGAAACTGGCCATGTGTACGGCGACGTTACCATTTTTAACGGAAATGCCTTGCGAACATCATTTAACGAAAAAACGAATCAAGTTGATGTATCGTTAAATGGTAAATCGGTTTATTTGAAAAAATTATAGATTTTTAAACAATTTGGAAAAAGCATCGCAAATTTGTGATGCTTTTTTGATTTATATTTGGCTCAGATTTTAATACAACAAACTACAATGAAAAAATTTCTTTTCCTGGCATTTTTAATTTCCCTGCAAGCATTCTCACAGCAAAACAAATTCTCAGGAACTTGGGGAAGTCAAAAATGCAAAAACTGCAAAAAAGAATACATTTTTAGAATTACGATTGCTCAATCAAATTATAAGATTTTTGGAACCGCCGAAGTTACGAGCGAACATAAAGATTTAAATTCAGGAATTTTGGAAGTTACCGGACATGTTTATCCGCATGGCGATAAGGCTCAAATAAAATTAAAAGATAAAGACGGAATTTCGTCCAGCGCAGTTTTATTTGTAAAAGATGATGTCATTCAGTTTACAAAAAATGGCGGAGGCGATGTTGTGCCAAAAGAGATGATTTTGAATAAATTATACGAATAAGCTCCCTCTTAGAGCTATTTCATTTTGACCTATAATTTATATTATGTAAAATAAAATATTTTAGAAAGCTACCTACAACGCGCTCTATAACTTTTAGTTTGCAATGTTTTCGTTTTATGGCAAATTTATCATCCTTGCTTCTAGTTCTTTTTAGAGGAAAAGTTTTGCATTTTCTTCAAACCTGAAATCTCTCAAAATTGCCCTATTTGATTTTCATTCTTAAAAAATCTCGAATATTGAAAATTTGATCTGCTAGATTATACAGTTTGCTATTCTAAATTCAAAACGCTATAAATGCGCTATATGATTTTTATTTTAAAAAATTCTCAAATATTAAAAATTGAGCATGCTGTATTATTAAGTCGATTTTTCAATTCAAACTTTTTCCTTAAATTCAAATCGCCATAAATACGCTGTATGATTTTTATTTTAAAAAATTCTCAAATATTAGAAATTTCATTTACTGGATTTATCTATAGTTGATTTTAAGTAAAACATTTTTCGTATATTGAAATCGTCTACAATTACAGTATATGATTTTAAAACTAAAATATTTTCAAATATTTAAAAATCATCAAACGTACTTTAGGCAGTTCATATTTCATTAAATAAAATATCTTTTTTTGAATTAAAAATATTTAAAATTTTAAAACATTAAAACTTTTTCAAGCCTTATTACCATTATCTTTTAACATTTCTTTAAAATAATTAGTTTCTGCTAAAGAACCTTTCATTGTAAGACTTTATTTTACTATTTTTACATTCGATACTTTAAAAAATAAATTATCACATATATGAATACAGTTGCTGAACATATTGCAGATTTTTTAAAAGAATACAAACCATTTGATAATTTAACCTTTCAGGAATTATCAGATATTGCTACGAATATTCGTGTCATCAATTTAGAAAAGCATGCCGTATTATTTCAAAATAACGATCCTCTTCATGATAGCTTTTATGTTGTAGCTTCTGGTGTCATTAATCTTACGACAATTGCAGACGCTGAAGAAACCATTATAAACAAATGTCACGAAGGAGATATTTTTGGTTTACGCCCGTTTTTTGCAAAAAACAACTACATGATGACAGCTAAAGCACGTGAAGAAAGTATTATTTATGCTATTCCGATCGCTGTCTTTAGACCTTTTGTGGCCAATAATTCAGACGTTTTAAACTTTTTGTTGGAAAGTTTTGCTGTAAATTCACGTCACACAAAGGACAGTATGAGCTCTAATGGTAAGTTAGTTTCTGATAGTGACTACATTGACCAGCAGACAGAAATGCAATATATTCAGTCTCTTAACTATAATAATTCGCCATTAACAACCAAAGCAGATTCTATAATTAAAGATGTCGCAAATTTGATGACAGATTCAATGTTAGATAATATTATTATTTGTGGCGAAAAAAATCACCCAATTGGTATTGTAACCAATGCCGATTTATCATCTAAAATTGCAACTGGACGCTATCCTATTACTGCGACTATAGATAAAATTATGTCTTCGCCAGTTGTTACCGTTTTAGAAAATGTGTCTTTGGCTGAAGCGCAATTATTAATGCTGAAACACAATGTTACGCATTTATGTGTAACCAAAGATGGAACAAGCAAATCTGTAGTAAAAGGAATTATTTCTGAACACGATCTTATTGTTGCACAAGCTAGTAACCCTGGTGTATTAATTAAAGAAATTAAACGTTCACAGCTTCCAAAAGATTTAAAACAAATACGTGATCGTCTATCTGATTTGATTCAGAATTCGATTCAAAAAAATATTCCAATTTCCCATGTGAGTAATATTGCAAGTGAGATTAATTTAGCGATTATAAAGCGAGCTGTCGAACTAGCAATTTTAGATTTGGGCTCCCCTCCTGCACGTTTTGCCTGGTTAAGCATTGGAAGTCAAGGGCGTAAGGAACAATTATTACTTACAGATCAGGACAGCATCTTAATTTTTGAAGATGTAACTCCTGAGAAATACAGAGAAGTAAAAGATTATTTCTTAAGGTTAGCCAAACGAGCTACTTCTATATTAGAAAAAGTAGGATATGATTATTGTCCAAACGGACATATGGCAAGTAATATGCTTTGGTGTAAATCATTGAGTGACTGGACAAAACAATACAATAGCTGGATGAATACTCCAGGTGAAAACAGTAATGATTTGAGCAGTATTTTCTTTGATTATGAAATTGTTTTTGGCGAACCAAAAATTGAAGAAGCAATTGAAAACGTAATTTTCAAAAATGCCGTTAACAACACTTTATTCTTCGACTTCTTAGGAAACGATGCTTTAAAGAGAAATTCTCCATTGAGTTTCTTCAAGAAATTTATAACGGAAGAAGATGGTCCAAATAAAGATAAATTTGATATCAAGACAAGAGCTTTGATGCCATTAATCGACGGAGCTCGTCTATTGATACTAAATGCAAATATAAAAGGAATTCAAAATACTTATCTTAGATTCAAACAATTAGCCATTACAGATTCTAAAAATGCCGAAATTTATTTAAGCTGCGCAGAAGCTTTCTTAACGCTTTCTAAATTTAGAACTGTTGAAGGATTAAAAAATGACGACTCTGGCCAATATATTAATTTAAGAGAAATGTCAAAATCTGACAAAGAGAAATTAAAAAATGCATTAGCCCCAATGAAAGATCTGGAGGAACTGATTAAGAGTAAATTTCAATTGACACAATTCTCATAAAATATGCTAGACTGGCTGAAAAATATCAATAAAGACTATCCAGATTTCTGGAAAGACTATTTAACTAAATTCGAAACTAGACCTAATAAGTTTGTTGTGATATCAACTGAAACTTCTGGCTTAAATCCGGATAAGGATGTTATATTATCTCTTGGAGCCTTTTCAGTTATTGATGACAGCATTGTTATTAAAGAAAATTTCGAAACAGTTTTATTACAATATAAATATCTTCAGGACAACGGACTTTCAAATGAATTTATCATTGAAAGCAAGATGATGAAAATGCCTGAACCTGATGCTCTCGAAGCTTTGGTTAATTTTATAGGAAATTCAATTTTGGTTGGACATCACATCAATTTTGATATTGAGATGCTGAATGCTGCATTAGAACGTTTAAATTGTGGACGTCTTAAAAATGAAGCTCTAGATGTTGATGTCATGTACAGAAAATTGACCGATATAAACGACAAACAATTTTCGCTAGATGATTTATGCGGCATTTATAAAATTCCAAAAAGCGACAGAAATTCTTCTGCCGAAGATGCATACAGAATTGGACTCTTGTTCTTGAAATTAAAATCTAGACTAGGAATTAAATAAATCCTTAAAATTTAATCAATACTATACAAAAACGCCTCTTAATTTTAAGAGGCGTTTTTTATTAACAGAAATTTACAAACTGACTTATTTTTCAAATTAAGTAAAATTGTATTTTTATAGTACATTATATCTCTAAAATATAAAACCTTTTTTTATCATTGAAAATCTATGAAAAAACTACTATTTATAGTGCCATTGCTGTTTTTTGCTTCAGCAATTTTTGCACAAAATCAAGATCCTTCGTCTAAACGTATTCTAGGAAATTGGTACTCTAATACCAACCGAAATATAAAATGGATTTTTACCCCTGACGGAAAAGTGTATAATTACAACAACGACAGAATGAGTGTGATGTACAAATACACAATCTCGAACAGCTGCCAAAACTTTTCTGATGATACGGCCGAATTTATAACATTAAGAGATAAAGATGGCAATGAGTTTTGTTTTAGAATAAATGCAGTGAACGAGAATAAAAAAGGTGTCCTTTCGCTTACTAACTTAAGTAATATGCAGCCTCTTGTTTTTGTAAACGATTTAAATTTAAAAATTGCACCATAAAGACAGGTTAAAATATCAATTTCAAAATACCAAGTTTCAATTAAAAGTAAAAAAGAAGCCTCTTAAAATTTAGAGGCTTCTTTAGATTTACATATTTTTAATTAAGAAATTCTTTCTTTCATAATTTCTTCTATTATTTCTGGATTTAGTAAAGTCGAAGTATCTCCAAAATTAGAAGAATCTCCTTCAGCTATTTTACGCAAAATTCTACGCATAATTTTTCCAGAACGAGTTTTTGGCAAACCAGAAACGAATTGAATTTTATCTAATTTCGCAATTGGCCCAATGTGATCAGAAATATATTGGTTAATCTCTTTTGTTAAGTTATTTCTATCTCTAACTTCTCCAGTTTCTTTTAGAATTACAAAACCATACAAAGCATTTCCTTTAATATCATGAGGGAATCCAACGATTGCAGATTCCGCAACAGCTGGGTGTTCGTTGATCGCATCTTCAATTGGAGCTGTTCCTAAATTATGTCCAGAAACAATTACAACATCATCTACTCTACCGGTAATTCTGTAATATCCAACTTCGTCTCTTAAAGCACCGTCTCCTGTAAAATACTTTCCAGGGAAAGCAGAGAAATATGTTTCTTTGTAACGATCGTGATTACCCCAAATAGTTCTGGCAATTCCTGGCCATGGGAATTTAATACATAAACTTCCAACCACTTGGTTTCCTTCTATTTCATTACGTTTTTCATCCATTAAAACAGGTTGAATTCCAGGTAATGGCAAAGTTGCGTAAGTAGGTTTTGTTGGTGTTACAAAAGCAATTGGCGAAATCATGATTCCTCCTGTTTCTGTCTGCCACCAAGTATCTACAACCGGACATCTCTTATCTCCTACGTGGTCATTAAACCAATGCCAAGCCTCTTCGTTAATTGGTTCTCCAACAGATCCGATAACTTTAAGTGATTTAAGAGGATATTTTTGAATGTAATCTAAACTTTCTTTTGCCAATGAACGGATTGCAGTTGGTGCAGTATAGAATTGTGTAATTTTATGTTTTTCGATAATATCCCAAAAACGGCTAAAATCTGGATAAGAAGGAACTCCTTCAAAAATTACAGTTGTCGCACCATTCAATAATGGTCCGTATAATATATAAGAGTGACCAGTGATCCATCCGATATCTGCTGTACACCAGAAAATATCATTATCCTCGTAGTTGAATACATTTTTGAAAGTATACGCAGTATATACCATATAACCAGCAGTAGTATGAACCATTCCTTTTGGTTTTCCTGTTGATCCTGAAGTATATAAAATAAACAACGGATCTTCGGCATCCATAATTTCAGCAACACTATTATCTAAAGCTGCATCTAATAATGGTTGTAACCAAACATCACGACCATCTTTCATCTTAACATTAGTATTAGTTCTTTTAGCAACTAAAACTTTTGTAACAGAAGGACAAGTTTCTAGAGCTTCGTCTACAATTCCTTTTAAATCTATTGTTTTGTTTCCTCTATAACCTCCATCAGATGTGATTACCATTTTACACTCACAATCATTGATTCTCGCAGAAACTGCAGAAGCAGAGAATCCAGCGAAAATTACAGAGTGAATTGCTCCAATTCTAGCACAAGCCAAAACAGAAACAGCCAATTCTGGAATCATTGGCAAGTAAATACAAACTCTATCTCCTTTACGAACACCTTGCTCGCGAAGGACGTTTGCCATTTTTGAAACTCTTTCGTATAGTTCATTATACGTTATATGTAAAGCTTCTTCAGAAGGATCGTTCGGTTCAAAAATAATTGCTGTCTTCTCTCCTCTTTTGCTTAAATGTCTATCAATACAATTTTTGGTAATGTTAACTTTAGCATCTGTAAACCATTTTACTTCTGCTTCCGCCATATTAAAATCAACAACCTTTTCCCATTGCTGGTACCATGTGAAATTTTCCTCAGCTATTTTTCCCCAAAATTTTCTTGGCTCTCTTATTGACTTATTGTAATGTTTAAAATATTGTTCTAAATTTTCAATTTTGTAATAGCTCATCGTTTGTTGAATTTTTTTATAAATGTATTAAATCTGAACGTATCCGTGAAATAATTTAATTCATAAATTTTATCAAATAAAAACATTTATTTAATAAAATATGATAATTATTTGCGTTTGATTTAAAATTTTACTTTTTAAATCAAAAATAGAAGGCAAAAAAGGCATAATAAATAGATATTATGCCTTTTTTAATTTAACAAATTTCAATAACAATTAATTTTGTAATGCGCACTGCGTGATTTTTCTCTATTTTGAAAATAGAAGCATCTTTATTAATTAAAACAGAAATTCAAACAAGTATATTTTTGTAAAATATACCCCATTTTAGGGATCCGCTTCACTTAACTTACTCACTCTCTGAAGTTAAGTGAATGCAATATGCATCTATATCTTTTTTCTTAATAAGTGCTTACTAATTCAAAATATTACAAATCATTGATACAGTGCAAATTCCGCAGAATCGGATCCTGCGGAAGTTCCCAAATTTTTATTATCCAATTTTTTTCATAGCTGTCATAGACTCTCGCAACCAAGCTCCTACTTCTTCGATAGGATGTTGACGAATTTCTTTGTTAACAGCGATCAATACTGCATTATCTACTCCATTTGAAGTTGAAAATGGTTTACCAATAATATTAGTTTCTACTTTTTTCATGAATTCAGTCAATAATGGCTTACATGCATGATCAAATAAGTAGCATCCGTACTCTGCAGTATCAGAAATTACACGGTTCATTTCGAATAATTTCTTTCTTGCAATTGTATTTGCAATTAATGGCAATTCGTGTAATGACTCATAGTAAGCAGATTCTTCAATGATTCCAGCTTCAGTCATTGTTTCGAAAGCTAATTCAACACCAGCTTTTACCATTGCAATCATCAATACTCCATTGTCAAAATATTCTTGTTCTGAGATTGGAGCGTCTTGCGGAGCTGTTTTTTCGAAGTTAGTTTCTCCTGTTGCAGCTCTCCATTTTAATAAATTAACATCGTCATTAGCCCAGTCAATCATCATAGTTCTAGAAAATTCTCCAGAAATGATATCGTCTTGGTGTTTTTGGAACAACGGACGCATGATATCTTTCAATTCTTCAGCTAATTCGTAAGCTTCAATTTTTGAAGGATTGTTTAAACGATCCATCATATTTGTAATACCACCGTGTTTCAAAGCCTCAGTGATAGTTTCCCATCCGTATTGGATTAATTTAGAAGCGTAAGCAGCATCGATTCCTTTTTCAACCATTTTATCGAAACATAAAATAGATCCTGTTTGAAGTAAACCACAAAGAATAGTTTGCTCACCCATTAAATCTGATTTTACTTCAGCTACGAAAGATGATCTTAAAACTCCTGCTCTGTGTCCTCCAGTTGCTACAGCGTAAGCTTTTGCCTGATCTAAACCAAATCCGTTTGGATCATTTTCTGGGTGAACTGCAATAAGAGTTGGAACACCAAATCCTCTTTTGTATTCTTCACGAACCTCAGAACCAGGACATTTAGGAGCACACATAATAACAGTGATGTCTTTACGAATCTGCATTCCTTCTTCAACGATGTTGAATCCGTGAGAGTAAGATAAAGTAGAACCCTGTTTCATTAATGGCATAATAGCAGTTACCACAGCTGTATGTTGTTTGTCTGGTGTAAGGTTACAAACTAAATCTGCAGTTGGAATCAATTCTTCATAAGTTCCTACAGTGAAACCATTTTCAGTTGCATTTTTATAAGAAGCTCTTTTTTCTGCAATTGCATCAGCACGCAATGCATAAGAAATGTCTAAACCAGAATCTCTCATGTTTAAACCTTGATTCAAACCTTGTGCTCCACAACCAACAATTACAACTTTTTTTCCAGCTAATGCTGCAATTCCGTCTGCAAATTCTGATTGCTCCATAAATTCGCAAACTCCTAATTGTTCTAATTGTAATCTAAGTGGTAATGTATTGAAATAATTTGCCATTTTTGTTTTAATATTTAATGAAATGAAATTTAATATTGATTATATATAACTAAGATTTTATTATTTAAAGGTTTCTAATAAAGAAGAAATCTCCATTTTTTGTTTAGAAACTGATATTCTTCCCGAACGTACAAACTGCATAATTCCGTATGGTTTGAACTTTTGGTATAATTCTTCAATTTCAGAACGTCTTCCTGATTTTGAAATCACGAAGAAATCACGAGAAACTGTCACAATTGTAGACTGGCTTTCTTTGATGATATTCTGAATTTGTTTCTCGTCAAACAACAAACTTGAAGCGATTTTGAATAAAGCATTTTCTAAGAAAATCGTTTCTTCATCTGTGTGATAAAATGCTTTTATAACTTCAATCTGTTTTTCAATCTGTCCCACAATATTCTGAACCCATTTCTCTGTCGTATTCACTACGATGATAAATCTTGAAACATTCTCTATTTCTGATTCTGAAACATTTAGACTTAATATATTAATGTGGCGCTTTAAGAATATTCCAGATATTCTATTTAATAAACCCACATTGTTTTCTGAGTATACCGATATGGTAAATGTTTTATCTTCCATTTGTTTTTTTTAGTTTTTTTTTGTTTCAGGTTTCACGTTCCAATTTTAACTTGAAACTTTTAACCTGAAACTTGAAACTTTTTTCTTAACTTAATCTAATTTCTGATACACAAGCTCCTGTTGGAATCATTGGGAAAACATTGTTTTCTTTTTCGACTACAACTTCTAAGAAATACGAATCTTTTGAAGCTAGCATCTCAGCGACCGCTGCATCTAAATCTTCACGCTGTGTAACTTTTTTAGATTTGATATGATAACCTTCAGCAATGGCAATGAAGTTTGGATTAATCATTTTTGTCGAAGCATATCTATTATCAAAGAATAATTCTTGCCATTGGCGAACCATTCCTAAGAATTCATTGTTTAAAATGACAATCTTCACTGGAACCTGAGTCTGGAAAATTGTTCCAAGTTCCTGAATTGTCATCTGGAAGCCTCCATCACCAATAATCGCCACTACTTCACGCTCTGGTTTTCCCATTTTTGCTCCAATCGCAGCAGGCAATGCAAATCCCATAGTTCCTAAACCTCCTGAAGTAATGTTACTTTTAGTCGAATTGAATTTAGCATAACGGCAAGCAAACATTTGGTGCTGACCAACATCTGAAACAATGATTGCGTCTCCTTTTGAGTGTTTGTTGATCATTTCGATAGTTTCTCCCATCGAAATTCCTTTACCATTTGTTGGATTTAATTCTTCTTTTATTACAGAGTCGTATTCAACTTTGCTTAATTCTTTGAATTCATTATGCCAAGCATCATGAGATTTTGCATCTAACAATGGTAATAAAGCAGCTAAAGATTCTTTTACATCTCCTAAAACAGCAATTTCTGTTTTTACGTTTTTATCAACCTCTGCTGGATCAATTTCAAAGTGAACTACTTTTGCCTGTTTTGCATAAGTGCTTAATTTACCTGTAACACGGTCGTCAAAACGCATTCCGAAAGCAATTAAAACATCACATTCGTTTGTTAGTAAATTTGGCGCATAATTTCCGTGCATTCCAAGCATACCAACATTTAAAGGATGATCTGTTGGTAAAGCTGATAATCCTAAAATTGTCCAAGCCGCAGGAATTCCAGATTTTTCAACTACTGCTTTAAATTCTGCTTCTGCCTCGCCAAGAATAATTCCTTGTCCAAAAACAATAAACGGTTTTTTAGCGCTATTGATCAAAGCTGCTGCTTCGGCAACTTTATCTAAGTTTAATTTTGGTACTGGAATATAACTTCTAATTCCAGTACATTTCTCATAGCTAAAATCAAACTCATCAAACTGAGCATTTTTAGTAATATCAACCAATACAGGTCCTGGACGTCCAGAACGTGCAATATAAAATGCTTTTGCCATAATTTCAGGAATCTGAGAAGCTTCAGTTACCTGAAAATTCCATTTTGTAACCGGAGTTGAAATTCCGATAATATCTGTTTCCTGAAACGCATCAGATCCTAATAAATGTCTTCCAACTTGCCCTGTAATACATACTAACGGAGTTGAGTCGATTTGAGCATCTGCAATACCTGTAACTAAATTTGTAGCTCCTGGACCAGAAGTAGCAATTGCCACTCCTACTTTTCCTGTTGCTCTCGCATAACCTTGCGCTGCATGTGTTGCACCTTGTTCGTGACGTACTAAAACATGGTGCAATTGATCTTGAAATTTATATAATTCGTCGTAAACTGGCATTATAGCACCGCCTGGGTAACCATAAATTAAATCTACTCCTTCTGCTAATAAACATCTTATAACGGCTTCTGCCCCTGATATTCTCATTCTTTTTTATTTTTGGCACTTAATATAGTATGAGATACTATTTTAAATACTTATTAATATAATACGGGATTATGTTTTGACTTGTAGGTTGATTTTTTAAAATTTTCCAAGTCATAGTTTGCATCCTCTATAATTTTTTTTCCATCTTTTTTATCATAATCATTAGCAATTAATCCTTCTCCTTCTTTAATTGCTTTTTCAGGCTGATCTAAATGAATATAAATTCGTCCTAGATTATAATAAGCTGAGTATCTGATTTTTTTACTTGATTTGTCACTTCCTGTATACTTTGTTTTTAAAGAGTCAAAATATTCAATTAATGGATTCATATCTGATACAATTTCATCAATTGGAGCAGTTGCAGACATTTTTGCAAAAATTACTTTTACTGCCTCTAAAGCTTCTTTCTGAATTCCTCCTTCTTCATCTTTAGAATCTATAATCCATAAATTCTCTCTATAAGTTGTAGGCTCCAATCCGTAGACTTTATTGAGTTTATAATTTGTATCGCTAAAAACTCCATCAACATAATTTTTAATGCTTTCATTATAAAAATCTGTTTTTTCTTTCTTAAAAGCCTCTTTTACAACTTCAGAATTAGCGTTGTCATTAAGCGATTTATAGACAAAATCTTTGTTAAAATCATAAACAATCTCTTCATCGCTTCCAGATTCAGTTAATGCTCCTTTGATCTTGACGACTGCAACTCCTTTTGCTTCAATTACTGCAGTTACAAAATAGTTTGTGGTCTTGACGACTACTCCATTTTTATCTTTCGATTCATCAACTTTGGACTCCAGTTTAGGCTCTCCCATTTTAAAGCTTTTCAGCTTTACCTCGATATCAACGTTTGAATATCTGACGCTTCTTTTCCATCCGTATAGATTTAATTTGTTATTCAGCGTTTCTTTATTTGAATAAAAAGGCGTAAAATCTGGGCCAATGACGGTTTCTGTACTAAAAGTTCTTTTTTCTAATGCAACAAACTTTGCAGGCAGAATTTGATAATTTACTGTGAATGAGAATTTATCTAAATCGACTTTTTCAGGTTTTAATTGCGAAAAAGCATTGATTGAAATAAAAATTAATGGCAAATACTTTATGGTATTTTTTATTTTCATAAAAATTATTTTTTTAAGAATCTATTGTTTTTCTGAGACTCGACTTGTTCTTTTGTGTATTCGGTTTTTATTACTTCTTTTTTAGCTGGATCACTTAAATACATGTAACGCTCTCCGATAATATTTCCACTTACATCAAAAGCAGTTTTGCCATAGACAGAAGTTTTTTCTATAACTTCATTAAGAACCAACGTATTCTCTTTTGTAAGCAGAGCATATTCTTTTTGATTATCCTCTATTCTAAAATTTTCTAGTTTTAACTTTCCGTCATTGTCGTAAAGGTTAAAATTCAAAGTAAAATCTGCAGGTCTTTTATGCGTTAAAAAAAGAAATTTATCTTGTGTTTTATCTAGCTTCACAACTATATAACTAACATCTTGTAAAAAATCTGTTCTTAACTTTCCATTAAAATCGCAAAGAGCTCCTTTACTTGAATTAGTTGTCTGACAACCTGGACCTTTGCATGGAATACTTACATTAAAAAAAGTATCTCTTGCATCATACATATACTCTTTTTTAAAAACCATTGATCTTGGCATTTCATAATCGTATACAGTTATTAAATTCTCGGGAAATGTTGCAATAAAACTTGATTTTTGTAAATCATAAATCATTGACCCTCCATTATATAACTGAAGCACAAACAAACGATCCTTATAAATCTTAATGTCTTCTATTTCTAGTTTAGCATCAAAAAGTACTTTTCCATCATAATAGACATTCTTGCAATACTTTGATTCGTCGTTACTTACGGTTTGACTTACTTGTCTAATTATTTTTTTTGTTTTATAGAAAATAGTCACATATTTATTGCCTAATTCAGTTATAGAAGAAATACCATTGGCTCCTACCGAAATAGGAAGAATATTTTTGAAATTTGAATAATCAATAACCTCAATTATATCATTCTTTTTTGCTAAATAAGCGAAGGCATCCTTCTCTTCTTTAACTCTATAATACATTTTATCTATAGGTGAAATCTCATCATAGCTGTTTGGTATTAACTGTTTGTTTTCTTTAAAATCAAATATTCCAAACTGTTTACCATCTAAACTTGATCTCACACGATTGTCTTTTACATAAACGTTATAATCATGTTTAAAGACTCTTTCCAATCCATGCTTAAATGGCTGTTTCAGCAAAGATTTACCTAATGTATCCAAAACTGTAAAATCTGTATCAGTATATGCTAATGCTTGTCCAGCCTTGTTGAAATTTCCAATACGTTTATATGTAGCCGGTACTATTATTTCTCCACATGAATTAATTATACCAACCTTATCCATACTGTCAAAAAAGCTATAAAACTCAAAAGGCTGATTCCATACTCCATTTGTGAAATTAAAATTGGTTTTGGTTCCAACATCTGGATTTTTAGCATCATGTATTTCAACATTCATACCTTCAAAAATCATATAACCACCACCATCATTACCGCTTCCTTTCACTGTTGATGTGAAAAATTTCCCGCAGTTTAATCCGCTTACAAATCCAGTTTTATTATTCTTCTTGTAAGAATAAACAATATCTCCGTTAGCATTTGCAATTTTAATATTTTCGGAATTATTCTTATCTTCCAAAAGAATGAAACCACTTTTTTTGACTTGCAGATTATACTCTTTTTTTAGATTCTCAATTTTTGCATTTTGAGAAAATGAAACTAAAGGCAATAGAAACAAAAATGATTTGTAAATTGTTTTTATCATTTTATTGAATAAGTTGGTTTTGGATTAGATTTTGGCTATTTGGTATTTTACTGTTTAATTTTAATTCTAAATTAATTATCGGTAACGCAACCTGTAGAAGCGCTTGATACTGATCTTGCATATTTAAGTAAAACCCCTCTGTCAACTTTTAATTTCGGCTGAACCCAAGCCGCTTTTCTTGCTGCAAATTCTTCATCAGATATCTTCAGGTCGATTGTATTTTTCACAGCGTCGATAGCAATTAAATCTCCATCTTTTACTAACGCAATACCACCACCGTCATATGCTTCTGGTGTAACGTGACCTACCACGAAACCGTGCGAACCGCCCGAGAATCTACCGTCTGTGATTAGTGCACAACTGCTTCCTAATCCAGCTCCAATAATCGCAGATGTAGGCTTCAGCATTTCAGGCATTCCCGGACCACCTTTTGGCCCACAACCCCTGATGACGACTACATTACCTGGTTTAATTTTTCCGGCTTGAAGACCTGGAATTACTTCAAATTCACCTTCAAATACAACAGCTGGTCCTTCGAAATATTCTCCTTCTTTTCCGCTGATTTTTGCTACAGCACCTTCAGAAGCTAGATTTCCATACAATACCTGAATATTTCCTGTTGGTTTTAATGCTTTTTGAATTTCATGAATAACTTCTTGTCCGTCCTGTAAATCTGGAGTTGAAGCTAAATTTTCAGCCACTGTTTTTCCTGTTACTGTCAAACAGTCTCCGTGAATAAGTCCTACTTTCAATAAGTATTTCATAACTGCTGGAATACCTCCAACTTCGTGAATGTCTTCCATCATGTACTTACCACTTGGCTTCATGTCTGCCAATACTGGTGTTCTGTCATTAATCGCTTGGAAATCATCTAAAGTGATTGTAATTCCAACTGAATGAGCCATTGCGATTAAGTGCATAACAGCATTTGTAGAACCACCTAAAACAGCTACAATTGTAATAGCATTTTCAAAAGCCTCACGAGTCATAATGTCTCTTGGCTTGATATCTTTTTCTAATAATATTTTGATTGCTTTTCCAGCTTCCAAACATTCGTCTCTTTTTTCTTGGCTTAAAGCAGGATTAGAAGAACTATAAGGTAAGCTCATTCCTAATGCTTCAATTGCAGAAGACATTGTATTTGCAGTATACATACCACCGCAAGCACCAGCACCTGGACAAGCATTCTGAATAACACCTTTAAAATCATCAGGAGTAATTTCGCCTTTTACTTTTTTTCCTAAAGCTTCAAAAGCAGAAACAATGTTTAAAGATTCTCCTTTCCATTTTCCAGAGTGAATAGAACCACCGTAGATCATCATTGATGGACGGTTTAATCTTCCCATTGCGATTAATGCTCCTGGCATATTTTTATCACAACCAGGAATTGCAATAATACTGTCATACCATTGTGCTCCGGCAACAGTTTCAATAGAATCTGCAATTACATCTCTAGAAACCAGCGAGTAACGCATACCTTCAGTACCGTTAGAAATACCGTCACTGACACCAATGGTATTAAAAATAAGTCCGACAAGATCTGCATCCCAAACACCTTTTTTAACATCTTTTGCTAAATCGTTCAAGTGCATGTTGCAAGTGTTACCATCGTAACCCATGCTCACAATACCAACTTGTGCTTTCTTTAAATCTTCTTCAGTTAAACCAATTCCGTACAACATCGCTTGCGCCGCAGGCTGTGTTTGATCTTGTGTGATGGTCTTGCTGTACTTATTTAATTCCATTATTATTTTTATTAATTTTTAATTTTATTCAAAAAAAAACCTTCCAGTATTTGGAAGGTTTGTAATATAGTCTTTCAATTATATTTATAACATTCCCGATGCAGATGTGTGAATCACATTGACAACAACGACAGAAGTAATAATAATTGAGATTTGCATCATTTCTTTTTTAGTGTCACAAAAGTAAATAAACTTCTGGAAGTAAAAAAATAAAATCTCAACATTTACAATACTTCTTGTGATTATCTTCACATTTTAACAAAAAATATTAAACAATTGTAGATTGCCCAATACTTACATTGTCATTATTGAAATACAGCAAATCATCTTTGCTGAAAATAAAATTAGAAACGAACTCTCCTACTTCGTTTGTTCCAAATTTTGAATCTGGTTTCAAATCAACTGTAACTACTTTGTATTCAATTGCTTTTTCTACCGCTTTATAAATTACATGAGCTTCTTTAGTTAATCCAAAATGTTCTAACAAAAGCGCTGCCGCTAAAATTGAAGCAATCGGATTTGCAATATTTTTTCCTTTTGCCTGCGGATATGATCCGTGAATTGGCTCAAACAAAGCATTTTTTTCTCCTAAAGATACTGATGGCAATAAACCAATTGAACCTGTAATTACACTAGCCTCATCAGATAAAATATCTCCAAATAAGTTCTCAGTCAAAATCACATCAAATTGCTTTGGATTTAAAATCAGCTGCATTGCGGCATTATCCACAAACAAGAAATCAAGTTTAACATCTGGATAACTTTCACTCACTTTCTGAACTACTTTTCTCCATAATCTTGAAGTCTCCAAAACATTTGCTTTATCAACCATTGTTAGCTTTTTGCGTCGCTTTTGTGCCGATTGAAAAGCTAAATGTGTAATTCTGGTAATTTCTTCTTCTGAATATTCACATAAATCTGAAGCATGTGTTCCTTCTTCATTAAGTGTTTTTGTACCAAAGTAAGCTCCACCTGTCAATTCTCTAAAAATGGTAAAATCAGCTCCTTCAATAATTTCTCTTTTTAAAGGAGAAGATTCAATTAAGGCTTTATAAGGTTTTATAGGACGAATATTAGCAAACAAGCCTAATTCTTTTCGCAGTTTCAACAATCCTTGTTCCGGACGAACCTTTGCATTTGGGTTGTTATCGTATTTAGGATCTCCTATCGCACCAAGCAAAACTGCATCTGTGTTTAAACACAGATTTAAAGTTTGTTCCGGCAAAGGATTTCCTGTTTTATCGATAGCAACCGCTCCCATCAGCGCTTCTTCAAAAACAAATTCATGATTATACACTTCGCCAATGGCGTACAAAGCTTTCTTAGCTTGTAATATTACTTCAGGTCCAATTCCATCTCCTGGTAAAACTGCAATTTTTAAATTCATAATCTCTCGCTATTTATGTCTTTAAATCCTTATTGTTCCTTAAAATTCTTATTTTGAAATATTTAGTTTCTGATTAAATCTCCTTCTATTTTAGAAGCTTCAATAATTTGGTGAATATCTGCGTCTACAACTTCTTTTTTAATATCAGCGAATTTCAAGAATTCGATATAAACGATATCCAACTGTACTTTAGTTAATTCGTAACCTACTTTTTTAGCACGGTAAGCCAAAGCAGCTCTTCCGCTTCTTGCTGTCAAAATGATTGAAGATTCATTTACTCCGACGTCTAACGGATCCATGATTTCGTAAGTTGCTCTGTTTTTGATTACACCATCTTGATGAATTCCAGAACTGTGTGCAAAAGCATTTGCTCCAACAATCGCCTTATTTGGCTGTACAATCATTCCCATACTTTCAGAAACCAAACGGCTCATTTCGTTTAATTCTCTCGTATTGATGTTTGTATCTAAATTTAAGTAAGGGTGTTGTTTGAAAATCATTACCACTTCTTCAAGTGCAGTGTTTCCAGCTCTTTCACCAATACCATTAATAGTACACTCTATTTGTCTTGCTCCATTTATAGCCCCTGCGATTGAGTTTGCAGTTGCCATTCCTAAATCATTATGACAGTGGCATGAAAGAATTACGTTTTCGATTCCTTTAACGTTTTCTTTTAAATATTTAATTTTTGCTCCGTATTCTTCTGGAAGACAATATCCAGTAGTATCAGGAATATTTAATACAGTTGCTCCAGATTTAATAACTTCTTCACAAACTTTAGCTAAGAACGCATTATCTGTTCTACCCGCATCTTCTGCGTAGAATTCAACATCTTCTACATAAGATTTAGCATGTGATACAGCAAATTTTGCTCTTGCAATAATATCTTCAGGCGTAGTTTGTAATTTGTGGAGTATATGAGATTCTGAAGTTCCGATTCCAGTATGGATTCTAGGTTTCTTAGCATGCTTTAAGGCAGCTGCCGCAACATCAATGTCATTTTTTACGGCTCTTGTTAGTCCGCAGACGGTTGCATTTTCTACAATTTTACAAATCTCAGAGACCGATAAAAAATCGCCTGGACTTGACACAGGAAAGCCTGCTTCGATAATGTCAACTCCCATTTTGTCTAGTCGTTCTGCGATAACTAATTTCTGTTTAGTATCTAACTTGCATCCTGGAACTTGTTCACCATCTCGCAATGTGGTGTCAAAAATTTGAACTTTCTCTCTATTCATATTCATTTATTTAATGTAATTTCACATCTTGATAACAAATATATATTGTACTATTACAGTATGAAATTCATTTTAATGAAATTATACTGTTTATAAAACGTTTTATACCTTATTAACTAACTTATAATCAATAAGTTATATTATTATTTTTTACAATGGCTAACCATCAAAAAGATTTCTTATTTGTTCTAATCAAATCACTTTCGAAATCAGAAAAAAGGCAGTTTAAAATTTTTGCAAGCCGATTAGAAACGAGTTCAAACACAAAATTTATCGAACTATTCAATATTTTAGATAAATCTGAAGTTTACGATGAAAAACTCATTCTTAAAAGTGGCACTATCCAAAAAGTGCAGTTATCTAACTTAAAATCATACTTATACAAACAAATTCTTGTCAGTATAAGATTAAATATTCCTAGCCAGAATATTCGTTATCAGCTTCGCGAACAAATGGATTTTGCTGTTATTCTTTATAATAAGGGATTATATAAACAGAGCTTAAAAATTCTAGACAAAACAAAACAGCAGGCTTTAGAGAATGATGAAAAATATATGGCGTATGAAATTGTTGAATTCGAAAAACTAATCGAATCTCAATATATTACTCGCAGTATTCAAGGACGTGCTGACGAATTGGTTGTTCAGGCCAAAGAATTAAATTATAGAAATACGATTTCAAGCAAACTGTCTAATTTATCTCTTCAGCTATACGGAATCATGCTAAAAACTGGTTACGTAAAAAGTGATGAGGAGTACAAATATATAGACGACTATTTTAACAGGCATATCTCAAAACTTGACGAAAGTAAATTTGGTTTCCGGGAGAAATACTGGTTTTATAACGCTAATCTTTGGCGAAGCTTTCTAGTGCAAGATTTCTTGGCGAGTTACAAGTTCGCCTATAAATGGGTTCAGCTTTTTTATGATAATCCAAATATGATTTATCTGAATCCTGTGTTTTTCTTAAAAGGGAATCATTATTTCTTAGAATCGCTTTATATGCTTAAATATAAATCGAACTTCAAAAAGTACTTGAATCTTCTAGAAGAAACGATTGCTGATCCGAAATTTCCAGTAAATGACAATCTTGCCTCACTGTCTTTCTTATATGTATATAACAACAAATTAAATCTGCATATATTAGAAGGAACTTTTGCCGAAAGTGAATATTTGATTCCTGAAATTTTAAGCAAACTTAAATTGCACAGCGAACATCTTGATGAACATCACGAAATGTTGTTCTTCTATAAAATTGCTTCTATTTATTTTGGTAACGAAAAATACAACGAATGCATCAATTATTTAGATAAGATCATCAACAATAAAAACTTGACAATGCGTGAAGATTTAATGTGCTTTGCAAGATTATTATCTCTGATTGCACATTATGAAATTGGAAAAGATTATTATTTAGAAAATCATCTGAAGAGTACCTATAAGTTTTTATTGAAAATGAACGACTTGCACGAGGTTCAAAAGGAGATTATTAAGTTTTTAAGAAATCTAAACAACTTCTACCCTGCCGATATTAAAAAGGAATTTAAGAAAATGCATGCTCGTTTTGTAGAACTTGAAAAAAACACTTACGAAAAAAGGGCTTTCTTGTATCTTGACATTATTTCGTGGCTCGAAAGCAAAATTGAAAACAGAAAAATTGCTGATATTATAAAGGAAAAGGCAAAGTTAAATAATCGATAGGCTTTAAAGTTTTAATAAAAAAGGTCTGAAAGCAATAGTTTTCAGACCTTTTTATCATTTCGACTGAAAAGAGAAATGACAAATTATGTGTAAAAATAAAAAACCCGATAGTCTTGAGATTTCAGGACTATCGGGTTTGTTTTTTTTAATGAATTCTAGAAATTACAAATTTGCAATTCTTTAAATACTTTTTTAGTAATATCTTTTCGGCAACTTCCAAAATCACTTCTGTTATTATTTCTATCCTGCAAAAGTCTGGTAGCAAAAAAGTAACTTCTACCTTCTTTTTCAACATAACCTACCCACCAGCCAATATTAACACCTTTTTCTCTGGTCCATCCGGTTTTTGAATAAACTTTATAATCAGGGCCTTCATCGCTTAACATTACTTTTTTTACTATCTGAATATTTCTTTTTGAAAACGGCAACTTCTCATCGTATAGCTTCTTTAGAAATTCAACTTGATTAATCGTGGAAATTCCAAAATCTCCAAAGTTCCAAAAATCGGCATCTTCTTGAGAGAAATTAACATTTCCGTAATCGCATAACCGCAAATACTTTTCGTAATTCTGCTTACCAATTTTCTTTGCTTGCTCTACAAATACCCATCCAGCAGAAACTTTAAAAGCTTCCTTTACCGTCATATCATGATAAATTTCTGGTCTATAGCCATACTTTACAGTATCCGTTTTACCAATCCACTTTACTACATCATTCTCACTACTTATTGTTTTTGTTTCAAGCGCAATAAGCAGATTTGCGATCTTAAAAGTAGATGCTGGCAATGTTTGTATATTACCAGCATTTTTATCAGACAAAATCCATTTGTGCTTTACGTTATCATAAATAGCAATTGAACCTGTAACACCACACGAATCAAAATATTTTTTAAAATCCTGACGAACTACAACAGTATCTTTTGTATCTATCAAAGTACTATTTTTATTTGTGCCCTTAGACAGACAAGAAATTAATACTGCGCTCGTTAAACTTAAAAATACTTTGTATGTCATTTTTAAAATGGATTATTAAAACCTATTCTACAATATTTGAAGTCGTAACATAGAAATCTTTATCAACCTCTAGTTTTCTATCTTCATTATCCGTTTTTACTGATTGCCATTCTGTGGTTGGTTTTAGCCAAGTTTCAACACCATTTAATTTTACTCTTACTGGCATATCAAATTTAGCAACACAGTTAGTCCAATGGTAGCCAAAAGTTCCATTTTTAAACATATATTCAAATACCGGAATTTGAGTTGTTGTTAAATATTGAGCAAAAACTCTGTTAAAATTAATTCCAGATTGTTCGTTAATATAATCCTGAATCTGCTTTCCTGTAACGGTTTGATGATAAAAAGTTTTATTCATACCTCTCAAAATCGATTTCCATTTTGCATCATCATTGATAATCTGACGAATCATATGAAGCATATTTGCACCTTTTGAATACATATCTCCAGATCCTTCATTGTTTACATCATAATGTCCGATAATTGGTTTATCATTTTGAATATTTTTTCTGCATCCAATTACGTACTCTGCCCCAGCATCTCTTCCATAATAATACTCCACAAAAAGACTTTCAGAATAGTTCGTAAAACTCTCATGAACCCACATATCAGCGATATCCTTGTACGTAATATTATTAGCATACCATTCGTGCCCAGATTCGTGAATGATGATAAAATCAAACTTTAATCCCCAACCTGTTCCGCTTAAATCACGTCCTAAATAACCATTTTTATATTGATTTCCATAAGTTACAGAGCTTTGGTGCTCCATTCCTAAATATGGAACTTCAACCAATTTATAACTGTCCTCGTAGAAAGGATAAGGACCAAACCAGTTTTCAAAAGCTTTCAACATTCTCGGAGCGTCTTTAAACTGCTCTTTTGCCAAAGCTAAATTGTCTTTTAATACATAATAATTACAATCTAAATTTCCTTTTTCACCTTTAAAAACTTCTGAGAAATTAACGTAATCACCAATATTAATATTTACTCCGTAATTGTTGATAGGATTTGAAACGTACCAGTTGAAAGTTTTAGTTCCGTCTTTTTCTTTTTTAACACTTTGCAATCTTCCGTTAGAAACTTCCGTTAAGTCTCCAGGAACATTCACGCTGATTAACATATTTTCTACTTCATCATACATATGATCCTTACATGGCCACCAAACGCTCGCTCCTAAACCTTGACAAGATGTAGCAATAAAATCTTTTCCGTTTTTATCTTTTTTCCAAGAAAAACCACCATCCCATGGTGCTTTAACAGCTTCTTTAGGTTTTCCGCTAAAAGAAACTACTATCTCTTTTGTATCGCCAACTTTTTGTTTTTCGTTTAAAGTGATGAAAAATGCGTTTCCGTCTCTTTCAAACTTTAATTCTTTTCCGTTTTGAGTTACTTTAGTAATATTCATAGGTTCCTGCAAATCAATCTGCATACGGTTGTTTTCTGTTAAAACAGTATAACGAACTGTATTAGAACCTGAAATTGATTTCTCTTTCGGATTCACTTTTACATCAAGGTGATAATATTTTAAATCCCACCAAGCTCTTTCTTTTGTGATGCTTCCACGCAAAGTATCCTGATGTGTAAATACAGTTTCTGACTTATTTAAAAGTCCTTGAGCATTAGCACTAAAACCAACCAAAAAGGCGAAAACTACGCCACCAAAGTATTTTTTCATTATTTATAAATTTGAAATAATTAGGTAATTAAACCAGCTTAATCTTCAACAAATGTAAACATTCGAATTATTTTTTTTGAAAAATTATCATTTCAATATCAATAAACAGCATTGAAATTGATTATTCTTCTCTATTTTAGTGCTCTCAAAATTTTAGATTTCATGTGTATGAGTTTAAGTAAGCTGGTTTTCTTTTTAATTGTGATGTTTTCGATAGCTGCAAATTCACAAAACATTCCTGTCTATAAAACCAACAATAAAATAAGAATTGACGGTAATTTATCTGATTGGGATAAACCTTTTTTAGGCCCATTTGTGATTCATAATACAGAAGAAAAAGCCACTCAGAAAACCTTTGTCTCTCTTTTGTGGAATAATGAAAATCTTTACATTGCTTTTAATTCTACTGATTCTAAAATCATTGGAACACAACAAACAAAAGACTCTCAAATATTTAACACCGATGATTTAGTTGAAATTTTCCTAGATCCCGATGGAGACGGCCAAAATTATGTAGAAATTGGCGTAAATGCATTTTCCACAAACTACGATTTGCTTTTAAAATGCATTTCGCCAGAATGTGGAGGCTGGAATACGGCAATGGATTTTGATATAAAAGGTTTGGAATCTGTAAGCAAAATAACTCCTGAAGGCTATACAATTGAAATTAAAATTCCGTTTTCTAGTCTGAAAAATATTGAAAACGGAGGTTTTTCGAAACCTAAAGTCGGAACAAAATGGAAAGGAAATACTTTTAGAATTGATTACGGTAACACAACCGAATATCTTGCTTTACAACCTTATAAGAGTTTAGTATTTGGATTTCATCAGCCAGAAGAGTTTGCTGTTTTTGAGTTTATGGAGTGAGTCTAGTTTGTTTCAAGTTTCAAGTTATCCCATGGAACTTGAAACTTGAAACAAAATATTTTTATTTCTGACGTTTCTTCAAAACTTCCACAACATCATTCAATTGATATCCTTTTGCTTGAAGCAGAATTAAATAATGAAACAATAAATCGGCGCTTTCGCTAAGGAATAAATCATCATTATCATCTTTAGCTTCAATTACCACTTCTACCGCTTCTTCACCTACTTTCTGAGCAATTTTATTGATTCCCTTTTCAAATAAAGAAGCCACATAACTTTTCTCAGAATCAGCGTTTTCTCTTCTGGTTTTAATCGTGTTTTCTAGTTGCGAAATAAACCCATAATTTGCATCATTTGGTTCTTGCCAACACGTATCTGCACCTGTGTGGCATGTTGGTCCGACAGGTTTTACCTGAATTAGTAATGTATCGCCATCGCAGTCATTTTTAATGCTGACTAAATTTAAAAAGTTACCGCTCTCCTCGCCTTTTGTCCAAAGTCTTTGCTTGGAACGGCTGAAGAAAGTTACTTTTTGTGTTTCTATTGTCTTTTGAAGCGATTCTTCATTCATATAGCCCAGCATCAGAACATTTTTAGTTTCTGAATCCTGAATTATCGCGGGAATTAGTCCATGTGCGCTTTTGATATCGATTTCCATAATTTTATTCTAAAGTTATAAAGTCCAAAGTCTTAAAGTAAAAACTATAATCGAACTTCAATATTATTATTTCTTAATTCTTGTTTCAACGCTTTGATTTCGATTTCTTTGAAGTGAAAAACACTTGCTGCTAAAGCCGCGTCTGCTTTTCCTTCTTTAAACGAATCAACAAAATGCTGGATATTTCCGGCTCCTCCAGAAGCAATAATCGGGATGTTTACCAATTCTGAAAGTTTAGCCAGAGCTTCGTTTGCAAAACCATTTTTAGTGCCGTCATTGTCCATTGAAGTAAAAAGAATTTCTCCTGCTCCGCGTTCTGCCACTTCAATAGCCCAGTCGAATAAATTCAATTCAGTTGGTACTTTTCCACCAACTAAATGTACAATCCATTGTCCGTCGATTTGTTTAGCATCGATCGCAACCACAACACATTGACTTCCAAACTTCTGAGCCAAATCATTGATTAACTGCGGATTTTTTACTGCCGATGAATTAATTGAAACTTTATCAGCCCCATTATTTAGCAGAATATCAACATCTTCTACAGATGAAATTCCACCGCCAACTGTAAAAGGAATATTGATTTTTTCTGCCACGCTTCGTACCATATTTACAAGCGTTTTACGTCTTTCTTCTGTTGCCGAAATATCTAGAAAAACCAATTCGTCTGCCCCTTCTCTCGAATAAATTTCAGCCAATTCTACAGGATCTCCTGCATCACGCAAATCAACGAAATTAACGCCTTTTACAGTTCTTCCGTTTTTTATATCTAAGCAAGGTATAATTCTTTTTGCTAACATTTTTATTTTAGTTAATTGTTAGATGTAAGATGTGAAATGTTTTTGTAAAATGTTGAATCTTCATTTTACAATTCACTTTTTACATTTTACCAATAATATAATTTTCTAACTGTTTCAAACTAATTCTGCCTTCGTAAATTGCTTTTCCGATAATTGTTCCTTCGCAACCTAATTCGGCTAATTTTGGTAATTCGTCAAAAGTAGAAATTCCTCCAGAAGCGATTAACTTTATTCCTTTTGTTTCTGCCAAAATTTTACTATACAAATCAAAACTTGGCCCTTGAAGCATTCCATCTTTGGCAATATCAGTACAAATCACAAACTGAATTCCTTTTGATTGGTAATCCTGAATAAAAGGAACTAAATCTTCATTAGATTCTTCTAACCAACCAGAAACCGCAATTTTTTCGTCTTTCGCATCAGCGCCTAAAATGATTTTTTCTGAACCATATTCTGAAATCCATTTTTCGAAAATCACTCTGTTTTTTACAGCAATACTTCCCCCTGTAATTTGGTTTGCGCCACTTTCAAAAGCAATTCTCAAATCGTCATCCGATTTTAAACCGCCACCAAAATCAATCTTTAAGTTTGTTTGAGTTGCAATTTGTTCTAATATTCTATAATTGACAATTTTGCTTGATTTTGCACCGTCAAGATCTACTAAATGCAGATGCTCAATTCCATGTGCTTCAAATGATTTTGCCACTTCAAGCGGATTTTCATTGTAAATTATCTTCGTATCATAATCACCTTTGGACAAACGAACGCATTTTCCTTCAATGATATCTATGGCTGGTATTATTCTCATTTTATTTTAGTCTTAAAGTTTGAAAGTCGAAAGTCGAAAGTCATAAAGTCTTTTTGATTCTCAAAAATTGTTATTTTGATTGATATTGTCTTTTGAAATTGAAATTTTTACATCTTCAGGAAATTTCCAAGGATTTTCTCTCCGACATCGCCACTTTTTTCTGGGTGAAACTGAGTTCCGTAGAAATTATTTTTTTGCAAAGCTGATGTGTATTCAACATCGTAATTTGTTGTGGCGATAGATTCCTTGCAATTGGGTGCATAAAAACTATGAACCAAATACATGAATTCATTCTCAGAAATGTCTTTAAACAAATCGGTTTTTAAATCATAAATCTGATTCCATCCCATTTGAGGCACTTTTACATTGCTTGAAAATTTCAAAACATCCACATCAAAAATCCCAAGACCTTTTGTATTTCCTTCTTCTGTTTTATTACACATTAATTGCATTCCGAGGCAAATTCCCAAAACTGGCTGTCTCAATTGCGGAATCAAACTATCCAAACCGCTTTCACGAAGTTTAGCCATCGCCGAACTCGCTTCGCCTACGCCAGGAAAAATCACTTTATCAGCCGATTTAATCTCTTCCGGATTATTACTTAAAACAGCTTTAAAACCTAATCTTTCAATAGCAAACATAATGCTCTGAATATTTCCTGCTCCGTAATTTATAATTACTATTTTCATTAACTTTTTGTTTCAGGTTTCAAGTTTCATGTTTCAAGTTACTCCAATGAACTTGAAACATGAAACCTGAAACAATTTTAAACTTCTTAAAGCATTCCTTTCGTCGAAGGCAAAATCATTTTTTCGGTATCTCTTTTTACGGCTACTTTTATCGCTTTTGCGAAAGCTTTAAAAATTGCTTCGATTTTATGATGTTCGTTGATTCCTTCTGCTTTGATATTTAAATTTGCTTTTGCGCCGTCTGTAAACGATTTGAAGAAGTGATAAAACATTTCTGTTGGCATTTTCCCAACCATTTCACGTTTAAATTCGGTTTCCCAAATCAGCCAATTTCTTCCTCCAAAATCAATTGCTGCTTGCGCTAAACAATCATCCATTGGAAGGCAGAATCCGTAACGCTCGATTCCTAATTTGTTTCCTAGGGCTTTGGCAAAAACTTCTCCAAGAGCAATTGCGGTATCTTCGATTGTATGATGTTCATCAACTTCTAAATCCCCTTTTACAGTGATTTCTAAATCCATTTGACCGTGACGTGAGATTTGGTCTAACATGTGGTCAAAAAAAGCAATTCCGGTGTCTATTTTGCTTTTTCCTGTTCCATCAAGATTTAGATTGATATAAATATCCGTTTCGTTAGTTTTTCTTGTAATTGATGCTGAACGCGCTTCTAGTTTCAAAAACTCATAGATTTTTTTCCAATCCATCGTTTGTAGAGCAATTGTTTCGTTCAATTCTTCGCGTTTAGCTGAAATTTCGTTGCTTCCAGCGCCATCAGTATCATTCATAAAAATGGCTTTTGCGCCAAGATTTTTAGCCAATTCCACATCAGTTAAACGATCTCCCAAAACAAAAGAATTCTCTAAATCATATTCTGGATTGTTTAAATATTTAGTCAGCATTCCTGTTCTAGGCTTGCGTGTTGGCGCATTTTCCTCTGGAAAAGTTCTATCTACGAAAATTTCATCAAAAACAACTCCTTCATTTTCAAAAGCTTTTAGAATAAAATTTTGCGTTGGCCAAAATGTATCTTCAGGAAAACTATCAGTTCCTAATCCGTCCTGATTGGTTACCATTGCCAATTCGTAATCTAATTCATTAGCAATTTTAGCCAGATATTGAAAGGCTTTTGGATAAAATTCTAGTTTATCCAAACTGTCTAATTGGTAATTTTCAGGTTCTAAAACAATCGTCCCGTCACGATCGATAAAAAGTACTTTTTTCATATTTTATTTTTTTTTCGCCACGAATTCACGAATTATACTAAATCTCAATGGCAAAATGACTTTGGTTCTTTGCGTAATTCTTTGCGAACTTTGCGGTTATATAAACTCTTAGCTTAATAGTTTCAATTCTCTAATTACAACTGCATTTTCTTCTTTTGTTCCAATTGTAAATCGAAGACAATTTTCGCATAAAGGTTGTGTAGTTCGGTTTCTTATTACAATTCCTTTTTCGATTAATTGATCATATCTCTTGTTCGCATTATCAACTTTTGCTAATATAAAATTGGCTTCTGTTGGATATACTTTTTCAACAAAACTCACTTCAAGTAAAACTTTAAGCAATTCTTCTCTTTGTTCAATAATTGAAGCAATTTCTTGCTTAATTTTTTCTGAATCTCTTAATCGCTCTTTCGCTCTTTGTTGTGTTAATTCGTTTACGTTATAAGGCGGTTTAATTTTATTTAAAACCGAAATCACAGCTTCAGAAGCATAACAGATTCCTAAACGAATTCCAGCTAAACCATAAGCTTTAGAAAGCGTTTGTGTAATCACCAAATTAGGGTATTCGTCAATTTCTGTCAGCCAACTTTCTTTATTTGAGAAATCAATATAAGCTTCATCAATTACGACTAAACCTTTGAAATTTTGAAGTAATTTCACTACGCTTTCGTCTGAGAATGAATTCCCGGTCGGATTGTTTGGCGAGCATAAAAAGATGATTTTTGTATTCTCATCAACCGCTTCTAAAATCTTTTCAACTTGAGGCTGAAAATCTGTTGTCAACAGAACTTCTCTGTTTTCTACAGCATTGATATTTGCTAAAACACCATACATTCCGTATGTTGGAGGCAGAGAAATAATATTGTCTTTTTTCGGTTCACAGAAAGCTCTAAAAAGCAAATCTAAAACTTCGTCACTTCCATTTCCCAGCAAAATCTGACTTTGCTTGGTATTATTGTTTTTAGCCAAAATCGCTTTAACTGAGTTTTGCTGCGGGTCTGGATAACGGTTTACTCCATTTTGAAACGGATTTTCATTGGCATCCAGAAAAATCATTTCAGCTGTATCAAAATCTTCAAACTCATCTCGTGCAGACGAATACGGCTTTAGTGATTTTACGTTTTCTCTTGTTATTGTATTTATATCGAATTTCATTCTTCTTTATTTTTAAGAGGAAAGGATCAAGATTAAAGAACAAAGATTTTTCTTCTTGCGCATTTTCTTGCTTCTTGCTTCTTTTATCTTTTTTACTCTAAACTCTTCAATCTTAATGTCACAGCATTTTTATGCGCTTGTAACCCTTCGGCTTCAGCCATCAATTCTATTGCTTTTCCAATGTTTTGAATTCCTTTTTCTGAAATCTTTTGAAAAGTCATTGATTTCATAAAACTATCCAAATTTACACCGCTATAATTCTTAGCATAACCATTTGTCGGCAAAGTATGATTGGTTCCTGATGCATAATCTCCTGCACTTTCTGGCGTATAATTTCCGATGAAAACAGAGCCTGCATTTACAATTCCATTGCAATAGAAATCATCGTATTCTGAACAGATAATAAAATGCTCAGGCCCATATTCATTAATTAAATCTAAAGCAATCTGATCATTTTCAACATAAATTAATTTTGAATTCTCAATCGCTTTTTCTGCAATGGCTTTTCTTGGAAGCACTTCTAATTGAGACTGAACCTCTTTTTCTACTTCATCAATTAGCTTTCTTGAAGTCGAAACTAAAATTACCTGACTGTCAGTTCCATGCTCAGCCTGAGATAATAAGTCTGAAGCCACAAAAGCAGGAACAGCGGAGTCATCTGCCACAATTAACAATTCTGAAGGACCGGCAGGCATATCGATTGCAACACCAAACTGAGTAGCCAGCTGTTTTGCCACGGTAACAAATTGATTTCCTGGACCGAAAATCTTATATACTTTTGGAATAGATTGTGTACCGAAAGTCATTCCTGCAATTGCTTGAATTCCGCCAACTTTCAAAATTTTAGTTACACCACATAAATTGGCGGCATATAAAATTGCGGGATTAATTTTTCCTTTTTTATCTGGAGGAGAGCACAATACAATCTCTTTACAACCCGCAATTTCTGCTGGAACCGCAAGCATTAAAACAGTTGAAAACAAAGGTGCTGTTCCTCCTGGAATATATAAACCAATTTTCTGAATTGGTCTTTTTTCCTGCCAGCAATTTACTCCATCAATAGTTTCAACAGAAACGCGATCTGTTTTTTGAGCGTTATGGAAGTTATAAATATTGTTTTTTGCTAGTTCGATTGCTTCTTTCAATTCGGTCGGAATCAGACTAATTGCTTCTTCAATTTCTGCTTGAGAAACTTCATAATTGTCTAACGAAATTCCATCAAAAATTGAAGTATATTTTGCAACCGCTTCATCTCCTTTTCTTTGGACTTCTTTAAAGATTTCCTTTACTGTAACTTCAATATCATCAACAGTTTGTGTTGGTCTTTTTAATATTTCTGACCAACTTTCTGGTTTTGGATTATCTATTATATTCATTTTTTTTTAAGCTTTAAGCTTTAAGCTGTAGGCTTTAGGCTTTATTAACGTTGTGTTTATTTTTTGCAGAAGGAGCAAGCTTTTCAAAAGCCTACTGCCTAAAGCGGGCGAAGCCCTACAGAACCATTTTCTCGATTGGGCAAACTAGAATTCCTTCTGCTCCTACTTCTTTTAATTGGTCTATTACATCCCAAAAAGTATCTTTATCAATTACCGAGTGAACACTGCTCCAGCCTTCTTGAGCCAAAGGAAGAACTGTCAAACTTCTAAGAACTGGAAGGATTTTTCCAACAGCATCAATTTTATCATTTGGAACGTTCATTAAAATATATTTCGAATTTCTAGCTCTTAAAACTGCCTGAATTCTGAATTTTAAAGTATCTATGTGTTTTTGGATTTCAGGAGAAACTTTTGGAGAAACCGCTAAAACTGCCTCACTTTTCAAAATAACTTCAACTTCTTTTAAATTGTTCTTGAATAAAGTACTTCCGCTTGAAACAATATCAACAATCGCGTCAGCAAGACCAATGTTTGGCGCAATTTCTACAGAACCAGAAATCTGATGAATATCAACACTTAAACCAAATTTACTGAAATATTCGTTAACTGTATTTGGATAAGAAGTAGCAATACGAAGTCCAGCTAAATCCTGAACCGAATTGTATTCAAAAGTTTTAGGGACTGCCACAGAAACTTTACATTTTGAAAATCCTAGTTTCTGAACCACTTCAATTCCTTTTCCTTTCTCCACCAAAAGATTATCGCCAACAATGGCTAAATCTACTACTCCGTCAATCAAGTATTGAGGGATATCTGAATTTCTAAGGTATAAAACTTCAAGAGGAAAATTTGAAGCTTCAGCTTTTAATTGGTCGATTCCGTTATTAATTGAAATACCGCAGTCTTTTAGAATTTGAATGCTGTCTTCGTTTAAACGACCCGATTTTTGAATTGCAATTTTTAAAGTACTCATTTTTTTAGTTGTTTGTTGGATTAATAGTTTGAGTACAAAGAGAGCTTGAATTAAAAAACCCGTTTGATGTACTCAAACGGGTTTTAAAATATGATGATTTACACACATACCATTAACACATCGCTTGAGAGCAATAATGTAAATGATGATGATGTAATTGAATTGAAATCATGATTTGTTTTATTTTTTTACTTCTTTGATTCGGTTGCAAATATACTAGATAAATTAATTAAAAAGCAATTTTTATTTTAACTTAACGATAGTTTATTGTTAAAAATCGCTACAGACAGCATTATGCTTAAGAATTTTAAAATTACTTTAACGAATTATCATATTCATCAAAAACTAATAAAACTTTGGTCCCTTTTCCTATTTCGCTTTCAATTTTAAATTTAATTCTAAGTAAATCGGTCATTCGTTTTACAATAAACAATCCAAGTCCAGTTCCTTTAATTTCTGCATGATTCAGCGAATCTGACCTGAAAAAAGGATTCAAAATTGAATCGAGATCTTTTTTTACAATTCCGATTCCTTGATCTGAAATATTACATATAATCTTATGGTTTTCTCTTGATATTGAGACCTTAACTTCACTATCTGGTTTTGAATATTTTACAGCATTTGAAATAATATTTCTGAGAATGGTTATGACTAAATAATTATCAGAATAGATATAAAACTCTTCTGAAGCTTCCAATATTACATTAATTCTTCCCGTTTTAATTTTCTCTGCATTCAATTTCAAAACATCCAAAACTGCTGCATTCAGATAAACATTTTCTTTATGAATATTTTGTTTTTGGTTCTCAAAACGAGCCATTAGAAGTAGCTGATCTACAAGCGAATTTAAGTGGTCGACTTCATTAATGCAGTAATTAATTTTTTCTTCGTACTCCTTGTTATCTCTAGGCTTACGTATTAATACTTCAAGTGTTCCTTTAATAACAGTAAGAGGAGTTCTTAACTCATGAGATGCATCCGAAGTGAATTGTTTTTCACGTTCAATTGCTTCTTCAATTCGATTCAAAAGACTATTAATTGTTTTAGAAAGTACAAATAGTTCGTCTCTTGTTTTAGGGATCGGAATTCGTGCTTTTAAATTGTCTTTTGTAATGATTTTAGAGGTCTGAATAATATTATTTATTGGTCTTATACTTCTTCCCGCATAAAATCTCGCTAAGAAAAACAAAATAATTAGAATAATAGGAAAGGTAATCAATAAAGCATCCATCAGATTATCCAAAACTTTTGAAGAATCAGAAAGCGACATTGCAATTATCAAATAACCCACTTTCTTAGATTGCACATGAAGCGGTACTTGTATCTGGCGGATTTTATTCCCTAATAATTTCGTATCAAAAGGATGAAAATGTTCTTTCCTTTCATGAAAAACGAGTTTCTCATTTTTTAAATTAGGAGATTTTTCGATAATTTTCTTGTTCAAATCCAAAAATTGGACAAAAATGGGATTTACATCGACTGAATTGTGTTCTCTTTCCTCCCATTCTTCGGCATCCATAAAAACAACAGCGCCTTTTTCTATTCTTAGCTCTTTTAAATGATCCTGAATTTCTATATTAAGATTTTCATCAATATGGTTGTAAACCGTTAGTTTGACAATAAAGTAAATAGCAGAAAAGACCGCCAAAACCAAAAGCCCCGTTCCCACAATATAATTTAAGGCAATTCTATTTTTAAAGGATAATGATGTCATCTTATTAATCATTGGCGATATACCCAATACCTCGAATCGTTTTTATATAATCTTCTTCAATTTTAAGGTTTAGTTTTTTTCGAATTGCATTCATAAAAACATCAATAACGCCAGTATCATATTCAAAATTGATTTCCCAAACATCACTCAAAATCTGATTTCTTGTGCAAACTTTCCCTTTATGTTCTATTAAATAAGCCAACAGCTCAAATTCGCGCTGAGTAAGTGAAATTTCTTCTTCTCCTTTTAATACGATATGCCTGGATAAGTCCATAGTAATGTTTCCAAGTATTAAGGTTTCAGTTTGCTTTTTATTTCTAAAGTGAACTTTAATACGTTCAACCAATTCCTCAAAACTAAAAGGCTTCTTGATATAATCGTTTGCACCAGCTTTTAACCCTTCTATAGTTTCCTGAACTGTATCTTTTGCAGTCAAAAAAATAATTGGTGTCGTCTGGTCTTTGACTCTAATAGCTTTACAGAGATCAAGACCATTTATTTTTGGAAGCATCCAATCTAACAAAATCAGATCAAATTTTTGTTCCTGCACCAGTTCAAAACCTTTAGAACCATCGGCTGCAGTGGTAATTTGATAGCCTTCTTCCTGTAGACCTTGTTTTAGAAACTGGACGATACCTACTTCGTCTTCCACTATTAAAATATGCATTTATCGTATATTATTAAAATTCGAATTTCATTATCTATCATCAAAGATAAATAATTTAGTTCTGAGAAATAATCCAAACTCTAATAAATAAAAGAAGTAATATCTTAAGCAAATATTAAGTTAATGTTAAGTAAGGTAAAAGTTGAACTTAATCTGAGATTAATTATTCGAAAGTAATTTTGCAAAAAAATAAATCTGATGAATTTTTCAAAAAAACTTTCTCCTTTTTACAATCTTGGTTTACTTTACTTTATTGTTAGTTTCACCCTAAGAATAGTATTGCTTTTTCATCCGATCACCCAAAGCTCATTCACCTTTTCTGAAAGCTTAAAAATCTTCTCATTGGGTCTTCTTTCTGACTTTTTTGTATTTGTTTTAGCTTCAGCATTCTTGTGGCTTTATTTAATTTTTATTTCCAATTCAAAATACACCAAACCGTATGGATATATTATTCTCGGAGGTTTTGTAGCACTTCTAATCTATATCGCTTCTGGAAAAAGCATATTTGATGAATATGGCGGTGCTCTACCTAAGATTGTTTTGATTTTTGTTGGGATAAAAACACTACTATTTGCTCTTTTTCTTTTTCTTCCAAAGTATAAGAACAAAATAAGGTTCTGGCTTTTTGCCTTTGTAATCTTTCTATATGTTTTATTGATTCTTCAAAATGCTATAAGCGAGTTTTTCTTTTGGAATGAATTTGGTGTCAAATACAACTTCATAGCAGTTAATTATTTAATATACACAAATGAGGTTATCGGAAATATTATGCAATCGTATCCTGTAGTTCCTATATTTTCTGCTTTATTTATTGTAACAGGAATTATTACCTATTTTATCATCAAGAAATCAAGAAATTACATCGATGAGATTCCTAATTTTTCTGAGAAATTAAAAATCACTGCCTTATACGCTGTTCTATTTATTGTTTCTCTACTGGCTGTACCAGGCTTGGCAAAAACAGAAAATTCAAAAAACATCTTTGTTAATGAATTGCAATCTAATGGAATTTATAAATTCTATCTTGCTTTTCAGAACAACAAATTGGACTATTTTAAATTCTATAAAACGATTCCAAACGATAAAGCTTTTACAATTTTAAGACAAGAAATACCTTCTATTTCAGGAAAAAACACTTTACGAGAAATAAAAGAAGATTCACTAGAGCAACGCAAAAATGTGGTTTTAATTACTATTGAAAGCTTAAGCGCCGATTTCATGAAAATGTATGGAAATGAACAAAACATTACACCATTCTTAGATAGTCTTGCGCAAAAAAGTTTACTTTTTACTAATGTATATGCTGCAGGAAACAGAACAGTTCGTGGCCTTGAAGCTGTAACTTTATGTTTACCACCAACAGCTGGTGAAAGCGTTGTGAAGAGAGAAGACAATAAAAATAAATTCTCAACTGGATCTGTTTTTCTTAAAAAAGGGTACAATGTAAAGTTCATGTACGGCGGAGATGCCTTTTTTGATAATATGCAAGATTTCTACTCAGGAAACGGCTATCAAATTATAGACAAGTCGAGCTTTGCTGAAAACGAAATTACATTTTCTAACGTTTGGGGAGTTTGTGATGAAGACATGTATAATAAAGCTATAAAAATCATGAATACTGAAGCTAAGCAAAATAAGCCTTTCTTCAATCATATCATGACAGTTAGCAATCACAGACCTTTTACATATCCTAACAATAAAATTGATATTCCTGGAAATATCAAATCACGTGATGGTGGTGTGAAATACACAGATTATGCACTTCGTCAGTTTTTTAATCAGGCTTCAAAACAGCCTTGGTTTAAGAATACTGTTTTTGTAATTGTAGCCGATCATTGCGCATCGAGTGCAGGAAAAACTGAGCTTCCATTAGACAAATACAGAATTCCAGCTTTGATATACACGCCAGATATGAAGCCTGAAAAATACACCAAACTGATGTCGCAAATTGATGTAATGCCAACTTTGTTTGGATTGCTAAATTTTGATTATCAAAGTAAATTCTTCGGTCGTGATGTTTTTAAATCTGATTATCAGCCAAGAGCTTTTATAGCAACGTATCAAGATTTAGGGTTAATTAAAGATGGAGTTCTAACTATTTTATCTCCAAAACAACAAATAAAACAGTTTCAATTAAAACTAAATCCTACGCCAGAAATTGCTCCAGAATTTCAAATTCATTACGATGAAATTCCTTTAAAATCTGAAAACGAAAGTTTAATTGACCACACCATTTCTTATTACCAAGCAGCTTCTTATGTATTGAAAGAGAAAGAATACCAACACAGCGGTTTAACAGGTAAAAATGATAAATTGTACGCAAAAAATCGCTAAATATAACCAATAAAAAAAACGGCAAATTCAATGAATTTGCCGTTTTTTTTTAAGAGATATAGAAACTAATCGTTTTGGTTTTTCATTCCAAATAAATCTCCTTTTTGGTATAATTTTAAATCATCCTGCAAAAATTGATAATTTCTTTGTGTAATAGCTGGTGAGTCTAAATCGCTTAAATCAGGTTTACCTGCATTTATCCAGGCAGTATACCAAAAACTTGCCGTTGCAGCAATTGCTTTTCTCATTTGGCTTTCAACCATTCCGTTCAATTGTTCGTGTAATTTTTTAGCATATTCATCAGAGAATTTAGAAGTATTGTATTTCGTTTTTGCGATTTTACCTTCTGCATCCATTTCAAAAACTTTATTCTCTGGAGTTGCAACTCTTAATTTCTTATCAATATCCAATAAAGGTTGTGCTAAAGTATGTGTATCATTAATCATATCCCAAATTGCTTTGTGAACATTAGCATAATACTGCGCTTCAGGAACATTTAATTTGTAATTTTTAACGAATAATTCCGGTAATCTGCTTTCCCAAAGCGAGTGAATTCCTTTTTGATCAGTCAATTGCCCATCGTGATTTTTAGAAGTATGCAATGGCATATGAGCATCACCAATATAATGACCTAAATCTGCTGCAAGAAATAAGATTTCAGCTCTGTTTTTTTCCTTAAAAGCTTTAGTCAATTTCGCCATCATATCTTCAATATACCAAGGCAAAATTCCATTATCGCTTAAAAATTTAGCGTCGTATTTTTGTTTTGCTTCTTCTAATGTCTGTGGATAAGTGTCAGCCGAACCAAAGTTTTCCATATCAAAATAATGCCTTGGCCCTTCTTCTTTATAATTTAAAGCATACTTACGGATATCTGGAACCGAAGCTTCTTGTGTAATAAAATCAATGTGATTGTAAAAAAAGATCTGTAATTGTTTTGGTAAAGCCATTACAGCTGCTTTGTTAATACGCTCATGGCCAACATTTCCCCATGAAAGCATAATAAACCCAATAACTAAAGCCCCGAAAGCGATTAGTTTTGGTCTCATTTGGATTTTCTTCATTTGTTTTTTTTATTAGAGGGAGCAAATTTAGTTTTAATTAAAGAATACGCAAAAAATACTGTAATTAAGATTTACAAAATTTAGATTTTTGAGATTTTTCGCTCTAATAACAACAGAAGCTCATATTAACAATAATTTTCTTTATACATTTGTTTTCATAAACAAATACACTTTTTATGCGCCAGATTGTTTTAAATCTCTCCCTGCTAATTTCTTCTTTTTGCTTTGCACAAGAAACTGATTTACAGTTAAAAAATATCAGTGATACTATATTGAATCCAAAACGAACCCTCAAGGTTTCTGATCCATTTGACAGTGCAAAAACGACGCAAAAATTGTTTCCTGGCAACTTGTATCATCTTGCTGATAAAAACACCTTTATAAGCTGGAAATGTAAATCTTGCAAATCTACTCCTTTTCTAGACGTAAACGGCGTTGAAGGAGATCAGCTGTTTCCATATACTGAAGGTGTTGCGACAAGGCTTTTAGCAAATATTGACTATTCAGACTCAAAAGGCAATCAATTTAAAATATTGGCATTTAACCATTCTGTACATGATGAAGACGGACTTCAGACAGGACGTTTTTCTGGCGGATTATTAGGCTTGGCAAAATTTGCCAAAAATGGCAACTATTGGGAAATGAAATCTTTTCAGCCTGCAATTGCTGCATTTGGGGCTTTTGCGCAATGCCCAATTCCAAAATTGGTTGAAATTGGAGAAGACCAATATGCTATATCGCTTTTACATGCAAATGGTGGCGCAGGCGCTCCTTACAACGGTTATTTTTATATAATTGCAGGTTTTGACGGAAAATACCAACCTTTAATGGAAGTTGACAATTACTCACTTACAAATAGTGCAAGTTCAGAATGGTCAAGTTCTTACACTGTGATTAAAGATGATAATAAAAAGTTTTTTAGAGATTTTAAAATTATTACAACAGGCTCGTACAAAAAAGCCAAAGGAACGGAAGATGATTTTGAAGTTGATTTACCCGCAGAACTTACAGAAATGGCAAAAACTAAAAAGCAGTTTAACTTTGTAATTGAGAGACATTATTCATTCAAAGGAAAATTTTACAAAATGATTAACAAACCAATTGTAAAATTCTCCAATGTAAAGTAATATAGTTATAAACTTTGAGTATAGTTTTACCGTAAAGAACGCAAAATTTATTTTATTCCTATTTTTTAGAAGTGAAAAGTTCGCAAAGCTAGATGCATAAAAACTTTGCGTACCTTAGCGCGAAACCTTGCGCTCTTTGCGGTTAAAAAAACATTAGCCTAGGTAAACAATTGATACTAAAGCCAAAACTGCTATAAAAATCCAAAGAAAAATACCTTGAAGCAAAGGCTTCACTCCTACTGTTTTTAAAGTGGCAAAGTTTAAAGTTGCGCCAATCAAAAACAAGGTTATGGTTAAACCAATTTTTGCTATACCAACAAGATGTCCTGTGAAAACAGCTGTTGACGGAACATAAGTATTTACCAGCATTGCTATAATAAACAAACCAATAAAATAAGGAATTTTGATTTTTGAATTCTTGCTTTTAAAAAGAAAAGCGGTTAAGATTGAAATGGGGATAATCCACAAAGCTCTCGCCAATTTTACTGTTGTAGCAACTTGCAGTGCTTCTGCTCCATATTTATTAGCAGCACCAACTACAGAACTGGTATCGTGAATCGCAATGGCGCACCATAATCCAAAATCTTTTTGAGATAAATCTAATTGATGCCCGATGAACGGAAAAACAAATAAGGCAATAGAATTCAATATAAAAATAACTCCCAAGGCAATTGAAGTCTGGTTTTCGTTTGATTTTATTACTGGTGAAATAGCAGCAATGGCACTTCCTCCACAGATTGCTGTTCCGCAAGAGATTAAATGGGACGTTTTTCTTTCTGTTTTAAGCCACCTTCCTAAAAGTAATCCGAAAAGTAAAGTGCTAAAAATTGAAAAAACAGTTAGAACAAATCCTTCTTTTCCTGCTGAAACTGCGCTATTAGCGTTCATTCCGAATCCTAAACCAACAACCGAAAACTGCAATAAAAACGTAATAGCTTTGTGATTGAATTCTACAAATGGATTCCCGAAAAGATTTACAATTAAAACGCCCAATAAAAGCGCAATTGGTGGAGAAATAATCGAAAATAAACATAATAGAATTACGGCAAGAAAAAGTACTTGCTGTACAGATTGATTAATTTCAAATAATTGTGCTGTGGTTTGTTCTTTTGTTTTCAAAATAAATGGGTATTGATATTATGTTGCAAAGTTCTGCCGTTTATATTGAAAACACCAATCGTAAATTACAATAGGCTATAACTTCAAGTTATAATGATTTGCTAAATTTTGAATAAATAGTTCTGATAAAGAATCTGATTTTCCTTGCAAGGTGATTATGTAAAAATATCTTTCTACAGATAATTTCTCTACATCCAATATAATCAATTCTTTGTTTTTCAACTCCTTACTTACAGCATGAATGGACATAAAAGCAAAACAATCTGAGTTTAATAAATATGATTTTATACTTTCTGTGCTTCCAAGCTGCATTTCGATTTGTAGATCTGAGAATTTTAAACCAGCTTTTTTTAAGGCAAATTCTATAACTTCAAGTGTTCCCGATCCGCGTTCCCGAGTTATGAATTTCATTGATTTTAAATCGTTTACCGAAATTTCATTTTGTTTCACTAAAGGATTATTGCTATTGCACACTAAAACCAATTCATCTTTTAAAAACGGAATGTATTTTATCGATTGATTTTTAGATTGTCCTTCTACAATTCCGATCTCAATTTCTTTATTGATTAAAGCATTTTCGATTTGCTCTGTATTTCCATTAAGTAAATTGACTTTTATGTCTTTTTGTTTTTGATGAAAACTAGCTAAAACTGGAGAAATAATATATTGCGAAATGGTAGTACTCGCTCCTAGTCTAAGCAAACCTTGGCGTTCTGCATTAAACGAACTCATTTCAAAATCTATTTCGCGATAAATATCGAAAATACTTTTAGTATATTTTAAAAGGATTTTTCCAGCTGGGGTTAAAGCAATTTTAGAACCGTTTCGCTCAAAAAGTTTGGTTTTATAAGTTTCTTCTAATTCTTGGATATGTTTGGAAACTGCCGGCTGAGTAATATACAATTCTGTTGCCGCTTTAGTAAAGTTAAGGCGGAGCGCAACGGTGTAAAATACTTTTAGCCTGAAGTCCATATATTATTTTTATATAATTATTGCCAGTCTATCGGAAACATTCCCGATTCATTTAACAATAGCACTAATTTATATTTATCTGTTTTTTTGTCTTTTCTGTAAATATATACTTTTTTTGAAAATGCTCTTTTTACTAAGCTGTCTTCTTTTTGAACATCTATTTTATAAGAATTAAAATTTCCAAAATCAAATTCGGTTGCACTATCACTAACAGTCACCATACCTTTTGCATTCTCGTTAATTTTAGTAATTACAAAATGATAATCTTTTCTGTTTTCTCTTCTTACATTTATATAAGTTAAAGAACAAATAACAATAAAAAACATTCCAAAGAAAATTAAAATCTTTTTCGGGGACATAGTGAAATCGTTTTTAAAATGACTTTCGATTTATATTTAGTCCCTAAGGGACAATTTAACTTGGTGTACATATTTTTTCTACCGACCTGAAACTCCTAGCGGAGTTTTTCATCATAAATAGCTCTATAAAAATGATTTCTCCTCCAATCCAAGATTCCTAACGAATTTTTATCTAACAAAATTGTTTGGCAAAATCCCATAAAAAAATCTCGTAGAGATTAAATATTGGTAAACAATCAACATTTCAAACATAATTTTGTCCCGTAGGGAACTTTATGTAATAATGTATATAAAACTACAAAAGTCCGTTATATTTTCTAACAAACCATTCCGTCGTTAATAAAGCTACAATTAAAATCAATAACCAAACCCAATCAATAATTGGAGTTTTGCTTGAGATATTTTTTTCGATTGATTTGTATTCTTTATTTTCCAAAAGTGTATTAATCAATTGATCAGCTTGATCTTCAAAGAACGCTTTTCCGCCAGTCTGTTGCGCTAATTGTTGCAATTTTTGTACATCTGGGTTTACGAATTGCTTTTCGATATCAAAATCTAGAATTTCAAAATGACTTGCGTATGAAGTGTTCGAATTCAATTCTTTTACTGTAAAGTTATATTTTCCAGCTGGAAGTCCTTCTAAGTTAGCTGAAAAAGAATTACTTCCTTTCAATAAATCGTAATTTTTAGTTTGCTTAGTTGCAACATTTACCACGCTAATTGTAAGTCTTGCCTTTTCGTCAAACTCATAATTTTTATTGAAATATTGTGCATTGATAATAATCTCTTCTCCAGAGTTATAAAAACTTTCGTGTGTAACTACCAAAGATTTTTTTGAAGCCGATGATGCTAAATATTGAACGATTTTATCAATAAAAACGTCATACTTTTCAAATGATTGATTATCAACATGACTTTGCAAACGCCATTTCCAGCTATTTTCTCCTAAAAGAAAAGCGGTTCTTTTTCCTTGATTTTCTGCGAAAGCCAACAATGGAGCATTTGTAGAAACGTTTCTAATTTTTGACGAAAGTAAAACAGATACATTTCCGTTTGTACTTATGTTTCCGAACGGATTTTGTAAAGGCGGGAAATTTTCAAAACCAATATCGTCGATGGCAAATAAATTAAAATCGGAATGGAATTCGCTAAGAAAATCTTCTCGCTGATTACTCATTTTAAAAACCAGATTGTTTTGCTGCTGATTTAAAAAATTAAAATCGGTATTGTTTCCTGTTATAATAAAGGTATTTATTCCTTTTACTCTATTATTGTCAAATATCGGTTTGAAAACTGTTGTTGGTTGATACAAAACTAAAACAGAAACATCTTGTAAGTCACTAACCTGATTTGGTTTAACCAATATCACTTTACGCTGAGCATTAACTTCAATTGAACGTTTTAAGGCCGCAATATCTGGATGATTTATAGCCGAAACAATCGCAATGGTTGATTTTTGATCGATAATTTCAACTGCGAAATTTTTGATGTTGTTGTAGCTGTTTTTTTCTTTAGCTGAAGATTGAATGCTGGCTTTATAAATCTGTAATCCGATTTTATCTGCGGGCAACAATAAATTTAAAGAAGCTGTTTTCTTTGATGGCGAAAACGAAAGTTTTTCTTTTGCTACAACAGTATTTCCCTGCGAAATAGTAAATTCTGCATTAGCCGTTTTATCACCTGCATATTGCAGAAAAACTTCGACAGGAAATTTATTTTTATGAAAAGCGTATTTGTTTACGTTGAGCTGATTGATTTTTAAATCAAAAAAAGTAGTTGTATCTCCCACAACCAAAGGATAAACTTTATTGACAGGATCGAATCTATATACATAGTCGTTTCCTGTAGTTTGATTTCCGTCTGTAATAATTACTGTCGGGAAAATCAGATTTTTGTTGATGCTTTTTAAATTCTTTGCAGCTTCGTCTAAATTGGTTTGATTGCCTTTAAAATCAAATTTATCTGAAGTTTTAAAATCGTTGTCAAATTGATAAGACTGTATTTCAAATTTTTCTTTTAAAGCAGGATTTGAAACTAGTTTTTGATATAATTCGACTGCTTTTTTATCCGATTTTAAAGCTACTATTGAACTTGAGTTATCGACAACAATTGCCAAAGGCGTTTTGGTAATCTCCAAAGAATTTTTAGAAATTATCGGATTGATCAATAAAACCAATAATCCAAAAATGGCTGAAAAACGTAAAAAAGCCAAAAGTATCATCACATTGGATTTACTTTTGGCTTTGAAAAAATATTGAAAGTACGATAAACCACCAGCAATTACTAAAGAAAGCAATAATAAAAGAATCGTGTTTGTCGTCATATTTATTTAGTATTCAGTATCAGTTTGCAGTAAGCAGATAAAAAATTGTATTCTGTTTCTAAGTCATCTTAAAAAACTTAGTGCCTCAGAATCTTAGCAACTTAGAATCTTAGGTAAGCATTCCTCCGCAAACATTAAGAACTTGTCCTGTAATGTAACCGCTCATATCTGAAGCAAGGAATAAACAAGCATTTGCTACGTCTTCTGGAGTTCCTCCGCGTTTCAACGGAATACCTTCTCTCCATCCTTTTACCACATCTTCTGATAATTTTGCAGTCATTTCAGTTTCGATGAAACCTGGAGCGATTGCATTGCAACGAATGTTACGAGAACCTAACTCAAGAGCTACTGATTTTGTAAATCCGATTGCACCAGCTTTAGAAGCTGCGTAGTTTGTCTGACCTGCGTTCCCAGAAACTCCAACAACAGAACTAATGTTAATGATAGATCCTGCTCTTTGTTTTAAGAAAGTTTTCTGAATCGCTTTTGTCATATTGAAAACCGATTTCAAGTTGACATCAATTACTTGGTCAAAATCTGCCTCAGACATACGCATTAATAGGTTGTCTTTTGTAATTCCAGCATTATTGATTAAGATATCTACAGTTCCAAAATCTGCTAAAACAGCATCAACAAAAGTCTGAGCTTCGTTAAAATCTGCTGCGTTAGATTGGTATCCTTTCGCTTTTACTCCTAAACTATTTAATTCTGCTTCTAAAGCTTCTGCAGATGCAGCAGATGAGCTGTATGTAAAAGCAACGTTTGCTCCGTGTTTAGCAAAAACTTCAGCAATTCCTTTTCCAATTCCACGGCTTGCACCAGTAATAATTGCAACTTTTCCTTCTAGTAATTTCATATTAAGGTATTCGTTTTATTTTTTGAATTACAAATATAGATTATTTGAGCGTTTAATAAAATTTGTAATATTAAAATTTGGCCTAAGATTTTTTTAAGCACTAAAACAAAAAAACAGCTCATAAAAATGAGCTGTTCCCCCCAAAATAAAAAAACAAAACTAAAAAAGTTTAAATGTGATTTTGTTTCGTTATGGAATTACAATTATCAAAGGTATCAACTGTAATCTTTTGTATTTATTGATCTTTATCCTCCTTAATCTTATCAAAAACTACATAGCAAATTGCACCTATTATAGTGATATACAAGTAAATCCTTAAATATTCATAGAAGTACTGATTTGTAATAAGCAGCCCTATTCCCCAAAAAAAGATTGTAATAATTCTTGGATTTAAAACCTTTTTAATCATAATTAAAGATTAAGAAATTTGACGATTAAATTTAAAAGCAACTCAAAAACGAGTTGCTTTTAACAATAGATACTAATTTATAATATAGGTTGTTATTCTAAAACCACTATCTGAAGCGCTAGTAAAGGTGTAAATAACATTACTAAATGTAATCTTGAAATTTTCTTTTTTAACATATAGACCTTTCGGATTTGTAAATTCATCATCAATTTCTTTCAAGTAAGCTGGTGGCGTAATTCCTCCAGCCCAAAAATCATGACTAAGAATTATGGTTTTGTTTACCGCATCTTCTGTTGATTTTACCACATGAATTACAGAAGCTTTACCTCCATTGAAATTATAGCTAATATAAGTCTGATTTGCTGCTGTATTAAAATACATATAAATACTCGCAATAGACTGATTAGCTGGTAATGCTGCATTTGCTTTAGCTACCAAGCTTTTAAAATAATTACTTGTTGTAGGTGCAGTAGCTAAATTGGCAGGTATATAACCAAAATATTTATAAGGATTTCCTTTTCCGCTTAGTAGAAATTTATAATCATCTGTTAAGACTAAAGGCTTGTTAGAATATTTTATAGTTGCGCTTACCCCATTTGTACCTGTAGAAGTAAAACTACCATCTGCGTCATTGTACACAAAATTGCTTAGTTTTTGACCTCCCACTTCTAGAGCTGGATTCACTACAATACCTGTAGGCGTATAACCCACTCCCAATTCATAGCTAAATGAAAAACCTGCTTCTACAGAATTTGCTTCTGCAAAACGAGTAACTGGAGAAAAACTAAAATCAAATTGGTGTTTAGTAGTTCCGTCATTTGTCTCTAAAAGTCTAAATATTGGTCGTGTAGAAGAACCTATAACATTTGGTATCATGTCATAGTTTTTAGACAAATTATCCCAATCTGCTTTTGTTGCTTTTACAAAACGTATTTCTTGCTTATTTCTGTTGGCTTTAAAAACAATTTCACCATTTTCTTGTCCATAATACAAAAATTGAAAATCACCTAAATATCCCTTAGAGCGCAGTCCTGGTATAGGATAATTGTCTGATTCAGATAAAAGATGTATCCAGTTATTTGTAGTAAATGTTAAGCTTACTGTACTTCCTAATTGTATCTGATATTCGCTTTTACGAATTTCATCAGTATCCATGCTTTGATCAAAATCAGAAGCCATTTCAACCGTACCGTCAGCAGCAAATTTAAAAAAATGAGTATACCCCCCCAGAATTGTATTGTCTGTAAAATAAATTGCTTTCCATCCTTCTGGAGAAGAAAGCAATAATTGTTGCAGCTCATCCATTTGAGCATTTAGACGCTCAGTTGGTGTTTTATCAAATAGAGGTTCAGCTTCTGTACTGTCGTTATTACAGCCAGTTAATTGCAACATTAAAAAAGCTGCAAATAAGTATTTAATTATATTTTTTACTTTCATAATACGTTTTATTTAGTTATTAACTACTGCAGTTGTATTTTTCTCTGCTTCATCACGCAAAGCATAAAAATCCATATTGTAAGCCTCTTTAAAATATTTTACTACCAAAGCCTCTTTTGCTTTTATTGCCGCTACAGCAGTCGCGCTTTTAATGTTAGCTAAAAATTTCGCATACTCTGCTTTTGAGCTGATTAAGATCATCGCTGCTGTTTCTGCAAAATCTTCATTAATATTTAATCTTGCATAACTAGTTATAAAACCAATTTCATTGGAAACTGGAATTTCATAATTATACCAATCTGCCGTATAACCCGCTGGAGTAATTGCTGCCCAGGCTTTTTCATCAAATGGTTTATGCTGATTTAAAATGTGAATATATTCGTGCTGAATGGTATGTATAAATTCAGTAACACTGCTACGATCAGTTTTATCAATATAATCTGTTTCAAACAAAGTTACTCTCTGGCCTCCTTCAGCCAAACCAAGTGTTCTTGTTCCTACACTGTTTAAATTTACACCTCCAACCAAAACAATTTCTCTTGGCGCAATCTTTTTCACAAAATCAGCACCGCCAATTGTAGCATAACTTTTCAGCCAAATAGTCTGAACAATTTCTAATGCTGGCTTTACTTTATCTATTGTAGGAGGAAACAAAAATCTGCTGTTATCAACCGTATTTTGATTCCATTTGTATTGCACATTAATATTATATGGGTTTAAATAATTAGTATCTATCCAATTATCCAAAACAGTTTTTGTAGGCTGATTAAAATCTAACTGACTTTCGGTAGGCTGATCTTCATGAACACATGAAAATGAAAATACAGAAACCAATGCCAGAATAGCTATTTTATTATATTTTAAAAGTTTCATAAGAATTGATTTTTTTAGATTATCTAGGATTTAACTCAACACCTGTTGCCGATGCATGAAGAGGAATCTGCAAAGCGCGGCGCTTATCATCTTTCACTAAAATATTAGTTGGCTTATTATACGTCTCATGCGTTACCACTATATTGAAACGTTTTACATCAAACCATCTCATACCTTCATGCACAAAATCTCTACGTCTTGTTTCTGCAATAGCCTTAACATAAGAAGTTTGAACAGGCGTCATTGTATAGAATGGCGTGTACTCATCTGCAATAACAGGATATTTTGCTACAACTTTAGCCTCGGTTAGTTTATCTGTAGTTGCATTATAACCTGTAGTTCTTGTAGATAAGAAATACTCTAATTCGTCATTTGCTAAAGCAATTTGTCCTTTCATGACATGAGCTTCAATTCTATTTAAGAAAAACTCATCATTGCTTAATAAAACTTCGGCTGTAAAAGGTTCTCCAATTCCAGCAGTCACGTTTGTATATTTAAAATACTCATAAAACTTAGGCACATAAACTGTTATACTACTATTTGAAGAATAGAAGCTATACAACCATGTTTTATTAAAAAGACTGGTAGCTGATCCAAAAATCTCCGGATATCTTGCTGCAGAAAGGTAAAATCTATTTTGAGATTGCGATCTACGAACAATTGAATTTGGAGAAACAATTAATAAGTTAGTTTCTTCATTTATACTTGCATAAGCAATTCTTTGATTATCAAGAGCTAAAAGTTTATAAGCTGCATAATCTCTTAATTTTCCAACTGGTCTAGTCGCAAAATCATCTGATAAAGCAATTACTTTATCCCAATCTCCTTTAATCAGATAAAAACGGCTTGCAAAAGCTTTAGCAGCATTTTTATTAAAATGAAACTTTGGCTCTTTGTAATCATTTGTAACATACCTTAAGCCTTCTTCAATGTCTTTTTCAATAAATTCAAATACTTCCGCTACTGAATTACGTTTGTATTTTACAACTAATTCTTTTTCCGATTTTGTTATATACGGAATCCCAAGATCTGTCCCTGCTGTCGCTGGATTATAACGTTGTGACCAAAATGAAACCAGCATAAAATGAGAATAAGCTCTTGCTAATAATGCTTCTCCTTTTTGTGGATTTAAAGTTGCAGGATTTCCTAATTCTTCAATAGCCTCTAGTGCTTTGTTGGCATGAGCAATTGCTTTGTAGCATGCATCCCAATAATAAGCTTGAGTATCTATTTGAGAATTTTCGGTTTGCATTTCCCAGTTGTAATTCTGCTCGTTTTTCAAAATTGTTTCTGCTAGTTGGCTGTCAAAAACGTTATCAGACATTGTTTCAGCAATATCAAAGTAACTCATTAGCGGATATGCGCTTACTAACAATTCTGAGATTTTTTCTGGAGTATCTATTTCGGTTCTATTATCTGGCTTTTCAGAAAGAAAATCATCACAGCTTATAATACTTGTAAGTACTAAAAGAGATAAAGCTATTTTAAGTTTTTTCATATTTTTAAATTATAATGAAACATTTAAAGTAAAAGTATATTGAGAGGTAACTGGCAATGCAACTCCTCCAGAATTACGGAATTCAGGATCTTGACCATTTAGTCTTTTATCAGAATAAATTAACCAAGGGTTTACAGCAGAACCTTTTAATGTAAACGTGCTAAGTCCAAGTTTTTTCTTGAAATCCTTAGGGAATTCCCAGCTTAATGAAATATTTTTCAATCTCACAAAATCACCATCCGCAATACGAACATCAGAATAGTTATAAGTATTATAAGCTCTTGCTAATGTACGTGCTCCACCATAATTTGAGTTTAGACGTTTATCTGCAATTACAGGAATATTAGTGTATTGCTCATCTCCTGGATTAATCCAACGATTAGTAAAATCTTTTGTAAAAACTGTTAAATCATCATACGTACTATCATAAACTGGGTTTAAACGAACTTTGTTTCCTCCAGAACCAACAATAAACACATATAAAGACCAATTTTTATAAGTAAATGTATTTGCGAATCCTATTGATTTATTTGGTTCAATTGAGCCTTCATATTTCAAGTACTTTGTAACATCAATATTATCTTGGAAATCTGCACCTGTAATATTACTATCTGCACCATCTTGCATCTTGAAGGTCGGAAGACCTTCAAAATTTAAACCTGTAAATTGATAAGAATACAACGAGTTACGAGGATGTCCAACTGTATTTCCTCCATTAGCATCAACCAAATCAAAAGCAGTAGGCGTATTTTGCAATTTTGTAATCTTCTGATCGTAAACAGAAAAATTCAATGTCGTAGACCATTTAAAGTCTTTTGTATCAATATTTTTCGTTGTAAAACCAACCTCAATACCTTTAGTCTCCATATCAGCATTATTTCCTTGTCTGATTCTTTGTCCTCCAATTCCAGAAGTGATTACATAATCAACCAAATCAAATGCTTTACGTCTATAAACGTCTGTTGTAAGCTGTACTCTATTATTGAACATTCCTAAATCAAGTCCAATGTTGGTCTCAAATTGTTTTTCCCAAGTAAGGTCTCCATTCTGTAATTCCTCAATGTTAATTCCAGATTCTCTATCATCTAAATTAAAACGATCGGTAATATAACTTTTGTAGATAGCTAAAGAGTTTGTAGCCGGCCCTGCTGTAGCAGTTAAACCGTATGAAGCTCTTAGCGCTAATGTATTCACTGATTCTACATTCTTCATGAATTTTTCTTCAGCCACATTCCATTTCCCACTAAAAGTATAAGTTGGAAGCCATCTAGAAGAATCACTATTTCCTTGTCTGTTAGAACCATCATAACGACCTGTTACAGAAGCTGTATAACGACGATCGTAAGTATAACCCACTTTACCAAAGAAACCAACTGTTCTTTCTCTTTCTGCATTGAATCCGTAGTAAGAATCTCCTCCGTTGATAATTTTTTCAATTAATCTAGGATCTGTAAAAGCAGTTAAACCTCTGTCGTATTGTAAACCAGCCGCAGTAAAATTATCGCTGTTTCTATCTACAACTCTCATTTCTGTTCCGAATAAACCTTCTAATTCATGTTTATCATTGAATGTATTTCTATAATTTACACTATTTCTTAAATTATAAGAAGTCATGTCATTTGTGAACTTTCTAAGAAAACCACCATTTGGCAATACTGAAACCTTTGGCGCAGATAAATCAGTTGGATCTTGATATAAAAAGATATTATCATTACGAACCAGTGTATTTACACCATCTTCACCTTCAGGAGTACCTGCTTTGTAAGCTCCAACAACATTTGAAGCTTCCATAATTTTATGTTCACGGCTTGTATTGGCATAACGAGCAGAACCTGTTAAATTATAGTTCCAGTTTTTATTAATTTTATAATCCAAGTCCAATTGAAAACGAATATCTTTAACTTCAATTTCCATAAAGTTATTTTCTAATTCGTTGATGATATTCATCTTAGCCCAGTTATTTCTATAATATTCTAAATTTCCGTTTTCGTCATATGGTCTTAACGTTCTACTTGTATTTAAAACATAATTAAACGGATTGATATCAAAGTCACGTGTTACTTTTCCGAAAACGACGTCTTTTTCACTTTCGTAACTTCCAGGTGCACCCTGATCACGAACAGATGCTAAAGTAGAAAGTGTAATATTTAATTTGTCATTAACGTAAAATGTTCCTTTAATGTTTGAAGATATTTGTTTTACATCATCAGCAATTGTCCATCCCGGATCTGTATAATATCCTAAAGAAGCATAAAATGTATTATTTTTTCCTCCTCCAGAAAAACTTAAAGAGTGATTTTGGGTAATAGAAGGTCTAAATAAAACTTTAAACCAATCTGTATTTGCTAATTCATATTTTTTCAAAAAGTTATTTCTGCTTACAGGATCATTATTAACCAAATACCCTCCTGTTTCAGGATTGTAAGTATTAATGGCTCTACCCAAAATATTATAAACACCTCCGTATCTTCCATTTACTGTTGTAGGTAGGTCCAAATATCCTTTTGATTCCATTTCCTTTAGAATACTCATGGTTTCTTGAGAATTCAAAATATCATATTGGCTATAGTTAGGAACTGTTCTTACTGTTTGCTCTAAACCGTAGCTAATTTTTAATGGTGAATCTCTTCTTCCTTGTTTTGTTGTTACAACTACAACTCCATTTAACGATCTAGAACCATAGATTGAAGTAGCCGATGCATCTTTAAGAATTTCAATGCTTTGAATGTCGTTAGCATTTAATCCTGCAACAGAAGAACTTAATAAAGTCTCTGAATTCCCAGATGCCAAATCAGCAAATGACATATTGATGATATCTTCTTGAACCACCCCATCAATAACCCATAATGGTTTTGTATCTCCAAAAATTGAAGAAGAACCACGAACAGTAATTTTAGGAGCTGTACCAAAAGTACCTGTAACATTTTGTACTGTAACCCCTGCTGCTTTTCCTTCGATCATTCGGCTTACATCAACTACACCATCAATTTTTAATTCTGCACCAGAAATTTTACTAATTGCTCCAGTAAATGTTCTTTTTGAAGTTTTCTCGTAACCAGTTGTTACTACAACCTCTTTAAGATTTTGCCCTGCCTCTGTTAAAACAATGGTCGGAGTTGTATTATCAATTCCTATTTCTTTGGTTTCCATACCAACATAAGAAATAACTAAACGATCTACATTAGCAGGCATTTCAATAGAAAAATTTCCATCAAAATCGGTTAATACAGCAGTTTTTGTTCCTTTTGCCATTACAGTTGCACCTGGAAGAGGCGAACCTAATTGGTCTGTTACTTTTCCTTTAATGATTGGGCCAAAAGCCAAAACTTCAAACAGAGAGTCATGATTGTTTGCATAAGAAAACGAAGTTGCCGAATTCTTTTGAAGCACAATCTGATTGCTTACTTCTGAAAAAGTGATATTAAAAGGAACCAAGATTCTGCTAAGTACACTAGCCAAAGTCTCTTGATTTGCTTCTATACTAACCTTCTCACCAAGCTGAGGAAGTCTTGAGTTATAGGAAAATTTTACATGAGCAGATTTTTCAATTTTCGATAAAGCATTGTCTAAAGTTAAGTTTTCAACTATAATAGTAACTTTTGTATCTAATTTTTTCTGCCCATTTACATTATTTGCGAGAGTAACGCTTGAAAACACAAGCGCTAACACAAACTGAAACAGCGTTATTTTCATGATTTGGTGAAGTAATCGTTGCTTGACAACAGGTTTTTTCATAATTTTGGTTTGTTTTGATTAATACTATTCGAGTGTATTTTAAGAAACATCATAAATTACTCTTTACAGAGAGTGATTTATTCAGATTTAAGTGTCGATAATGTTACAGCATTCTCGGCACTTTTTTTTATATATTCATTTTTACATAGGCAGTTATAAATTATTTTTATTAGTTTTAATTAGTTAAGTTTTGGATTTTATTTGTTTTTATTTTTAATCGAATTAACAACTCTAGTTACAGCCAGAAGTCGTAATTACAATCTGATTTCCGTTCATTTCATAATTAGTATCGTTGCCAATACTTTTACAAATTATTTTCAGCTTTTCGGCTAGTGGTTGATCACTTAACGAAGTGGTTAATCGGCAGTCTTTCAATTTGTCGTGAGGAAAATCAATATCTACTAAATAAGCCTGCTCAATGGTTTGAAGAATTTGTGCTACAGGTATATCTGTAAATTCAAAACTCAATTGCTCAATGTTACGAACGCTGCTTACTAAAATTGGATCTTGGGTAATATTGGTAATTTTATTAAAAACCAATTCTTTACGAGCGAAACGCAATGCTTGATTTGGCAGAAGAACAATCTCTTCTTTTTCGGCACTTCGAACCAAATCATTAGACTTTACCTTAACTTTACCGGTGCGAACAAGAACTTCAACATTTTGTTGATCTGGATAAGCCTTTATTCTAAAACTTGTACCAACAACACGAGTTACAATTTCGTTAGCGTAAACAAAAAAAGGCTTTTTAGGATTTTTACTAATTTCAAAGAAACCTTCGCCGCATAAATACACCTTTCTTTCGTTTCCGGTAAAGATTTTAGGGTAACTTAATTTACTATTTGGCTGTAATAAGACGGAACTTCCATCTGATAAGGTAATAATCTGTGATTTTTCAGAATTGTTGGTTTGCTCTACTAAACCTTCATTATTATCCAGAATAAGTTCGTTATAAGTAACTACATTATCAGTAGTTGCTATATTATTTTTAAAAAACCAAACAGAAATCATACCAACTAAAACAGCTGCTGCAACACCGCTGATCCAATATCTCTGTATTTTAAGTTTTTTAATTTTTGAAGTGTTTTGAGAAAGTTTTTCTCTTTGTTCAATCTTTCGCCAAGTTTCCTGCAAGGCTTCATGAACTTCGTTTGAAGACAACTGAGATTTTGGAGCTCTCATTGCTAATAGGACAAGTCGTGCATCTTCAACAAGTTTTGCTCTCTGAAGATTTTCCAGTGTCCATTCCTCCCAGCCTTGCTCATCAACTTTAGATAAAATCCATAATTGAAAAGATTCATCAGCCAAGAAGTCCTCTATTTCGGTATAATTGTTACGTTTTTGCATCTTACTATTAAGGTTACAAAAACATAGAGGACAGTTTTTTTATTATATACTCACCTATTTAAGATTTTTTTTTGATTTTTTCTTAAATATTTAAAAAACCCCTGAAGATATAAGGACTAAAAGCGGAATACTGCCTTTCCATTCCTTGCGAAGACTCAGCAAACCGCGATGAAGAAGATTACTAGCTGATTGATAATTAACATCTAGTAAATCTGCTATTTGATCTACACTCAATCCTTGGTGGTAGCGCAGATACAAAGCCTCTTTCTGACGACCAGGAAGATCATTTAATAATTTATTTAAAAGAAGAACACGTTCGGCTGTGACTTCATCTTCAACCAAATCATTTTCTATAGAAAAATCAAAAAGAAATTCCAAAACATCTGTAGTTGTCGTTTTTCTAAACACATGATCTCTTTCGTGCAAACGCGCAATCCTCTTTCTAACGCTAGAAAGTAAATACGCCTTAACTATAACATTATCCTGTAGAGAATCACGATAAAGCCAAATATCAGCAAAAACATCCTGAATACAATCTTGCACCTTTTCCGCATACGGACAAAGTGAATTACCATAACTGATTAAGTCTTTATAGTATTTTTCAAAAAGTAAAGAAAATGATTTCTCATTACCGTTTTTTACATTATTCCATAGAATAAAATCATCTAAAATTTTATTTTTCAAAATTTGGCTCATATAAAAATACTTTAAGGCGTAAATATCAAATCATTTCAAGTAAAATCTTAAATGACTATTAATTACATTGGGTTAAATAGATCTTTAAAATTCTAATCTTTTTCAGAATTTAAATTGAGGCAAAAAACTTAAATTTAACAAAACATAAACAAGTATTTTACACTCACCACCTTCAATTCATATTTAAAAAGAATTAAATTTTAACAATATTTTTTGTTTTTGTGCGATAAATATAGAAAAGCAAATGATTAAAACCCAATATTTCTCTAAAATTCTCTTCTTTTTTCAAATTCATCAGTATTTATCTTGTTTTTTTAACTAAACTTAAAATTTACCATACTTTAAACTTTTATTAACATAATTGAATTTAAGGGTAGCATTTCAAAAAATATTATTGAAAATAAAAAAGCCTTACTGTTCCAGTAAGGCTTTTATTTCATTTTTTTTTTATTACTTAGAAAGCTACATTCCATCTTGGCAATCTTCCATTTTCATCTAAGAAATTTTGTAAAACTTGCCCTTCAACAGCCGTCGGAATTGCTTTTACATCTTCAGTAAAAGTTTCGTACCAAACTACTTCTAATCCTTCAATATTTTCTAATTTCATTTGAGCTGGCCAAGAATATTTTCTTCCTGTTTTAGCAAACTGATGTCCGTTTACGATTTTGTCGTAAAGTCCGCCGTTTTTACTTTTTAAAGTTCCATCATTCTGAACGGTTCCTGTAGAACCAACCATAATTAATTCTTTTGCATCACCTTCAACAGCGTATACCACAAATATTCCAGCACTTCCTTCTGGAGCATTGCAAGCTTCTTCTAAACTATCATTTACAGTAAAAGTAAAACTGTTTGTTGCTTTAAATTTTTCTAATTCTTTGTACATATTTTCTTTTTAAGCTTCTAAGATACTGAGGTTCTAAGATGCTAAGTTTTTTTCATTTACGCCTCAGCCTTTAAAATGTAAAAAAGTCTCAACAGGATATTGAGACTTTTTTTTTGGAATTTGTTATTTTGAATATTAGCAATTACCCTAATACTTCTTTTACTTTTTTACCAATTTCAGCTGGCGAATCAACAACGTGAATTCCGTTGTCTCTCATGATTTGTTTTTTAGCAGCAGCTGTATCGTCAGAACCACCAACAATTGCACCTGCGTGGCCCATTGTTCTACCAGCAGGAGCAGTTTCTCCAGCGATAAATCCAATAACTGGTTTACGGTTACCATCAGCTTTTACCCATCTTGCAGCATCTGCTTCAAGCTGACCTCCAATTTCACCAATCATGATGATAGCTTCAGTCTCTGGATCATTCATTAATAATTCAACAGCTTCTTTAGTTGTAGTACCAATAATTGGATCTCCACCAATTCCGATAGCTGTAGTGATTCCTAAACCTTGTTTTACAACTTGGTCAGCAGCTTCATAAGTTAAAGTTCCTGATTTAGAAACGATACCAACTGTACCTTTTTTGAAAACGAAACCTGGCATAATACCAACTTTAGCTTCTCCTGGAGTAATTACACCTGGGCAGTTTGGACCAATTAATCTTGAATTTCTTTCTTTAACATAATTATTTGCTTTAATCATATCTGCTACAGGAATTCCTTCTGTAATAGCAATAATTACTTTAATTCCAGCATCAGCAGCTTCCATAATTGCATCAGCAGCAAAAGCTGGCGGAACAAAAATGATAGAAGTATCAGCACCAGCTTGATCAACAGCGTCTTTTACTGTGTTAAAAACTGGACGATCTAAATGGCTAGTACCACCTTTTCCTGGAGTAACACCTCCAACAACATTAGTACCGTACTCAATCATTTGAGAAGCATGGAAAGTACCTTCGCTTCCTGTAAATCCCTGAACAATTATTTTGGAATCTTTATTAACTAAAACACTCATGATATATATTTTATGTAGTTTTTAAATTTGTGTTGCAAAAATAAGGTTTTGTAATGTATTTTGCCTCTTTTATTGTCAAAAAAATATTAAGAAAATTGACTCATTTGATAACCTCTATAAAGTTTATCATCTTTTATCTGCCAAATGGTAGCAAAATGTGCTAAAAGCATTTCTTCTCTTGGATTCTCGATTGTTTTTACAAAATGAGAGTAACGCACTGATACTAAATCATCTTCGCTAATAATATGGCTAATTCTAACTTTAGAGCGCACATAGGCACGGCTAAGCTCATTGGCCATTTCAATCATCGAATCATAATCCATCTGAATAAAACCTTTACTGCTGTTCCATTCAAGCGTAACATCAGGATGCAGATATGTTTTTAAAATTTCGCTATCAATCAATGCATCTGACTTATAAAATTTCTGAACAAATTCTTTAATAGACATATTACTTCAATTTACTTAAAATTTCAGGAATCTTCTTGATATTGGCAAGTTGTTTCAATTTTTCTCTGGATTCTTCAATCGGAGTACCAAAATATGATTTTCCACCTTCAACAGATTTAGTTACACCAGTCTGCCCCATTACAACTGCTTTTGATCCAATTGTAATACCGCTTGTAGTTCCTACCTGTCCCCACATGGTAACTTCATCTTCAATAATTACGCAACCAGCAATACCAGTCTGCGAAGCAATTAAACATTTTTTACCGATTACGGTATCATGCCCCACGTGCACTTGATTGTCCAGTTTTGTTCCCGCACCAATTGTAGTATCTCCAGTAACACCTTTATCAATTGTACAAAGTGCACCAATACCTACATTATCTTCAATAACTACTCTTCCCCCAGAAATCAGTTGATCAAAACCTTCAGGACGCTTTTTATAATAAAAAGCATCAGCTCCTAAAATAGTTCCCGCGTGAATAATTACGTTATCACCAATTATAGTGTGATCATAAATAGAAACATTCGAATGAATTAGGCAATTTTTCCCAATTTTCACATGGTTACCTACAAAAGTATTTGGCTGAATCACAGTTCCCTCACCTATTTCTGCAGATGGCGCTATAGCAACATTAGCAAACTGAAACGGCTTAAAATGTTTTGTGAGAATATTAAAATCTCTAAAGGGGTCATCAGAGATTAAAAGAGCTTTTCCTTCTGGACATTCTACTTCTTTATTTATCAAAACAATTGTAGCAGCCGATTGTAAAGCTTTATCATAATATTTCGCGTGGTCAACAAAAACAATATCTCCAGGCTCCACAACATGTATCTCGTTCATGCCTAAAACTTGAAAGTCTTTGTCTCCAATAAATTTGCAATTAAGCAAATTGGCAATTTCTTGTAAAGAATGACTCTTTGGAAATTTCATATAGTATAATTAGAAAATCTGTCAATCAGAAAATGAGTCAATTAGAATGTGAATATACAAAATTATGTCGACTCACTTAGCATCTAATTGACTCATTGTCAAATTTATCTTAATTAAAAAAACTACTCTTTTACACGCTCCATGTAAGAACCTGAAGCTGTATCGATTTTAATTTTATCACCTTCGTTGATAAACAAAGGAACATTTATGTTTGCTCCTGTCTCTACTGTAGCATTTTTAGTAGCGTTTGTTGCTGTATTTCCCTTTACACCTGGCTCGGCATAAGTAACTTCAAGAATTACAGATGCTGGCATATCTACTGATAATGGTAAATCTGTTTCTGTATTGATTTGCACCATTACGTTTGTTCCTTCTTTTAACAAATCTGGAGCATCCAAAATGTTTTTGTTTAAAGAAATTTGCTCAAACGTTTCAGCATTCATAAAGTGAAACTCATCACCTTCTGGATATAAATATTGAAATGTATGCGTTTCAACACGAATAACGTCAATTTTGTGACCTGCTGAAAAAGTATTATCTAATACTTTACCAGAAGTTAAACTTTTCAACTTTGTTCTTACGAAAGCTGGACCTTTTCCAGGTTTTACGTGAAGAAATTCAATGATTTTATAGATATCGTGATTAAATTTAATACACAATCCGTTTCTAATATCTGATGTAGATGCCATTTGTATTTGTTTTATTTTTTTGTTTAATCGTTTAACCGTTTAACTGTTTCTTCGATTAAACGATTAAACAAATAAACAATTAAACTCAATTTTTAATAATTTCCTGAGTAACCTTTCATAATTCCTCGAGAAGAATTTCTAATAAAATCTAGAATTTCATCTCTTTCAGGAGTCGCTTCCATTTCAGCCTCAATAATACTTAAGGCTTGAGTTGTATTGTAATTCTTTTGGTATAAAATTCTATAAATTTCCTGGATTTCTCTAATTTTTTCAGTAGTAAATCCTCTTCTTCTTAAACCAACAGAATTAATTCCTACATAAGACAAAGGCTCTTTTGCAGCTTTTGTAAATGGCGGAACGTCTTTTCTAACCAAAGAACCTCCAGAAATCATAGCATGATCTCCAATATGAATAAATTGGTGAATTGCTGCCAAACCGCCAATAACCGCATGATTTCCAACAACTACGTGTCCAGCTAAAGCAACACCATTCACAATAATTGCATTATTTCCAATCTCACAATCGTGTGCAATGTGCGCATATGCCATTACTAAACAATTATTACCAATAACAGTCTGACCTGAAGCAATTGTCCCTCTATTTATAGTAACACATTCTCTAATTGTACAATTATCACCGATAATAGCAAGAGAATCTTCACCTCCGAATTTTAAGTCTTGTGGCACTGCAGAAATTACCGCTCCTGGAAAAATATTGCAATTTTTTCCAATTCGAGCTCCTTCCATAATGGTCACGTTTGAACCAATCCAAGTACCATCACCAATAACAACATTATTGTGAATTGTTGTAAATGGCTCTATTACAACGTTTTTAGCGATTTTCGCGCCTGGATGAACATATGCTAATGGTTGATTCATCTGTATGTTTTATATTTTTAATTAAAATATTCTAATTTGAAGCAACAAACCTAAACAATAAATTTGATAATTTATTATTGTTTTCTTGCTATTTGTGCCATTAATTCTGCTTCAGTTACTAATTTACCATTTGCATAAGCATTAGCCTGCATATGGCAAATCCCTCTTCTGATTGGAGAAATTAACTCACATTTAAAGATTAAAGTATCACCTGGCAACACTTTGTGTTTAAATTTAACATTGTCAATTTTCATGAAATATGTCAAATAGTTTTCAGGATCTGGAACTGTACTCAAAACTAAAATACCTCCTGTTTGTGCCATTGCTTCAACAATTAATACACCTGGCATAACTGGAGCTTCTGGGAAGTGACCAACGAAGAAATTCTCATTCATAGTAACATTTTTCAATCCTACTACATGACGATCAGACATTTCAATAATTCTGTCAATCAACAAGAACGGAGGTCTATGAGGAAGCATAGACATGATTTTATGAATATCCATCAATGGCTCTTGATGTAAATCATAAGTAGGAACATGATTTCTCTGCTCTATTTTAATAATTTTTGCTAATTTCTTTGCAAATTGAGTATTTACAAAATGCCCTGGTTTGTTAGCAATAATTTTTCCTTGAATACGAACTCCAATTAAAGATAAATCTCCAATTACATCAAGCAATTTGTGTCTTGCTGCTTCGTTTGGATAATGCAAAGTCAAGTTGTCTAAAACACCATTTGGTTTTACAGAAATCTCTTCTTTACCAAATGCTTTCTTTAGATTTTCCATAGTAGATTCAGAAATTTCTTTGTCTACATAAACGATTGCATTGTTTAAATCTCCACCTTTAATAAGTCCGTGCTCTAATAAAGACTCTAATTCGTGTAAGAAACTAAAAGTTCTAGAACTTGCAATTTCAGATTTAAAATCTGCTAAACTTTTAAGGGTAGCATTTTGAGTACCTAAAACTTTTGTACCAAAATCTACCATTGTTGTAACCTGATATTCATCGCTAGGCATTACAAGAATTTCGCTTCCTGTTGCTTCGTCTGTAAAAGAGATTACTTCTTTTACTACGTAAACATTACGTTGTGCGTCTTGCTCTTCGATACCAGCTTTTTCAATAGCTTCAACAAAATATTTTGATGAACCGTCCATAATTGGAAGTTCTGAGGCATTCAATTCAATAATAATATTATCCAAATCGCATCCAACTACTGCAGCTAAAACGTGCTCTGGTGTCTGAATTTTTACACCAAGTTTCTCAAGATTTGTACCTCTTTGAGTATTAACAACATAATTAGCATCAGCCTCAATGACTGGTTGACCTTGCAAATCTACTCTTACAAAAGTGAAACCATTATTAACGGGTGCAGGTTTAAAAGTCATTGTAACTTCTTTTCCAGTGTGTAAACCAACTCCTGTTAGCGAAATTTCATTTTTGATGGTCTTCTGTTTAACCATTATTTCCATTTTTTGGGTTTATTATTTGTTTCTTTAATTCTTCAACTTCGGCCACAATTTTAGGCAGATTTTTAAAATGAACATACGATTTATTAAAATCTGTATATCCTAGAGATGGAGTTCCTTGCAAAACTTCATCATCTTTAATGTTTCTAGCGACACCCGATTGGGCTTGAAGCCTAACATTATTCCCTATTATTAAGTGACCTGCAATACCAACTTGTCCACCAATCATACAGTTTTCACCAATTTTTGTAGAACCTGCAACACCGCTTTGCGCAGCTATTACAGTGTTTTTTCCTATTTCTACATTATGGGCAATCTGAATCTGATTGTCTAATTTAACTCCTTTTCTAATAATTGTAGAACCAAGAGTTGCTCTGTCAATTGTAGTATTGGCACCAATATCTACATTATCTTCAATAATAACGTTTCCAATTTGTGGAACTTTACTGTACTCTCCATTTTCATTTGGAGCAAAACCAAAACCATCTGCACCTATAATAACTCCAGAATGAACAGTACAATTATTACCAATTACAGTTTCAGAATAGATTTTTGCACCAGCAAAAATGAACACATTATCGCCAATAACAACATTATCGCCAATAAAACTATTTGGATAGATTTTTACATTATTACCCAAAACTACATTTTGTCCGATATAGCTAAAACTACCCAAATATAAATTCTCACCGTACTTTGTTCCTTCAGACATAAAAGACTGAGGCTCGATACCGTTTTTATTTAATTTGACCTGATTATAGAAATGCAAAAGCTTAGAAAACGCTGCGTAAGCATCTTCTACCTTTATAAGTGTAGTATTAATTTCCTGTTCCGGAATAAAGCTATCATTAACAATTGTTACTGTCGCTTTTGTAGTATATATATAATTGATATACTTTGGGTTAGCCAAAAAAGTAAGAGATCCTTCCTCTCCTTCTTCGATTTTAGAAAGCTTAGAAACTTCTGCATTGGGATTCCCAACAACTTCTCCTTCTAAAATTCCTGCTATTTGTTCTGCTGTAAATTTCATCGCGACAAAAATATAAAAAATAGATTTTAAATGTTAATTTTATATAAGTTGTTTTGGAAAACAGATATAATATTTTGTGACCAATTTAGATAACGATTTCAAATTCAGCTGGTCAGAAGCTTCAACAACATCTTCAATTGTTTTATCTTTTTTCAAAATACGAATAGGTTCTGCTTCCTTACTATATGCCTGATTTTTTATTTTACCTCTAAAAATAAAATATCCAGCGTCTACTGCTGAAATTTGGTGCGCTTCTGCAAATTCTTCTTTTAAAGACTGTGATTCTTCCATCGGAATTTTTTCTGCACTAAGCTTAATTTTCAGCAAATCTCTATTGATGATCATTTTACTTAAAGTAGAAAGTATAAAATCACTATGTTTCTGCCAAGCCTTTAGAGCGCTTATAATATCAAAATCATCCAATTGAGAGAATAAATCTAATTTCTCAGCATCAAAATCTTCGAGCGTAATTTTATTTTGCATGAAATACATCAGAGGTACACTGCAAGGTAATTTAACTCCTTTTAAAGTCAGTTCTTTTGCTCTCTTCAGCACCTTCATTAAAATTAACTCGGCTACTAAACTTGTTTTATGCAAATAAGCTTGCCAGTACATTAATCTTCTAGAAAGCAGAAATTTCTCGACAGAATAAATTCCTTTTTCTTCAATTACCAAAACATCATTTTCTACGTTCATCATCTGAATCAATCGTTCAGAATTTACGTTTCCTTCCGCAACACCTGTATAAAAACTATCGCGTTTCAAATAATCCATTCGATCCATATCCAACTGACTAGAAATCAATTGAAGCATGAATTTTCTATGATATTCTCCTTTAAAAACCTGAATTGCCAAACTTAATCTTCCATCAAACTCTTCATTCAGCTGATTCATAAACAGTAGCGAAATTGCTTCGTGATGCACATCTTCAACAATACTTTTTTCCATTGCATGCGAAAATGGCCCATGTCCTATATCATGAAGCAAAATTGCAATTAGAAGTGCATTTTCTTCTTCGTCAGAAATAACAACATCTTTAAAACGAAGCGTATCAATTGCTTTCTTCATCAAATGCATACATCCTAAGGCATGATGAAAACGAGTATGATTTGCTCCGGGATACACCAAATAAGACAATCCCATTTGAGAAATACGACGAAGACGTTGAAAATATGGATGCTGAATTAAATCGTAAACCAACTCGTTCGGAATCGTTATAAAACCATATATAGGATCGTTGAATATTTTAAGTTTGTTGATCTGAGTCACTACTGAGTTATTTTTTTAGGTCAACAAATATAAGTAAATAAGTATAAAGAGATTGGTGTTTTTTATTTAAAAATCATAAACAGAATCATCATGATTATCAATAAAATACATTTAAAAATATTAAAATACAAATCAAAATCGTGCGCCAACTTTGGTAATTTTATACTATTTTTAATACTTTTTAAGTTCTATAACTTTAAATTGCAGTAAAATTAAATTGATTTATGGATAAGATAAAAATACTTTGGGTCGACGATGAAATCGATCTTTTAAAGCCTCACATATTATTTCTAGAAAAAAAGAATTACGAAGTTACAACTTGCAATAACGGCCTTGATGCAATCGCCCTATTTGAAGAAGATAACTTTGATATTGTTTTTTTGGATGAAAACATGCCCGGAATGAGTGGTTTGGAAACGCTTTCTGAAATGAAAGAAAAAAAATCAGCTATTCCGATGATTATGATTACGAAAAGCGAGGAAGAATATATTATGGAAGAAGCCATTGGTTCTAAAATCGCTGATTACTTGATTAAACCTGTAAATCCGAATCAGATTCTGTTGAGTTTGAAGAAAAATCTAGATGATTCGAGATTGATTACAGAAAAAACAACCTTAGATTATCAAAAAGAATTCAGAAAAATTTCGATGGAATTAGCCATGGTTAATTCGTACGAAGACTGGATTGAATTGTATAAAAAATTACTTTTTTGGGAATTGAAACTAGAAGACATCAACGACACAGCGATGATTGAAATTCTAGAGTCTCAGAAAGTAGAAGCAAATTCACAATTCGGAAAATTTATAGAAAGAAATTACGAAGACTGGTTTGCGCCAAAGGCTGACAAACCTATACAGTCTAATACTTTATTCAAAGAATTAGTCGTTCCAGAAATCAAAAAGAAAGACAAACCGATTCTTTTTGTTGTAATTGATAATCTTCGTTACGACCAATGGAAATCTTTTGAAAGTGTAATATCAAATTATTATAAGCTAGAAAAAGAAGTACCTTACTACTCTATTCTTCCAACTGCTACACAATATGCTAGAAATTCTATTTTCTCTGGCTTAATGCCTTTAGAAATGGAAAAACAATTTCCCGAATATTGGAAAAACGACGTCGAAGATGGCGGAAAAAACCTTTATGAAGCAGAATTTCTATCTGCTCAATTAAAAAGATTAGGTTTAAATATTAAGGAAGATTATTTTAAAATCACCAATTATGCTGGCGGAAAAAAGTTAGCAGAAAACTTTAAAGCATTAAAAGGAAACGACTTGGTAACGGTAGTTTACAACTTTGTTGATATGCTTTCTCACGCTAAAACTGAAATGGAAGTCGTAAAAGAATTGGCTTCAGACGATAAAGCGTATCGTTCTCTAACATTAAGCTGGTTTAAAAATTCTCCATTATTAGAAATTATTCAGCAGGCACAACTTTTAGGCTTCAAATTGATTTTAACAACAGACCACGGGACAATAAATGTAAAAAATCCGTCTAAGGTTGTGGGAGACAAAAATACAAGTTTAAATTTACGCTATAAAACTGGACGTAGTTTAACATACGAACAGAAAGATGTATATGTCGTAAAAGAGCCAAAAACAATTGGTTTGCCAGCTATAAACATGAGCAGTTCGTTTATTTTTGCCAAAAACGATTTTTTCTTAGCGTATGTAAATAACTACAATCACTATGTGAGTTATTACAAAAACACGTATCAGCACGGCGGAATTTCTTTAGAAGAAATGATTATTCCGTTTCTAGTATTTAACCCGAAATAAACGTTTACAGTCTCAGTTTTCAGTTTCAGCGGTGAAGACAATTAAATAAAAATATTTTTTGCCATAGATTAAAAAGATTATCACTGATTAAAAAATCCTTTTTAATCTTTTTAATCTGTGGCATTAAAAATAATTCGCGAAAATTTTCGAAATTCGTGGCAAAAAATAAATAACAATGAACATCGTTTTTTCATTAGATCAAATTCAAGAAGTTGCTGAGCAGATTATAGCTTCAAATCCTAATAAAATTATCCTTTTTAATGGAGAGATGGGAGTTGGAAAAACCACCCTAATCAAACAGCTATGCAAAAGCCTTGGAGTTACTGATGCAACTAGCAGCCCTACTTTTTCTTTAGTAAACGAATATCAAATTCCAAGCGGAAAAAAAGTCTATCATTTTGACTTTTACAGAATAAAACAAGAAACCGAAGCACTAGATATGGGAGTTGATGATTATCTATATTCTGGAAATTGGTGTTTTATTGAATGGTCTGAAAAGATCGCGAATTTAATTCCAGAAGAACATTCTACTATAAACATTGAATTACTTTCTGACGGAAAAAGAGAATTAAAGCTGAATTAATATAATGTCAGAAGAACATAATCATAATTGTATTGATTTTGATGATTTAATGAATAACATTAAAATCAATATTGAAAAATATGGACTGCAAGTTATAATTATAGAAGCGACTGATTATCTACCTTCATTTGCTTACAGCATTGGACTTTGGCAAAAATACAATCACCCCGAAATTATTTGTTTTGGATTATCAACCTCTCTCTTGCATGAAATTATAAATGATATTGCCGAGATAGTCAAACAAAATGAAAAAATTATCGAAAAGAAAAATTACTCAAACATTTTTGAAGATAGCAGATCTGAATTCCTAAGAGTTCATCCTGAAAATATTCAAGACTATTTTGGCAGTGCGATTAATTACTACGGGAAAGAAGATTTTACCGCCTTGCAATTAGTTTGGACAGACCGAAATGATAAATTTCCTTGGGAGAAAGATTTCGAAAATGATTTTCTTTACAAGCAACCTTTATTAGACAGAAACATCGATTTCAAATTTAATGAACCTAAAAACCTTACTGCTTTCACAACCAGACAATGGCTAGATAAAGAAAAACCAATCATTAGAGTTGTGCACGACGAAGATGGAGATTGGCAGTTCTTGACGGATGATGAAATTTCTACCGAAAATATCATCATTGTTGCTTTAGAACAATTAATACTAAAAGATAAAACACTGAATAAACTGTTTGACCTTAATTATGGAGAAGAAGCAGAAAGAAAATTCATTGGAGATATATGGATGAGAAATAAAATAGAACATGATAATGAAGAATAATAAAACAACTTAACATTCCCATCTACAGTATTAGCAGAATTTTTACACTAATTTTAAAACTTTTTACGTAATTTGTACTCTTAATTTTTTGCGCAATCCATGTCAATCACGTTAACTCCATTTACAAAACAACAATTAATACCGCAAGAAGAAAAACTTGAGGTTGGTCGTTTTAAAAGAGAACTTTTTATAGGAATTCCTAAAGAAACAAGTTATCAGGAACGTCGTATCTGTCTTACGCCCGATGCCGTCAATTCCTTAACTTATGAAGGTCACCGTGTTATGATTGAATCTGGCGCTGGAGAAAGTTCGAGTTATACAGACAAAGAATACGCCGATGCCGGTGCAGAAATCACAAAAGATACTAAAAGAGTTTTTGGCTGTCCGTTTCTATTAAAAGTAGAACCGCCAACTTTAGCAGAAATTGAGATGATTAATCCCGAAACGGTTATCATTTCGGCTATTCAGCTTAAAACCAAAAAGAAAGAATACTTCGAAGCCTTAGCAAAAAAGAAAATCACTGCCTTAGCTTTCGAATATATTAAAGACGAAGACGGATCTTATCCTGCCGTAAAATCTTTGAGCGAAATTGCAGGAACTGCTTCGATTCTTATTGCTGCTGAATTAATGATTACAGACGAATTTGGAAAAGGGCTTTTATTCGGAAATATTACTGGCGTCCCTCCTACTGAAGTTGTAATTCTTGGTGCTGGAACTGTAGGCGAATTTGCAGCAAAAACTGCAATTGGATTAGGTGCAAACGTCAAGGTTTTTGATAACTCAATTACAAAACTGCGTCGTTTGCAAAATAATTTAAATCAAAGAATTTTTACTTCTACCATACAGCAAAAAGGCTTGCTAAAAGCTTTAAGACGCTGCGATGTCGCTATTGGCGCCATGCGCGGTAAAGAACGTTGCCCAATTGTGGTGAACGAAACAATGGTAGAACACATGAAAAAAGGTGCTGTAATTGTTGATGTCAGCATAGATACAGGTGGTTGTTTCGAAACATCTGAAGTTACTACTCATGAAAAACCAACATTCATAAAAAACAATGTTTTGCACTATTGCGTACCAAATATTCCTTCAAGATATTCCAAAACTGCTTCATTATCAATCAGTAATATTTTAACTCCTTACTTACATCAGATAGCCGAAGATGGTGGTATTGAAAGTGCAATTCGATGCAACAAAGGCCTTAAAAATGGAATATATCTATATCACGGAATCTTAACAAATAAAGCAATTGGCGACTGGTTCGATTTACCAGATAACGATATAAATTTACTTGTTTTCTAAAGGAACTTTAACGTACCTTTGCAAAAAAATATTTCATGAAGTTCGCTTATCGTTTTGCATATTATTTGATTGGTCTCGTAATGGGATGTTTTATTGTATCAGGATTTTTCATCGGAAAAGACACCCGATGCAATTATTTTCCAAATGCCAGAGTTTTAAACAATCTTAGAACAAAACCTTTTCAATATTCTCCAAAAGCTGTTCAGACTTTAAATGAAAAATGGGTTGATACAGCAGACGTCAAAAATACATTAACTTACGGAGATGTTGATTTTGACCAAAGTAATGTTCCATTCAAAAAAGGAAAACTCTATATTATTGAAGGAAAAACAGTAAAAAATCAAGAAATCATTCTAAAAGTGGTGAATTACGAAAACAAAGCCGTTTTAGAGGAAATTGTAAAAAAATAGTTTTTCGCTAAAAATAGCAGTATTTAAAATTAAACTTAATGAAAAGATTTTTTATTACTTCTATTGTTATATTCATTCATTTAATAGTCTTAGGTCAAAATAAAACTGATTGCAATATTAACTATTCTGATTTAAACGAATTTAATATAAGCGGAAAAGTAAAAACTGTTCAGACTAGAACATTTAAACTTGATGAAAAAGATATCGATGAGAATATAAAAGCATCTGACAGCATTAGTTGGTTTAATGAATCAATTGTATATTATAACAGAAACGGAAACGTTGACAGTTTGACAATTAGCTATTTAAATCCAACACAATCAAAGAAAATAGAAAATCTGAAAACAAAATATACCTTCAACGATAAAAATAGACAAGGAATAACTGTAAACAAAAATTTAACATCCAAAACATTCAAAACTTGGGTTGATAACAACAAATATACTGAGTCATCTTATTCATCTGAAGGTCTTTATCTGAAATTAGAAACCACAACTTTAGATAAATGTAATCGTATATCTGAAAGGAACATCAAAATTATTGATCCTCGATTTTCATCAAATAAAAACTCTCAATACATTTTTGACAACCAAGGTCATTTAAGTAAAATAATAACCTCTTTTGAAGGTAGCAATAAAGTGGAGTTTTTAAAAAAAAAGAATCTAAAATTTGACAAATTAAATAATCCTACCATAACAATAAATACCTCTGAAAAGGACGAATCGGTTGTAAAGAATTTATCATTAGCTAAATATACCTACTATTAAAGTTTTACCATTCAATTTCTCTCATTCCTTTAGATTTAAGAAATGAATTTGTTTGACTAAAATGTTTATTCCCAAACCATTTTCCTTGATTAGCACTCATTGGCGATGGATGGCCTGATTCTAAAATATAATGTTTTGACCTGTCAATTTTTGATCCTTTTTTCTGAGCAAAACTTCCCCACAAAAGAAAAACAACATTTTCCTTCTGATCAGAAATAGCTTTAATAACAGCATCGGTAAATAGATTCCATTTTAAGTGTTTATGACTATTTGGACTATCTTTGCGAACGGTCAAAGAAGCATTAAGAAGCAAAACGCCTTGCTGAGCCCATTTTTGAAGATTACCAGATGTTGGCATAAAAACGGAATCAAAATCACTATTTATTTCTCTAAAAATATTTCGCAATGAAGGCGGTATCTTAATATCATCATTTACAGAAAAGCTTAATCCATTGGCTTCTCCTTCTCCATGGTAAGGATCTTGTCCAATAATAACAACCTTTACAGCATCAAAACCACAATTGTTAAAAGCTGAAAAAATTAATTCTGCAGGAGGATAACAAGTGTGGGTTTTATATTCAACATCAAGCGCCGCCATCAATTCTTGAAAATACGGTTTTTCTGTTTCGTCCTTTAAAACTCTCTGCCAGTCTTGAGCTAAATTAATTTTCATTTTATAAATTTTATTTACAAATAAAGCAAAGTTTTATTCAAACTCCCAACTATTAGTGCTATTTAGTTTTTAAAACTTTGTAACTTTGAAATCTTTACAACTTACGTTATATAATGGTATCTATTACAGAAAAAACATTACAAGATTTACAATTTCCAACGGTGCTTGAAACCATTTCTGATGGTTGCAATACCGATATTGGAAAAGAAAAGGCTTTACAAATAAAACCATTTAGAGATAAAGAAGAATTAATGCAAGCGCTGATGCAAACATCAGAGTATGTATCTTCTTTTCAAAACAATAACGCCATTCCGAATCACGGATTTGACGCCATAACGCATGAAATTAAATTTCTTGCAATCGAAGACAGTTTTCTTGAAGTAGGAAGTTTTAGAAAAATCGCTAATCTTTCTGCAACTACAAATGTCTTATTGAATTTCCTTAAAAAGTTTGACGATTATTATCCAAACTTAAATGCAAGAGCTTCAAGAGTAGAATTGACCAAAGATATCATAACCGCAATTGATGCCATTGTAGACAAATATGGAGAAATTAAAGACAATGCCTCTCCTGCTCTAGCTGGAATTAGACAAAACATGAACCTGGTTCGCGGAAAAGTGAATCAAAGTTTCGGTACGGCTTTAACTCAATACAATAGCTTAGGTTATTTGGACGACATCAAAGAAAGTTTTGTACAAAACCGTAGAGTTTTGGCAGTTCTAGCAATGTATCGCCGTAAAGTAAAAGGTTCAATTTTAGGAAGTTCAAAAACTGGAAGCATTGCTTATATCGAACCTGAAGCTACTTTGAAATATTCTAGAGAATTAGCCAATTTAGAATATGAAGAGAAAGAAGAAATTACAAGAATTTTAAAAAATCTATCGAATGTAATTCGTCCCTATCTTCCTTTATTAGTTGAATATCAATACTTTTTAAGTGATATTGATGTTGTTGCAGGTAAAGCTAAATACGCAAATCGAATTAACGGAATTCTTCCAACAATTACAGAAGAAAGAAGATTATTCTTTAGAGAAGCATATCATCCAATTTTGTATTTGAACAACAAACAGAAAAAAGAAGTTACGCATCCGCAAACCATCGAATTAAAACAAGAAAACAGAATTATTGTAATTTCTGGACCAAATGCTGGAGGTAAAACCATTTCCTTAAAAACGGTAGGATTATTACAATTGATGTTGCAATCGGGGATTTTGATTCCAGTTCACGAAAGAAGTGAAACTTTCTTGTTTGACAGAATCTTAACCGATATTGGAGACAATCAATCTATTGAAAATCACCTAAGTACATATAGTTATCGATTGAAAAACATGAATTACTTTTTAAAGAAGTGTAATAGAAAAACCATGTTTTTAATTGACGAGTTTGGTACAGGTTCTGATCCTGAATTAGGAGGAGCATTGGCTGAAATTTTCTTAGAAGAATTTTATCACCGTGAAGCATTCGGAATTATCACAACACATTATTCTAATTTGAAAATTTTGGCAAACGAATTGCCTTATGCTACAAATGCAAATATGATGTTCGACGAAAAATCTCTTGAACCAATGTATAAATTAGCTTTGGGACAAGCAGGAAGTTCATTTACTTTTGAGGTTGCTCAAAAAAATGGAATTCCGTTTGGATTGATCAATCGTGCAAAAAAGAAAATCGAAGTTGGAAAAGTTCGTTTTGACAAAACCATTGCAACACTTCAGAAAGAGCGTTCGAAGTTGGAAAAAACTTCTTTGAATTTAAAGGAAGAAGAAACTCGTGCTCGTGAGGAAAGTAAAAAGATGGAAAACATCAATACGAAAATTCAACAGAAATTAGAAAGCTATCAGGAATTATATGATAGCAATCAAAAGATAATTTACATTGGACAAAAAATTGATGATATTGCCGAAAAGTATTTCAACAACAAAAACAAAAAAGAACTAATTGGTGAGTTTTTGAAAATTGTTGAAATTGAAAATTCGAAACGAAAAAAAGCAACTCCGAAAGAAGTCAAGGCAAAAGTTGAAAAACAAAAAGAAATTATTGCTGAAGTACAAGTAAAAGTTGAAGAAATTCGAAAAGAGAAAAAAGAGAAAAAACTTAAACCAGTTGTAGAAAAACCAAAACCAATTTTAAAAGTTGGAGACAGAGTAAGAATGCTTGACGGAAGATCTGTCGGAAGTATCGATTCTATCGAAAAAAATAAAGCTACAGTAAATTATGGCATTTTTACTTCGAAAGTAAGTTTGGATGAATTGGAATTGGTAGAAGCAGTTAAGAAATAAGTTTTCGGTCTCCGTGGCGGTTTCCAGTCCTTAAAAAGTGGCAAAAAGACCTCAAAATTAAAATAAAGCGATTTAAGGAACGATTTTCATGTTTACGCAAAAGAAGATTCCTAAATTTTAAAAACAGATTTAAACCAATTTATTGATGTTGTTTTTAATTTATAAAATTTATTAAAAACAAAAAATCAATAGACATTTTAAATACAAGTAAAAAACGTATTAATTCCTGTTTTATTGATTTCAATTAAAAATTGAAACATAAAACTTGAAACACAAATTATAAAATGGAAAGTCTTCCAAAAAATAAAAAAATAGTTCTTTTTGACGGAGTTTGCAATCTCTGCAGTTCTGCTGTACAGTTTATTATAAAACATGATAAAAAGGACATTTTTAGATTTGTCGCATTGCAATCAGAAAAAGGAATTTCAATATGCAAACACTTAGGAATCAGTTTTTCTAAAATGGATAGTATTATTTTGTATGATCCTGGAACAGCATATTTTTACAAATCTTCGGCAGTAATCGAAATTGCTAAAAATTTTGGCGGTTTGTGGAAGCTAACTCCTATTTTTAGAATTGTACCCATTTTTATGAGTGACAGGATTTATGATTATGTTGCAAAAAACAGATACAATTGGTACGGCAAAAAAGAAAGTTGCATGATTCCAACTCCGGAATTGAAATCTAAGTTTTTGTAGAAAATTCCAATGTAAAAATTCCAAATTCCAAAAAGCAAAACTTCAGTGAACACAATATTGTCATTTCGACGAAGGAGAAATCTTCGTGAGAAACTCGACAAAGATTAGATTCTTGTTGCGGAGTTACTTGCGAAGATTTCTCCTTCGTCGAAATGACAAACTTAATGCAAAAACATACAAAATAGAAAAATCCCAAATTCACAATAATTGGAATTTGGGATTTTTTATTTGAAATTTATTAGAAAAATTATCTAATTAATTTTCTGTATTTCAAACGTTTCGGAGTTAAATCACCGCCAAGACGTTTCTTTTTGTTTTCTTCGTAATCAGAGAAACTTCCTTCAAAGAAATAAACTTCAGAATCTCCTTCAAACGCTAAGATGTGCGTACAAATTCTATCTAAGAACCATCTGTCGTGAGAAATAATTACGGCACAACCAGCAAAATTTTCCAAACCTTCTTCAAGTGCACGAAGTGTATTTACGTCAAGGTCGTTTGTTGGCTCATCCAGTAAAAGTACATTTCCTTCTTCTTTCAAAGTCATGGCTAAGTGTAAACGGTTACGTTCTCCACCAGAAAGCATTGACACTTTTTTGTTTTGCTCACCACCACCAAAGTTGAAACGTGATAAGTAAGCTCTTGAGTTAACTTGTTTTCCTCCCATCATAATCAATTCCTGACCATCAGCAAAGTTTTCCCAGATTGATTTATTTGGATCAATATTAGAGTGCGACTGATCTACATAAGCAATTTTCACAGTATCACCAACAGAAAATTCTCCACTATCTGTAGCTTGCTCACCCATAATCATTTTGAAAATAGTCGATTTACCAGCACCGTTTGGTCCAATAATCCCAACAATTCCCGCTTGTGGCAAAGTAAAGTTCAAATTATCATACAATAATTTATCACCAAAAGCTTTGGCAACATTTTTAGCTTCAATAACATTTGTTCCTAAACGAGGACCATTCGGGATATAGATTTCTAATTTCTCGTCTAGTTGTTTTTGATCTTCATTCAATAATTTGTCGTAGTTCTGCAAACGTGCTTTTTGTTTTGTCTGACGACCTTTTGCTCCTTGACGAACCCACTCCAACTCACGCTCTAAAGTTTTTCTACGTTTAGAAGCCACTTTTTCTTCCTGCGCTAAACGATTTGATTTTTGATCTAACCAAGAAGAATAATTTCCTTTCCATGGAATACCTTCTCCTCTATCCAATTCAAGAATCCAACCAGCAACATTATCAAGGAAATATCTATCGTGTGTTACAGCAATTACAGTTCCAGCATATTGAGCTAAATGTTGCTCTAACCAAAGAACTGATTCAGCATCAAGGTGGTTGGTAGGCTCATCAAGTAACAATACATCAGGCTGTTGCAATAACAAACGACATAAAGCTACACGACGGCGCTCACCTCCTGAAAGGTTTTTAATTGGCGTATCACCTTCTGGCGTACGCAAAGCATCCATTGCAATTTCTAATTTGGTATCTATTTCCCAAGCACCAAGAGCATCAATTTTGTCTTGTAAAGCTGCCTGACGATCCATCAATTTATCCATTTTATCTGGATCTGAGTAGTTCTCTTCAAGACCAAATAAATCATTAATTTGATTGTACTCCTCTAAAACTGCCATAGTCTCAGCTGCTCCTTCACGAACAATTTCGATAACTGTTTTAGAATCATCAAGAATTGGCTCTTGCTCCAAGTATCCAACTGTATAGCCTGGCTGAAATACTACATCTCCCTGATAATTTTTATCAACTCCTGCAATAATTTTCAAAAGTGAAGATTTTCCAGAACCATTAAGTCCCAAAATACCAATTTTAGCTCCGTAAAAGAAACTCAAATAAATATTCTTAAGAACTGGTTTGTCTGCTCCTTGATAGGTTTTACTCAATTTCTGCATTGAGAAAATTACTTTCTTATCGTCTGACATTTTTTATTTTTTATTATAATTATTTATTTTTCTGAATTTCAAAATTCTAAACTCTTCCTTTCAAAGCATTGAACACCCAAGCATTTGCAAAAAAACCAACTCCAACAGCAGCAAATCCCCAGCCTGAAACATCACTGTACCTAAAGATTCCAAGACCTATAAGCAACAACCCCATAAGCACCATTATTAAAGTAGCCCATCCTAAAATGGTATTTTTATTCATTCCCATAGTTTTATAAATATTTTAATGCAAGATTTAAAAAAGGCAAATATCGTGAATTTTAACGGCTTAATTAAAAATTTTATACAGCATTTCTTTTAACAAATCTGACTGAGGCAAAGCATTCGCTCCCACACCTTTACTCTTAACATCAATATCTCGTAAAGCCCCAACAATCTGACTCACCTTTCTCATCGGATAATTTTTTACTGCCAAATCGTACTCTTTCAAGAAATATGGATTTACCCCAAGTGCAGATGCGACATTTTTCGGATTTTTATCTTTTAATCCGTGGTATTTTAAAAGCTGAACAAAAAAGCCGAAAACCAAACCAGTCGTCATTACCAAAGGATATTCTTTAGGATTGTGGGCAAAATTTTCTGCAATCTTATACGCCTTCAATTGATTGCGCTCACCTATTGCTTTTCGAAGTTCAAATACGTTATAATCCTTACTAAAACCGATATTTTCTTCAATATGATCTGCTGTAATCATGGTTCCTTGCGGTAAAATAATCTGCAGTTTTTCAAGTTCGTTATTAATTTTACTTAAATCGGTACCCAAAAATTCCACTAGCATAGCATTTGCTTTTGGATCAATAGTATATTTTTTTCCGGCCAAAACACGTTTAATCCAATCTCCAACTTGATTTTCGTATAATTTTTTACTTTCGTAAACAACACCTTTTTGTGCTAATAATTTGGTAACTTTTTTACGTTTATCTAGTGTTTTATATTTATAGCAAAAAACCAAAACGGTTGTTTGCATCGGATTATCTACATAAGATTCAATTTTATCAATTGTTCTCGATAAATCTTGCGCTTCTTTCACAATAACAACCTGACGTTCAGCCATCATAGGATAGCGCTTGGCCGTTGAAACAATATCATCTACAGAAACATCTCTTCCATATAAAACTGTCTGATTAAAACCTTTCTCTTCTTCAGCTAATACATTCTGTTCAATGTATTCAGACAATTTATCTATATAATAAGGTTCTTCACCCATTAAAAAATAAATCGGTTTAATATCTCCGGCTTTAATATCGTTAACAATTTTTACTACTTCGTCCATTTATACTTGTTTCAAGTTTAAAGTTTCAAGTTACTTTGAAACAAAAAACTATTTTATATTTTTGCTTTATGCTTAAACTTAATTTCCCTGCTTATACTTTCCGATTCAAAAATAGCGAAAATAAAGTGTCTATTTTTGATGAAATCAGGAAAAAATTTATAATTCTTACGCCAGAAGAATGGGTTCGTCAACACGTTGTTCATTTTTTGATGCATGAAAAAAAATATCCAAAATCGCTTATTAATGTAGAAAAAGTTTTGACCGTCAACGGATTACGAAAACGTTATGATGTAGTTGTCTTTAACCCTGATGGTTCTATACATATATTAGTAGAGTGTAAAGCACCTGAAGTTAAAATCTCACAGGCAACTTTTGATCAAATTGCTCGTTATAATATGACAATGCAGGCACGGTTTTTGAATGTAACAAACGGACTAAACCATTTTTATTGTCAAATAGATTTTGAAAACGAAAAATATGAGTTTTTAAGAAGCCTTCCTGACTATAAAGAAAATCATTAAAACAATAAATAACTAAGTACTTTTGGATAAAATAGCAGTTGTCATTTTAAATTGGAACGGAGTAAAATTGCTTGAGCAGTTTTTACCATCTGTTATTCAGTTTTCAGAAGGAGCGGCAATTTATGTTGCTGACAATGATTCTACGGATGATTCTGTCGCATTTGTTACAGAACGCTTTCCAACCGTAAAAATTGTAAAAAATTCAGGCAATCATGGTTTTGCAAAAGGCTATAATGACGCCTTACAACATATTGATGCAGAAATTTACGCTTTAGTAAATTCAGATATAGAAGTAACCAAAAATTGGCTGAAACCAATTCTTGATACTTTCGAAAAAGAAAAACAAACTGCCATTATTCAGCCTAAAATTCTTGATTTTAAAAACAAAGAATATTTTGAATATGCTGGAGCAGCAGGTGGTTTTATTGACAAATACGGATTCCCTTTCTGTAGAGGAAGAATATTTGAAACCATCGAAAAAGATAATGGACAATATGATGACAACATAGAATTGTTCTGGGCTTCGGGCGCTTGTTTCTTTATACGAAAGAATATTTATCATGAATTAGGAGGTTTTGACGAAAGCTTCTTTGCACATCAGGAAGAAATTGATCTATGCTGGAGAGCCGCGAACGAAGGACATATTATAAAGTATAATTCTCAATCTGTGGTTTACCACGTTGGAGGCGCAACATTGCAACAAGGAAATCCAAAGAAAACCTATTTGAATTTTAGAAATTCATTATTAATGATGGTTAAGAATCTACCGAAAAGAGGATTATTCTGGGTGATTTTTTTTCGTATGGCTTTGGATGGTGTTGCAGGTATCCGTTTTCTTACACAAGGTAAAATTAAGCACACTATTGCTATTTTAAAGGCACATTTTTCATTTTATTGCTTATCTTTAAAATATCTCAGAAAACGAAAAGATTTTCAAATACAGCAGTACTATTCGGTAAAAAGCATCGTTTTCCTTTATTACATCAAGAAATTGACCTTATTTAAAGAAATCTTTAACAGTATTCAAAATATTAAAAACTAAATTTGTAATCAAGTCTAATTAAAATTAAATTTATGAGAAAAATAGTTATCGCACTATCAGTATTAATGGCCCTAACATCATGTGTTTCTAAAAAGAAATATGCCGAGTTAGAAGCTAAAAACAAAGAGACTCAAGATTTGTTAAACTCATGTACTGTAAAATTAAATACGTGCTTAGAAGAAAAAGCTGGATTAGCTGCTACAGCAGAAAGCTACAAACAACATAATCAAGATTTAATCAATAGTTCTAAAGATTTAACTATCTTAACTACTAAAGGTGCTGAAAACCTTGAAAAATCTCTTGAAAGTTTAAAAGAAAAAGATTTGAAAATCTCTAGACTTCAAGATGCTTTAACTAAAAAAGACAGTGTTACTTTAGCATTAGTTACAAGCTTAAAAGGAGCTGTTGGAATCAACGATCCAGACATCGAAATCAATGTTGAAAAAGGAGTTGTATTTATCTCTATCGCTGATAAATTACTATTCAAAAGCGGAAGCTATGACGTAAGTGACAAAGCTAAATCTGTTTTAGCTAAAGTTGCTAAAGTTGTAAACGACAAACCTGATTTTGAGTGTATGGTTGAAGGACACACAGATGACGTTCCATACAAAAGCAACGGAATTATCTTAGACAACTGGGATTTAAGTGTTAAACGTTCTACTTCTATCGTTCGTGTATTAACAAACGATCTTGGCGTTAACCCAGCTAAATTAATTGCTGCAGGTAGAAGCTCTTATGTACCATTAGTTGCTAACGATTCTCCTGAGAACAAAGCTCGTAACAGAAGAACTCGTATCGTAGTTATGCCAAAAATCGATCAATTCTATGATATGATTGAAAAAGAAATGAAAAAACAAGCTAAATAATCCTTGTTTTAACATACTATAAAAACAGAAAAAGCAGGTCAATCGACCTGCTTTTATGTATCCTTAATTTTTTTTTTAATAACCAATTAAATATAATTAAGAATAGCATTATCTTTAAGTAACTAACTAAATTTTAACATAATAAAGTTACTCATAATTTTCATACTTTTATACTTTTAGTGTATTTTTTTACAAAATATCAATATCCCCTTTACCCTCTCTTACTATAACTGGCTCATGTTCAGAAAGATCTATAATTGTTGATCCGACATTATCTCCGTAACCGCCATCGATTACCATATCAACAAGATGCTGCCATTTTTCAAAAATTAATTCTGGATCTGTAGTATATTCTATTACATCATCTTCATCGCGTATCGAAGTCGAAACAACAGGATTTCCTAACTGACGAACAATCTCTAAAATAATATTATTATCAGGAACACGAATACCAACAGTAGTTTTCTTTTTAAACTCTTTTGGCAAATTATTGTTTCCTGGCAAAATGAAAGTATAAGGTCCAGGTAGTGCCCTTTTTAATATCTTAAACGTTGATGTATCTATCTGACGCACATAATCTGATAAATTACTCAAATCATGACAGATAAAGGAGAAATTTGCTTTCTCTAATTTTACTCCCTTGATCTTAGCAATTTTTTCTAAAGCTCTAGAATTGGTAATATCACAACCCAAACCATAAACAGTATCTGTCGGATAAATTACCAAACCTCCATTCTGAAGCACTTTTACAACTTTTGCAATTGCAGCTTCACTAGGTTTATCTGGGTATATTTTTATAAATTCTGCCATGATTTTTTAGTTTATTTTGTTTCAAGTTTCAAGTTTCAGGTTGCCTCTTATAACGTAAAACCTGAAACTTGAAACAATATTTTTTATCCTACGACATCTAATTTAGCAAATCTTAACAACAATTTCTTAATTCCTCCCACTTCAAATTTAATTTCTGCTTTTCGGTCTGCTCCAACGCCTTCAAGATTAATCACTTCACCTTTTCCAAAACGCTCATGGATAACGACATTTCCAACAGTAAGTTTACTGTCAAATAAATTCGAATTTCCATTGCTTGGCGCATTTCCAGAAACTGGTTTTAGTTTTCTAATATTTAAATCTGGTTTAGGACTATTATCTGTAACATGTTTTGGAGGAGTTCCTCCTACTGGTTTTGCTAATCTTAATTTTGATTTATCTACATCACCAAAAATATCACCATCGATTGGAGATTTATAGCGATAATTAGTTTCAGCTGGCGTTAAATATTCTAAAAATTGACCGTCAATTTCTTCAATAAAACGAGATGGTTCACTATCTGTTAGTTTTCCCCAACGATAACGAGATTGAGCATAAGTCAAATAAGCCTGATGTTCTGCACGAGTTAAAGCCACATAAAATAATCGACGTTCTTCTTCTAACTCACTTCTAGTACTCATACTCATAGCACTTGGAAACAAATCCTCTTCCATTCCCACTATAAATACGTGCGGAAACTCCAATCCTTTTGCTAAGTGAATAGTCATCAAAGCCACACGATCTTCATCATTGGTATCTTTATCCAAATCGGTTGCTAGAGCCACATCTTCCATAAATTCAGAAAGCGCACCTCTTGCTCCGTCAATTTCTCTCTGTCCTTCAGTAAAATCTTTAATACCGTTTAAAAGCTCTTCGATATTCTGAATTTTTGCCATTCCTTCTGGAGTAGCATCTTTCTTCAATTCCTGAACCAAACCAGTCTTTTTTGCAACGTGGTCTGTCAAATAAAAAGCATCCTGATTCTGATCGATAACCTGAAAACTCTGAATCATCGTTACAAAATCTTTCAGTTTATTTTTAGTACCAGCATTCAGTTTCAAATCGATTTTATCAATATTAACCATTACTTCCCAAATCGAACGTTTGTAATGATTTGCAGCAATAGTCAACTTTTCAACCGTTGTATCTCCAATTCCACGAGCTGGATAGTTAATTACACGAATCAAAGCTTCCTCATCTTTCGGATTCAGAACCAAACGCAAATAACATAAAACGTCTTTAATTTCTTTACGCTGATAGAATGACAATCCACCATAAATTCTATACGGAATATCACGTTTTCTCAATGCATCCTCCATCGCACGCGACTGCGCATTGGTTCTATATAAAATCGCAAAAGAGCCATTATGAAGCTGATTTTGCATTTTCTGTTCAAAAATGGTACTTGCTACAAAACGGCCTTCTTCGGCATCAGTCAAACTGCGGTGCACTTTTATTTTCGGACCAAAATCATTGGCTGTCCAAACCACTTTATCCAGTTTGGTTTTATTATGCTCCATAACCGTATTTGCGGCTTCCACAATATTACGTGTCGAACGGTAATTCTGCTCCAAACGGTACATTACCACCCCCTCATAATCTTTTTGGAAATTCAGGATATTATTGATGTTCGCTCCACGAAAAGCATAAATACTCTGCGCATCATCTCCAACCACACAAATATTCTGAAATTTATCCGACAAAGCCCTAACAATCAAATATTGAGAATGATTCGTATCTTGGTACTCATCAACCAGAATATAGCGGAAACGGTTTTGATATTTCGCCAAAACCTCTGGAAAACGAGTTAACAATTCATTGGTTTTCAACAATAAATCATCAAAATCCATTGCACCCGCTTTGAAACAGCGCTCCACATACTGTTGATAGATTTCTCCCAACCTAGGCTTTTTAGCCATTGCATCAGCCTCCTGCAATTCAGGATTGTTAAAATAAGCTTTTACCGTAATCAAGCTGTTCTTATAACTAGATATACGTCCTAAAACCTGTTTTGGTTTATAAACATCACGATCCAGCTGCATTTCTTTAATAATCGAAGAAATTAAACGCGCCGAATCCTGAGAATCGTAAATTGTAAAATTAGAAGGATATCCTAAAAGCTCCGATTCTGCACGAAGAATACGAGCAAATATCGAGTGAAAAGTTCCCATCCAAAGATTTTTTGCTTCAGATGCTCCCACAATATCCGAAATCCTGTGCTTCATTTCTCTTGCCGCTTTATTAGTAAAAGTCAGCGACAAAATATTAAATGCATCAATTCCCTGATGCATCAAATAAGCAATTCTAATCGTTAAAACACGGGTCTTTCCCGAACCTGCACCAGCAATAATAATCATTGGCCCGTCTTTCTGTAAAACAGGCGCTCTCTGCGCTTCGTTGAGCTGGTCAATATATTTCTGCATGTAATTTATCTCCTTTTAGGCAAAAATAAGAATTTATAGAGAAAGTTCCTAAGATGCTTTTGAAAGGTTCTAAGTTGCTAAGTTTCTAAGATGCTAAGTTTTATTCTGAAGCCGAGTAATTGGCATTTTATTAAACATGGTTTCCCGCTTTCGGCTATATCTCTCCGCTCCGCTACGAGGATACCGCCTCAATCGGGGCTAAATTCAAACATTTTTTTTGAGATGCTAAGATGCTAAGTTTCTGAGATTCCAAGTTTTTTTTAGACAAAAGAAAGAAAACTCCGCAACTTAGCATCTTAGAACCTTAGTAACTTACTTAAAAAACACATCATAAGCAAATCGGATTAAAGTTCCGACAACAACGATTAAAAAGAAAATTCTAATAAACCCGTTGCCTTTGTTTATAGCTAATTTCGCTCCAAGCCAACCACCAAGTCCGTTGCTGATTGCCATCGGAATTGCGATTGCCCAAATAATCTTTCCTTTTATCATAAACAGACAAATCGAACCAAAGTTCGTTGCCAAATTTACCATTTTAGCATTCGCGGAAGCGTGAAGAAAATCAAAGCCTAAAAGCGCAATGAAAGCAACTACAAAGAAACTTCCTGTTCCTGGGCCAATAAATCCATCGTAAAATCCCACAATTATACTAATTACGACGGCATACATTATTTGCGTCGTCGCAGAATGGTCTTTGGCAACATGTTGTCCGAAATTTTTCTTGGCGTAAGTATATACGAACAGTAAAGATAAAACCACCAATAAAAGCGGTTTCATAAAATCATTGCTGACCAAAGTCAAAATCGTAGATCCTAAAAATGCTGACGGAACCGCCAAGCACATCATAATAATCAAGAGCTTCCATTGAATAATAACTTTCTTTAAATATTGAAAAGCAGCAAAAGCTGTACCGCTGAAAGCAGGAATCTTTAATGTTCCAATAACTGTCGAAACTGGAAGATTTGGTAATAAAATTAATCCCATCGGCGTCTGAATTAATCCGCCGCCGCCAACAATTGCATCAATAAAACCAGCTGCAAAAGCTGCTAAACAAAGAAAAAGTATTATGTATGAATCCATTAAGAATATATTTCGGTCGCAATAAAAAACAAGCTGCAAAAATACGGCTTCCTTTTTGTTTATTACCACAAATTTAAAGTTGATTTTTAACCAAAAAGTATATTTTTGCTTAAAAATTATTTCAATGGATTTCAACAAAATAATAGAACTTGCTAGTTATACTTTACCAGCCTTAGTTACAGGAGTTGTAGCTTATCGTTTCTTTGAGCTACACATTAAAAACAACGATAGAAAACGTGCTTTTTTACTTAACAAACAAGCTCATAAAGAATCTCTTCCTGTACGTCTACAAGCATACGAGCGTATGACTTTATTTTTAGAACGTATTAATTTGACAAAATTGTTAATTAGAATTGCTCCTATTTCGCAAAACAAAAATGATTACGAAAATTACTTAATTGACCTAATTGAGCAGGAATTCGAACATAATTTAACTCAGCAAATATATATGTCTGAAGAGTGTTGGACTATCATTGCAACTGCTAAAAATGCAACAATCCAAATGATTCGTAAAGCTGCTATGAGCGATAAAGTGGACAATGCGGATAAACTTCGCGAAGTAATCTTAAATGATTTATTAGAAAAGCAATCGCCAAGTAACGCCGCTTTGAGTTTTATAAAGTCTGAAGTTGCAGAACTTTGGTACTAAATAATATTGCAGATTTTAGATTTAGAACATCCAATCTAAAATCTGCAATCTAAAATCTGTAATCTAAAATCTGTAATCTAAAATCTTAAATCAATATCTTATTATCACTCATTGCTTCAGACTTATTCTGAGCATACTCGTAACCTTGCTGCCACCATTCTTTCATTACCTCCTTATTAAAAATCAAGGCATTATCGGTTAATTTTATAGGGGTGTAATATAAATTTAGTTTTACATTTTTATTATTTGCCATAAGTTTTCCTATAGCAATATCATGTTTTTCTACTTGATCCAAAGCGATTCGAAATAAATCGATCATTAATGAAAACGGATTTTTACCAATTACAGTTTTTGTTGTATTTACCTCTGTTTCAAGCACAATTACATCTATTTCTGTAGCACCTCTGTTAATTGCTTCACGAATTGGAACTAAGCTTGAAAATCCGCCATCACCATATTCACAGTTGTTTTTTTCGACCAAACTCATAAAAGGAACATAATTACTCGATATCCAAGACCATTCGCAAAATTCTTCGTAAGTACAGTCTTTTACCAATTTATATTCAGATTCGTTTTTAGTAAAATTGGTCACCGTAACAATAACGTCGGTTTTAAGCTTTTTGAGTTTATTAAAATCTGAAAGAGAAAAATTATTCTGGATATATTTTCTCAGTCCTTTACTTTCTCCAAAAGTACGTTTCCCTTTAAAGAACTGACGTAATACATTAAAGTGATTAATAGTCACAATATCAACGCCATCCTTATTTTTCACTACAAACGGACAAATATTAAAAATGCTCGACATCGTTACATTGGTATAAACAGAATGAATTTTTTTAATATGACCGAGAGCTAAATGCGGAATCAATAAACTTCCTGTAGAAGTTCCTATAAACAAATCGTATTCATGTTTTTTCTCTTCTATTAAATACTGGGCAACACCACCAGCAAAAGCGCCTTTACTGCCACCTCCTGAAATAACCAATGCTCTCATAAATTGTAATGTAGGTTTTATTTTGGGATATTTTTTTTAGAGGGTATAGAGAAAAGAAGCAAGAACCAAGATTATTTTTAAAATCCTTTTCTGTTAATCTTGCTTCTTGCTTCTTCCTACTTTCCACTCTAATTTACTCTTTCAACAAACGATTCAACTGGAACTGTTCATCGGGTGTCAAATTAGGTAAAATTCTATTAAAAGAAGCACGCATTTCAGGATTTTTTAACAGAAGTCTTATTGTATCTCTACCAAATTTTGAAAACTGCCACATATGATGCGTAGTTGCACCAACTAAATTACTCAAAACCTGATCGTTAATAATTTTAAAAGCAATCAGTTTTTCTAACGCATTTTGCCTAGTTGTAGCTTCGTATTTTGTTGATGAAAATGCAATCAGTTCATTTACCAAAACATCTTTTTCATTAGAATAATTTGGTGTAGACAAAGCAAGAGAAAGCCACAAAGTTCTTAGATTATAATCATTGAAGCCGATCCAGTTTTTTGATTTATCCAAATATTCTGTTCTATGATCGGGAAAATTTCTCCACAACCAATAAAGCGCTATTTCCTGCGTCTGATACGATTTATCATCCAAAAGAGTTTCATAATTTACTCTAAAATCTTCTGGAATTTTAGTCAAAGAACCTGCCAGATTCTGACGTACTTTGATGTTATTAGTCTGCATTGCCAAAAGCAAAAGAGCTTTTTTGTCTTCATATTTCTCATTTTCCAATTGATCAACAACAGCTTCTTTCACAGATTGATACACATCTGATTCTAAAGTGCTTTTTAAAATACCTGTTTTTCCGGCTAAAGGCGTTTTTTTCAATTTATCAATTTCCAATCGCTTTTGAATTGTTTTGTTTTTGCTCAATAATGCATTTGCAGTCGGTGTATCAAAAGCTGTCGATTCCAACCAAGTTTTCTGAAACTTATCCAGATCAAAATCGGAAACTTTTTTTATTTCGTCGAAGAAATTCTGTGTGCTTACCGTTTGATAAGCATATTTAATTAAATAATTTTTTATTGCTTTTTTGAAGGCTTTATCTCCAATAGATTCATGCAAAACAAATAATGCCCAAGCACCTTTTTCGTAAAAGGTAAGAGAACTCGCTTTTGCATTTAAAACGGGAATCGTGTCTGTACGAGAAGCAAATTTAATCTGCTGTGCTGTATCGTATAATTTGGAGTAAAAATAATCTTCTCCATAAATATCTTTCTCTGCCAGCAAAGCAAAATAGGTTGCAAACCCTTCTTGAAGCCAATGATGCGTACTGCTTTCGGCAGTAATAAGATCTCCAAACCAATGATGCGCTAATTCATGCGCATCGACATTGGTATAATTTCGGTCACAAAAACCTATTGAATCTACTACATAACGCGTTGCAAAAAGAGTTGAAGTGGTGTTTTCCATTCCAGCATACAAAAAGTCTCTTACCGGAATTTGTCTGTTGATTTTCCAAGGATATTTTACGCCAATTTCTCTTTCAAGGAAATCAAAAATTCTTTTAGAATATCGGTAAGTTGACTCAAAACGATCTGCATCTTTGGGTTCATAATAATATTCTAATGGAACTCTGCTTTTGGATTTAAATTCTTTTTTATCAAATTTCCCAATAGCCAACATTAATAGATACGAACTCATTGGTTTTTCCATTTCAAACTGCCAGTGATTCAGATTTCCGTTTGTTGACTTTTCTTTTAAAACTCCGTTAGAAACTACTTGATAATCTTTATCATATGAAATTCCTAAATTGAAAATCAATTTTTCATTTACATCATCAAAACTTGGAAACCAATTGCTTGTATATCTCCCCTGTCCTTGTGTCCAGATTTGTATTTCGTCATCATCCATATCAACAAAATACAATGCCTGTTTTGGCTTTGCTGTATAATTAAAACTCAAATGATTCTGCCCTTTTTTAAACGGGAACACCAATTTTAACTCCTTATTAGTATTGATAAACATGATTTCATTATCATTAATTTTTACATTCGAGAACCCCATGTTTTTAGCGTCAAGCGAAATAGTATCACAATCTTTTAAAATCTCAAATTGAAAATCGACAGTTCCAGAAACTAGTTTGTCTTTTGGATTTAATGATAGTTGTCCAGAAACCGATTTAAAGTCAACATATTGAGTTTGCTGTGCAAAAAGAAAACTGGTGAATAATAAAAAAATGTATTTCATTGAAACGGATTTTAAAGGCAAAATCCCAAAGTTACAAAGGTTTCCTTTACAAATAGAACGAATTTTGTAAGTTTACCATATAAAACAGCCAAATCGTGTCTACACCTCAAAAAGCCTTATTTAACTGGAGCAGCGGAAAAGATTCTGCTCTTGCCTTATATAAAACATTACAAAATAATGATTTTCAAATTGAATGTTTGCTGACAAGCGTAAACCAACAATATCAGCGAATTTCGATGCACGGAATTCGGGTTGAATTATTACAAGAACAGGCCGAAAATATCGGAATTCCATTAAAAATTCTGGAAGTACCCGAAATGCCGACAATGGAAGTATATGAACAAGTGATGACCGAAACGCTAACCGAACTAAAGCAAAAAGGTATAACACATTCTATTTTTGGAGATATTTTTCTGGAAGATTTACGCCAATATCGTGAAAATCAATTAGCAAAAATCGGATTAAAAGGCGTTTTTCCGATTTGGAAAATCCCAACTCATGATTTAATTCAAGAATTCATTTCGCTTGGATTTAAAACAATTGTGGTTTGTGTAAACGAAAAGTATCTGGATAAAAGTTTTGTTGGCAGAATAATCGATCAGGATTTTATAAATAATTTGCCTGAAAATGTTGATGTCTGCGGAGAAAATGGCGAATTTCACACCTTTACGTTTGATGGTCCAATATTCTCAAAACCTATTGATTTTGAAATTGGCGAAATTGTCTATAGAAAATATGAGAAGCCACAAAAAAAAGATTCATCCAATACAGCCTGCGATACTAATGATGAAACTGCCTTCGATTTTGGATTCTGGTATTGTGATTTAATTAAAAAGTAAAATGAAATTTTTATTTAAATTCATAAAGCCAAAAAAGAACAAAAAATGACTTTTCCAGCTATGCAAAAATGGATTCGAGATTAAGTTGATTGATCAACCCAAGTTTTCAAGAACCACTTACCATCTTTTAATTCGAAGATATAATCAATATATATTCCATTATCTAGTCCACGCTCTTCAAGAGTGACTTTGCTTTTCTTTATCGATAAAGTTCTTTTTAAATATTTTTCGTCTCCTTTTCTATTCAAAGTAAGCACTTTGTAATTCTCTTTTGTCTGCGTATAATCTACCAATTCGAGATCGTCATTATTTGCTCTGTATTTTAGAGGAAAAATCACTCTGCTCACTTGAAACTTCGGATCAGCATTGAATTTACTAAAAAAAGTATTGAAATCTTCGGGAGCTGTTTTTGCGTTTTGAGCAAAAACAGCAGTATTTAAAGCCATTGTTAGAACAAAAACTAATACGAAATACCTTTTCATTATTCTTCATACATTTTAAGCAAGTTCGTAACTGTGTTCCAGTTTCGAATTGTTGCTATTACATTCAATTTTTTCTCGATATATTTTTGGTCAAAACGAGTTTTTCCGGCACCAACAGCATATTTAATGAAAATTCTGTTTTCGTCAATACTCGCTTCGTCTGGCTTAAACTGACTTATCTTTAAATCGTTTATGTTTTCTTTTTTTAGAGTTGTTGAAACAAAAGCAACATATAGTTTTTTCAGGTCAGCATCTTTTTCTTTCAAGAATGCATTATTAACAAAACACGACTCTAAATTTTCTTTGGTAATCATAACAACTGGAACTTCATGACCAAAAACCTTGAATATTTCCTGTTTGATCATAAACCCAACTTTTGAAGCTTCTTCTTCGCTATCTACAAAAACATTTCCAGATTGCAAATACGTTCTTACGTTTTGAAAACCAAGATTTTCCAGCATTGCTTTCAAAGCTTCCATTTTCATCATATTATGCCCAGAAACATTGATTCCGCGTAAAAGCGCTAAATGTGTTTTCATTTTTTATAATTTTTATGCAAAGATAAAAACACTATTCATCTTCTTCACTGATTTCAATACCAAACTTTACTAAAAAGTCGTTAAACTTTTGTTTGTACTTTCTTTGTGCCTCTTCTACAATTTCGTCTGCATCGTCGTTAGAATCAATTGCTGTCAAGTTAAACTCTTCTTTGACCCATTCACGAAACTCTTCCTTATTTTCACTTTCTTCATAATATTCTTCATCTTGATAAAAATACGCTTTATCAAAGTCAACAGAAATTTCAGTGTCAAGAGTCAGAAGCTGAATCAATTTCTTAGTGTTTTCTGCCACAATATGAACTCCGCCTTCGTCTCCAAAAACTACAATTGGACAATTATTCAAATCTTCATCAATAAGCCAATATGAATACGAACTTCCTGAACCGTTTGCACCTGCAAACTCAATAAAACTATTATAAAATTCTTCTTCTTTAGACCATGTTTTTATACCTGTTTTATCTTCAGTTATGGTAAGTCCAAAACATTCCGAATACGTTTCTACGCCATATTCCTGCTCGAATTCATACAATTTCACTAAATCTTCTGGCAGTTTGTAATTGCCAAATTGAGAAGCATATTCTTCCAATGAAAACCTATTATCATAATCAGCATATTCTGTTTCATTTTCTTCGTCATCCTCCTCAACAACTTCAGCCGTCAATATTTCAAAAGTTTTCATTACAGCATTTTTTACGCAGAAAAATTCAATTCCTGGAGCATTTTCGTCATTCATCCATTGGTATTTTGGATCTCCAGTTTCATCGAGATATTCCAGAATAATCATAATTTCGGCATCTTCATGACACCATAAAGCACGCATTCTGATATTAAAGCCATTCGAGATTTCTTCTGAAATCTGACTGTATTTTTTCCCTTCATAATCAAAAGTAATAAACAGATAAGTTGTTCCTGAGATATGCCTTACAATCTTACCATTTTCTTTCAGTTCTTCATTTTCAGATAAAACTTCAATCATATTAATAAACTGATTACGAAAATCGGCATACATATACTTTTCTTTTTTATCGTAATGTAAGATTGAAAGCCCTTCTTTAAAGATTTCCAGATAATTATTGCCTAATATTTCTTCATTATAATCTGAATTTTCAACAAAAGAATCTTCTACAATATCTGATAATTTATGAGTTGAAGGCAGATAATTCTCAACGGTAATAATAGATCCGTCAGTATCTTGCACATTACTGCAAATTAGCACATCAGGTCTGCTCGCACTTATAATTGCCTGAACGTCTGTAAAACGCTCAAAATGAAACAGCATATCATCAGTGTAAATTAGCCAAGCAGTAAGATCTCCTTTTACAAAAAGTTCTCCGTGATTGTATTCGCCAGCAAGCGTGTCGCATTGCAAACCACCACCTAAATAATGAACACTTCCGAACAGATTAATGTTAACAGTCGTAGTTTTTCCTAAAACAATTAAAGCCGGAGAATTATCAGTATCAAAAGAACTGATCAATTTTGAAACCGTTAGATTTCCTTTAAAAATAAAGCCTAAAATAAAAACATTAGGATGTTCTTCGGTACTGAAATCCATCTCAAACAAATCCATTTCGACATCATTTTCTGCTAACAGAAATATCGGATTTTCTTCGTAATCAGGAAAACGCCATGTATCTTCAAAAACATTATAGATTTTCTGATTGTTGAAATCGGTAAGATCACCAATGATATTATGCGCTTCATGTCGGTTAATTACTTTAAAAGTAATTCCAGAAAATACCATTGTTCCAAAAGGAACTTTTTCTTCTTTAATCATAACGGAGGCTTATATTTTAAACAGTAAAAACAAATCTAGTAATTATCTTTTTTATTAAAACAATACTGACGTTAAATAAAAAACTCCGTTATAAACGGAGTCTCCAAATTATCTGAATTAGTAAGCATTCAAAAAATTATTTCTTTTTCTCATATACTAGTCTTGGGCCATCGCACAAACTCCACGTTCCATACAAATTTCCGAAACTATTAATGATATATAAGTTTTCTTTTGTCTTGGAAGTACAAGATGCTACTATATCACTCTCTGCAGTATAATTTAGTTCAAACTGAATTTGATCTGTAGTTTTTACTACAGAATAAGTTCCTGAAATGGTTGTAATTTTACCATCTCTCTTTCTTGTTTTAGAGAATGTATTATTAGAATTAAAAGTATACGATTCCTCCCATTCTAAAATATCTACCGAATTTACTGCGGGATTACTGTTACCCATTGATGTAAGAGTCCATTTTCCGTGATAACTTTCGGTTGGTTTATTGTCATTGTCATCATTAGAACAAGAAACAAGCGAAATAAACATTACAATTAAAAGTCCAATTTTTTTCATTTTTAAAGTTTTTGATGGTTAATTACTATTATTAAGATTTTACTTTCTTAAAATGGTTGCGTCTAAACTTAAGAAATTAATGATAAATTAATATTCAAACACTTGAAAACAATAATTCATTTTCAAAATTCCTAATTAAAATCTATCTTCGCTTTTTAAAGAAATAAAGAATCAAAAAGAAAGAAAATAGAATATACTTTGTCTTTCTTCTTGGTTCCGGACTCTTTTATTCTTAGCTCTTCTATAAAATCTAAATCTTCGAATGTCTAATAATCTTTTTGAAACTCCAATTGAATACTTAAAAGGTGTTGGCCCAAGCCGTGGACAGCTGCTTCGCAAGGAATTGGGCATTCATAAATATGGAGATTTAGTCAATCTTTTTCCGAATCGATATATTGACAGAACGCGTTATTATAAGATTAATGAATTGCAGAATACGGGTTCTGAAGTTCAGATTATTGGCAAGATAATCAACATTAAAACCGTTGAATTTGCTAAAAACAAAAAACGTCTTGTAGCTTCTTTTGTTGATGATACTGGGCAAATTGACTTAAACTGGTTTCAAGGCCATAAATGGATTCGCGAAAGTTTAAAACTCAATGAACCATTAGTGATTTTTGGAAAATGTTCGCTGTATGGAAGCCAGTTTAGTATGGCGCATCCGGAAATTGAATTGTTAAGCGAACACGAAAGAAGTTTACGCTCGGCAATGCAGCCAGTTTATCCTTCGACAGAAGCTTTAGCTAATAAAGGTATTTCAAACCGAACCATTAATAAATTAATGGAACAGCTTTTCTTGGAAACGCAAGCGTTGTTTACTGAAACTTTTCCGCCATTTTTAATCGAAGAATTAAAGCTGATTCCAAAACGTGCTGCATTATTCAATATTCATTTTCCAAAAAGCGCTGAAATTTTAGCGAAAGCACAATTCCGTTTAAAATTTGAAGAATTGTTCTTTATTCAGCTCCAATTAATTACTAAAAACCTCATTAGAAAACATAAAATAAAAGGACATCCATTTGATAAAGTGGGCGAACTTTTTAATGAATTTTATAAAAATCATCTGCCTTTTGATTTAACAAATGCTCAAAAAAGAGTAATTAAAGAAATCAGAACCGATATGGGAAGCAACGCTCAAATGAATCGTCTGCTTCAAGGAGACGTAGGTTCTGGAAAAACAATCGTAGCTTTTATGAGCATGCTTTTGGCTATCGACAATGGTTTTCAGGCATGTTTGATGGCGCCAACAGAAATCTTGGCCAATCAGCATTTTCTTGGATTATCTGAATTTGCTAAAACCTTAAATATCAATATTCGAATATTAACGGGTTCTACCAAAACTTCTGAAAGAAAAATTATTCATGAAGAATTAGAAAGCGGCGAACTTAAAATTCTAATTGGAACTCATGCTTTACTGGAAGATAAAGTGCAATTTCAGAATTTAGGTTTGGCTGTAATTGATGAGCAGCATCGCTTTGGTGTGGAACAAAGATCTAAATTGTGGAAGAAAAACGATATTCCACCACACGTTTTAGTGATGACCGCCACTCCTATTCCGAGAACTTTGGCTATGAGTTTATATGGTGATTTAGATATTTCGGTTATTGATGAATTACCACCGGGCAGAAAACCAATTCAGACCGTACATCGTTATGATACGAATCGTTTGAAAGTATGGAAATTTCTTCGTGATGAAATTGCAAAAGGTAGACAGATTTACATTGTTTATCCGCTGATTCAGGAATCTGAAAAAATGGATTATAAAGATCTAATGGATGGTTATGAAAGTATTTCTCGTGATTTTCCGTTACCTCAATATTCAATTTCAATTCTTCACGGAAAAATGAAACCAGCCGATAAAGATTCTGAAATGAAGCGTTTCTCTGAAGGAAAAACTAATATTATGGTCGCGACAACCGTAATTGAAGTTGGTGTAAACGTTCCAAACGCCAGCGTAATGATTATAGAAAGTGCCGAAAGATTTGGTCTTTCTCAATTGCATCAGCTGCGCGGACGTGTAGGTCGTGGCGCCGAGCAAAGTTATTGTATCTTAATGACAGGACATAAATTAAGCTCTGACAGTAAAACGAGAATGGAGACTATGGTACAAACCAACGATGGTTTCGAAATCGCCGAAGTAGACTTAAAACTTCGTGGTCCAGGCGACTTAATGGGAACACAACAAAGCGGTGTTTTGAACCTGCAAATTGCAGATATCGTAAAAGATAGAGAGATTTTATCTCTCGCCAGAAATTACGCCATGAAAATCTTAAAAGAAGATTCAGCTCTTCAAAAACCCGAACATGCCATTTTAAGAAACATCTTCATAGAGCTGACTAAGAAAAAGAATATTTGGAATTATATTAGTTAACTAAGACGCTAAGGTTCTAAGATACTAAGGTTCTAAGGTTTATACCCTAGCCTCTTTTTTCGAATACCAAAAAAGCCCAAAGATTTTAAGTTTAAAATCTTTGGGCTTTAAAATCTTAGCATCTTAGAAGCTTAGCACCTTAGAAGCTTAAAAAAACTCCATTGCGTCCTAATTTATCATTCAGGTGATTTAGTTTTGTTGGGGGACAAATTTAAAGGGGTTGAATATTTTGCTGGACACAATGAAGTATATCGCTGATTATTTCTTTTTCACATCATTCTTCTTTTCAAAAAGGCCACCGAATAAACCTTTGCTAATTTTGTTTTTATCGTCTTTACCCGTTGCAATCAGATGATCAATATATTCCATGTACGTTTTCTTTCTTTCTTCTAGAAAACCTACCAAATATTCTTCAGAAGCATGCATACCGCTGGTTTCTTCAATCTGCAAAAGTTTCTTGTACAAAGGCTCAATAAATTTGACAATAATCTCATTCGGAACCGACTTTCTTGTACCAAAGAAACCTACAATCTCACCATCTGTATCAGCGATTATTTTAAAATCGGTTACAACCCAGTAATAACGTCCAGTTTTAGCCATATTTTTTATAATAACATGAATATTTTCACTGGATTTAATACTGTCCCATAAAAATTTAAAAATAACTTTAGGCATATCCGGATGGCGAACTATATTGTGAGGCTGGCCGACAAGCTCAAATTCATCATAACCAGAAACATCTATAAAGTCTTCATTGGCATATAAAATGGTCCCTTTTTTATCAGTTTTACTTAGCAATACTTTATTCTTATTCCAGTCCACTTCTCTATCCGAAGGTGTTGGACGGTGTAATCTGGTATCCATAACTTTTACATTTAAATTAATTTACAATTCAATAAGTATAAAATGAATCCTTAAACCTTAATTTGACTCGATTTCTAAGACAAGAAGAATATTTCTGATTTTACGAAAAACTGTTTCTAATTCACATTCAAGCCATTCTGGAATTTCATTATTAACAGCAAGATTAAGCTGTCGAATATCATTCATAATCTGAATTAGCTTTTTATATTGAAAATCAAGATCGTAAACATGTGAACTCGCTCGGTAATTTTTGAAAATCTCCTTTACTTCTATTTCAAAATCAGATTGAATCCCCATTTTTTCAATCGAATCTAATGTTATGCTTTCATTCAAAAAATCTTCAATTATTCTTTTAAGATTATGCAGCGTAGGTACTGCAGTTGGTAAATCATGCTTAAACATACAACTGGTTTAAAAAATATTAATATTGTTTTCTTTGGGACTTGGTTTTAATTCTAGTTTTAAAAACTAGTTTCTGTTTGTTGTCGATTTTACATGAATATCATTCACTAAATCGTCAATTTTTTTCGCGCTTTCTCTCATCATTTCAAGATAACTAAGCAGTTTATCATTATCTGTATGTCCTTTTGAAACATCTATTAGTTTTAAAACTGAATTTACAGGCAGTTTCAAATCTAAAGTCGTTCTATGAATAAAATCATTGTAATCTTTTGTAGCCGACATAGAACTGTATTTTGCCGAAGCCAGTTTCATGTTTTCTAATTCATATTCATCTGAAATTTTTGAAATATGATTTTCGCTATGCTCTTTAAAATAATAAGCCCAATAGCCGTTCATAAAAAATACTACAGCCGCTAAAACGGTATGAATAATTAAGGTTTCGAGATCAAAATTTACCTGCGAAAAATAAACCTGAAGTCCGTTGGCATCATTGTAGATATAATTTTGCAAATAAGCCAATCCCGCGTGATGCAATATAACCAGTAAAGTAAGCGGAATTTGAAGCTTCCAGTTCTGATAAATAATCAAAATAGTACTGGCAATAAATACCGTAAAATGCATTTCGAACATACCATGCATCTGGTAAATGTACTGAGCCATAAAAATAGCCAAAACAACAGATAGAACGTACTGATAAAATTTAGAGTTTTTCAAGAAAAATTTTGCCGAGTAGTACAGCAAAAGATTCAATGTTCCGACGCCAACGCCAATTTCAAAAGTATCGTATTTAAAAGACAGTCCGATACCCAAAAGGAAATATACTGCAAGTACATAATTAATAATTGTATCTGATTTTTGTGTCATAGTAGACATAAAACTGTGCAGATAATCTTGTTCGTTTAAGCTAGCTTTTGCTTTCATAGGGTTAAGATTTAGGTTTTTGGAAATTAGTTATTTAGTACATTTTGGTAATGAACATCCGTAAGCTCTAAGGGCTAGAGCATTAAAAGAAGGATTGTACTTTTTACTTAAAAGAGAATCAATAGCCATTTGAGCATAATTGCTTTTAGTATCTGTACAATATCTTGTTTTATTGTAATTTCCTCTGTAATACAAGTCATGCGACTGATCTAGCAAAACTGCTTGAGGAGTAGAAAAAACACCACATTTCTTAGCTATTCCTTCATCAAAATAAACAGGAATTTTAGCGTCAAATTTCTGCTGTATCTCATCAATAGTAAAATTTTTCTTTTTGTTTAAGACTACAATCTTAAAATTGATTCTATCTCCGTACTTTTTAATTAAATCACTAACATGCGGTACGTTGAACCGCGAACAAGGGCATTCGGGATTAAAAAAATGAATAAAAATGGGTTTATTATCAAATGCACAGCAAGGACCGAGTTCTATTTTTGACCCCATTGCAACAGCATGATAATTTTTGGGAATTGGCGTTGGAAGACTGTACTGGAACTCGTTCTGCCAAAACAGATAACCAATTGAAAGAAGTAAAAATGTAAACCATAAGCTTAGAAGTAATTTTTTCTTCATAAATTATTTTTTTATAATATTCAACAACAAACAATAAACACTTGTTAATATAATTATTCATTATATAGAATCAAAAACCAAAAAAAACAACTTCTGCATACGTATTTTAACACAAAAATCAAACGCAACCGTTAGCTTTCGTGAAAAATTTTCTCATTTTGTTTAACATATCAATGTTACAAATAAAATCGATAAAGTGCAAAAAAAATCAGACAAATTGCGTAAAATTTCTCTCAAAGCAGAAATAGCCTGCCTTTGTACAATTCTAGAGTTAGTCATTTTGATAAAGTTTAAAAAAAAATTAATCCTTAATTAAACCTTTTTACCTGCCGCTAGTCTAAATACAGACCTTTGTACATACAAATGTTAAATAAAAGCCAACAGCTTCCGATTTCATAGCAAAAAGTTAAATTTGTAACCATACTAAAAACAGAAACCAAAAAATCTATATTCACCTCAATTTTATGAAAGTAAAACACCTCATTTACACCCTTTTAATTATTACAATTGGAGGCTTTATTACCTACAGAATTATTTCTAACAAGGGCAAAAACGACGACTCTAAAAAATTCAATGATAAAAAATCTCCAACAACTGTTAATGGAATCGTAATAAAAACAACCACTTTTGACAATAATCTAGCATTATCAGGATCTATTGAAGCAAATGAGCAAATTGAAATTCATAGCGAGGTTTCAGGTGTTGTAGAAGGAATATTTTTTAATGAAGGCTCTAATGTAACAAAAGGACAAGTACTTTTGAAAGTAAATGATATTGAGTTAAAAGCACAATTAAGACAAGCTTTAACAAGAGAAGATTTGGCTGCCGAGAATGCGAGAAGAGCAAAATTACTGCTTCAAAAAGAGGCAATTAGCCAAGAAGAAGCAGATGTTGCAAAAGCTGATCTTGCTTCTGCTCAGGCTCAAAGCCAATTAATTCGAGCGCAAATTTCTAAAACTTCTGTGAGAGCTCCTTTTTCAGGAAAAATTGGTTTGCGTAATATTTCTCCTGGAACTTACATTACACCAACGGTTTTAGTAGCAAAACTGGTCAATACTAGCAAATTAAAAATCACTTTTTCTATACCCGAAAAATATGCTGCAGAAGTAAAATCAGGATCAATAATCGATTTTAAGGTTTCTGGTTCAGACAAAACTTATAATGGAAAAATTTATGCTATCGAACCAGAAGTTGCTGTTGCAACACGTACACTTCAGGTTCGTGCCCTTGCTGATAATGCTGATGGAAAACTTTTCCCTGGAACTTTCGCAGATATCAAATTACCTTTAAATATTATTAAAGACGCTATTGTAGTTCCTTCTCAAGCTATTATTCCAATTCAAGATGGTAAAAAAGTTTTTGTTGCTAATAACGGACAGGCAAAAGAAGTAATGGTTGATGCAACAACAAGAACTGATTCTTCTATTTTAATTTTATCAGGATTAAAACCAGGAGACACTTTAATTACAAGTGGTGTCATGTCTTTAAAAGATGAAGCTCCAATTAAAGTTCAAATAAAATAGTTCTAAAGCCAAAAGTCATAAGACTTGAATATAGATTTAAAGATGGTAGTCCAGATTTAGCGATAAATCTGAAATCTAAAATCGACAATCTAAAATCTAAAATCACAAATGAGTTTATCAACTACAAGTATAAAAAGACCTGTTTTAACCATAGTACTGAATTTATTAATTATTTTATTCGGTTTTATTGGTTATACTTTTTTAGGAGTCAGAGAATTTCCTTCTATTGACCCTGCGCAGGTATCCATTCGTACCAATTATACGGGTGCCAATTCCGACATTATTGAATCGCAAATTACAGAACCACTTGAAAAAGCGGTAAATGCAATCGACGGAATCAGAAACATTACTTCTTCTAGTAACCAAGGAAGCAGTAACATTACAATAGAATTTAATCTTGATAAAGATTTAGAAGAAGCGGCAAACGATGTTCGTGACAAAGTTTCACAAGCCATTAGAAGTTTACCGCAAGACATTGATGCTCCGCCGGTTGTATCTAAAGCCGATGCAGATAGTGAGGCAATTATTTCGATGACTGTACAAAGTGACACTAGAAGTTCTTTAGAATTGAGTGATTATGCAGAGAACGTTATTTCGCAAAGATTAGAAACAATTCCGGGCGTTAGTGCTGTACAAATCTGGGGACAAAAACGTTACGCAATGCGTTTGTGGATCGATCCTGCAAAACTTTCAGCTTACGGCTGTACGGTTTCAGATGTACGTACAGCATTAAATTCACAAAATGTCGAATTGCCTTCTGGAAAACTTACAGGAAACAATACCGAATTAACAGTAAAAACAGTTGGAAACCTTTCTAAACCTGAAGAATTCAACAATATTATCATTCGTACAGACGGTGACAAAATTGTTCGTTTAAGTGATATTGGAGGAGCAGAATTAGGGCCAGAAAACTTAGAAACAAAATTAAGCCAATCTGGACTTCCGTTAATTGGTCTTGCAATCGTTCCGATGCCGGGAGCAAATTATTTGGATATTTCTGCTGAGTTTTATAAAAAATACGAAGCTTTAAAGAAAGATCTTCCAAAAGATATCAAACTTAATATTGCTTTAGATAATACCATTTTCGTAAAGAAATCAGTACTTGAGGTGGCTGAGACTTTAGGAATTTCAATTATTCTCGTTATCATTATTATTTATCTGTTTTTTAGAGACTGGGCAATTGCTTTCAGACCTTTAATTGATATTCCAGTTTCTTTGATTGCTACTTTCTTTATCATGTGGCTTTTTGGATTTTCTATCAACGTTTTAACCTTATTAGCTATCGTTTTGGCAACTGGTCTTGTTGTGGATGACGGAATTGTAGTAACCGAAAACATCTTCAAAAAAGTCGAAGAAGGAATGTCGCCTATTGAAGCTGCTATTAAGGGTTCTAATGAGATTTTCTATGCCGTAATTTCGATTTCGGTAACCTTGGCGGCGGTATTCTTACCTGTTATTTTTCTTGAAGGTTTCGTTGGACGACTCTTTAGAGAATTTGGGGTCGTAATTGGAGCTGCTGTATTAATTTCTGCCTTTGTATCCTTGACTTTAACGCCAATGTTAAATGCTTATTTAATGAAAGGCGGCGAACAGAAAAAATCGAAATTCTATATTAAAACCGAACCATTTTTCGAAAAAATGAACAGCAGTTATGCTGAAGCTTTAACGAAATTCATGGATAGAAAATGGATTAGCTTCCCTATCCTAATTGCTTGTTTCGGACTGATCTACTTATTTTTCACTATCCTTCCAAAAGAAACAGCTCCTTACGACGATCGAAGCTCCGTAACCATGCGTATGACTACTCCAGAAGGTTCATCTTATGAGTATACAGATAAATTTATGCAGGAGATTTCACGGCTAATTGATGACTCTATACCGGAGAAAAAAGTTAGTTTGGTTATTACTTCGCCAGGATTTAGTTCGAACTCTGTAAATAGCGGATTGGTAAGGCTAACTTTAAAAGATGTTGACGAAAGAAAGAAATCTCAAAAGGAAATCGCTGAGGAGTTAACTAAATGGACAAAACAATATCCGAATGCTAAAACTTCTGTAACCCAACAACCAACAATTGCAGTAAACAGACGTGGAGGTTTACCAATTCAATACATTATTCAGGCTCCAAACTTTGATAAGTTAAGAGAAAAAATTCCTGTTTTCATGAGTGAAGTAGGTAAAAGTGATGTGTTTTCTACAACAGATGTAAACTTGAAATTTAATAAACCAGAAATCAACGTTACCATTGACCGTGCAAAAGCAGAAAGTTTAGGAATTTCAATTCTTGACATAGCACAAACTTTGCAGCTTTCTTTAAGCGGACAGCGTTTTGGCTATTTTATTAAAAATGGAAAACAATATCAGGTAATTGGGCAATTTGACCAAAAAGACAGATCGAAACCTTTGGATTTGACTTCTATGTTTGTGAAAAACAAAAAAGGTGAATTAATCCAGATGGATAACGTAGTAAATGTTTACGAACAAAGTAATCCGCCGCAATTATACCACAATAACAGATACATGTCTGCAACAGTTTCTGCTGGTTTAGCGCCAGGAAAAAGTATGGGCGACGGAATTGAAGAAATGGACCGAATTAAAGCAAAAGTTTTAGATGAAAGTTTCACTACAGATTTAGCTGGAGAATCACGAGATTTCGTAGAAAGTAGTTCTAATACTTCTTTCGCTTTCGGATTGGCTTTATTGTTAATCTTCTTGATTCTGGCAGCACAATTTGAAAGTTTTATCGATCCATTTATCATCATTTTAACGGTACCAATGGCAGTAGCAGGAGCTTTATTCTCACTATGGCTATTCAATCAGACTTGGAATATTTTTAGTCAGATTGGTACGGTAATGCTAATTGGTCTGGTAACCAAAAACGGTATTTTGATTGTAGAATTTGCCAATCAGTTACGAGAACAAGGAAAACCTAAATTAGAAGCTATTTTAGAAGCTTCAGAAGCACGTTTACGTCCAATTTTAATGACGAGTTTAGCCATTGCATTAGGAGCGCTTCCAATTGCATTGTCACTTGGTGCGGCATCGACTAGTAGAATTGGTATGGGAGTTGTAATTGTGGGAGGAACTATCTTTTCTTTGGCTTTAACGCTTTTTGTAATTCCTGCAATATATTTTATGTGGTCAAGAGCAAGAAAGCATTATCCAGAGTTTGACCATATTGACGAATACGAAAGAGAAAGCATTAAATAAAAATCAGAAATATACTTTCTGGTTAAAGAAAACGAATATGAATATCAAAAAAATATATTGTACAGTACTTATCCTGCTTTTTTGTGCAATTCAGACAAAAGCACAGGAAGTTCTTACTATTGAACAAGCTATGACCATAGCTTTAGAAAATAATTTTGAGATTAAAATTGCCAAAAACAATTCCAAAATAAACGAAACAAACGTTACCATTGGAAATGCAGGAATGCTGCCAACTGCAACTGCCTCTATTGTTGATAATAATAACCTTACGAATTCAACACAAGTACGTCAGGATGGTACATCAACCACTTTGAATAATGCTAAAAACAATAGTTTAAATTACGGCGTAAGTTTAGGATGGACTGTTTTTGACGGAATGAAAATGTTTGCCAAACTAGACCAGCTAAAAGAGCTTCAAAAACTGGGCGATGCAGAACTTAAAAGAACTATTTTACTGAAAATTGCTCAGGTAAATTCTGCTTATTATGATTTAGTATTACAACAGCAGCAATTGGCCGCATTAGATACTACAATCGTAATTTCGAACCAGCGTCTAACTTTGGCTAAAAACCGTTTCAGTATCGGAAAGGCTTCAAAATTGGAAGTTTTAAATGCTCAAGTAGATTTAAATTCAGATCAAGTGGCTTTGTTAAGACAAAAGGAATCTTATGCTAATGGCAAAATTTTATTGAACCAATATTTAGCGCGCGATCCAAAAATTGATTTCAAGGTTACAGATGAAGTGAAAGTAGACAATAAATTAGTTTTGGCTGATTTAATGGATTTGGCTCAAAAACAAAATCCAGGTTTAGAAGCGCAGGTTATCAATAAACGTATAGCCGAATTACAGCTCAAACAAGTAAAAGCAGACCGTTATCCTACTTTAAGATTAACTTCGGGATATAATTTCTCTGAAAGCCAGTCTAGTTTAGGTTTTACCAGCGAAACGTCTTCAAAAGGTTTGAATTATGGTTTTAATGCTTCTATGAACATATTTGATGGTTTTAATCAGCATCGAAATGAAAAAGTAGCCAAATTACAAATCGAAAATTCACAAATTGCCATAGAACAGCAAAACACGATTTTAAATACGCAATTAAGCACTGCTTTTCAAACGTATTTAACCAATTTGGAATTGATTGGTTTAGAAGAAAATAATGAAGCTATTGCCAGACAGAATTTGGAAATCACATTAGACAAATTTAAAATCGGAACTATTACAACGCTCGATTTTAGAACTGCTCAGTTAAATTATGTCAATGCAAAGGTGCGTTACAGCAATGCGCAATACGAAGCAAAATTATCTGAAATTGCCTTAAAAGAATTAGCGGGAAATATTAATTTTTAATTTCCCTTTTAAAAGTCAAATATTATCTGCCAAATCTGCAAAATTTGCGAGCTATTTTTCTCTAGCAGATTTTGCAGATTCGGCAGATTTTTTTTTACTAAGTGCGAAGTATTACAAAGCCTTGTTCAAGAAAACATTCTGTTTGTATAATCTCAAATTATCTATATTTCTTGGGACTAAATATTTTTCTTTTTTACACACAGCAGAATATTTTTTTAATTTAAATTTGTTTCAAAACATTCTTCAATGATTACATACAATACCAAAGACTGGTTCACCTTTATTTTTCATTTTCATAAATCGGATACCGTTCGAAAACTGTTTACGATTATGATTGCAATTGGAATATATGCCACTATTGTATGTTATCTGGAACTTCAGTATTTTAAGGTAACCAAAAACGATTATATTCATAACATTCCAATGATGCACGGAATGCTTGGTTTTGTAATTTCGCTTTTGCTTGTTTTTAGAACCAATACCGCTTACGACAGATGGTGGGAAGGTCGAAAACTTTGGGGCGGACTTGTAAATAACAGCCGTAATCTAGCTATAAAACTTTCGGCAATTTTAAAAGACGAGAATGACAGAAAGTTTTTTAGAAAATTTATTCCGATGTATGCTGAAATTCTAAATATCCATTTAAAAGACGAAGAAACCAGCAAACAACTTTTTGAAGATGTTGATTTGGAAATTGACCATCACAAACACAAACCAAATCAGTTAAAAAGAATAATGTATCATAAAATCAACGATTTGTATGATGCAGGAAAAATATCGGGAGAACAGTTAATTACTTTAAATGACGAATTAGTTGCTTTTACAGATATCTGTGGAGCTTGCGAGCGTATTAAAAACACACCTATTCCCTACTCTTACAGTGCTTTTATAAAAAAATTCATCTTCTTTTATACCATGACACTTCCGTTTGGGTATTCTGTTAGTTTGGGCTATCTCGTTGCGCCTGTGGTAGTTTTTATCTTTTATGTATTGGCAAGTTTAGAGCTTATCGCCGAAGAAATTGAAGATCCGTTTGGAAATGACGAAAATGATCTTCCAACAAGAAAGATTTCCGAAAATATCAAAAAACACGTTGAAGAACTGATTTAACAAAACGTTAAATCTGCCGTTTATATTCTTATTTTCATTAAATTTAAAGTCTTCACCAAAAAAGTAAATTTAATGAACAACCAACGATTTTTAGTTAATCCGCTCCAATTATCGCAAGAAAAATCATTAAAAACTCTTGTCGAAAACAGAACTATTTACAATCTGAATCATTGTGAATTAAATTTGTTTGAAACCTACGAATCGACTAAAATGGTTCCGTTAAAATTTAACGACTTAGTGGTGACCAGCATGCTAAGAGGCAAAAAAGTCATGCATCTTTTTGATGATCCTGAATTTGAATATCTGCCTGGAGAAACTGTTATTGTTCCTTCAAACGTAGAAATGAAAATTGACTTTCCAGAAGCCTCCAAAAGCAATCCGACTCAATGTCTGGCATTGGCTATTGATCAATCTAAGATTATAGAAATCTTAAACTTCTTAAACGAACAATATCCGAAAGAAGGAAATAACATGTACTGGCAGTTAAACTATCAGAATTATTTCTTTTACAATAATGTAGAAATGGCTGCAACGATTAATAAGCTCATCAAAGAATGCATGAGCACATCGATCACTAAAGATATTTTTGCCGATTTAACTTTAAAAGAACTGCTAATAAGAATTATTCAGACGCAGACAGTAAAATCTCTTAATGAGGGAAAATTTCTTGAAAACAACAATCCAATTACAGAGGTTACAGAATATATCAAACAGAACCTAAAAGAGAATATGAGTTTAAAAGTATTGAGCGAAAAAGCTTGTATGAGTACAACTTCTTTCTACCGTTTCTTTAAACGCGAACTCGGAATGAGTCCAATTGAGTATATTTTGAATGAAAAAATAAAATGTGCCAAAAACTTATTGAAGAATCCGACCCTTCAAATCAACGAGGTTTGTTATTTGGCTGGTTTCGAAGATGCCAACTACTTTATTAGATTATTCAAAAAATACGAAGGAATAACACCAAAGCAGTATCAGTTACTGTATATTAATTAAAGGTGCTAAGGTGCTAAGCTACTAGGGTTCTAAGTTTTTCAACCTGAAACTTGAAACTTCAAACCTGAAACAAAAAAACTCATTCAATTCTTGTGATCGGTTCTAAATCCTTCTCTTCTTCGGGAGTAAAAATTCTATATTCTATTTGAAAAGTCTTTTTTAATGGAGTTTCTAAAGAAAAACCTCCTACTCCAAATGCGTCAATAACAGTAAGAGTAAAATGAGCATGTTTCCAGTATTCAAATAAATCTTTGTCTACCCAAAATTCAACATCTTCAACTTTACCAATACAAACATCTCCAGTTCGCTGATAATAACCTCCTTTTTCAAAACACTGCGGTTGTGTACCTTCGCAACATCCTCCAGCCTGATAAAACATTAAATCACCGTGTTTTTCTTTTAGAATATTAATCAATTCGACTGCTTTTTCTGTGGCATCAATTCGTTTAATCATCGCTATAAAAATTAAAAAAAGCAGTAAACTCAATTAAGATTTTACTGCTTTAACATAACCAACTATTTAGGACTGTGCTATATCTAGCACAATTCTTCCTTCTATTTCACCTTTTTTCATTTTATCAAAAACGGTGTTTACATCTTCTAATTTTGAAGTTGTTACTGTTGCTTTGACTTTGCCATCAACAGCAAATTCAATTGCTTCCTTCATATCTTTTCGAGTTCCTACAATAGACCCTCTAATGGTGATTCTATTTAAAACGGTATCGAAAATAGACAAATCAAAATTGCCTGGAGGAAGTCCGTTTAATGCCATTGTACCTTTTCTTCTCAATGTTTCAAGCCCTTGTTTGAAAGCAATTGGAGAAACTGCGGTAACCAATGCCCCATGCATTCCACCAACTTCTTTCTTTAAGAATTCTCCAGGATTTTGATTTTTAGCATTAACTACCAAATCGGCACCTAATTTTTTTGCCAGTTCCAATTTATCGTCTCCAATATCAATAGCTGCCACATTCATTCCCATAGCTTTTGCATATTGTACAGCAACGTGCCCTAAACCTCCAATTCCAGAAATTGCTACCCATTCGCCAGGTTTCACCTCAGTTTCTTTTAATCCTTTATAAACCGTAACACCAGCACATAAAATCGGAGCCATTTCTATAAAATTCACATTTGAAGGCAAAATTCCAACATATCTGGCATCTGCAATTACATACTCTGCAAATCCGCCATCTACACTGTAACCGCCATTCTGCTGACTTTCGCATAATGTTTCCCAGCCCGTAATGCAATGATCACAGCCACCGCAGGCACTGTAAAGCCAAGGCACACCAACAGCGTCTCCCTCTTTTACGTTTTTTACGTCCTGTCCGACTGCAACAACGTAACCAACAGCTTCATGTCCTGGAATTAAAGGCATTTTAGGTTTAACTGGCCAATCCCCATCTACAGCATGTAAATCGGTATGGCACACTCCACTTGCAATTACTTTTACAAGAATTTCATTTCTACCTGGGCGTTTTACTTCAACTTCTTCAATTTGTAGAAGAGAACCAAATTCTCTAACGACCGCGGCTTTCATTGTTTTTGGAAGCATAATTCTATGGTTTTAAGAGAATAGAAAACTTTTTAGCTTTCTATTCTCAAGTTTATATTCTCTTAGAAGAAACCTAATTTCTTTTTATCGTAAGAAATCAGCATGTTTTTGGTTTGGCGATACTGGCTTAGCATCATTTTATGATTTTCACGACCAATTCCAGATTGTTTGTAGCCTCCAAATGGAGCTCCTGCAGGATAAGAATGGTATTGATTAATCCAAACACGACCAGACTGAATCGCTCTTGGAACCTGATAAATTTCATGCGCATCACGTGTCCAAACTCCTGCGCCTAAACCATACATGGTATCATTTGCAATTTCGATCGCCTCTTCAGTAGTTTTAAAAGTCGTAACCGCCAAAACAGGTCCGAAAATCTCTTCTTGAAAAATTCTCATTTTGTTGTGACCTTTAAATAAAGTCGGTTTGATGTAATAACCACCTTCTAAATCGCCACCCAATTTATTTTCATCACCTCCAGTCAATAATTCTGCTCCTTCTTCTTTTCCTAATTTGATATAAGACATGATTTTTTCTTTCTGAACAATCGAAGTCTGAGCGCCAATCATAGTAGATTTATCTAACGGGTTTCCAGCTATAATGGCTTCAGTTCTCTCAATTACTTTTTTGATAAACTTGTCGTAAATATCTTCGTGAATTAATAATCGAGAAGGACAAGTACATATTTCACCTTGATTTAAAGCAAATAATACAGCACCTTCTACGGCTTTGTCAAAGAAATCATCATCATGATCTGCTACTGATGGGAAGAAAATATTTGGAGATTTTCCGCCCAATTCTAATGTAACCGGAATAATATTTTCTGTTGCATACTGCATTACCAAACGTCCTGTTGTTGTAGAACCCGTAAATGCTGCTTTCGATACTTTTTTATTGGTTACTAACGGACGACCTAATTCGGCACCAAATCCGTTTACAATATTCAGAACTCCTGGAGGAAGAATATCTCCAATCAATTCCATTAAAACCATAATAGATATTGGCGTACTTTCTGCTGGTTTCAAAACAATTGTATTTCCTGCGGCAAGAGCTGGAGCAATTTTCCAGACTGCCATTAAAATTGGAAAATTCCACGGAATAATCTGCGCCACAACCCCTAAAGGTTCGCTTAACGCAATAGAAACCGTCTGCGAATCCAATTCTGCTATCGAACTTTCTTCTGCACGAATAACTCCAGCAAAATATCTAAAGTGATCAATTGCTAACGGAATATCAGCTGCAAGTGTTTCACGAATTGGTTTTCCGTTGTCTACTGTTTCAACTGCAGCGATATATTCTAAATTGTCTTCAATTTTTTGTGCAATCTTATTTAGTAAAATACTCCTTTCGGTTACAGAAGTTTTTCCCCAAGTTTTAAATGCTTCATAAGCAGTATCTACAGCCAATTCCAGATCTTCTTTTCCAGAATGTGCTGCTTTTGTAAATACTTTTCCATCAATAGGAGAAACTACATCAAAGTATTCTCCTGTAACTGGCGCTACAAATTTTCCGCCAATATAGTTGTCGTATTTTGCCTTAAATTCAGGTCTTTTTACTGCGGTGCTCATAATATTCTTTTTTTGATTTACTCCAAATTTAGTTTCATAAAAAGAAACAGAATAGCATTATTCATTCATCTTGTAGCACAAAAATTACACATTCGTTTTTTTTGCACTTTTATAATAATCATTTATCAAAATTTCAATCTATAAATTGCTAAATAATTAGTAAGCAGCATTTTTCGGTCAATTAAAAACAACTAGAAAAAACTACTCAATTTTTTCCTACTCCAACGCGCAATCCTTATATTTGTAACCTCATACAAAGAATTAAAGAACTACAATGAAAATATCTTACAACTGGTTAAAACAATTTATTAAAACAGATTGGACATCTGAGCAGACTTCTGAATTACTAACAGATTTAGGTTTAGAGGTTGAAGTTGTCGAAAAATACGAATCAATAAAAGGAGGTTTAGCAGGCGTTGTTGTTGGACACGTGCTAACATGCGAAAAACATCCTGATGCTGATAGGTTGAAAGTTACTACCGTTAATATTGGTTTAGAAGCTCCTGTACAAATTGTATGCGGTGCTGCAAATGTGGCTGCAGGACAAAAAGTTCCAGTTGCAACAATTGGAACCGTTTTATACGATAAAGAAGGTGCAGAATTTACCATTAAAAAAGGAAAAATCCGAGGACAGGAAAGTCACGGAATGATCTGTGCTGAAGACGAATTAGGTTTAGGTACAAGTCATGACGGAATTATGGTTTTGGCTGAGGATTTAGTTCCTGGAACTCCTGCTTCTGAAGTTTTTCAAATTGCAAATGATGAAGTTTTCGAAATTGGATTGACACCTAATCGTGCCGATGCAATGAGCCATTTTGGAACTGCGCGTGATTTAAGAGCGGGAATGTTGCAGCGTGGCGTAAACATAGAATTGATTACACCTTCTGTAAGCAATTTTAGAGTTGACATGCGTACGCTTAAAATTGATGTAAATGTTGAAGATACTCATTTAGCTCCAAGATATTGTGGTGTAACTATTTCTGGAATTTCTGTACATGAATCTCCAAGCTGGTTACAAGACCGTTTAAAAGCTATCGGATTAACTCCAAAAAATAATATTGTTGATGTTACTAATTATGTTCTTCACGAATTAGGACAGCCTTTACATGCATTTGACGCTGCCAAAATCAACGGAAAAATTATTGTAAAAACAGCTGCTGAAGGAACTAAATTCGTGACTCTTGATGATGTTGAAAGAACACTTCACAAAGAAGATTTAATGATTTGTGACGAAAAAGGTCCGCTTTGTATTGCTGGAGTTTTTGGAGGTAAAAAATCTGGCGTTTCTGAAGGAACTACTTCTATTTTCTTAGAAAGTGCTTATTTTGACCCTGTAAGCATTCGTAAAACAGCAAAAAGACATCAATTAAGTACTGATGCTTCTTTTAGATTTGAAAGAGGAATTGATCCAACAATTACAGAATATGCTTTAAAACGTGCAGCGCTTTTAATTCAGGAAGTTGCGGGGGGAAAAATCACTTCTGATGTTGTAGAAGTGTATCCTAAAAAAGTGGAAGATTTTTCTGTTTTATTGAATTTCAGCCATGTTTCTAAAATTATCGGACAGGAAATTCCAAAAGATACAATTAAAAAAATCTTGGTTTCTCTAGACATTAAAGTAAACAGCGTTTCTGATACTGGTTTAGGTTTAACAATTCCAGCATATCGTGTAGACGTTCAGCGTGAAATTGATGTAATCGAAGAAATCTTGAGAGTTTATGGTTATAACAACATTAATTTCTCTAAGAAATTTAATGCTACTGTATCAAATTCACCAAGAACAGAAGATTACAAAGTACAAAACGTAATTGCTTCTCAGTTGAATTCACAAGGTTTTCACGAAATGATGGCTAACTCATTGACAACTGCAGCGTATGCAAAATTATCGACTTCATTAAAGGAAGAACATAATGTATCGATGCTTAATCCGTTGAGTAGTGATTTAGCGACACTTCGTCAGTCTTTATTGTTTTCTGGATTAGAAGCTGTTTCTTATAACATCAATAGAAAAAATTCGGATTTAAAATTATTTGAATTCGGAAAAACATACCACAAGTATTTAAACGGATACGAAGAGCATAAACACCTTTCTTTACTAGTTTCTGGAAATAGAAACAAAGAAAGCTGGACAAGTCCGCAAAAAACAACAGACTTCTTCTTGTTGAAAGGATATGTAAAAGCGATTTTATCTCGTTTGGGAATTGAAAAAATTTCGAATGCACCAGTTCAATCTGATATTTATTCTGAAGGAACGGCAATTACATACAACAATGATATTTTGGTTGAAATGGGCGTTATTAAAAAGCCAATTTTAAAGCATTTCGGTATTAAACAAGACGTATATTATGCTGATTTTAACTGGGATTTAGTTTTAAAAATCATTACTGGAAAAATTAAATACACTGAAATTCCTAAATATCCAGAAGTACGTAGAGATTTGGCTTTATTAATTGATCAAAGCACGACTTACGAAAGTATCTTCAACTTGGCAAAACAAACAGAGAAAACGCTTTTAAAAGACGTTAACTTATTTGATGTTTACCAGGGTGATAAATTACCAGAAGGAAAAAAATCGTACGCATTGAGTTTTACTATTCAAGACAATACTAAAACTTTAACCGATACTCAGATTGACAAAATCATGTCTAAATTACAACAGACTTTTGAAACTGAGCTTGGCGCTAGTTTGAGATAGATTCTTTCTAGTTCTAAAATAAAAAACCCGACAGGTCTAAGATCTTGTCGGGTTTGTTTTTTTGTTTCAAGTTTCAGGTTTCAGGTTTCAGGTTTCAGGTTTCAGGTTTTTAACCGCAAAGAACGCAAAGGTTTACGCAAGGTTCGCTAAACTTTGTGTTCTTTGTGTTCTTTGTGTAAACCTTTGCGTTCTTTGCGGTAAATCTACACCCAAAGTTTATCAACTTGAAACCTGAAACCTGAAACTTGAAACAAACTCATTTAGAATATTTCTGATACGCTCTCATCAACTTTTCATCGTATTTATTGGTTTTGTAAGCTGGTCCGTTGTATTTTAAAGCAAATGAGGCCCAGTTTTTGTTTCGCAGCAATCCAATCAAACTATTTTTTTCGAGAAATAGACCGAAAGCTTTTAAATGCTCACCTTCATTCTTATTCATTTTTTCTACATATTCATCAACACTACTGTAACCGATAGAAACTGCATTAAAACCCATAATCTGAAAAAGTCCCCAAGAAGCCGAACTATTTGCTGCATCTGTGAATTTTTTATCTGTACCAAGATTTTTTGCCTTTTCTAAACGTACATATTCGGCTGTTCCGCCAACGTAGTACTTTTTAGTATAATTTTCAAATAAAATATCCTGTGTGTTTGCATTGATATAAATTCTTGGATTAATACCTCTTTTTTCAAGTTCTCGCCAGAAAATATGCCCTTCAAATAAAATCTTCGGACGACCATCGATCAAAAAACCTTTGCCGTTACTTTCGACTTCGTTTACTGCTTTTACAACTGCGAGTTCTAAATTAAACTGATTTGAAAAATCAATTAAATCCTGTTCTGACAATAATTTACTGTTTGCCGAAAAGCCATTGCTGTTTTTCTCTAAAAGTGCCGACCATGTTTTTAGTCCCACTACTCCATCAACCACAAGACTGTTTTTTAACTGAAAATCCTTGATCGCTTTATCTGTTTCTGTCCCGAAATAATCGGAAACAATTACACTGTAATTTAATTTGGACAAAAGCTCGTTTAAGTAATAAACTTCGGGAGATTTTGTGCCTGCTTTTATGGTTCTCATTATTTTTTATTTATGGTGAGAATTGATGTTTTGGAAAAATCAAAAACATCGTTTTTAGAACCTGTGAGATTATCATTTTTGTCAAAATAATTAACTTTATATGAAATCAGTGTCGTATTGTTCAATGTGTTTTTCATAATAAAATTGAACAATATAGGTGTCGAGAATTCAGATTTTAAGCGTTCGATTGCAAATTTACTTCCCGTTTCCTGAACTGTTAATTCAACCGTAATCCTTGTCGTTGCAGCTGTCTGGCTTTTAATCTGAACTTGAACGTACCTATTATAAGAAGTTGATTGCGAAACGATCTGGCTAAACTCAGAACTGATATTTTCGATATTTTCAAAATCAAAAAATACATTTTTTAATTCGCCCGAAGAACTTGGGTTCAATGCCGTAAAATCAAGAAATTTAGTATCGTTACTTACTAGCTGCGGATAATTTTTAAAAAAAACACTGTTCAGATACGTTGCATTTTGATTGTAAAGCAGTAAAATAGAATTGAGCTTGCAGTTTGAAATAGACTGATTATTGATTTGAATTTTCTTCATCGGATTATCAATCAAACTTTCGACAATCTCTCCAATAGTTTCTTCAAGATTTAGTTCGATTACGCTCGTATCTTTTATTTCTTTGTATTTAAAGTTGATATTAGCATATTGTGAAATTGTATTGTTTAACGCATTGATTAGAATACTGGCTTCCGATAAATTTTCGGTTGAAAGATCAAAAATGTAATGTTTCCCATCTGCCGTAATCGATGCTTGTTGAAGAAAATAGTTTCCATTTACCTCAAATTCAGCTCCAACATCGTTAGGAAATAGAAACTGAACCTTATCAAAATAATCGGCTGCATCACCATCAATAAAATTGTTTTGCAATAAGGCAATTTTCAGCTTCGCAAGATCATAATTGGAAAGATTCGGACGAACAGCAAATTGAAAAGAGATCTTCGAAATTTCTTCGGATGTATCAGTGCCTTCTTCGTATGCATGAAAAATAGTCGTCACACAAGGCCTCATATTATCTAAATCTTTAGAGAGGCTGTAAATTTTAGAAATCAATAAAAATGTATTAGGCTGTACCATTGATTTGTAAATCGACAATTGGCTAAAGTTATATCCTGAGACGAATATCTGTTTAAACTCCGAAAAATCTTCATTTAAATTAAAAGGATTATTAAAAAACGGGCCTTCGTTATTCCAGTATAAACTTGTCTGAGCATTGGGTACACGTGGATAATTTACCGTTTTATTGATTTTAAGCAGAAAAGTGCTTTTTACATATTCTTCTTGAACCTCGGCCTGTATATCATTATCTCTTCTAATTCCAGAAATTACCATTTTTGGCGCTATCGTTCCCGTTCTCGTAGTTTTTACCATTAACGGACTTGATATAAGCGTTGCTTTTGGCTGTAAAGTTGTTTTGGCTGTTACGTCAGTCTTAGTGATAATTGGGTTTCTTAAAACCGCTATATCTTTCGCAAACAAAAAATTACGTTTTACCTTAGAATATCCTTTAAAGTCAAAAAACAAATCAACATCGCACATTAAATCGCTTATTTTTGAAACTAAATTCGAAAAGGCAATTTTTACAGCTTCATCAATTAAATCAAACTGAATTTCCTGAGTGGCAGTATTTACAGTCCCGTTAACTCTAACAATATCATTTTTTACTTTTAAATTCAAAACGGCCTGTCTAAAATTTAAATCAATACTTTTCTCATTGGCTTGCAATGATCTATTTTTAATACTGTATTTTAAAGTAACTCTCCCCATAAATCCGCCTTCATCTGCAGATTTGCCAGGCACTTCTTCATAATAAAACAGCGTTCCATTGTTAGGCTCTACTTCTACTTGAGGAAAAAATAAGGTAATTTCATTTTTAAAATAATCCTTAAAGGAATCATTCTCTGAAATAGCCTTATCTCCTTCTATTAGAGGAAAATAATTTTCAATAATTGGCAAAACTAAAATCGGCTGAATATCTATAGAATGAATAATCGGATGCTCGATTACTTTGAATTCAGCATTATTTAAAAGTGTCGCAGTTGCAAATGCAGTACTGGGTTTGGCAGGCTCGAGATTGAATCGGTTTACAGGAACCAATTTGGTTCCGCTGAGCTTAAATGTATTTAAATCTGGCATGACGTTTAGGTTTAAGTGATGAGTTAAGAAACAAAAGGGACATTACGTCCCTTTTGCAAAATGTCTCAAAAAAATTATTCCATAAATGGAGCTCTGATTTTCTCGATATCGGCATTTTGAGCGTCTGTTCCTGTTGGAATTTCAAACAAAACATCGCCTTCCTGATAATCAAGTTTGATGTAATCTGTTGAAACAGAAACTTTTTTAGATTTCTTGCCAATTTTACCGTTGCAAGTATATTTTACTTTATACTCTGTCGGTTTCACCGTATAATCGGCCTCATACCAAGCTCTGTAAGGAATGGCATCTTCAAAATTATCAACTGTAAATTTGTACTTCTTAGAAGACATTTTATCTGCTTTTAAAGTTACTTCGAGAGTATCGCAATCATAAAGCGCTTCTGTAGAAAGCGTATAATTGATCATGTTCTGAATCGGAAGCGGAACGAATATTTTAGTTCCTTCAAATTCATATTCTCTAGTTGTATCTTTTAATTTGATTCTCTTGTCTTTTTCGTACATTACTTCTTGTCTTACTTTAACCTTAGAAGAACCGTTGTTTTTTACAAAATCAAATACAAAAGCATTTTTTTCTTTAGATTTATCATTCCACGTTGCAGGGAAAATTGCATCGATTTCTTTACCAGATCTGCTGACATTTTTCACATACGGAGTTCCTTCTGGCGCAATCATTCTGCCTGAACTTTTCCAGATTATTTTACCTTTAGAATCTGGATATCCCACTTCAATAGAAACTTGACTCACCGGATTATCATTCACAATATCACTGTCTTTATCCAATTTAACTAAACCTCCATTTAAAGATGCAATTACCTGCACTTTTGAGAAATCTTCATCCAATTGAATTTCGGTAATGTAGTTTTTCAAATCTGCTTTTGCTTCGGCGCCAGATTTTAAAGTTAAAGGTGTTAGGTTTCCACTGATTTTTGAATCTAAAACCTCGACCGCAGAAAATTTGATTTCGTCTGCAAAGTCAACTTTTCTAACTTGGCTACCGTGTTTTAAACTTACTCCCACGCTTGCACCGCCAAAAAGTATCCTGAAAAGTCCGCCTGACTTTTCTGGAGCTGATGCAGGTGTAAATTGTTTATCTGCTACATCAAAAATTTGTTTCTGCAACAATTGAAAAGCAAAATCTCTTTGTTTGGTAAAAAGCGCTTCTTCTACTTTTTTTCTTTCTTCATTAGAGAACTGATTATCAGTAATAATTTCGCTTACGATACCGCCTTCGGTTACAATTTTCTCATATTCACTTTCCCAGTCCACATTAACAAATCCTACACTTACATTTGCTTTTGCCGAAAAATAACTATGCACTTTTTGCGCCTTAACTTCTGTTCTGATAGTTGTTGTGGGCATGTAGCCTTTGTATTTAATTTTGTTTTCGACTACCAGATTATTAGAACCAGATTCTAATGCATTTTTCACCAATGATGCGCTGTTACGCCCCATAAGCACAGAAAGCGCGTTATCTCCTAATCCAAATGTAGTTCCTGCTCCTTCGCCCTGAATATTAAATGTCCAAGGATTTGCTCCACCAAAAGGATTGTTTGGGGATTTTTCGCCCACTACGTGCATTGTTATCGTATTCTCTGTTAACTGAATAGGTCTAACATTGGTTTCATTAAAATCGCGATCGACACCTTTTAGGAAAGAAAACAATCCAAACAGTTTTGATTGTCTCTGATTATTGTAACTGGTATGTAATTTTGTTTTTAATTTATCGATTGCTTTTTTCAATAATGCTTCAGGCAAATCTATTGTACTAGTTAAAGTAGTATATGCCCCTGCTTCTTCTTCTAATCCTTCTGCGCCAATTACGGTTGAAGAATCTCCTTCTGATTTAAAAACCTGCATCGCAAATTTAAATCTTCCATCTGGGTGTTTAGCTAGACGTGGTGCTTTTGGATAATAGTAAAACTGCATTGGCAGACCGGCATCTCGTAATAACATATTATTAGGATCTGGCGAAAAAAGCACTGCATAATCTGCTCCGTCTTCTTTTTCTAAAAGAATTTCTACTGTTCCGGCTCCTGCATGAGGATAACCTAGAGGTGTTGGTTGTGACATAATTTAAAAATTTAATTGATTATTTAATAGGTTACATTTATGATTGCCTGTTTTTTACCTTAAAACTGACGATGTAAAATTCTATTTTTACAAATTATTATGTAACAGCACTTTAACCCAATTTTTTAAATATTTTTACCTAACCAAAAAAGGGTATATTTCCCCTTGCCGGAATTTTTCGTTTCAAATAATTTTGTCTTGCATAACAACTCAAAAAGCTGTTAACTAAACATTTAACCAATTAATCAATAATAAACTATGAAAAATCAACCCGCAAAACCAAGTCAGTTGATCACAAAAGAATTTGCTAGACAATTAAATGTGAATTACAACAATAAAAAAGCTTCGCTAACAGCAAAAAAAGCAGAAAAAGAAGATGCGAATGCTATCTGGTATTCTCTAGAAGAATTGGAAAATTATATTCATTATATCAAAACTAATGGAGCGAAAGACGGTTATGATGTAGACGGCATCCGTTTTTATTTTGGGGTATATCCAGACGACGAGGCACATGGAGAAAAAGCAGGATTGACCACCTTATTTTTGGTACCTACAGGCAAAAAAACACAAAACAAAAGCACACAAATGCAAAGTTTTGCTTTAATGCAAGAAATGTCTTCTGATATCCAGAGCCTTGAACCAATGAATTACGGAAACATCGGAAGACCTCCAAGCTTATTATACTAAAAAAATTATGTTCGAATTTTTAAGATCTTATATCATCTATATGGCTTTATTGTCAGGAACGATTGGTTTATTTGCGTTGCCAAAACTTCCTGGTAATAAAGCTAAATTTTTAGTAATTTTGATCTGGTTTTCTATTGTAATTGAAATTGTGGGCTATTACTTTACCTCATGGACGGGTTTGCTCAATTTTTACGTTTACAATTTCTACATGTTTGCCAGTCTCTCTGCCTATATCCTGTTACTAAGAGCCCTTCTTACAAAAAAAGACCACAGAAATTCGGCTGTTCTATTTTTAATTTTGTTTATTATGTCTTTTTTCTTGAACATTTTATATTTCAAAGAAGACATAAACCGTTCCTTTACCTATAGTTTTGCAATTGGTGTATTGTTAGTATTAATATTATCCTGCCTTTATCTAATTGAGATTTTTAATTCGGAAAAAATATTGAATTTTAAAAAATCGGTATTTTTCTGGTATATTCTCGGTATACTCGTTTTTCATGTTCCTTTTACACCTTTTATGCTGGCTATTAACTGGTTTCTAATCAAACAAGACGATTCTATTTTTAGTTTGGTTTTGTTTATTTTAAATTTTCTGGCGCATAGTTGTTTTATAATTGGATTTATATGGAGCGAAAAGAAATACAATTATTAGTCATTTCTCTGAGTATAGTTCTCTTTACCTTAGTTGGTGTTCTGCTTATTATTTTCTTTTATTTTCTAAAGAAGAAAAATAAATTTTTAGTAGAAAAAATGGAAGCCGATTTGTATTTCCAATCCGAATTGGTTAAAACGAGAATCGAAATAAAAGACCAGACATTATCTGAAATCAGTAAAGAATTACACGACAATATTGGCCAGATTATTTCGGTGGCTATTATGCAGCTTAACATCTGCATTAGTAGTAAAAATGTACAAATAAACGAACTTAAGGATCTAAAAGCGGTTTTAGCAAAATCCTTAGACGAATTAAGAATTCTTTCGCGAATTATAAACAAAGACAATCTTCTTCAAAACAACTTTCTCGAAGCCATTCAGCAGGATTTAGAAAGGATCAAGAAACTTAAAAAGATTAAATTCAATTTTAATCAAATCGGGCCAGTTCCAGCCATAAATAAGGAACATGAACTCATTATCTATAGAATTTTCCAAGAAGCCCTTCATAACAGCTTAAAACACTCCAGAAGCGATTTGTTTGATGTTCATATCGAAACTACCGATTCTCATTTCATTTTAAAATTAAAAGATTTCGGAATTGGTTACGATCTTAAGAAGTCAAATTCAGGAATCGGATTGAATAACATGAAATTAAGGGCAAAACTTATTGGTGCAGCGTTAATCCTTGATTCAGACAGCACCGGAACCAGTGTAACTATCGAATATCCTTTAACCCAAGACCATGAAGACTAACTCTAAAAGAAAAATAATAATTGTAGACGACCATTTGCTCTTTTCGCAGTCGCTTGAATTGCTGATTAAGAGTTTTGGCGATTATGAAGTTATAGAACGTTTTGAAAACGGAAAAGTTTTTATAGACTATCTTGATGAAAATAATTCTACCGAAATTGATCTTATTCTGCTCGATGTCAATATGCCTGTTCTGGACGGTTTAAGCACCATGAAATGGCTCAAAGATAACAGACCCGATCTTAAAGTAATTGCTTTGTCTGTAAATGATGATGAAGAAATTATCATAAAAATGATTACAAACGGAGCAAAAGGCTATCTGCTAAAAGATACTTCGCCCGAGATTTTTAAAGAAGCTATTGAATGTGTTGTCGAAAAGGGTTTTTATTTCACCGAACTTGTTTCTGGAATGCTAATCAACAAAGTCAACAGCGATAATAAAAGAATCTCTTTAAAAGAAAAAGAAATTGTTTTTATTAAACATGCCTGCACCGAAATGACATACAAAGAAATTGCATCAGAAATGTGCTTAAGTCCAAAAACCATCGACGGCTACAGAGAATCGCTTTTTGATAAATTGGAAATAAAAACCCGAATCGGACTAGTACTTTATGCCATTAAACATAAAATTGTTTTTGTTTAGACTAATACGTTAATGCGGCAAAAACAGGATATGCTGCAATTTTTTCTCTTCCGTTCAAAAAAGTCAGCTCCATTAGGAAATTGAATTGCACGATTTCGCCTCCTAATTTCTCCACCAATTCACAAACTGCTTTTGCGGTTCCGCCAGTAGCCAGAACATCATCATGAATTAAAACACGATCTCCTTTTTTAATAGCATCGGTATGCATTTCTAAGCTATCTGTTCCATATTCCAACTCGTATGAAGCAGAAATCGTATCAAACGGAAGCTTTTTTGGTTTCCTTACTGGAACAAATCCAGCGTTTAATTCCTGCGCAAGCAACATTCCGAAGAAAAAACCACGCGATTCAGCACCAACAACTTTGTCTATTTTTTGATTTTCTAATGAATCAACCAAAATTTTTAAGCAATTTGTTCGCGCTTCTGGGTTAATTAGTAAAGGAGTTATATCTTTAAACAAAATTCCTTCTTTTGGAAATCCCTGAATATCACGTATATAATTTTCAATCTTCATTTTTTTTTAATTTTCTGTTATTTTTCTCTTGTTTATCTCACATTTATGTCTATCTTTGCACCCGCAATAAGCAATCAACAAAGCTACAAAAAAATAGCTAATTGATAACAAAAAGGCCTCGTGGCGCAACTGAATAGCGCATCTGATTACGGCTCAGAAGGTTACTGGTTTGAATCCAGTCGAGGTCACTACTCGGGACAAAAGAAAAATATCATCTTTTGTCCCGTTTTTTTTTGCCCGTAATCTATTGTTTACCAAATAGATGCAGTTGACCATTTCATTGATCCGGGCGGTGCGGATTTTCTTTTCTTCAAATGTGAAATTTTCGGGAAAAATTAAACCAATCATCTCCCTGGAATCAGCTAAAGTCCCATTTTCAAAGGTCTCGCCGAGTTTTATAAGGTTTTCCAGTCCTGAGTTCGTTAACTGCTCTATATTTGCCTTGTCATCCTCTACATTTCCGATCTCTTTTTCCAGCTTGCTTATAACTTCATTATACTCCGCTTTCATAAGATTGTAATCTTCTGCATCGATTTTCTCTGTAACCAGCAAATTTCTGGCAACTGACAATTTCTTTTCATAAACTGCAATCTGTTCAAGCGATTTCTTCTTTTCATTAGCTACCATACCTGTGTGCTCTCTGTAAGCTTCAAGCAGAACTGCCGTATATAATTTCTTTACTTCAGCTAAAGGTCTTAATTTATTTAAATGTTCTTTAAATATTTTATTAATTACTTCTGAGTTTATTCTCCATCTACAATCTTTATCACAGTGATAATAGTAATAATATTTACTCCTTCCCTTGCATTTGCTTCCTGTCAATTTCTGACCGCACTGTGGGCAAAGAAAAAAGCCCCGCAAGGGAAAATTCTCAATAGTCTTTATTTTCGGTCTGTATGTCCTTGCTTTACTGTCAAGTACATCCTGAACCCGATAAAACAATCCCTCGCTTACAATCGCATCATGCTGTCCTGCAACCCACTTTTCCTCTTCATCCTTGTATTTAGGAACAACTATTTTTCCGCAGTAAAGCGGATTTCTAAGAATTACCCATAAGTTGCTCTTAGACAGCACAAGCCCTTTATCTTTTGCCATCTGATAAATAGACTCGGTACTAAAGACATTTCTTGCAACCTGCTCGAATATCCAAATAAGTTTTGCCGCTTTCTCCGGTACAATGGCAATATATTTCTTTCCATCCTCAGTAATCTTATTTGCATATCCATAAGGCGCCATTCCCATATGCCTGCCCTCCTTCTTTCCGCGTCTAAGACCTTGAAAAGTATTTAATGCCCGGCGGTCATTTTCAACCTCGGGTGCAGCCAGATAAAATGCGAGCATCATCTTGTTTTCCGGAACGCTTAGATCAAGGGGCTGCTCTATAGCCTGCGGCTCTACACCCAATTTTCTTAAAACATTGATCATCTGGTAAGCATCACCCGCATTACGGCTAAACCTGTCCCACTTCATAAAAAGAACCAGATTAATTTTATTTTTATGTTTCTTCACATCAGCCAGAAATTTTTTCCATTGAGGCCTATTAAAGGTTTTAGCTGAATGGTCTTCATAAATTACATTGCGTATCTGTATCTGGTTAATGCTGCAATATTTTCTCAGCATTTCCTCCTGACTGCGCTGTGAGAATCCTTTTTCTGCCTGCTCGTCCGTACTCACTCTAATATATAAGTCTGCTATCCTGCTCATTCTGTTTTGTTTAAATATTTCAACACGGCGATATTAGCGATTATTCTCAAGAAATGCAAGATTTCCTCTGCCTGTTCAATAGTAACATCCAATCCCTCAGATCTAAGCATCTGTAAAGCTTTTTCCGGTGTCAACTTTGAATTACTGTAATCAATATCTCTTTCCATAATTACACTTTTAAAATTCATAAAAATGTAATTTAAGGCAAGATAAGATTCGAATTTATCTATTAGCATTCCTTGTCCTTACAAGGAAGCCTCTTACTAGCTTAAACAATTTACATGCTGAAAAATTATGAGAGATCACATAGATAATACTTATGATTTAAGGATACTTTCAACAAGAAAGTGATTCTGGAAAAATCATATTAATCTAATTGATTATAGATAAAAAATGTTAATTTAGTTATATAATAAAAGAACTATGAGTATACATACTATTAAAAATTGTGTTGTAACAGATTTAGATGATACAATTTGGGATTGGCTCACAATGTGGCATAGTTCTTTTCATCCTTATTTTAATGAAATTTTAGGTTTTTCTGAAGTTGATGAAGAAAATTTGAAACTTGATTTTAAAAAGTTACATCAAAAATATAATACTACAGAAGTCTCTTTTGCTTTTGGCGAACTTGAATTATTGAGTGATGAACAAAAGGAAAAAATTATCAAAAAACCTTTAGTTGGTAAAAGTATTCTACACAAATATAACAGCAACAAAAAGTCAAATTTAAAAATGTATGATGGTGTTCTAAAAACACTTTTACAATTGAAATCTCAAGGAGTACTTATTATAGGATTCACAGAATCAAATGCATTTTTCACCAAATATAGACTCAAACATTTAGAGCTTGACGGTATTTTTGATTGTATATATACACCATTAGATACTGGTGTACCACAAAGTGTTGAAAAAGTGTACAATGATGATCATTGGGAGCCCATAAAGACGGAAATTAGATATTTGTCAAAGACAATTAAAAAACCGGATAGTGAAATTCTTGGTATAATACTGAGAGATTTTCAAGTTTCAAAAGAAAACGCTATTTACATTGGTGATAAAATAGACCGTGATATTAGAATGGCAAACGACGCAAAAATCACAAGTGTCTATGCAAAATACGGTAGTGAAATAAGTAACGATAAATACCAGCTTTTAAAAGAAGTTACTCATTGGTCAGCAGAGGATGTTATCAGGGAAGCTGAATTTCAACAAAGACATTTTAATGATGAAGTTAAGGCTGACGTAATTTTAGAAAAATCATTCAGCGAGCTGCTTAATCACTTTTTATTTACCTCATTTTATAAGAAAACAGATAAAGATCTAATCCCAAACATCATTTCTATTTGGAGCGATATAGTAAAAGTGCAACAACACTTTAATGATATTGGCCTTAGAATACGAAATCTTGCTTTAACAGCCTTTACTTTTATTATTGCAACTTTGGGATATATAATAAAAGAAAATATTGCCTTTACAATAGCTGGTTATGAAGTTAACGGCATAACTGTTTTTAGTTTTTTAGGTGGAGTAATAATCATGTGTTTCTTTTTTATGGACAGATACTGGTACCACAAATTTTTATTAGGAGCAGTAAATCAAGCTGCAATTATAGAAAATAAATGGCACAAAATTATTCCCGAAATAGGATTAAGTAATTCCATAACAAAGCAGAGCGGCTTTAACATATCCTTTTTTGGAATCAAAGCAGTAGTAAATTCTAAAAAACGCTTTTGGTTCTTTTATGGACCACTAATTTTAATATTTATTACATTCTTTATGTTCTCCTTCTCTCTTGATAATGACAAGAATTTAATCGAGAAACAAAAATTAGATATCAAAATTAAAGATCTTCAAAAGAAAAACGACAGCCTACAAAAAGAAATAGGAAAATCAGAAACGTACATAAAGGTATTGGAAGGCATAAAAACACCGCAACCTAAATAATTTCTAGTCCAATACATGAATATTTTCTGTTGCAAAGTGATTTCTTTCATCAAACTAACTGGGTTTGTTCAAATATAGTTTCTCAAACATATATTTTGTAGTACTTTTAGCCACTCCAAATATTCAAGTCTAAAAATTAACACTAACAATTATAAAAAAAGACTTGAAGCTAAGGATAATATATCCTAACTACAAGCCTTTTTTACAGTCTATTGATTTCTTTATTTCTGATTACGGCTTTTATTTAATTAGCGCTAAGACAATAAATGCTTCTTAATTCTTCTATTTACTAGCTCTAGTCTTATTTTTCTTAATCTTTTAATATCCACCTCAGTGTTTCTAAAGAGAATAGCATCCGTATAATCTAAAATTTTATTTATCTGTTCTCCTTTCCTAATTAATAAATCTAATTTATTAAACTCCTTTGCAGTAATATAGGATGAATATGGAATAGACAAATTTTTAAATTCATTTGGAGTCAATTCTAAAACTCCGCCACCATAAAATCTACCCTCTAGTTCAGCCAGTACAAATGTCAACGAATTATAAAATGAAAAGGCCAAATGTCTTATATCATAATCTTTTTTAGTTTCTAATCTATAAAATGAATCTGTTGCCAACGCATTGGCACTGTTAACTATTATTTTAGGGAATAAATGTGACCGCTTAACAAAAACACCCTCAGAATTCCAAACACTGGGAACATGATACCAATTATCTCTCAAAGTCATCTTATATCTTTTATGCAATTCACCTTCGTTATCTCCTAGCTTAGATTCACCTTTATTAATATACTCAAGAGAAATCTTATCTAACTCACTTTTTTTTTCATTAGGAAATTGAATGAACGAAACCTTTTGATTTGCTTCAAGTAACTTTAAATAATCTGCATCCGTAAAATTTAATAAATTTGGCAGTACTGACCCTTTTGAAAGTATAGGTTTAACAAGTTCTTTTACTTCATTTAATTTATTTTGCAGAACTTCTGATTTTCTCAAAATAAAAAATTCATTCGCTGCTGATACTATTCCAACCTGTGCTTTATCACAGAAATTTTTAATAGGCTGAAACTGATTTTTTAAACTTTCTACAAAATTTAAATCTTCATCACTTAAAATATAATTAGTCCATTTATCGAGATTTAATCTGTGAATATTGCTGTGTAACTCCGTAAATTTAGGTTCTTTTAGATCATCTAGATAATCCACCTGATAAAATGAAAATCCATGTTCAGCAAAATTTTCAATTCCCTTGACACCCACGACAGCAACAACATCCTGTTGTATCCCATCAAAAATTAATTCATTAAATGCAAATATTTCAACTCTGTCAAATTCACTCTGGATTAATCGTCTGAGTTCCTTAGTGTAGTTAACATGCATTATTTCAGCAGGAATTACAAAACACATTATTCCGTCATCTGTAAGGCTCATTATTGCAGATTCAACAAAAGCAGTCCATATGTTATTTATTTTACCTTTAGATTTAATAAGAGTACTGTAGTTCTTGATTTTATTGTGGACTTCTTCACATTTTAATATTTGTCCCCCTTCCATATTTTTTTTCCTTATATAAGGAGGGTTTCCAAATATAAAAGAATATTTTTCAGTAGTATTCAGAAAAAAATTTAAATAATCTTCATTAACTGATTTTTTTTTAATGTTAACTGATTTTGGAATCAGTTCCATAGTTTTACTTAATTCAACTTTATCTATATCGCAGACAGTTAATCTAATTGAATTAAATTCCTGAATGTTAATGCAATTAAATAGTGAAGATATAAATTGTCCATCACCGCAGCTAGGCTCAAGAATTTGTAAATTATTTCTGTTAACGTATTTATTAAATATATGTGAAATTAAGAAATCAGATAAGATTTTAGGAGTATAATACGAGCCTGATCTTTTTTTATCCATTTTGACTATATGCTGTTATAATATTCCATTAATTCTTTGTCGTAGATATAATACTCAAGACTGATTTTTTCGGCTTCTTTTTTTATTGTTTTATATTCCTCTGAATTTTCATCTCTTTTCTGTAGTTCTACAATGAAAAGGTCTAGTAATTTTCTTCTTTGATTTAATTCCCACAACAATTTTATAGAACTACTTCTTTCATCAAACTTAAATGCCGTTTCAACCATCCATTTTCCAAGAGCGGTTTTCCACATAATTCCTCCATCAGCTGTTCTATACAGATGATTGTCAAAATTAACATCACAAGGATCAATAAATCCCTGATCATTTACAACAGGAATTGTTTCATCTTTAGATGGCCACTTAGCTAATTTTTTATTATTACAAAATTTGCAGGCATATACCAGATTATCATACTGGCAATATGTAATAATACCTTTTATTTCAAATAAACTTTTAGGAATGAAATGGTCTACTTCAAAATAGGTATGCCTATAACCGTCATAAGAACCGCAATAACCGCAGTGACTGTTAAAATCTTCCTTAAGATCTGGCTTATGCTCAGACCAATTCTTTCCTGTAGGGGATTTAGTAGGGGTCTGGCGGCGTACAGGGAGTATATCTCTTACATTCATTTGCTTTTATTAATTAATGTTTGCAGGAATTCTTCCGCCTCCTTACGATTTTTGGCCAAATTTTCTAACTTTTCAATTGAAATTAACTGCCTTGGTATTTCTTCTTTTTTACTTTTATCTAGATTATTTAGTTCGTCTTGAAGTGATAAAACTTCGTTTTTTTCCGCCGCATTTAGTCCGTCAGCCTCGCCTTTCTGAAGTAACAATGAAAGTGCATGTTTTCTGGAATCTACATATTTCCTATACTGCTCAATACTGCGAATCAACATCTTTACAAACCTTTCAGAATTTGTAGTATCTTCTTCATCTTCAACAAAAACATCTCCTTTGTCATAAATAATCTTCCAATCATCAACATGAGCTTCTGCCTGGTCTACGTCACTGGTAAAAATTATATGGGGAAAAAGCGGTTTAGTGTTATAAATTAAATTTTCAATTACATCTCCGTTAAATCCTACAACATTTGATTCCTTGAGCTTATAATCTATCAATAATAGATCTATGTCTGAATTATACACTTGCTCCATAAGACTCTCTGGAGTCATATTTTTAAAAAATTCATATCCAATAACCTCAAAACCATGAGGACGTAGATTTCTGGTAAATCTCTTCACCTGCTGCGGATCTTCATCTATATAACCAATCTTGTAAGGTTGCTGTTCCATAATAGCTTAATTTTTTCTTATAGGAAACGTAATTCTAACTGAAAATCCTTTTTCAGGTTCCAAAATATCAATGTTTCCATTATTGTCATCTATAACATTTTTAACTAAATACATTCCGAGTCCTGTACCAATTTCATTGCCTTTCTTATCTTTTTTACTTGTTGTAAACGGCAAAAATATTTCTTCCTTCTCTTTGAAGACTTTAGACAATCCGTTACCATTGTCCGAATATATGATTTCAATATCATCATCAATTAACTGCAAAAATATTGTGATGTTTCTATCCTGCACCTGATGTAAACTATTAAACGAATCTATTGAATTGTTAATCAAGTTCGTAAAAATTGTATCTAAATCCATCTCAAATGCGCGAAATGAATAATCAATATCTTTTGTCTTGTCATTCAATATCAGATTAATATCTTTTAATTTGAAAGTTTTTGCCCAAATAGCATCTAAAGTCTTTAAATAAGTTGAAAAATTAAGTTTTCCTCTCTTTCTTTTATCCTTTTTCACAGCAGTAAGAGAATAATCAATCCAATGCTTTATTTTTTCCGAATTTTCCTTAAGCAGTTCAATTATATCGTTTCCATCACTGAAATCTATTAATAGCTTATCTTCCTGAGGTGCAAGTTTTTTATATATTCGTTCCAGCAATTTAATTTCTGAAGAATTATTTCTGACCTCCTTCAGCTCATGAGCAAAAGAAGACATTATTAAACCTAAACTTGCAAGCCCCCTGACCTGGACAATTTCCTCATTAAAGAGTTCTTTTGTTTCATCTTCGATAGCTTTAAAAGTATCTTTAAAAGCTTCTTCATATGCTTTTTTCTCTTCTGCTTCTTTCTGTTCAGCAAATAAATCTATTTTTCTATTACTTGTTCCATAGATTTTAATTTCTGCATTCTTTCTTTCCAGTACGATTTTATCAGCCAATAACTCAGCTCTTCTCTGTATTTCTTTCTCTCTTTCCTTCTCTTTTTCTACTGCAAAAAATTTATAAAAAATATTAAGAATTTTTGACCTGTCAAATTCAAATTCATGAATTACTTCAATAATTATATTTTTGAATGTTTCATAAGAATCATTTTCCTGTAAAGCCCCACGGTCAGATTTATCAATTAATAACGGATTATTTTTTCTTGATATCGTTATAATTCCAGCTGTCTGTTCAGGTCTGACTCTCCAGTCTCCAACTCTCTGTCCAGCTCCTGCCGGACTTTGCGCAACTCTTGCACCAAGTTTTAACCAATCATTATCAGGATCTCCATAAGGTCTTACCCTAAATGAGTCTCTGTAGATTTTCACACCTCCAAATTTATCTAAAACACTCCTTCTTTCCCTCTGATTAATTGATTTATACGGATAATTTTCTTTTAAAGAATTATTATATTTCAAATAATAAAAAGTCAGGTCAAATGAACCTACATCTTTCAGCAGCTTTATATTAGCTTCATTCAAATCCCACTTTAAAAGAGTATCAATACTTTTAGAATACTTAAAACTTTTCTTTTCTAATGTTTCTAAATCATAAGGTGCTTTAGCATTTTTAAAGAGAGTTGGAAATCTCTTCTTAAGCATTTCAATATCAATCTCATTTCTTATTATCTCAAAATCAACTGAAAGATCATCCGAATTATACTTTGCCGTGAGCTTATAATCATAGTCATTAAAAAAAGCGGTTTCGACTTTTCCAAATTCGGTTGGTTGCTGAATATGCTCAAAAGTAACCTCAAATAAAATGTTTAACTCTTTAGGCGGAATCAAGGCTTCTAAACTTTTAAAAACCCCAGCAATTTCATCATCAAACCAATCATCTTTCAAGTTTGATATCTTAAGAATAGTCCCCGTATTAAAACTTTTCTCATTAACTAAATCACTGATTTTTAAATTACTAAAGTTTTTAGAAATAAATTGAGAAATATCAACGGTACTGTCTGTTAATTCTGCGGTAATTTCAGAAATTGATTTATCGGAATTATCAAACTGTTTCCAGTCCATATTCCAGTTGTAACCTTTCTTATTCTTTGATATTGTCCACATCTCAGCGTTAAAACCAAGTCTATCCAGTGCGAACCTGCCGATTCCCTTTGCTCCTGTCTTTATTCTTTTCTGCTTTGATATAAAATCTGTTTCCTTATTTCCTGTTCCGATTTTCATCCATTGGTTTTCGATGACATCCTTAGTCATGCCTTCACCATTATCAATTATAAAAATCTGGCTTAATTCATTTTTAAGCACTTTTTTTTCCTTACCCTCATTATCTTTTTCTGTTTCGAAAACTATATCAAAAACAACGAGGCAATTTTTTGCATCGGCGTCATATGAATTTTTAACTAATTCTATAATAGCTCCCTCAGGATTAGAGAAATTTTCTCTTCCTAATAATTTACCTGCTCTGGCAGAAACAATAAAGGGTACTTTTGTCATTTAACTTTATTCTATTATTTTATTGCAAGTAATTAATTTTCTAATATTAACAAATATATTCTTTTAAATTATTTTAAAGCAATTTCTTTATTAATTTAAAACACAATTTAAGAATTCTCAAGTATAATTTACTTAAATCAATTGTATAATTGTATTAAAAAAAATCACCAATAATTAAATAATTGAATACCCATTAAACTTTTTTGATTATGCAGAACATAAAAAAAGATGCCGAAGCATCTATTTTTATTTAAAACAAATCTTTTATATCAACCTTTAAGGCTATTGCAATTAAAGTTAAAGTTTTTACAGTTGGATTCGTTTCCCCTCTTTCTATTCTGGCAATCTGATTTACTGACATACCAATTTCAACAGCTAATTTAGATTGAGAATATTGATCTTTTTCTTCTCTAATTTTCCTTATAGTAGCTCCAAGCTTCTTTTGTACTTTATTTATCTCTTTTTCTTCCACAAGTTAAATTTGCAGCATAAAAAAATATTAATCCTACACATATATGTGTAGTTGTTGTTTTTTTTTATTACATTTGTTTTTGAATTTATATATTTGCGATTCTTCACATAAAAATATTTGAAGCATTCGCTTTGAATCTCGACTTGAAAACTGGAAATTTAAAAGGAACGAGAGGATAAGTAAGATGCTCACGCCTATGGCGTGGGCTCACTTATTGTTCCTCGGTATTTCCAGTACCTCAAGTCAATAAGCTGAGTTCCGCGCCTTTTTAATATTTAGAACTTTCTTATCATTCATAGCAAAATCACTTCTTTTTTAAAGTTTCGCATTAAAATGTTAAACCTTTAAAATCTCATTGCCCGTGCATTAAACCAATCTTCTTTATGACTATTAAGTTGTTTACTTAATGCATAAAAAAAGGCCCTCTAGTTCAGCGACCAAACTTCATAGAGGACCTTAGCTAATCAAACATCCATTTAACTAACCAATCCCAATATTATGAATTATTTTTCATTTTACAAGGATGGAATAGCGCTTTATTGCCTAATTTTTGCAGGCTTTCTGCTGTCTTTCCCTCCTATTTACGCCGGAAACATTGAACGGCATTTCAAATCTATTTCACAACAGCATCAGGTTCAAGGCACTGTGACGGATGGCACTAATCCTCTGCCAGGCGTAACGCTTGCTATTAAAAGTAGAAAAAACAATGCTGTCATTTCAGACTACAGCGGTCAGTACACGATTGCCACTTCATCTAATGACACTCTGGTAGTATCATATATAGGCTTTAAAACTGCCTTGATACCCATTCAGGGACGTTCATCTATAAATATCGTTTTATCGTACGACACCACTACCTTGCAGGAGATCCGAATCAATGCGGGATACTACTCTGTCAAAGAAAGCGAACGCACGGGCAGCATAGCCAAAATCACATCAAAAGACATTGAAAAGCAGCCCGTATCCAATATGCTGGCCACAATGCAGGGACGCATGGCGGGGGTCGATATAATACAGGATTCGGGAACCCCAGGCACAAGCTTTCAGATTAAAATCAGAGGGATGAACAGTCTGCGTGAAGATGGGAATCAGCCTTTGTATATTATCGACGGCGTCCCCTATTCTTCCGACGCAATAGGGTACAGCAATACCAATTCGGGAGTTCCAACCTCGACAGGGCCACTAAACAGTATCAATCCAAGTGACATTGAAAGCATAGAGGTGCTCAAAGATGCGGATGCCACTTCAATTTATGGATCCCGGGGAGCAAACGGAGTGGTCTTGATCACAACCAAAAAAGGAAAATCGGGAAAAACCAGCTTTACGCTCAACGCCTCCACCGGTGCTGGATGGATAACTGCGATGGTGCCTCTAATGGATACATCCCAATATCTTGAAATGCGAAGACAGGCTTTTGCCAATGACGGTATAACTTCTTATCCAGCAACTGCGTATGACATTAACGGCACTTGGGATCAGAAGAGGTATACGGACTGGCAGAAAGAACTCCTGGGAGGCACCTCGGCGATTACTAATCTGCAGGCTTCCATTACGGGAGGCTCTGATCTCACCCAATTTCTTTTAAGCGGCACCTACAGAACTGAAACAACTGTCCTGCCCGGAGATTTCGGATATGACAAAGGAGCTGTACATTTCAACATGAACCACAGCAGCGAGGACAAAAGATTCAAACTTACTTTTTCCGCAGGCTACACCTTTCAAAATAACGTGCAGCCTGGAACCGATCTTACCCGCATTGCCAGAACACTGGCTCCAAATGCCCCATCATTGTATGACCTTGGGGGAAATCTGAATTTTGAAAACAACACATTCAGAAACCCGCTTGCACAGCTGCGGGGTACCAACACTGGCAAGATAAATGATCTGGTGGCTAACGCAGTGCTTAGCTACAGCGTTACACCGCATTTGGAAATAAAAGCCAATCTGGGTTTCACGGACCTGAAAAATTCCGAGCAGCGTCTGCTGCCTTCCACTATGAACAACCCGGCACTAAACATAGGAAGCAGCAGATCATCCATCTATACCAATCTTACATCAAGACAGTCTTGGATAATGGAGCCTCAAATTCGCTGGTTCCATGATTTCAAGGACAGCTCTATCGATGTTCTGATTGGCGGGACTGCACAGCAGCAGTCCACAGCCAGACTCTACCAGTCTGGAAGAGGCTTTGCAAGCAACAGCCAGATTACTGATCTCTCTGCAGCCGTTACCAAATCCATACTTGCAAACGATGAAATTCTGTATAAATATCAGGCATTCTTTGGAAGGATTAATTACAATTTCAAAGAGAAATACATCCTGAATCTGACTGCAAGAAGAGACGGTTCGAGCAGGTTCGGTCCTGGAAGGCAGTTCGCCACTTTTGGAGCTGCAGGCGCGGCGTGGCTGTTTTCCAAGGAAACTTTTATAAAAGAAGATTCTTTTCTGAGTTTTGGCAAACTGCGTGCAAGCTACGGAACCACAGGAAGCGACCAGATCGGAGACTATCAGTTTCTGGACACCTACACAACCTCTGGAAGCTCATACAATGGTATTGTGGGCATGGATCCGACAAGGCTATTCAATCCAAATTTCAGCTGGGAAATAAATAGAAAATTAGAAATAGCGCTTGAAACCGGATTTTTCCATGACAGATTATTTTTTACTGCCGCAGGATACAGAAACAGGTCTTCCAACCAGCTGGTAGGCATACCGCTTCCTGCAACAACAGGATTCAGCTCCGTAAGTGCAAATCTGGATGCCGTTGTCGAAAATTCGGGCCTTGAATTTACCCTTCGCACAATCAACTTCAGCAACCCTAATTTTAAATGGTCTACCAATTTCAATATAACTGTGGCCAGAAACAGGCTCGTTTCATTTCCTGGGCTGGAAGGCTCAACCTACTCAAACAGATATGTCATCGGCAGACCGACAACAATAGCAAAGACCTATCAGTTCAATGGCGTTAATCCATCAACAGGAATCTATGAGTTTGAAGATGTAAACAAGGACGGAATAATTTCCATTGAGGACCGTCAGACTGTAGTCGACCTTACACCTAAATATTACGGGGGACTGCAGAATACCATACAGTATAAACGCCTGCAGCTGGACTTCCTTTTTCAGTTTGTAAAACAGCAGAATTATGATTACAGCTCTTATGTTCCCGGCGGAAGTTTTACAAACCAGCCAAAAGATATGATTCATGCATGGAATAATCAGGGAGATATAATGCCTTATCAGATCAATACCTCAGGACAGAACAGCGCTGCTGTAAATGCGTATTATAATTATTCGGACAGTAATGCGGGCATTGTCGATGCATCCTATATCCGCCTGAAAAATATTTCCCTTAGCTATGATCTGCCATTGGAGACAGTTAAAGGTGTGCAGTGCAGACTATCGCTTCAAGGACAGAACCTGCTCACCTTTACGCCATACAAAAATGGAGATCCAGAATTTAGATTTAGCGGATATCTGCCTCCTTTACAAATATTTACTGCCGGCGTCCAGCTGACTTTCTAACTTAATAACCAGAACCATGAAAAATAGCATAGAAGTTCTGCAGACTGGTTTCTGCAAAAAAAGCAATAGATTTATAATGCTGGCTGTATCAGCCGTCTTGGCATTGATTTTCTTTAACTCCTGCGACAATTTTGTCGAAGTAGACCTGCCTAAATCCCAGCTGACCTCTAATGCGGTCTTTGAGGATGCTGAAACGGCAAATGCAGCAATGGCGGGATTGTACACGAAACTGAGAATGAACGGCATTCTTGCAGGCAGCGCAACGGGACTGTCCTCTATGCTCGGCCTCTACACAGATGAATTCAATTACTACCAGCCCAACAGCGTCAGCAATTTATTCAATAACAGTCTTACTGCGGGAACTCCTCAGGTAAGTGATATCTGGAATCAGAGCTATAATCAGATCTACGTTGCAAACAGCATCATTGAAGGGATCGAAAAATCGACAGCAATCACGCACGATCAAAAGAATCAGCTGATGGGTGAAGCGCTGTTTGTAAGGGCGATTCTCCATTTTACCTTAACTGGCATTTACGGTGATATTCCCTATGTCAGCACAACGGATTATGCAACTAACAGCAAAATCTCAAAAGTGCCGACAGGTCAGATATACCAAAACGCTCTCGAGGATCTTAACAGAGCGGCAGACCTTCTGCCTGAAAAATACATTTCAAATGAGAGAATAAGACCTAATCGAAGTGCAGTCAAAGCCCTGCTTGCAAGGCTTTATCTTTATATGAAATTATATCCTGAAGCCTCTGCCGCTGCATCCTCTGTAATCAATAATCCCTTATACAAAAAGGAAAGCAATCTTGACAGGATATTTCTAAAGGGCAGCACAGAAACAATCTGGCAGCTGATGCCTGGAACTGCTGGCGCCAACACGCAGGAAGGCGACCTCTACATCTTTAAGGTGGGTCCTCCGCCAATTGTAGGCTTGAGAGAAGAATTCATCAATTCATTTGAGCCACAAGATAAAAGAAAGACCCAGTGGACTGCTACAGTGACCAACGGCAATCAAAGGTGGTATTATGCCTATAAGTACAAGCAGGACCAACCTACCGCCAGCTCACTAGAATATTCCGTTGTGCTTCGTCTGGCTGAACAGTATCTGATACGTTCAGAAGCTAGAGCTATTCAGGGAGATCTTACAGGAGCAAAAGAAGATCTGAACATGATCAGAAATGCTGCAGGTCTTTCAAATACCGCCGCAATTTCTTCCGAAGATATTATAGCCGATATTTTGCAGCAGCGCCGTTTTGAACTGTTTACCGAATTTGGCCAGCGGTTCTTTGACCTTAAGCGCTTTGGAAAACTCGATGAAGCCTTGTCCCCTTTAAAACCTGGGTGGGATACCAATGACCGGCTGTGGCCGATTCCTGTTTTGGAATTGAATTCAAATCCAAACCTGAATCCACAGAATCAGGGCTATTAGAAATAAGTAAAGAAATTCAATTCGATGCGGAACCATTTTAGAATTTTTATTTTGAATTTGTTGAATTTGTGGATTTTGCCATCTGCCTGTCCCTGTATGGGACAGGCGAGGCAAATGACGCAAGCCACAGAAGGAGATTATAGCCGCTGGGGTACGCTGGAGCTGAAAAGCATATCAGAGAAAGGAAAATGGATAAGCTTTGAAATGCGATACGAAAGTGCAATGGATACATTGTTTCTCTGCAATACCTCCACAAATAAGACCTACCCATTTCCAAAAGGAAAAGACGGAAAGTTTGCAGGAGAAGCTATATTTGCTTTTCTGGATGCTAAATCCAATCTAAGGCTCTTCAATCTCACTTCTCTAAAAACAGCAGTATTGAAAGATGTGGCCAGCTACGAGCTGCCTTTAAAAGGCAAATTCATCGTAACTGCTTCCACTGGAAGTAAAGATAAATTGCTCACCTTATACAATGGTAATGGAAAAACTCTAGATACCATTAGCGGCATCACTGAGTATGTAATGAATTCTCACAGTGAAGATTTGCTTTACATAACCAAAAAAAATAATTTTTACGAAAGCGGCATTATCCATTTCGGCAATTATCATCAAATCCTGATTATAGAAAAAAGTCCTTATAAGCTTTTTAAGCCCACTTGGCAGGACAATATGAGCAATGCCGCGTTTCTTTCTGTAATGGACTCGGCAAGCAATAAAACAGGGCTCTACTACTACAGAGCTCGAGACAGCCGGGTATTTTCATTTAATTTAAATGATAAGATACTTGGTAAAAACCTGATCATCAATTCCAAGCTGCCTCTTCAGATTTCTAAAGACGGAAAAAAAGTTTTCTTCACGCTAACCCGAAACAAGACATCAAATTCCCAAAAAAGAAATGCAACAGTTGAAATGTGGAATGGAAATGATAAATCGCTTTATCCTGCAAGGTGCATGACGGAAAACGGAACAGGAACTCCGAAAAAAGCAGTCTGGTTTCCTGAAACTGATTCCTTATTTCAGCTCAATGGCAATGGGCAATTCACCGTTGGAATAACCGGAAGACAGGATTTTGCCGTAATCATCGATAAAAACCCTTATGGGCTTCAAGATAAATATTATGAAGAAGCAGATTTTTACATAAAACAATTAAGAAGCGTTAGCACAATCCAATTTCTAAAAAAGCAGTCCATAGATCCTGCGCAGATGAAATTCGACCCTTCCAGTAACAGGATTCTATATTACCGCGAGAAAAACTGGTGGATCTTTAACCCAATTGACAGACAACACATTAACCTCACAGATAATAAACAAATTTCTTGGGATAACGATTCCGAACCTTCAATTAGGAGCCAGTTCAGCGTTTACGGCTGCGCAGGATGGAGTATCGACGGAAAAAACATTCTGCTTTATGACCAGTATGATATATGGATGGCGGCATCTGACGGATCATACATCAGACGATTGACAAAAGGACGCGAAAAGAATATTTCCTTTCGTCTAAATAATCCCACTCTAAATAAAACCTTCTCCATGGAGGAAGATCTTATTCTTGAGAGTAGAAATATAAAAGACCATTCCACAGGATATCATTCTCTGAATTTTAAAGCAGGGGAAAAACTGATTGTATCTGGGAGCAAAAAATTCGAACAGCTTCTGCAAAGCAAAAACCACTGCTTTGCCTATACATCCCAGACTTATAATAATCCTCCCCAACTTGACTTCAAAAAAAACGGTACTAATCCATCAGTCCTATTTGAATCGAATCTACATCAAAAAGAATACTTTTATGGAAAATCAGAAATGGTATACTACCGTGACTCAGCAGGTGAAATGGTCAAGTGCGCACTGATTTATCCAGCAGGTTTCAATCCTTCTAAAAAATATCCAATGATTGTGTACATTTACGAGAATATGTCTAATCTTGTAAATAATTACCAGAATCCTTCCCTGCAGAGCACTATTGGATTTAACATCACCAACTACTCTATTAATGGATATTTTGTGCTTCTGCCTGACATCATCTATAAAAAGGGTAATCCTGGAATATCGGCCTTAGAATCCGTAAAATCCGCCGTTAATGCTGTCCTAGAAAAAGGCTTCGTAGATAGGAAAAAGATCGGACTTTATGGACATTCCTTCGGAGGATATGAGGCTAATTTCATTATTTCGCAGACAGGACTATTTTCCGCTGCGGCATCTGGTGCCGGGATCAGCGACATTGTCGGATACTATTTCAACATCAGCAGAAATGGAATTGCACAGTCAGAGATGTGGCGATTTGAAAGCCAGCAGTATCGAATGGGAAACTCACTTTTTGAAAAAAAGGAAAACTATCTAAAAAATAATCCGCTTTTAAATGCCGATAAAATAAATACTCCTCTACTTCTTTGGTCAGGGAAGGAAGACCGCGTTGTCCCCTACACCCAAAGTGTGGCTTACTACCTCGCTCTTCGCAAGCTTAAAAAGCCAAGTGTAATGCTGATCTACCCTACGGAAGACCATAATATTAAAAAAGCTTCAAATCAGGAAGACCTTAGCAGGAGGATTATCGAGTGGTTTGACTATTTTTTAAAAGATAAAAAAACTGCTGAATGGATTTCTAACGCAACTTCCAATGACTAGCCGAAAAAAAAATGCAGTTTCAATTTGAAACTGCATTATCTTTTGTTAATAATTTGATTCATCTACAGGCGGCGCAATTGGACATTACAATCACTGTTTTCATTATCTTTTCCATAGGCCTCAAAAGAACCGCTGGTACATAATTGCCCGTTTCCTGGCTCACAATTTACAGTTACAGGCTCACAATCGTCCTCTGTCGGATTATGGATGTAAGCTTGAATCACTGCAGATGTTTTACTTTTTTCCGCATCAGCAGTGCTGGCTGCGCCAGCGCTTGCTAGAGCAAATGCTGCCAATGGCAGAGCAAATGCCTTTAAAATTGTTGATTTCATAATATCTAAAATTTAATTATTTAATAGAGACCTACTCTTTTCTACAGGTTTTCGGTCAAGATCCTGCTACCGGCCGGTATATTTTTTATAATTTCTTACTAATACATTATTGAATTGATTCTTTTGCCATATCCATACTTAAGCAGATAATGTCCTGAAATGGCATATAGCGCGGAGTCTGTCGCAAAAAAGTTTCCCATTTTGACATTCTGCGTCTGATCATAGACATAAAAACTAAGCACGTAAGTCTGTTTCGCAATATCGTAAACATCAATTACGGTTGCATTTTTCCATACCTTCTCATCTTCGTATCTTCCTCTAAGCATTGAATTGATAAAAAGCAATTTTCCATTTACAGAAGTGTTTCTGTTGACGGTATAGGGAGGCGCGCTTAATTTTATATCTCCAGACTTTTCTAATTTTACCACTTTTAACTTTGCGTGGACAGTAGTGTCTATGGTGTGCGGTCTAGCCTTAACTTCGAGATTATTCTCAGCAATTATGTACTGGTTCCTGTAATAATAGATGAATACTATCTTCTGCATTTTATCGCTGTACTGCAGAGTTCCGTCTGTGTCAAAAATTCCATCCTTTTGCTTTTGAAATACCTCATCACTATACTGAATATTTGGTGCTGGATAACCTATCCCATAACCCATGATATTCTCGCCTGATGGAGGCTTTTGAGTGCGGAAGGCAAACTGATCTGGATCAAGGAAAACAATACTGGAAAAATGGAACTTTCCCTCTGTAAGTACCGATGCCTTCCAGTTTGAAACCGGTCCTCTATAAATTACTGGCACGGTACCATCCATAACATAAAAATAAGGATAATGGATTCTAACCTCCACGGCTTTATAGCTAAAGTTTTCACGGTTCAAGATAATGGTATGCTTAACTATATTTTTGAAATTCGAGTCCGTTTCAAGTATCTCAAGAGGAGCTTTCCAATTGCCAAGATAAATTTTATTACCATGAACACCGGCAATATAATAAGAATAATTTCGAAGATCAAGCATATTGGTCTTTGCAGCAGAAGCTTTGGGAAAACGTCTTATAAAGGGATTTTCCCTTTCCATTATATCCTCAGAAAAAACAAATAAAATAACCACCATGCCCGCACTGGCAATTGCAACTCCACAAAGTTTTAATAAAACTCCATTGCCTTTAGCGCTCAACATAACAGCTGCCATTGCCATAAAAAGGAATGCGATATTAAAAACAAGATGCTGTCCCCATCCCATCTTCTCCAGAATACCCCCACAGGAGCAAGGTATGAATGAACTGAAATTAAGTATGATGATGATGTATGCCGTAAACATTGCCATTAATGCGGCAGCTAGCCAGAGTGCAAGATATTTAGCCTTTGGAACAGCCAGCAGAACTGAAACAATTATTTCTGCCATAATAACGCCTACTGATACAAAATTTGCAAATGGGCTTAAGAGCGGAGACTGTCCTATCTGGGCGCGGAAATGCTCAAAGTCCATCGCTTTGCTTACTGCGGCATATATAAAAAGCAGAATAAATAATGAGCAGACTGTTTCTACAAAATACTTCTTAAAAGTTGTCCCTAAACTGCGCTTCATGATTTTTCAATTTGATTTCAGATTGTAAAATTCTGAATTAAAACCTCATATCACTTGTAGTATCGGGAGCGATAATTATTCAGGAAGGATTAATGTCCCTTTCATAAAAAAGATTGCCAGTATTGTTTCGGCTTACTTCGTTAGGAGAGGTTCCAAATCGTTTCTTGAATGATTTGGAAAAGTTGGGATAGCTGTTAAAACCATTCATAAAAGAAATATTCTTCAAAGGAATATCGGTCTGTTCAATCATCAGGTATGCTCTTTTGAGCCTTTCCTCCGTATAAAATTTATAAATGCTTGTATGGAAAAAATACCTGAATCCATCTTTAAGCTTGAAATCATTTGTTCCAAAAAGCCTTGCCAGTTCCTTTACTGAAGGCAATGGCTCTGCCAAATTATCAAGTACATAATCATAAACACTCTGCATCAGTCGCGCATCGGCTCTTCTAAAATTATGTTGCCTCTGCTCTGCTATTTCGTGGACTTCTGTAACATCTTCATCAAGCTGGAGAAAAGGCGTTATGAAACTGAGAACAGTAAAGTTGCCGTCCGATAATCTAGATACCGAACACTCAGCACTTACTATCAGCTTTTTGTATGTTACAAAATTCAGTGTAATTATTTCTCCCGCTAAAAGCACTTCTTCCAGTGCCCTTTTCTCAATATCTGACATATCCGAGAAATCATCCTGTAAGAATTCCATAATAGGCCTGTTGAGCATCTCCACGGAATCATAGCCCAAAATTTTCAATGCTCCTTGATTCACATCTTTTATCGAATGATTTTCATCTAAAATAAAAGTAGCGGGAGTCACCATCCTATGAGTAATGTAGGGGTTGACAAAACCCAAGTGGAAGGCGGACTCTTTAAGCTCTTCCGCAACCATGTTGACCAGGACAACCAAAGTTTCAATTTCGTCATCGAAACTGCTCAATGGAATCTGGTTATTGAAATTGCCTCTTGCCATTTCAAACAACATCTTGTGCATCGATACCATCCGCTGGCGGTTGTGAGGGTTTTTCATTTGTACTGATTTTTATATTCTATGACTGACTATTTCCGTCTGTCCTAAATGAAGTCCATTAAATAGTCCAGCGCCTCCTGCTCCACAGTAAAAATTCGGGTAGGCACGGACGGCTTGTTGATTTCCACATAAAAAGTGCTCATAGTCATGGAAACATTCTCACTGCCTATCAGAGCTACTGCTTTTGCAAGAAGTGATCCTGATTTAGCAAGATAGTCTCTGGCCGCCTTGTCAATAGACGCGATTCCCCTAGTATCGCAAAATATGGGAAGCTCCCTTTCATTTTGAAACGCGATCCGGTCCGCAACCACACGCACAGCAACCTGCAGATCTACTGCCGTATTCTGTTTATATTCAAAAAAGAGGATTCCTTTTTCAATCCAGAACCTTGCATTTTGATTCTCAAAAGATTCATGTATGGGGATCATGACCTATAATTTAAAAACTGAAATTTAACAAAAATATAAAGATTTAGAAACATTTTAATTGTCAAATATGGATTATTTCTTGCAAAACATGGTTACTTGTTGTCAAATCGGGAATTACCGTTGCTATATTGGGAGTAAAATATGCTCAAACAAAAATACTTTCAATTTTTATAATGAATTTTAACTATCAGTTCACCTAGTGTTTAAAAAATCAAGTAAAAATCCAAAATAATCTTATAAAGAAATGGCAAAAATCAAGCATAACAATTTTATCGATACGGTCGATACCGTTTTTTCAGGCGCAAAAGACGAGGGAATTTTGCACCTGCACGCAGAAGGCAAATATCTTAATGGCAGAACTATACAGATTCACGGCAGTGAAATGCTGCATTTCGGCACAACAGGCTATCTAGGCCTTGAACAGGACAAAAGGCTGAAAAAAGCCGCAGTTTCCGCAATAAGAAATTATGGAACGCAGTTTCCGCTTTCTAAAACTTATCTATCCCATCCTTTATATGCCGAGCTTGAAAGCAAGATATACAAAATGTATGGCATAGAGCCAATCATAACTAAGAACAGCACTTTAGGTCATATGGCGATCATTCCTACACTGATACGGGATGAAGATGCAGTTATTATTGACCACCAGACACATTGGAGCGTCCAGAATGCCTGCCAGGTGCTAAAGCTAAGGGGAATACCGGTGGAGATGATACGCCACAACAACCTGGAGATGCTTGAAGACAGGATACGTGCACTAAGCAGCAGACCCGGCAAAATATGGTACATGGCCGACGGCGTCTATTCGATGTACGGCGACTATGCACCAGTGCAGGACCTTATACGCCTGACCCATAAGTATCAGCAGCTGCACCTCTATTTTGACGATGTGCACGGTATGAGCTGGAAAGGAAAAAACGGCACGGGCTTTATCTTTGATTCTATTGGAACGCTTCAAGACAATACTGTCGTGGTCAGTACGCTCAGCAAAACTTTTGGCGCAAGCGGTGCCACTTTTTTCTGCACCGATGATAAACTGCGTGAAAAGATCAAAACTTTTGGCGGCCCCCTCACATTCTCTGCACAGCTTGAACCAGCCTCCGTAGGAGCCGCGATCGCATCTTGCGACATACACCTCTCTGAGGAAATCAAGAAGCATCAATCGGAACTTGCTAAAAAAACAGCTCATTTCGGAAATCTGCTTTCAAATACCAGTCTGCCCCTAGTCTCTGATAACGACTCTCCTGTTTTCTTTCTTGGAATGGGAACACCAGCAACAGCTTTTAATTTTACCAAACGCCTCTTCACCGAGGGATTCTACCTGAATCTGGGAATCTACCCGGCCGTACCAATAAAAAATACTGGCATCCGCATCACGATATCTGCACATAATCAGACCAAAGATATATCGGAACTTGTCTCTGCAATGGATCATCATTTCCATAAAGCCGTCGAAGAAACCGGAAGCAGCGAAGAAAAGATACGCCGGGCATTCGGAATGGAAATCATTTCAAAGTTGCCTGCAAAAAAACAGCAGACAGAATTGCTTCAAATTGAAGAGCGAACCACTATATTGGACATCAGCAGGCAGGAATGGAACAAATATCTTGGCATCCACAATATCCTAGACTGGGATGGCATGCGGTATCTTGAGCTTACTTTTGCTGATAGTACTGATCCGGGCAATAAATGGGATATCTTCTATTACATTATCCGTGACCAGAACAAGCAGGTGGTTTTAATGACATTCTGCACATGCGGCATCTGGAAAGATGATATGCTCGCCACGGAATCAGTATCAAGACATCTTGAAAATCTCCGAAAAACTGACCCGATGCATATGACATCCAAAGTGCTTAGTACCGGATCGTTGTTTACCGAAGGTCTTCATTGCTATATTGACGAGACCCATCCTCTGGCAGAGCATTCATTGCGAATGCTCTTGAACAGACTGGAAGAAAAATACAATTCCCTGGCTGCCGATATGCTAGTTCTGCGCGATTTTGATCACGGATTCCAATGGGATGAAATAGTGAGAAATCAAGGGTATTTTAGGATTGATATGCCAGAATCATGTGTTCTCGAAAGTAAGCATTTGGATGCATTAAATAGTTATGGCGATTTTCTTTCACCACGTTCCCGCAGACATTTCAGTAAAGAAATACTTCCTTTTGAAAAATACTATGATGTGGAGATAAAAAACACTCTAAATGAAGAAGAGCTAAAGTGGGCCTACAAACTTTACTGCAATGTCAAGGAGCGAAATTTGGCTATAAATACTTTCACCTTTAGCAGGGAAGTATTTCAAAACATGAACAGCTGTCCGGGCTGGGAATTTATAACCCTCTCGCTTAGAGATTCGGTCCAACGAAATTTCTGTGGAATAATGTTCTGCTACAAAAATTCATCAGCTGTATATGTGCCCGAACTTATCGGAATGGACTATGTCGCCTCAGAAGGACTCAATCTCTACAGACAGCTTTTATACCAAACCATCAAAAGAGCGCGAGAGCTTAAAATTGAAAGGATTGACTTTGGCATATCGGCAACCTTTGAGAAAAAAAAACTTGGCGCTTCTGTCATACCTAAAGTAGCATACATGCAGGCTCGGGACAATTATGCGATGGAACTCATGCAGACCCTGCAGAACGAAACCATTACCGCACGCTGATCCAGCCAAAATATATTTCCACAAAAAAACCACAATAAATTTATGGGCAGTGATGCCCACAGCTTTTCCTTGTTCAAATAAATCTAAAATCTGTTGTCATGATAAGATCCACATGTGAGAACGCACTTCAGGTTATTCGAAAAGCAGAACAGCAATTCAGCTTAGATCCTGAAGATATAATTGAAAAATCCTACCAGATGACCACCGTACTTCGAAACTTGCTTTGTACGGTAAAGAAAAATGTTTTAGAAAAGGGATTCTCTGATGAAAATGAAGAGATTAATTTTTTTAAAAGCGTTAAACCCCAGATACTGGGTAAACTGATATTCTACAATAAAGTTTTCCGCATTGAGGCATCCTGTCCTATGATAAGCGGTAAAATGCACCACAAATATTTTTCAAATGAGCTCAATCTTCTCAAGCAGGAATATAAAGAGCATTTTTACAACAATGATTTTTACCGATACTACCGCACAGGAAGAACTGAATGGGATCACCATTTCTTTTGCCTTGGCAAAATAGACCTTCATGAGGGAGTAAATAGTTTTGTTTTTGAGATCGATCCTGAATTTTCTACCTACTATGATTATAAAGTGGCGCGCATCATAGCAAACGAACTGCTTTACAGCTACCTTAGCTCCAAAATTGAACCCGAAACCGAACAAACCAGCATATTTTTGGAAGGCAATTCGGCAAACAGGGATTTTTTCTGGACAGATTCAAAAAATGCCCTGATCGAATTGATTTATGCCCTCCATGCCTCTGGCAGCATTTCTCATGGAAAAGCCGGAATCCGTAAAATAAGCACGGTATTCCAGCTTCTGTTCAGAGTGCAGCTCGGCGATGTCCATCATGCCTTCCATCGGATGAAAGACAGGACTGACAGCAAAAGCATATTTCTGGATCAGCTGAAGACTTCCCTTAAACAGCATATGGAAAAAGAACTGTAGCGTCTTATACATTCCTCTTGCCAATATGATGCAATTGGCATCAAATGGCCGACTGCATACAGCGGTATTATCACCACTGCCCTGTTCAATCAAATCAAGCATTCAGGACAATTTCTATAATCGTTAAAATTTTCCCAAAACAGCATTTTACATTGGCAGGCATTGGCAGTGAAAGACTTATGCTTTTGGCAATTTTGCACCATTAATGCAAAACAAAACGCCATGAACATAGACAGAATGGAATTCATCTCTTGGATGGAAAGGATAATGGAACGTTTCGATCTTATGGGAGCGCACATCAGAGAACTTGAAAAAAAACGCGGAAGCATCGACGGGGAAGAGCTTTTGGACAATCAGGATATATTGCAGATGCTCAAAATAAGCTCAAGGTCTCTGCAGCGCTACCGCTCTTCACGAAGGCTTCCCTATTATACTATCAGCGGAAAAATATATTATAAGCTCTCTGATGTGCACCAGTTCATCAGAGAAAGCTTTAATGTCCGAATGCCAAAATCTCATGCCAACGGATGAAAAAGGATGCCAGAATACTCCAGCTTTTTATAGTCACATTCACCGTTTTTAATTTCGCATATGAATATAAAATTTAAAAATTATGGACGAAAAAAATACAGATAAACCCAAAATTACAGAAGAGCTATCGGATATTCTGCTGGTCTTGGATAAAGAAAAAAAGAAAATCCTGGCGGTAAAAGGCATTGACAAGGACGGCAATCTGCAGACCACTGAACCCAGCCGGAAAAATCAAAATCAGTTTATGCGGGTAGATAAGCAGGGAGATTTATTCTCGAATTTTTTTTCCAATTTTTTCAGCCAGCTGAAGAACCCAACTAATTTTTCGTTCTTCAAAATCCCCGCACTGCTGGCTGTCGATATTTCGAAAGACATGCAGAAACAGATAGATTGTCCGACTCCTGAAGGCGACCAATTAATGAAACAGCACGAAGTAAAAGAATATGAACAAAAAAATAATATTAATATGGAAACAGCACAGACAAATCCGGAAACAAGCGAATACAAATACAAGCCGGAACAGATTGATTGGGAAACATTGAACCATCTTGGTTTAAGCAAAGAAAAACTGGAAAAAATGAGCCTCCTGGATCCGCTTCTAAAGGGATACAAAACAAATGAACTCGTACCGGTAAGCCTCAATCTCGGCACTGCCGTCACCAGAATGGATGCCCGTTTATCACTGAAACAAAACGACGAAGGACAGGTTGTGGTAGCCATCCACGGCATCAGAAAAGAACCTAATCTTAATTACTCTTTTTTCGGCCACGAGTTTAGCAAGGAAGACAAAGAGAATCTTCTAGGGACAGGTAATATGGGCCGCGTGGTAAATCTCACCAATCCGAAAAACAATGAAATCATGCCCTCGATCATCAGCATAGACAGGCTCACCAATGAGGTGGTGGCGCTGCGTACGGATTTCATCAAAATTCCAGATGAAATTAAAGGAATAAAGCTGAATCAAGAGCAAAAGCTGACTCTCTTGGAAGGAAAACCGCTTGCATTGGAAGGGATGGTCTCCAAGAAGGGAACCGCCTTTGACGCGACTGTCCAGTTCAATGCCGACAAACGTTTTGTGGAATTTCTCTTTGATAGAAACGACCCAAATAAGCAGGCACAAAATAACCAGCAGAACCAGACTCAGGGGGCACCAAAAACTTTTAGGGATAAAGAACTCAACAATGAGCAGCATCAAAAGCTTAAAGATGGACAGACGGTCTATATCAGCGGTTTAGTGGACAAGAAAGGGAAAGAATATAACGGATATATTACCTACAATAAAGAAACCAATAAAACAGATTTTTCATTCCAAAATCCAGACAAGATCAAAGAGCAGATAAAGCCATCAGAAGCGCATAAAACCCAGACTGCCGTGAATTCAGAAGGAAAAACTAATGAAGCCACTAAAAACATAAATGAACCCTTAAAATCAGGACAGACAAATCCTGATAACAAAAAACAGCAGGAACAGCAAGAAGATTCTCCGTCTTCAGACAAATCAAAAGGGCGTAAAATGTAATGATATGATCACAGTTATTGCAGAAAAACCAAGCGTAGCAAGGGAAATAGCCGTTATAATCAGAGCCACAGAAAAAAAGGATGGCTATCTGACAGGTAACGGCTATTTTGTTACATGGTCAATAGGCCATCTTGTAGGATTAGGAATGCCTGATGATTACGGAATCAAGGGATTTGACAAAGCATCATTGCCAATACTGCCAAACCCTTTTTTACTGACCGTCCGAAAGGCCAATAAAGATAAAGGCCGCCCTGCCGATACAGGCGCAATAAAGCAGCTGAAAATCATTGAAGATCTATTTAATCAAAGCGACAGCATTATCGCGGCAACCGATGCAGGACGCGAAGGCGAACTCATTTTCAGGTACATTTACCAATACCTGAAATGCAGCAAACCCTTTAAGCGTCTATGGATAAGCTCACTTACCGAAAAAGCCATCAAACATGGGTTTGACAATTTAAAAGACGGAAAAGAATTTGACGCATTATATCAGGCAGCACAGGCTAGAAGCCGTGCCGACTGGCTGGTGGGCATCAATGCGACACAAGCGCTCTCCATAGCGGTTTCCAATGGTATCTATTCCCTTGGAAGAGTGCAGACCCCTACACTGGCTTTAGTGTGCAGTCGCTATATGGAAAACAGGAATTTCCTGGTAAAAAATTATTGGCAGATACAGCTGTCGCATAACAAAGATCTGACAGATTTTAAAAGCATCTCAAAAATCAAATGGGAAGACAGAAAACTTGCCGGCAATGTGATGAAAACCATTCAGCGAAGCCCAACGGCAATGGTCACATCGGCGGAAGTCAGAATCGTCACAGAGCAACCTCCTTTACTGTTTGACCTTACCGGCCTTCAGAAAGAAGCCAATAAAAAACTGAACCTTTCTGCCGAGGAAACCCTCAATATTTCACAAAGCCTTTACGAAAAGAAGTTTATCACATATCCGCGAACTGGTAGCAAATACATTCCTGAAGACATTTGGCCCGAAATTCCCAGCCTTGTAAGAGCTTTACAAAAGAGGGAAAACTTCAAGCAGGCCATTTCCCAAATAAAATGGGGCAGATTCAATAAGCGTATCGTGAACGATCTGCGAATAACTGACCATCATGGATTATTGATTACAGATAAGATTCCGTCGGCCCTTAATGCAAAGGAAAATGCTGTTTATAATATGATTGCGTTTCGATTGCTTGAAGCCGTTTCCGAGCCCTGCGTCAAAGAATTGACCGATATCGGGCTACAAATAATGCATTACGATTTTACTGCGAAAGGCTCCCGAATTATTGAGGCAGGATGGCGGTCCATTAAAGGCAGTTTCTCCAATGATACTGAACCCCTGCTGGATCTGCCTGAGCTGAAAAAAGGCGATGACCTTAAAATAAAAGAGCTTTGCATTTTGGAAAAGAAAACAAAACCGCCTTTTCTTCATACCGAGGCAAGCCTTTTATCGGCTATGGAAAGTGCCGGAAATGATATCGAAAATGAAGACGAACGGAAAGCTTTACAGCATATTGGCATCGGCACTCCTGCAACAAGAGCGGCCGTCATCGAAACTCTATTTACACGCAATTATATCCAACGCGATATGAAATCCTTAATCCCGACTGGAAAAGGGCTGCAGGTTTACGAATTGGTAAAAGACAGAAAGTTTGCTGATATTTCAATGACTGCACAATGGGAGCTTGCCCTGCAGAAAATCGAAACCAATAAAGCTGATGCTGGAGTGTTTTTAAAGCAAATGGAAAATTATGCATCAAGCATTACAGATGAATTATTGCAGACTGCTATTGCCCAAAACGACTTGCCGGAACTTCTATGTCCAAAGTGCAGAACCCAGCATCTTATTATTCATGAGAAAATAGTGAAATGTCCTAATGAGGCCTGCAGCTGGAGACAGTACCGTTGTGTTTGCGGCGCACAAATCAGCATAGAAAATATCGAAAACCTTATCAAGCAAGGGAGAACCTCTCTAATCAAGGGAATGAAAAGCAGATCGGAAAATAAGTTTGATGCCTATATCGTACTTAATGAAAATGCAGAAAGCTCCTTTGAGTTTTCACCAAACAAAAACCATAAAAAAAACGGAGAATAACCCTCGCATGAGGATCGGCTTTTTCTGGTAAATGAAAAGTAAGTTAATTATAATCTGTAGATGTAAATACTATTATAAACCCTCTGATGATTCAGAGGGTTTTATTTTCGAAGTAATCTTTACATAATCGATATTTTTTTGCCAAAACCTGCCACACTCGGCCAAAGCATCCCAATTCTGCAAACACTCTAAACTACGGCTGTAATTTAGGCTTAACGCAAATTCTTAAGAAGATCAACTATGGATACTCAGCAAATAGAACTATCGTATTTCAGATTACGACTGCAGGAACTATTATATACCAGCTTCCCTGAAAAAGGGAATGACCAAATGTTCATCCAACAGCGTTCCTTGTGGGCGGCCACTGCCTACCAAGGTGCATTTAGTTCGGGAAACACAATTCAGCAATGCCATGAAATAGCGGATTACATTCTCTTTAAAAACCTTCACTTCTCAAAGTTCGACACTGTTTTTCAGATCATATGTACCGAATTTGATACCATAATGGCAGATGAAGAATTACGGCCATTCGCCCTTAAAATGTTGCCAATTTGTATGCCGGTTTTCTCCAGCTATGACCTATACGATGACTTCGCGTACAGCCAAGAGTTTGAGCTACTCTACACCGAAATAACCGGAACTATCGCAATATGGATACAGGAAAATGGGCTTCAGTAAAAAACAGCATCTCCAGCAGAACATTGATGCCCTGCAAATCGCTTTTAATCTGGAGAAAGCAAAGCGACAAGCTACCGCAGGGGAAAGACTGCTAATGATGCAGTACAGCGGATTTGGCGGTCTTAAATTTATATTGAACCCCGCTTCAAAAGAAACTGATATCAATAACTGGAGAAAATCCGAACACGACCTTTTTTCTATGACCCAGAATCTGCACCAGCTGCTCAAGGAAAATTCCGCAGATGAAAAACTGTACGGCAGGTATGTCGATAGTATGAAAAACTCTGTCCTGACGGCTTTTTATACACCACCGCTAGCCATAGATGCAATTTCCGATGCCCTTCGTGAAGTCGGTTTGAACATTTATACGTTACTTGAACCCTCAGCTGGCATAGGCTCATTTCTAAAATCATTTTCAAAGAATCAAAAATTAAGCACAACTGCTTATGAAAAGGATCTGCTCACCGGTAAAATTTTAAAGCATCTCTATCCTGAAGGAAATATCCACGTTGCCGGTTTTGAAGAAATTCCCGACAAGGAACAGAACACCTATGATCTTGTAGCCAGCAACATTCCTTTTGGAGACACTTCCGTTTTCGACCTATCTTATTCCCGAAGCAAGGACAGCACTAAAGTCCAGGCAGCGCGAAGCGTCCACAATTACTTTTTCCTCAAGGGAACAGATATGCTCCGCGAAGGCGGCCTGCTGGCCTACATCACTTCGCAGGGAGTTCTCAACAGCCCGAGCAACGAGCCGATCCGTAGGAGGCTTATGCAGCAAAACAAGCTAATTTCAGCAGTCCGCCTGCCTAACAACCTTTTTACGGAATTCGCAGGTACGGCAGTTGGTAGTGATCTTATCATTCTGCAAAAGAATCTGACAAAGCCAGGATTGAGCCAAAGGGAAGAGCTTTTTTGCCAAAGCGGACAAACAGAATTCAATACGCGTGGCAACGCTTTATTTAAGGACAATTCAAGGATTGTTCATACCGAATTTGAATTAGGTACCGATGCTTATGGGCAATCTGCATTAATTTATACGCATAAAGGTGGTATTGAGGGCATTGCAAAAGACCTTAAACAAATGCTCTTGGATGATTTTACAGCTCATCTCGAACTTGGCTCATACAAAAATCAAAACATTGTAGAACCTATACCAAAAAAGACGAACACAACAGTCGCTAGATCTAAGGAATTCAAAACATTTAGTCATCAAAGTCAGAACCTATCTCTACCTGCCTCATCAACTAATGAGCAAAACTCTAAGGAATCAAAACAGTTAAGCATTTTTGACCTGTTTGAAAATGTAGACCAGCATGCTACAGTAGCCAATTCATCCAAAGCAAAAGCAAAAAAACAAAGCCGGAAAAAAAATATTGGCCAGGCTGGCTGGCAAACCGAACTTTTCAGTGGATTGCAGCAAGCTTACGTGCCGGCAATCACGAACACAAATAACTTGATGGAAGATCATAAGCAAAAAACTGCCGGTGATCTATTTTCCAATTCCACCGAAGATACATTTACTGAGACGGCGGTTATCCCCCAACCCGCTCCATATACCGGCGTGCTGCAATCATTTCACCAAAACGATTCTCTTGTGTCGGATATGGGCTGGGTTGGACATTTGCAAGATGTAGATACATCAGAAGGTGTAGCAAGGTTCTATCCTTTGCCACTGCATCCTTCGCAGAAAGCGAGAGCCGAAGCATACATAGCTTTTCGTGATGTCTACCACATGCTGTATAACAATGAGGCAACATTACAGAGCGAACAAAAAGTAGAAAGGCAAAATCTTAATCGCCTCTATGATGCTTTTGTCAAAAGGTACGGCACTCTTAACAGTGCTGATAATATTAAACTGATTAAAACGGATAGTTCGGGCAAGGAAATCCCCTATCTGGAACGTGTGGTTGGCGGCATTGTACACAAAGCTGATATCTTCACTCGTCCTGTTAGCTTCTCCACCTTAACGATAGCAACTAACAATCCTGAGGAAACACTGGCGGCTTCGCTAAACAGATACGGAAAGGTCGATTTGAATTATATGTCTGAAATTAGCAATATGACTGACGATGCTTTGATTGAAGCATTACGGGGCCGCATTTATTACAATCCTCTGCAAAAGGAATATGAAATATCCGAACGCTGGATAGCAGGCAATGTAGTTGAGAAAGCTCAAGATATAAAAGCATACCTCGAGAATAATCCAGAAGATAGCCAGACTAAAGCAAGCCTTGCCATTTTGGAAGAATCTCGGCCTAGACGAATCGAATTTGAGGAACTTGATTTTAATTTGGGCGAACGCTGGATACCTACTGAGCTTTATGCCCGCTTTGCTACCCATCTCTTCGACGCAGATGTACATATAAATTACTCGGAAAGCTCTGATGATTTTTCAGTAAAGTGTCATCATGGCAATATGAATATTTGGGAGAAATACGCCGTCAAGTCCGAAAGCCGCACCTTTGATGGAATTGCATTGCTTAAACACGCTCTTGTCAATACCACACCAGACATTACAAAGAAAATTATGGTTGGTGATCAAGAAGCCAAGGTACGGGACATCGAAGCTATACAAATAGCCAATTCTAAGATTGATGAAATCCGCATTGCTTTTAGTGATTGGCTGCACGCACAAAATGATGAATTTAAAAACATGCTAACCAAGCAGTATAACGATACGTTTAATTGTTTTGTCAGACCTAACTATGACGGAAGCCATCAGGAGTTTCCAGGACTGGATCGAAAAGCACTCGGTATCGAAGATCTATATTCTAGCCAAAAAGATACCGTTTGGATGATAAAACTCAACAATGGTGCGATATGCGACCACGAAGTGGGCGCAGGAAAAACCCTTGTAATGTGTACAGCTGCGCAGGATATGAAACGTTTGGGGCTAGCTAATAAGCCCATGATTATCGGTTTGAAAAGCAATGTTCATGAGATTGCAGAAGCTTACCGTACTGCCTATCCACATGCTAGAATCCTTTATCCGGGCAAAGAGGATTTTACGCCGCAAAAACGCCTGCGTATTTTCGGGGATATCAAAAACAATGACTGGGATTGCGTGATACTTACCCACGACCAGTTCGGCATGATACCGCAGTCGCCTGAGATGCAAAAGGAAATCCTCAAAATTGAATTAGATAGCGTGGAGCGCAATCTAGAGGCCCTGCAATCGCAAGGCAAAGAAGTTACCCGAGCGATGCTTGCTGGAGTTATCAAGCGCAAGGAAAACCTTGAAGTCAGGCTTAAAACCCTGCAGCATGATATTGAAACCCGCAAAGATGATGTGGTTGACTTTAAAATGATGGGCATTGATCATCTGTTCGTAGATGAAAGCCACCAATTCAAAAACCTGATGTTCAATACAAGGCATACAAGAGTTTCAGGATTAGGCAACGTGGATGGAAGCCAAAAGGCATTAAACCTTCTGTTTGCAGTCCGCACTATTCAAGAGCGCATCAATGCGGATATGGGAGCAACTTTTCTGTCGGGTACAACCATCAGCAATTCTTTAACTGAACTTTATCTGCTGTTCAAATATCTCAGACCACGAGCAATGGAAAAACAGGGCATTCACTCTTTTGATGCCTGGGCTGCTATCTATGCAAGAAAAACGACAGATTATGAATTTTCGGTGGCTAATAATATTGTAGCAAAAGAACGTTTCCGATACTTTATCAAAGTGCCAGAGCTGGCCCAGTTTTATTCGGAAATCACAGATTACCGTACAGCACAAGATATAGGCATAGACCGTCCTGATAAGAACGAGTTATTGTATAATATCAAGCCTACTCCAGACCAGGAAGATTTTATTAAAAAGCTAATGGAATTTGCTAAAACAGGAAATGCCGAACTGTTGGGAAGGCCGAAACTAAGCCCCAGCGAAGAAAAAGCGAAAATGCTGATCGCCACTGACTTTGCCCGCAAAATGTCGCTTGATATGCGTATGGTAAGCGCAAGCTACAAAGACCACCCCGATAATAAGGCCTCACATTGCGCGGCAAATATTGCAAGGTATTACAGGCAATATAATGCACAGAAAGCAACGCAATTTGTTTTCTCCGATCTGGGCACTTATAAACCTGGCGAATGGAATGTGTATTGGGAAATCAAACGCAAACTTGTAGAAGACCACGGAATCCCAGCAAACGAGGTGAGGTTCATTCAGGAAGCTAAGGCCGATAAGCAGCGCAAAGAGTTTGTCAAAGGCATGAACGAGGGAAAAATCAGAGTTTTGTTTGGTTCTACAAGTATGCTGGGCACAGGTGTAAATGCACAGAAAAGAGCTGTTGCAGTCCATCATCTTGATACACCGTGGCGTCCAAGTGACCTTGCCCAACGCGACGGCCGTGCTGTACGTAAGGGAAATGAAATTGCCAAATTCTTTGCAGATAATAAAGTAGATGTCATTATTTATGCCGTAGAAAAATCATTGGATAGCTATAAATTTAATTTATTGCATAACAAGCAACTCTTCATAGACCAGCTAAAAAACAACAATCTTAACAAACGTACTATTGACGAAGGAAGTATGGACGAAAAATCGGGAATGAATTTCTCGGAATATGTGGCTATCCTTTCAGGAAATACTGATCTTTTAGAAAAAGCCAAGCTGGAAAAAAAGATTGGAGGCCTTGAAAGCGAAAAACAGGCTTTCAACCGTTCTAAGTTTAGCGCGAAATACAAAGTGAAAGATTTTACGGTAATGTTGGAAAGTGCCAAAGACCGTCTTGAGCGAATGTGTATTGATTGGAAAAATTTTCAACACCATATACATAAAGGTCCTGACGGCACAATTGAAAATCTTTTAAAATTGGAAGGATTATCGTCTGACGCTGATGTAAAACAGATGGGCAAAAAACTAAACGATCTTTCAGAGAAAGCCCATACAGGCGGACAATATGAAGTAATCGGCACTTTATACGGTTTTTCAATTTTACTAAAAACAGAATCGTCCGAAAAAGAGGGAGTTGATTTAAAGATAAACCGATTTTTTATCCAAGGCGAAGGCAATATCAAATATACCTACAACAACGGTATCATCGCTAAAGATGAGAATCTCGCATCATTGAACTTTCTTAATGCACTTGGAAAACTGCCACATTACATATCACAGGAAAAAAAGAGGATTGCCGAAATACAAAAAGATCTGCCTATTCTTCATGAAGTGCTAAACAGCACTTGGCCCAAGGAAAGCCTTTTGGGTAAGCTGAAAACAGAATTGGCATCAGTTGAACGTAAAATTCAATTATCTATCACTCCGGAAAATAACGAGCAAAAAGAAACCATTGAAAACCACGGCATCCCAACACAGAAAAGTTCTCAAGCAAGCTTAAAGACTTAAGCTTTAATTAGCTTACTTTTTCATTACAAACTCTTAATATACTTCAATCACCGCCCTATCCTCTTCATTACCCCATTGCACTTGCCATGTTCTGCCATCCAATTGGTCAAGCAAAATAAAAGTATATATGTTGGTTGTGGGATAGAGAAAGAATCTGCCATTCTTCTCTTTTTCTTTATCAACTCGAGAGATATCAGATAGCGTACTCACAAATCTAGATTTACTCTCAGTACTCCATTGAACCTGCCACATTTGACCGTTCCTCGTATCCAATTTAATAAATGTATACATATTTCGGGTAGCAAAAAGGCGGTACGCAAGATCACTATCTACAGATATATTTTGTGTAGGTGCCCCAGTGGTACTCTGTGCTGCAGCAGTGGCTGCCAAAAGACCTAGAATAATACAGACTACAATCCTTTTCATAACATTTTTTTTTATATTAAAGTAAATGATTAAAAAATTCGCAAACTTGGTAAGAACCGATGAGAATAGTAAATATACTCATTTATAAACTGGTGAATGTTTCAGCGAGAGGATTTATTCCGAAACTTACGATTTGCAATCTCATCTGTTCTTACTTATTTGCACCGTTGCCTTCCTTTGGCACTAGATGCTGCAGTCCGGGGTCATTCTTAATGCGTTGCAATTCTCTTTCAATAACCAGAACAATGTCCTCTTTTATGTGTTTATAATTCTCCCCTATTTCCTGCTTCATCATGTCACGGCCCTGCTTATCGACAAAGGATAAAATAGCCGGTATTTTTTGATAACCCTTAATTTCGGATTCCACCTTTTTATTATCCACAACAATTTCTGCATGGAAAATTTTCTGCTCTATTCGCTCGTCAAAGTTATCGGAAACAGCTCCAACAAAGAATCCTTGTGTTAGCGTGGATATTTTGGAAGCCGGTATCAAACTGTCCAATTGCGTAGATATTGAAGTTGATGTGTCATTCCGGTTGATGCTAAGACTTTGCCTTTTCTGCAGTACTTTACCGAACCGTTCTGACAGGCTTTTTGCTGTCTCTCCTACTACCTGGCCGCTAAAAATATTTCCAACAGTATTTTGGATAACCTTGCTCTCCTTGTCCCCATAATCACGGTTCAATTGCGAAAAATCCTGAAAGCCCAAACACACCGCCACTTTATTGCTGCGGGCAGTAGCTATAAGATTATCCAGTCCGCGGAAATAAATTGTCGGCAGCTCGTCTATAATAACTGAACTTTTCAATTGACCTTTTTTATTGATAAGTTTCACTATACGCGAATTGTACAATCCCAGTGCAGCTGAATAGATATTCTGGCGGTCGGGATTGTTGCCCACGCAAAGTATTTTAGGTTCTTTAGGATTGTTGATGTCCAAAGAAAAATCATCTCCGGTCATCACCCAGTAAAGGCTTGGAGAAATCATACGCGATAACGGAATTTTAGCCGAAGCGATCTGGCCCTGAAGCTGGTCCTGGGCGCCGCCCTGCCATGCATCCATAAACGGTGACAGGTAGTTCTCCAGCTCTGGATAAGATGTAAGGATAGTAAACACATCCGCATATTTTTTATTCAATAATTCTATAGCATGCGGAAAAGTGCAATGCTTCCCGTTTTCATAGATTTTAAGAAACCATATAATAGCGGCCAGAAGTATAATGGGACTTTCTACAAAAAAATCCCCCTGCTTCTGTATCCAGCTCCTGTTCAGATTCAGCATTATGGTATATGCCGCTTCATAGGCATCTGAAATATCGGTCATGAAATCTGGATTAAGCGGATTGCATCGATGGCTTTTCCTTGGATCATCGAAATTGATTACGTAGAATTTCGGTTTGACTATGTAATTGTTATGATGCTTTAATAGATGATTGTAGGCAACTGTGGAAAGGTCGTCGAACTTGAAATCATAGATATACATCGAAAAGCCTTTTTCGATCTGCTGCTTGATGTAATTGTTGACTATTGCATACGATTTGCCAGATCCGGGAGTACCGAGAACTATTGTTGCCCTAAATGGATTTACGATATTAATCCAGCCATTGTTCCATTTGTTCTTATAATAAAATCTCGTCGGAAGATTTACAGAAAACTCATTCTGCAAGAGTCTGGTTTCCTGCTGAAAACTCTCATTCTCGTTATTGAATACATCTGACATCAGATTGGTACGCAAAAGGCGGCTGCTCCACACCCCTGCCATCATCAAGGCCGTGTAACCCATCCCCAATGTGAGGATATAGAAGAACGCTGCAGTCTGCTTTGGCAGAGTTAATAATGGCGTATTTAAAAAGTAAAAAACAAAGCCGGCGACTAAGGCGCTTAAGATTTTACTCCTGGTAATTTTCTGGTTCTTTACTCCCTTTGTTCCCAGACAGCTTAAAGCCAATAGCAGTACTGCAAAAATTTTCGTGTAAAGCGTGTTGGAAAACAGTCCTGCTTTGCGGTCAAAACCACCTAATATTTTATTGATAGCTTGCAATGTCCAACCCCTTTCCACAAAGAAGCCATAGCAGTACCAGTACAGATGCATCAGCACTATCAATATGCTTACTGCCCTCATAAATGCCATTATTTTGGCAAGACCTCTTAAATCATCATCTCCCTGCATTTTAATAATGTTTATATCCGGGCGTTAATTTAAATGCCGTTGCTGCCCGCTGTAAGAACAAGTGGGAATTTGGCAGAAGCTGTCTGCCTTTGGCCCTGCAATCGGACTTTGTTTTTAAACTGTTTTTGCTGAATATTAGTCAGGCGTACATTTACAGCGAGAGGAGCCTGCGGCCCAGAATAAAAAAGCCTCCAAAACCAAATGGTTTTGAAGGCTTAAAACACTATTGCAGGCATTTGAGAACCTATTATTCCTGTCCAGAATTATCTATTAATTTATCAATATTCTCCTTTACCAGCTGCTCCAATTGATAAGTGGCGACTCCTAAGGGCTTGTCAAGACCACGCATTGCGTATTCGACTTTTATATTGCTTTTCGATGCACAAAGCAGCAGGCCTATAGTACGCTCATCTGCAGGAGTTTTGAGCGAATCGTCTATAGCGCTGATGTAAAAGTTAAGCTTGGAAACGTACTCCGGCATAAATTCACCTGCCTTGAGCTCTATTACAACATACGCGTGCAGGATGGTATGGTAAAAAAGCAGATCGATTTTGTAGTCTGTATTGTCAACCTCTATTGCATATTGCCTTCCTACAAATGCAAATCCTTTTCCCAGCTCCAGTAAAAAATCTGTAATCTTCTGTATCAGCAGCTTTTCTATCTCAAGCTCCTTGACTTTTGCAGAAAGCATTAAAAAATCAAAATTATAAGGGTCTTTAAAAATGCTTTTCGCCAGATCGGAATGATATTCTGGCAGTGTCTGCTCAAAATTATGCAATGCCTTTCCGCTTCTGGAATACAGATTGCTTTGCACCTGTAAAAGCATCACGTCCCTGCTCCATTCATTTTTAGAAGTTTCAGCTATATAAAATGCCCGTTCCCCTACATTTTTTACTTTTGCCAAAAGGCTTATATGGTGATACCAGGTAATTTGTGCAAGCGTGACTTGCACAAATTGGTTTTCCGATTGTGCAAGCGGGACTTGCACTATTGGAAAATCGGGATATGCCTCGGAAAAAGCCCTCATATACTTAAGATTGCGTACAGAAAAGCCCTTGCTTTCAGGAAAGTTTCGGGCTAAATCAGCAGCCAAAAGGTCAATTACCTTGCTCCCCCAGCTATTCTGCCGCTGTTTCTCAATAATAGAATTCCCAATCTCCCAATATAATGCAAGCATATCGGCATTCACTTTAAGAGCAGTCTGGGTTTGGGCATGCTTTATTTTATTGAAAATAAAGGCTGACCAATTTATGTAGTCACTGCTTTTTATAATTTCATCACTCATAGTAAGGGAACAGTTAGGATATGGACAAATATAGCAAAAAGAGACTAGTGGCGGAACAAGGTTTTTCAAACATGCAATACAGGATTGGTGCTGGTTAATGAAATCCGACTAGAAAGCATGAGCAAACAAAACAGCGCCTATTTATATTTTTTGGCCTTTCTTCTTTTTTTCATTTTAGTGCTCCATGCAAGTTCGTCAAAATCATCGCCAAGGGCCTCAGGCAAAATTCCTGTCCATGCTTCAAACAGCCCACCCTTCTGTTGGTCAATATTTGGAAAATCGAATAATCGATGTGGCTTTTCGATAAATAAATCCTCCATATCGTCGAAATTCGGCAAAATCGATTTTGGCTGCCCGGAGGCCGTAATTTCAGCCTTCATGAAATTAGACCAGTTATCGTTAAAAGCGTTGGCAGAAAATTCTTTGCCAAGATGCGAACCATTCCAAACGGTTCTGGAATTATGGTCTACAAAAGTGATCCCGTAAATACGGCCCGTATCATTTGTCCGCACCACTGTATTGATCCCCTTTTTGGCCAGCTGCATATTGAAATCTTTCTGATTAACTGTTGACTGCAGGGCAATGAAAACAGTTTCCTTAAGTATCAATTTTGCATCATTATGCCTTAAGGTCTCTTTGCAATTTGCAAAATGCAGATCCAAAGCAGGCAGGCAGGCACTCCTTCCAAATAAAGACGCCTTCAAAGGGTGCCCTGCCCTTTCCCCATTTTCATTTAAGGCAATATACAGCAATCCCTGCCTGGTTTTTCCATGCAGATGGCTTTCTGTTTTTTCAGCAGTGATATTAAACAGGGAAAGAAGGGCATTATATTCGCCTAAGGTCTGGAATTTGTAGTATTGCCGCAGATTGCGAACAACAGAAGCAATCTGGCTTTTGATATCAGCCTTCCGATAATCAACCGGAGTGAAAAATTTGTTATCCCGGTTATGCACTTTTTCTGCAGCAGGCAGCAAGGCGTACTTTCTTTCAAGCTCACGGCAGACAGCCATCGATCTTCTCTTTTCAAACTTGTCCGAAATCTTCCTGCCCGATTCATCCACACAGACTGTAACTATATGGATATGGGTACGGTCAATATCGGTATGCTTAAAAACTGTAAAAGGCTGCTCTGCATATCCCATCTCCTGCATGTACTTCTGTGCCATTGCTATAAACTTATCATCGCTTACATTATCGTTTGGGTCAGGATTAAGTGAAATATGCAGTGCTATCTTTTCCGTATTTCTGTTGGCAAGCAAGTAAGGCTCAAAGGATCGCGCCAAATCAGCAGCTGAATAGATCCCGCTTGGTGTTTCAATCATCTTACTGGTAAAGAGTATCTGGCCTTTTTCTTTTTGAATTTTCAGCTGGTTGTAAGCCAAGGCACCATGCAGATTGCTGCTTCTTCCAATTTTTGCTACCATTTCAAGAATGCTTTTTAAGGTGTTTGTCTTCAAATTCTTGTGCAATAAGGATAATTTTTCGGCATAATGCGGCAAGTTCAGCAGTCTGTTTTTCAAGTTTGTACAGGTAGGCTGATGCTTTTTTCTCCGAAAAATTGCGGTATAGCAGTTTCACAACCTGATTATAGTTTGCACCTGCCGACCGGAACTGGCTGTGGAATGTGGTCAGCCGCATATAAAAATCAACTGTACCTTTGTCAACTTTAATAGTTTTTACTTCCTTTCCAAACAAAAGCGATATGATAAATTTCGCCTTATTATGCATTCCCGACGATTCATACATCGATAAAAGCTCGGCATTTTCCTTTTCAGTCAGACGAAAAACATGCCTGTGTATGCTGGGATCGATTTTAGGATTCCTGCCACCTCTGTTTGCTTTACCATTATTTTCCTGTTTCATAAAAAATCCATTATGGCTTCTGCAAAAAGCCTGACTTCGGAAGGTTTTTCCAGCCCCCGGCAGGGCAAGTTGTTTTGGGGCACGAACTCAGTTTCGAGTGCCTCAAAACACAACTTGCCGTGTTCTGGCGAACACAAAAATCCGCCCTTCGGGACGGATTGGATGTGGTAGGGAAAGACAGCCTGATGCTGTCTCTTTTATGCCAGATAATTCAAGCTGTTTCTGCATTTGCCTGTTAATAAAAATCACATTGCAAAATAAAGCACTCTTGATCTAAGCATTGCAAGAGTTCTAAATGCCGAAAAATGCCTCTCAGCGCCAATTGGTTCCGGCAAAAATAAATACCTGTTTATCGGCATTCCTTTGTACATGCACCAAGATGCACGCAGGTAAATATGCCCAGAGGTAATTACGCAATTATGCATATATGACATGATCTGCATATCTAAAGAAATATTTAATGTGGCCTACTGGTACCAACCTATTTAAATACGTGCCTGCAGATCCTTTTGTTTATGCAGGTAGGCATATACAAGATAAACCATATAACTATGCTGCTTTCTACGCGCCTGCCTGCTGAGAGGCTGCTGCAGATAACAGTATGCTTACGCACAGATATAAGTAAATAACTAAATACGCTAAAAATGAAAACAGAACACAAACCAGTATTTGTCGCCTTTTCCTCCCAGAAGGGAGGCGTAGGCAAAAGCACCTTTACTGCACTTGCCGCCAGTACACTTCATTACCGTCTGGGCTACAATGTGGCGGTATTCGATGCAGACTTCCCGCAGCACAGCCTGATGAAAATGAAAACCCGCGATCTTTCGATGGTAATGGAAAATGAATTTTTAAAAAAGGCTGCATTCAGGCAGTTTACTGCCATCAACAAAAAGGCTTATCCTATCTTACAGCATAAAGCCGAAGGATTGCTTCAGGCCGCTCATGATTTTTTAGAATCTTCAACGCTTCCCATTGATTATATCTTTTTTGACCTTCCTGGAACTGTAAACACTCCCGGCATATTAAAGGCCCTGGCCGGAATGCATCATATTTTTACGCCCATAACGGCAGACCGCGTGGTGATGGAAAGCACACTTGTCTTTACCCAGCTGATGAAAGATGTTATTATGAAAAAAGGAGAAACATCAATCAAGACCATCAACCTTTTTTGGAATCAGGTGGACGGCCGCGAACGCTCCCCTCTGTATGAGATCTATAACAAGCTCATTTCTGAGCTCGGACTGAGCCTGATGGACTGCCAGATCATGAACAGCACCCGTTTCCGCAAAGAGAGCGAATCTGATGCCCGGACTATTTTTCGTTCCACTTTGATGCCTCCCGACGAGCGGCTGATGAGCTCATGCCGTATGGACAGCTTCATAAATGAATTTTTAAGAATCACCAAATTATAGGATCATGGAAAAAAACATCAAGAAAAAAAACATATCTGAGATAAACGAAGAGATGATGATGAACCTGATGGTAGACGGGGTCCGCAAAGAAGGACTCCATATACAGCCTGAAGAGGAACCAGAGCAAGTGAAGCCATTAAAGGTAAAGCAGACATCAAAAGAGCGCTACAAAATAAAGAAGGAAGGAAATCAGGATTACGAAAGCCTTTTTTTCAAAAGGCCCGCCTCCAACGCCCGAGACGGGAAAACGGTATATATCCGCCCGGATTTTCATGAGAGATTAAGCAGGATCGTTCAGGTTATCGGTGAAGACAAAATCAGCATTTACGCCTATCTGGACAATCTTCTCGACTATCATTTCCAGGAGTTCGGTGAGAAGATCATCAAAAGCTTCAATGATAAATACAAACCTATATTTTAATTATGGAAACGCTGATCTTAATCTCTCTGCTGATTGTAATAATCCTTCTGCTGCAGGATAAAATTACCATTCAAATCACAAAAAAAGGCAAATATGCAGCAAAAGAGACCCAGCCTGAACTGCCCGATTTTATGGGACAGCCCAAAACGGCAAGAAGCCTTCTACTGCCAATAAACGCCACTGGCAGCCAAGGCAGAAGGCAGGAACAGGAAATGAATAATTTTGATATAGAAATCGACCATCAGAACGTCGATATAAAAATTCCGCAGGAAGAGCTGGACGACGTTTTCAGATACCAGCCCGATCTTCCGCAGGAGGAGGAAGAATGGAGCGGTTATGGAATGCTGGCAGGGAATGACGGTTTTGCCCAAGGGGTTACCTTCGAGGAACTGAGCGCTGTAGGGATGCTGCTGGAAAAAGAGAATCTGGAGCCTTCCCAAAAGGAAACAGCCATTGCATTGGTTCAAAAAATACAGGGAACCGAACTATTCAGTCTGCTGGAGAATTCCATAGAAAGCGCTTCCCGGAAAATAGCAGGGCTGCTGGACGGGAGCCTTGCTTCTGAAAAGGAATCCAGCTCTTCCTTTCTGCGGAAAAATGATTTGAATGAATTTGATATTGGGGATTTTGTCTAAGGACGAAAGCCCCTTTGTCATTTTAATTAACTATTCACTATGGAAAAAATAATGCCTACAATAGACATCGAAGGAACTGAATTCATCATTGACGCGGCAACAGAGCAATTGGCGGAAAAGGGTGATCCTAAAAATATCATAGCTTTCAAAGAAATGTTTTATCTCGGCCACGGCTATCAATTTCATTACGATACCTCCACTAAGAATTTAGCGGGGCTGGAATCCGGCCTCAGCTTCAGGGAAGATGGCACTGTCAGAAAGATCATTATCCCCAACCTGACCGATCTGGATCCTTCCGGTATGGCTGAAAGATATAGCACAACTGTGGAAAACATCAAGGGGAAAACAGATTTTGAGCTGGCCATACAGCCCGGAAGCCTTCTTGATCTGCGATGGAACCAAAGAAAACTGCCAATTTTAAAAATTGCCGGACATCCTTTTTTTGTAGATATGGCGGCCAACAGGCTTCGCCCAAAAGACGACTTCAAATCCAAAGGCATCAGTCTTGACCAGATAAGCGGCTATTATGATCGGCTTGAACATGCCTATATTTTCCCTTATAATCCAAAAACGCATGAATTTCAGGAGGTAGACCATCTGTCAATTACCGAGCTTCCTAAAGATATCATAGTGGTAAAGTTCCCTCATCTTCAGCTCTTGGACCGGGTTGGCTGGAATGTGAAATATGGCTTTGCTCCCTTCTACTGCATTAGGGAAAAGGAATTTCAGATGCAGTTTAAAGCCAAAACACTGCCTTGGGCTCAGACCAACATTCCCAACAGCATCAAGCTGAACCTTGAGCAAAAACAAATGCGCGCGGAGAATGCCCATCCCCCTAAAAAACTGCCTCTTGAAGCATTGCAGGAAAAAAGGAGAAGAAAGCTCTAGCCTATCATTTCAAATAAAAATTTTAAACGCCGAGCCCTTCAATCTCGGCGTTTTTCATACCCGGCAATAAAGCCTGATGCTTTTGAGTGCCAAGTAATTCCATCGGATACCTCTCTACGGCAGGCATTCGATTTCCAAAACACCTTTGTCGCAAGAGTCCGCAAAGTGCGGGATAATTCAACATATTAAAGTATTTAGCAATGGAAAAACAAAGAAAAAAAATCCAGCTGGCAGCAATCATAGTGCTGTCATCCTTAAAATTATCTGCACAGGGGAACGGCGCTGCAGGAATCACAGAAGCTACCCAGATGGTGACCTCCTACTTCGATCCCGCAACACAGCTCATCTATGCCATAGGCGCAGTGGTCGGCCTGATTGGCGGGGTTAAGGTATACAACAAATTCAGCAGCGGTGATCCTGATACCTCAAAAACTGCCGCGAGCTGGTTCGGTGCCTGTATCTTCCTTATTGTCGCCGCCACCATACTACGCTCCTTTTTCCTTTAACGCTGCGCTATGGATAATTACAGCATCAACAAAGGCATCGGAAGGACCGTCGAGTTCAGAGGGCTCAAGGCGCAGTACCTTTTTATTTTCGCAGGCGGACTTCTGGGAATGCTTATCCTGGTGATGATCCTCTATATGGCAGGGACCAGTTCCTATATCTGTCTTTTTCTTGGCGCGGGCGGCGCTTCTCTGATTGTCTGGCAGACCTTTTCGCTGAACAGAAAGTACGGAGAGCACGGGCTGATGAAAATGGGCGCCCAAAAAAGGCATCCCCGTTACATCATCTGCCGCAAGCCTGTAAAATACAGCTTAAAGTCAACTCCTAAATCAGACACCGTATGAGAAATACAGCCAAGACCACGACACTGGAAAGCAGATTTCCGCTTCTGGCGGTAGAAAACAACTGCATCCTTTCCAAGGATGCGGACATTACCGCCTGCTTTGAAGTGCATCTGCCTGAACTCTTCACTGTAGCCTCCCCTGAGTATGAAGCAATCCACTCTGCATGGCATAAGGCCATTAAGACACTGCCTGATTTCACTGTCGTCCATAAACAGGACTGGTATGTCAGGGAGAATTACGATCCTGCTCTGGATAAGGACCAGAAGGGTTTTCTATCCAGATCCTATCAGCGCCATTTTAATGAGCGTCCATTCCTGAATCATTCCTGCTACCTGTTTCTGACAAAGACCACCAAGGAGCGCATGCGGATGCAGAGCAACTTCTCTTCCCTTTGCAAAGGTGTCCTGATACCAAAAGAAATCAGGGACAAAGAAACAGTCCATCGCTTCATGGAAGCCGTCGCGCAGTTTGAGCGCATCATAAACGACTGCGGATTTGTCAAAATCAGCCGCATGAGCGAAGAGGACATTATTGGATCAGAAAACCGGCAGGGACTGCTGGAACAGTACCTGACCCTTTCAAAGGAGACAGGAACGCCCCTTCAGGATATTGTCTTGGGCAGTGAAGAGGTGCGTGTGGGAAACAAAAGGCTGTGCCTGCATACGCTATCGGACACGGACGATCTTCCTTCATCGGTATCGGCAGATACAAGATATGAGAAACTCTCCACCGACCGCAGCGACTGCCGCCTGTCCTTTGCAGCGCCTGTAGGGCTGCTGCTTGACTGCAGCCACATCTACAACCAGTACCTGTTTTTGGACAACAGCGAAGAGAACCTGCAAAAGTTTGAAAAGTCCGCCCGAAACATGCATTCGCTGGCACGCTACAGCCGTGCCAACCAGATCAATAAAGAATGGATCGAACGCTATTTAAATGAAGCGCATTCATTTGGGCTTTCCTCTATAAGAGCGCACTTCAATGTCATGGCATGGTCTGACAAGCCGTCCGAACTCAAACAGCTCAAAAACGACTGCGGGAGCGCGCTGGCCCTTATGGAATGCAAGCCAAGGCACAATACGACCGATACAGCAACGCTGTATTGGGCGGGGATGTCCGGAAATGCAGGAGATTTCCCCAGCGAGGAAAGCTTCTACACGTTTATAGAGCCGGCATTGTGTTTTTTTACACAGGAAACCAACTACCATGATTCGCCATCGCCTTTCGGCATCAAGATGGCCGACAGGCTCACAGGCAAACCCATTCATCTGGATATTTCGGACCTTCCCATGAAACGGGGCATCATTACCAACCGCAACAAATTCATACTCGGCCCCTCGGGAAGCGGCAAGTCTTTTTTCACCAACCATATGGTAAGGCAGTATTATGAGCAGGGAGCGCATGTCCTGCTGGTGGATACCGGAAATTCTTATCAGGGCTTATGCGAGCTTATCAAAGGGAAAACCAAAGGCGAAGACGGAGTGTATTTTACCTATACAGAAGACAATCCCATTGCCTTCAACCCATTCTATACCGATGACGGGATTTTCGACATTGAAAAAAGGGAAAGCATCAAAACACTGATCCTGACCTTATGGAAACGTGACGACGAGCCTCCTACCCGCTCCGAGGAAGTCGCACTCTCCAATGCCGTTAGCGGCTATATCGAAAAGATCAAGCACGATGATGCCTATCCTTCTTTCAACGGCTTCTACGAGTATGTCCGTGGGGATTACCGAAGTGTGCTGGCCGAAAAGCAGGTTAGGGAAAAAGACTTTGATATAGCCAACTTCCTGAATGTTCTTGAACCTTATTACAAAGGCGGCGAGTATGACTACCTGCTTAATTCCGACAAACAGCTCGACCTTCTTTCCAAGCGCTTTATTGTCTTTGAGATCGATGCCATCAAGGAGCATAAGATCCTCTTCCCAATCGTGACTATCATCATTATGGAAGTGTTCATCAACAAGATGCGAAGGCTTAAAGGCATCCGCAAGCTTATCCTGATTGAGGAAGCATGGAAAGCCATTGCCAAGGAAGGAATGGCAAATTACATCAAGTATTTGTTCAAGACTGTGAGAAAGTTCTTTGGTGAGGCCATAGTAGTGACCCAGGAAGTGGACGACATTATCCAATCGCCCATAGTAAAGGAAAGCATCATCAACAATTCGGACTGCAAAATTCTTCTGGACCAGCGCAAATACATGAACAAGTTTGATGACATCCAGGCCATGCTGGGACTCACTGACAAGGAAAAGGCGCAGGTGCTATCCATCAACATGAACAACGACGCATCGCGCCTGTACAAGGAAGTGTGGATCGGGCTTGGAGGAACGCACTCTGCAGTATATGCCACAGAGGTAAGCCTTGAAGAGTATTACGCCTACACGACCGAAGAAACCGAAAAAATGGAAGTGATGCAGCTTGCAGCTGAACTGGGAGGTAATGTCGAACTCGCCATCAAGCAGATTGCCATAAGGCGCCGAGAGCAGGAAAATCAATAATCCATAACAATTTAAAAATCCAAAACAATGAAAAAAATACGATTCATGGTGTGTGCCGCAATTATGCTTGCCGCATCGCCATCAGCAAAAGCGCAGTTTGTAGTGACCGACCCGGCCAATCTTGCCTCGGGGATCCTCAACAGTGCCAATGAAATCATACAGACCTCCTCGACGGTAAGCAACGTTGTCAAGAATTTCAAGGAAGTCGAAAAGGTATACAAGCAGGGCAAGGAATACTATGACAAACTGCAGGCCATCAACAATCTGGTAAAAGACGCACGCAAGGTACAGCAGACAGTGCTTCTGGTGGGTGATGTATCGGAAATGTATGTGCAGAACTTCGGTCGGATGCTGAATGATCCAAACTTTTCGGCAAGGGAGCTCACTGCCATTGCCAAAGGATATTCGGCGCTTCTGGGAGAGAGTACCGAGCTTTTGAAAGAACTCAAACAGATTGTCACCTCTTCGAGCCTGTCACTCAGTGATAAGGAACGTATGGAAATCATTGACCGCGTATACAAAGAGGTAAAAGAATACCACAGTCTGGTTCGCTACTACACCAATAAAAATATTTCGGTCAGTATCCTGAGGGCTAAAAAGCAGAACAGCACCAAAAGGGTCCTTGATCTCTACGGCACCCCAAACCAAAAATACTGGTAATATGGAATCAAATAATCTTCATGAAGTCCTTCGCTCTCTGTATGATGAGATGCTGCCACTGTCCGCCGATATGGCGGCAGTGGCCAAAGGACTGGCGGGACTCGGGGCGCTGTTTTTTGTGGCCTTGAAAGTCTGGCAGGCGCTTAGCCGAGCCGAGCCCATTGATGTCTATCCGCTTCTTCGCCCTTTTGCACTGGGTCTCTGCATCATGTTTTTCCCAACCATCGTACTGGGCTCGATCAATGCCGTATTAAGCCCAATAGTTCAGGGGACACATGGCATTCTGGAGGATCAGATATTGGACCTTAACGATCTGCAGGCAAAAAAAGACCTTCTGGAACATGAAGCCATGATCCGCAATCCTGAGACCGCTTACATGGTATCAGACGCTGAGTTCGACAAGAAGCTTGACGAGCTGGGCTGGTCGCCTTCTGACATCGGCACTATGGCCTCAATGTATATGGACAGGCAGACCTATCAGATCGAGAAAATAATAAAAGATTGGTTCCGCAACCTGCTCGAAATACTGTTTCAGGCGGCCGCACTGGTTATAGACACCATACGGACTTTCTTCCTTATCGTGCTGTCCATCCTCGGACCTATCGCATTCGCCATATCGGTCTGGGGCGGCTTTGAGTCGACACTCACCCAGTGGATTACGCGATATGCCAGCGTTTATCTCTGGCTTCCCGTAGCGGATCTTTTCAGTTCGATGCTGGCCAGGATACAGTCCCTGATAATTGAACGGGACATTGGAATGCTTGCTGATCCCGCCTTCATTCCCGACACGTCAAACACGGTGTACATCATTTTTATGATCATCGGAATCGTGGGATATTTTACCATTCCCACTGTGACAGGCTGGATAATCCAAGCAGGCGGCGCAGGAAATTTTTCACGCAACATCCACCAGACTGCCATGAAATCCGGAAATATAGCAGGCGCCGGCGCAGGTTCGGCCGCAGGCAACATCGCCGGAAGGCTGATCAATAAATGAACAATAAATATTTACGAAAATGGAATTTAAAACACTCAGAAATATAGAAAACAGTTTTCGGCAGATCAGGCTCTACGCCATCGTGTTTGCCTTGCTATGTGCCGCAGTGACAGGCTACGCGCTTTGGAGATCATACAGTTTTGCCGAGCAGCAACGCCAGAAAATTTATGTGCTGGACAATGGCAAATCACTCATGCTCGCACTTGCCCAAGATGCCTCGATCAACCGTCCTGTGGAAGCCCGTGAGCATGTAAGGCGTTTTCACGAGCTGTTCTTTACCCTTGCTCCTGACAAGAACGCCATCGAAAGCAATATGAAAAGGGCATTCAATCTTGCCGATAAAAGTGCCTTTGATTATTACAAGGACCTTTTGGAGAAAGGCTATTACAACCGGATCATATCAGGCAATGTCCAGCAGCGTATTGAGATGGACAGCGTGGTCTGCAATTTCGAAACATACCCTTATGCAGTGCGCAGCTATGCAAAGCAGATTATCATACGATCTAGCAATGTTACCAAACGCAGTCTGGTGACCTCCTGCCTACTGGTCAACTCAGTACGCTCGGACAACAACCCGCAGGGTTTTAATATTGAAAAATTTGCCGTGGCTGAAAACAGGGATATAGAAGTCATCGAACGTTAAAAAAATCTTATGGAAGCTTTATTAGATTTAGACGCATTCGTAAAAACCCTAAAAGATAAGGGATACGATGGTTATTTCCATACAGAGAGTTGCTGTGCAGGCGCCCTATGGGAAAGCATTAGTGGTTTTTTGGAGATTATTAAAAATGGAAATGATGCTCCATTGTTAGCAAATTTTCTGCATTTGTCTACCTACCTCGAATGGAATGGCGAAGACAAGCCAAGGGTTGAGTGCAATATGTGGGTTAAATATGAGAACGGAAAATTCGATTTAGAGCAAACAGAAATGCATATAAAAAGAACAGACCGCTACGGGCAATTATTGAAGCAGTCTAAACTGACAGACCTTACAGCAAATTCGATCCCGACAAAAATGGAGGCTATTGCCCAAGTGTCAGAAAAATATAAAGAAGAGATCCCTCCCAAAAGAAGAGGGTTTAGAATGTGATGAGACAAAATCATTAACTATGAAAAAATTAAGAGCAAACATAGGCCTGTGGCTGGAAAGGCTTGACAAGGACTGGGAAGCAATGCCAATAAAAAGGCAGCACCAGGTGATACTGCACTTTTTTGCAGCTTACGTGCTGCTGACCGCAGTTGTCGTTTTCAACGTATGCCGTGATACGGCATACGCGAAAAACAATATGGCTGTCGAGCACATCCAAAACCCGGCGCAGCCAGAAAAAGAAAGCCAGGCATCTGTAAAGGACACCCTGAAGCCAATTTTAAAAAAATAGCATTATGAAAGAAACCAAAAAAAAGGTTCGCCTTCTAGAAGAGGCTGGCCAGAGCACTAGCCCGTTTGTGCCTGATGAAAAGAAGACTGCTGTCGAGCGTTTTAAAAAACCGCTCATTTTCACCCTGATGGGAATTGCATGCATCGGCTGCATGTACTTAATATTTAAGCCGTCGAAGGATAAAAAGCAGATTGAAGATATTGGCCTGAACGACAGCGTGCCCCAGGCAAGCGGATCTGTACTTCAGGCAGACAAACAGAAAGCGTATGAGCAGAAAATGCTCGAAGACAAAGAAGAGCAGAAAAAGAACGCTTTAATGACACTGTCAGATTACTGGAATGAGGACAGCGCCGAGAAGAAACAGCCACTGTCCGATGATCAGGATGACCCTAAAAATCCGGCGCTGAGCACCTACCGCAGCGCCCAAAATACACTGGGTTCTTTTTATCAAGAGGACAACAGTGAATCAAAGGAGCTTCGCAGGCAGCTCGAGGAGCTCAAACAGCATCTCGCCCAAAAGGAAATACCCCCGCCCGCCACTGTTGATGACCAGCTGGCGCTTATGGAAAAATCCTATCAGATGGCTGCCAAGTACCTTCCCTCAGGTTCCGTTCCTGCCACGCCTGCAGCCAAAAACACTGCCGTGGAAATGGCCGAATCAGACAAGAAGGATTTTTCGGCGCTGGTTCCTGAAAGAAAAAGCAAGGTCTCGGCACTGCACCGTACATCTTCCGACAGCACTTTTTTGGCAAAATGGAACAAGCGCATTGGCTTTAATTCCGCAGCTTCAGTGCAGGAGGCACTTCAGCCAAAAAACAGCGTCAAGGCCTGCATGCACCAAACCCAAACCATTACCGGGGAGGCGGGCGTATCGCTTCGATTGCTGGAACCTGCAAAGATTTCAGGCCGCATCATGGCCACAGGTGCAATAGTCACTGCGCACGCCAGGATTCAGGCAGGACGCCTTCAGTTGAAAATCACTTCCATCGAACTTGACGGATCGATTATTCCGGCGGATATAACCATTTACGATCTGGACGGCCAGCAGGGAGTACCTGTTCCCTATTCTGTCGAAAGAAGCGCCCTTAGTGAAATGGCGGGCAATATGAGCCAGCAGTCAGGCACCAGCCTTGTGATGACCCAGTCAGCAGGACAGCAGGTGGCCGCTGACCTGAGCCGCGGATTGGTTCAGGGAATCTCCGGCTATTTCGCCAAGAAAGTTAGGACAACTAAAGTGACACTAAAAGCAGGACATCAAGTGTATCTGGTCTCTAAGAAACAACAGCAATCTCAAATAAATTAATTATGAAAAATCAATTTAAATCGTTTTGGGCAACAGCCCTTTTAATAGCATATTCATTAGTCGCATCTGCACAGGAAAACGAAGCCGCGAGCCTTGATTTAGGAAAGATACCGCCGTACAATCTGCAGGTAACTTATGACAAAACTTCCCATCTTATTTTCCCGTCCGCTATCCGATATGTAGATCTTGGAAGTGAATTCCTGATTGCCTCAAAAGCCGAGGATGCGGAAAACGTCCTTCGTATCAAAGCAGCGGTTAAGGATTTTGAACAGGAAACCAACTTTTCGGTAATTACCGATGACGGCCGTTTTTACAGCTTCAATGTGCAGTACAGCTGCTCACCGCCAATGCTGAGCTATGATCTGCTGCAGATGCAAAAGACCGCAGATAAATCAACCGCAGGCGTTGTGCTTTTTGAAGAGCTTGGAAAAACCTCGCCTTCCCTCGCTTCGCTGATCCTGGAAACTATTTACAGAAACAATAAACGAATCTTAAAACACATTTCCTCGGAGAGTTTCGGGATAGCGTTCAGCTTAAAGGGCATCTATATCCACGACGGCAAGTATTACTTCCATACGCAGCTTGAAAACAGCACCAATGTCCCTTTCCGAATTGATTTTATGAGTTTCAAGGTTGCGGATAAAAAAACAGCCAGACGCACTGCCGCCCAGCAAAGACCGATTGTCCCGCTGCGCACTTATAAAATGATCGATGAGGTTCCAGGAAAAACCAAAGACCAGAATGTGTTTCTGTTGGATCAGTTTACAATAGCGGACGACAAAGTGCTGCTGATTGAGATTTTTGAGAAAAACGGAGGCAGGCACCAGACACTCAAGATCAAAAATTCAGATCTGGTAAAAGCCAGGCTGATAAGCGATATGCACCTTAAATTTTAATGCTCGTTAAAAATATTGAAATGAGAAAATATTACAGCCCAGAGCAATGCTTTGGGCTGTTTTTGTCTTGTGCCCTGCTTAAGCCTTTGCTTTACATAAATTGCATAACTCAATAAATATTAATACCTTAGATTTTAACCGCGAGAACCAAAACCTTTTTTAGCAATTTGACTTATACCTTATGCAGAATGCTATTGACCGCACCAACAGGTTTTATACCGAAATGTCCAAAAAACTGCTTCCTGAAAAGGAATATGATGTACTTCATAAACTTCTGACCGAAAATATCCCCCTGCAGGAGGCGGCAGCAAAATATGGTATTACATCCGAATATGTCGAGGCGCTTTATGAGGAAACATTGAGTAAAGCAAAACTAGTGACGGAACTGCTTTCAGAAATCAACGGGTATATGGAGAAGCTGCAGGATTTAAAACACGAATTAAATCCAAGCACCGTCCAAATCAAAAGAGAAAAAACTAAAAAAGACAGGGAAAAACGCGTCTCTGACAGCCAATATCCGTTAAGCAGAAGACTGCTGGCGGTATTCGATGCAATGGAGATCGAAACCTTTGGGCAGATGGCCGATTTCCCTCTTAAGGACTTCCTATGCATCCGGGGATTTAGAACCAAGTGCAAAGAAGAACTTATAGCCCTTATCGAATTTGAAAAGATGCAATATCTGTTCAACGGCTTTTCGCGCTGGAAAAAAGAGGCTATACCGCAATTAAAATAAAAAGCAGGCACAACAAAGCGGCCTTCTTTTGCTTCTCCTATGTTTGCATAATATAATCTAAGTGAAGAAGGGCGAGAGCAGATTTTGCTTTAAATAGCCTTATGGTATATTCAAGAAAAGAGACTGCCTCCTCTTCTTTAACCTTTTAGAATCTGAACAGAATGTAAGGAATTTGCTCATTTGTATGAGTCTTATAGCCAGTATATCCAGTCAGGAGAAAAGATGAAGAAAGGTTATCACTTACCTAAACCAGATAAGATGAAGGTATCATTAAAGCAGACAGTAGGGATTGATGTTGCTCAAAATGAATTAGTTGTATCACTTGGTAGAATGGATGAACAGATGAGCATTGAAATTTATGACTATAAAGTATTTCCTAACCATAAAAAAGGTTTTTCAAGTCTTGTATCGTGGGTAAATAAACAGACATCTACTACAACGGATGTACGGTACATAATGGAAGCTACAGGAGTTTACCACGAATCCTTGGCCTATTATCTTTGCAGTATTAAAAAACAAGTAAGTATTGTTCTGCCAAATAAGATTAGTAATTATGTCAGAACACTTGACATAAAAACCATAACTGACAAAAGCGCTTCACAAGCCATTTCGAGATTTGGTTTAGAAAGGCAGTTGGAAGTTTGGCAACCTCCTTTAAAAATATTCAATGATTTGAAACAGCTTTGTCGGGAACGAGAGCAGCTGGTACATGAGCGTACAATGTTAAAAAATCAATTGCATGCAGAACGTACTTCTGCAACTTCAAGTGAAAGCTCAGTCAAACGAACTAAAAGAAGAATAGCTTTTATTGATTTGCAGGAAAAAGAGATAAGAGAAGAAATCGCAGTACTTATTAAAACTGACAAAGCACTAGTGGAAAAGATGAAGATAGTATCTTCTATTCCTGGAATCGGAAGCCTAACCGCTGTAACAATTATTGCCGAAACTAATGGATTTGAGTTAATAAAGAATAAAAGACAGTTGGTCAGTTATGCTGGATTAGATGTCAGGGAGAAGACATCGGGAACTTCTGTGAAATCCAAACCCCGAATATCCAAACGCGGTAACAGGAATTTAAGGAAAGTAATGCACTTTCCTGCATTGGCTGCAATAAGGACGGATGAACGGTTCAGAAATATTTTCCTAAGAATAGTTTCAAAGCACGGCATTAAAATGAAGGCAATTGTAGCCATTCAAAGGAAATTACTGGAATTAACATACATACTATGGAAAAATAATGCCTATTACGATCCATGTTTTGATTACTGTCTTGGTCCATCAGTAGCAATAACAGTATAAAAAAGTATTAAAACTATTTTTTTTAATTAAAAGGGTATTGGCTTATTTGCTAATATCCAAGGATTCTATATGCTGAATTTAAAGAAATATTCTTTCAAATACATAGATTTATCCAAAAAAAACCAGTTAATTTGACGGACTTATAACACTCAATTTATTAGGCTAGGTTCGTTATTATTGGTATATTGCGATATTTAATTTTTTCATCTTAATATGCAGGATAAAATCAATTTTAGAATTTTCAAAGACTTTGTACAATCGAGCAATTTTGGAGGTTTTCTCCTTTTTTTATGCGTTATAATTTCATTGATAATTGCAAATACATCACTAGCAGTTCCATTACAAAATTTATTGGACACAAAACTTGGTTTTGAAAATAAAACCATTCATCTCAATTACTCTATCAGTATGTGGGTCAACGATGGATTGATGGCCATCTTTTTCCTCTTGGTGGGATTGGAAATAAAAAGAGAAATAGTCGAAGGTGAACTTTCCTCGCCAAAAAAAGCTGTTCTGCCGATCATTGCAGCTATTGGTGGAGCTGTTGTACCCGCTTTAATATATTTAGGTTTTAATTCGGGAAGTGAGACTGGTGGCGGATGGGGTATTCCAATGGCCACCGATATCGCTTTTGCATTGGCTGTTATTTCTCTATTGGATAAACGGGTGCCAAGCAGTTTGAAAATATTCCTGGCCGCATTGGCAATCGTAGACGACCTCATTGCTATTTTAGTCATTGCGATATTTTATTCAGAAGGAATTGAATTTGCTTACCTTGGACTGGCTGGAATAGGAATGATAATCCTGATAGTTATGAATCGCTTTAATGTGAAAAATCCTTACCCGTACCTAATTCCTGGTGTGTTTATATGGTACTTTGTACATCATTCCGGTATTCACGCCACTATTGCTGGAGTATTGGTAGCGATGACTTTGCCTACAAATGATACTGAAGCAGAATCACCTTTAGAAAGACTGGAACACGCTCTTGTAAAACCTGTCAATTTTCTTATTATTCCCATTTTTGCATTTGCCAATACCAATATCACTATTCAGAGGGAAATGATTGAAGGATTGACTTCTCCTTTAGGATTAGGGATTTCTTTGGGACTGATTTTCGGTAAACCAATCGGCATTGTGACAACTTCTTTTATCTGTTCTAAATTGGGTATCGGCCAATTACCTGAAAACAGCAAAATGTTACATATGGTGGGATTGGGATTGCTGGCAGGAATAGGCTTTACGATGTCTATTTTTATATCGATACTATCATTTGATAATCACATTTTCATTGAGGAGGCAAAATTATCTGTTCTGATTACCTCATTAATTGCAGGTATTTTAGGATATGTAATTTTAAACTTCTCAGGCAAAAGAAAAAGTTGGAAGACTGAAAGGTAGATTTCAGCTTTCTTGTTAGATTAAATGGGGTTAAATCTTTATTATGATATGACTTGCTCTATGGGATGCAGCAAAATGTTTATAGCCTCTTGAAGCTCCGCTTCATTAGTTTTCAGAAAGGTTTGTAATTTTAGCTCTTCATCAATTAGTTCAAGGCATACCGTATTTTTGGATGGCGGCAATTCAGATACATTATATACTATATTCCCCTTCCCCAGATAACCTGCACTGGCATTAAAAATATTTGCCTGATGTATTTTTTGTTCTTTAGCAGCTTTGAGCAATTGACTGCTTAAATTATTATTCCACAGCTTTTGCCAGAAGGACAATTTGTTGGACTTCTGACCGTATTTGAAATAGATCCTTAATAATTGGTACTGTTGCATATCGCTTTGAATTTTTATTTTAGGCTGGAAATGGTCTTATCCGAATAATTGCTAAAACGGCTGTGCTTGGGCTCGCCTATTTTCTGTCTGCCGTAAATGCTGTTATGTCCTGAAAACAGGTAAGACACCACGCAGGCAATAGCCACATAAATACCGCAGTCTGCGCCAAACAGCTCAATTCCCATGAGCATACAGGCCAACGGCGTATTAATAGCCCCGGCAAACACGGCAACAAAACCCATACCCGCCAATAGCCCTACCGGCAGTGGAATGACTAAAGACAGGGCACTGCCCAGTGCTGCACCGATAAAGAACAAGGGTGTAACCTCGCCTCCCTTAAAGCCTGCCGCAAGTGTGACAATCGTAAAAGCCATTTTAAGAGCAAATTCATACGGAGGTAACTGCACTTCGAAAGACTGCACAATGACAGGAATGCCTAATCCAATATATTTAGTAGTACCAATAGCCAGCACAGCCAATGCGACAATAATACCGCCCGCAAAAGGACGCATCGGCGGGAAGGTTATGCGTTTTTTAAATTGATTTGCTGTCCAGTGAATGATTTTGCTGAAACAGGCCGCACAGAGACCGAATAAGACACCAGCTATAATGCTGTATAGAACGGGCAAAAAGTCGAGTTCAGGCACAATGCTGATATGATAATGAGTATGCTTCGCCTGCCATAGATGGGTAGTCCAATCTGCAAAAATGGCTGAAGCAAAAGCTGGGAATATTGCATTATAACGGATACGACCAATAAGAAAAACTTCCAGCCCAAAGACTGCTCCGGCTAACGGTGTTCCGAAAACAGATCCGAAACCTGCGGCAATAGCAGAGATGATAAGTATCGTACGCTCTGAAGAAGAAAGCCTAAAAGGTTTGCTGAACTGGTCTGCAATGGCTCCTGCCATCTGCAGTGCTGTCCCTTCACGTCCTGCTGAACCGCCGAAAAAATGTGTGACCATCGTTCCGAGGTAAACAAACGGAGCCATACGGAACGGGATTACTTTCTGAGGCTCGTGTATGGTGTCTATCAAAAGGTTATTTCCTGCTTCGGCATCCCTGCCGTAATAATAGTACAAAAGACCGATAAGCAGACCACCAATAGGAAGCAGCGCAATGAGCCATTGGTGGCTTTCCCTGAAATTGGTAGTCCAATCCAGTGAAATCAGAAAACCTGCCGATGCTGAACCGACGGCAAGCCCTATGACCAAACTAATACAAAGCCATTTGAATACATACGGGAGTGCCGGATAATTTCTGAAAAATACTGTGAATTGAAGTGAGGCTGTTTTAGAAAAGGAACGCTGATTTTTTGACATAAAATACCTGATTAAAATGGATTACATTTAATTTAATCAGGCGTCATCAGCTTTTTTAAAAGCGGTTGGGTAAGGAAGAACACCATTTCCTTTTGTTGATGCAAATGTATAAAATATATTCAGATTTGCACTACTTACTATTGGAAAAAGTTATGGCCTGCATTAGCAGTAACGTATTTAAATTTGAAATAACACATATCCTAATAAGGAACCGCCCAAAACTACAACAGCACTATTTAATTTTTTGTATCCAAAAGTTATTGCAATGCTTAAAACTGCAATTAACATCGTCCTCCAATCGGTAATGGTTTCTTTACCCATTTCATAGCACACAGCCATAATTATGGCTACCGATGCAACATTTACAGCATCTAAAAAGGATGATAATCCTTTAGAATTTCGTAGCTTTTTCATTAAGGGATTAAGCAGTGCTACAAAAACAAATGAGGGAAGAAAAATAGCAACAGTTGAAATAAAAGCACCTGAAAGCCCATTGATTTGAAAGCCAATAAACGTTACCGACGAAAAAACAGGACCAGGTGTGAACTGACCTACCGCAATGGCATCCATCAATTGCTGTCTTGTGAGCAGACCTGTTGCTACCAATTCTGTATCTAAAAAGGCAAATAGCACATATCCGCTCCCATAAAGTATGGAGCCAATTTTAAGAAATGTCCAAAACAGTTTGGCATTTGTCGCTGTCCAAAAAGTTGTCTGTGTAATTTGAAGTAAGTTAAACGGAACAATACTTTGCAAAGTATCATTTTGTCTGTTCTGAACCGTATGCAATCCAAATGCTAACAAACCTGCACCAAACATCAAATAAATTTCATTAACTCCAAACACTGCCGCTAACAAAACAGTAATGCCGATAAGACCTAAATTTATGGACTTGACAGATTGTTTTGCCAATGGATAAATTGCTGCCAGAATGATGGCTATTATAGCAGGTTTTATACCATAGATAAAAGGTTGTACTTCGGGCAGCTGTCCGTAAAGATTATATAAATATGCGAAAATTCCAGTGATAAATACGGCAGGCAGAATAAAGCATAAACCTGCTATTATCAATCCTTTCCAACCTCCTTTGTCATAACCGATATGAATGGCCATCTCCGTACTATTTGGACCGGGAATAAGATTGGTAGCTCCAAGCAAGTCTAAAAAATGCTGTTCGCTCATCCAATTTCGTTTTATTACCACTTCATCACGCATCATAGCAATATGAGCTGCCGGACCTCCAAAACCTATAAAGCCTAATTTGAGAAATAGTTTAGTAATTTCTTTCTGGCTAACCTTATTTCCCATTATTCATTATCTTATTATCAATAGACCAAAGACCGCCACCTTTTATAAATAGAAAGATACTCCCCAACAGCATCGCCCAGTCTGTCCGGCTTCCGTGCATCATTTCCCAAAATCCTTTTTCTGCCAATACTTCCGATTTGGTTGTGGCAATAGCAACTATCATTATTATAATCAATGGAATACTTGCCAATCTTGTCAAAAGTCCAACAAGAATAAAAAGTCCGCAAATAATTTCAAAACTGCCAACGAACGGACCTAAAAACTCAGGATTTGGTAAACCGATTTTAGCGAAGCGACCTGCCCCCAATGTATCAGCAAATAAAAACTTCTGTATTCCTTCAGAAAGAAATACGGCACCCACCATCAGTCGAATAAGTATGGTAGTTTTTGATAGGTCTGTCTTAGTTATTTTTTGAAACATCATGATTAAATAGTTTTATGAATTTTGGATTGTATTTTTTATATAAATGAGCTGCCATGAATGCAATTGGTATACTTAAAATAGCAGGAACTAGAATATCAGTGGGATAATGTACGCCTAAATAAACCCTGCTTACACTAACAAAAATTGCCCAAGGGATAAGAATAAATGGCAGCCATTTTAGACTATGCTTAGCTACTATAGTCAAATAAAATGCTAAGGCAAAGACATTTGCAGCGTGTGAAGAAATAAAACCGAACTTGCCGCCACGATAATTGTTTACTATATGCAGCTGGTCTTCTAATTCTGGATTATGACTTGGACGAAGCCTTTCAAATAATGGCTTAAATATGCCGGAAGCCAGCTGGTCACTCATTGTGATGAGCAAGGCAATTAGTAAGATCATTAGGATAGCATCCTTTTTATATTTCCAGACAAGCAAAATTATCAATGCAACATAAAAAGGCAGCCATGTGTATTTACCGCTGGCAAACCACATTATATTGTCCCAAAATTCATTATGGTTTCCATTTAGCCATAATAGAATATTTGTATCTATCTGTTTAATGTATTCAAGCATTATTTTCTGATGGGTGATTGTCTTTCTGTCGGCGTTTTTACAGTGAAGAAAGGTACTTTTTCCATTGCATGACAGCTAACGCAGCTATTGGTAAGCATTTGGAAGTTCTTATTAAAAACAACTGTATCCCTTTTTTTTAATGCCTCACTCATTTGAGGGAGTGTAACAGTTAAAAAATGATGTGCGGAAGGTGCCCGTTTAGGTCTTCTTTCCAATCCATTTTCTATCGCCTTTTGGATTTTTTCGAGTTGATAATCTGCATACTCCCAGTTTTCGTCCTGTCCCGCCCAATATAATTCCTGGTAGCGATATCCGGTTTCAACCATTGCCATGTCAAAACCACGAAATTGATTTTCTATCGTTTCAAGTTTCTTCTGCTCGTTTCCTTTTATCCACTGTCCCTGAACAGCTTCTTGTTTTTGATTACAAGCCAAAAGAAAAAGAAATATTAATATAGATGTTAAATATCTCATTGTTTACAATTTACATTACACAAATTTCGTACAATACAAATCATTTAGAACGGTATATTTGAAAATACCGTAGTATATTTTAGGTATTTCGGAAGGTTTGCGGCGTAACACCTGTGTGGCGTTTAAAATACTTTACAAAATGGGAAGTATCATTAAAATTCAAACTATAGGCAATTTCAGAAACACTACTTTCTGTATAAATCAATTGTCTTTTTGCTTCGCTAATGATATGCACTGCAATTACTTCTGCTGCCGACTGGTCTAATGTTTTACGGCAAATTGCATTGAGATTTTGTGGTGTAGTGTAAAGTTTTTCTGCATAGTAGGCAACATTATTTCGCAGATCATTTGTTTGGTTGAGTAGTTCCCTGAAAACTGTAATTACATCATCGGTTTTACTCGTTTTATTAGTCAAAGGTTTTGCTGAAATCAATATTTTAGCAAATAGTGCCTTCAATAATCCTTCGGTAACGGTAAAGTCTTTCTCTGTAGTGAGCAGTTGAAATATAGTATCTATACTTTCTGTTTCTTTCAGATAGATGCAACTTAATTCGCTGAGTTTGGATAAAAGACTTTTCAGCTCACTGTCCATCGATTGGTCGAGAAATCCCTTCTTTAAGAGCAGTACAAAACCATCTGGTGTATCGGTCATATCCCAATGATGCACCTGCTCTTTACGGACAAAAAATACAGTTGGCGGCTTTATTGAAAATGAAGTATGGTCGATGGTGTGGAAACCGCTTCCTTCTCTTAAATAAATAATTTCAAAATAGCTGTTGTGTTTGTGCGGTTCGGTCTTGCGAATTTCTTTCCGGAACGGTGCAGCTTTTAATAATGCTGCCGCTTCAATTTTGGTTTTTATGAAAATAGAATTTTTCAATTTGCTGGAACTTCAATATTGTCTTTATAAAATTAACTATAATACCTCTTTTTTAACCACAAACTTGCCCTAACCAAAAGTATCAGAACAGGAACCTCAACCAGTGGGCCGATAACGCCAACAAATGCCTGTGGCGAATGAATACCGAAAACCGCTATAGATACGGCGATTGCCAATTCAAAATTATTACCTGTAGCAGTAAAAGCGATTGATGCGTTCTTGTCGTAAGGCAGTTTCAATAATTTATTGATAAAGAAGCTCACGAAAAACATCAATACAAAATAGATGATTAAGGGTATGGCTACTTTTATCACATCCATTGGTAACGCTACTATTTTGTCGCCTTTCAAGCTAAACATCAATACGATAGTAAAGAGTAAAGCATACAAAGTAATAGGCGATATTTTGGGTATGAATGTTCTGTTATACCATTCAATTCCTTGGGTTTTGACTAAAAAATAACGACTTAAAAAACCTGCCAAAAACGGAATTCCTAAGTATATCAATACGCTTTCTGTTACGTCTTTCATAGATACATTTACGTTGAAATTAGCTAAACCTAATTTACTCGGTAATACATTGATGAAAAGCCAAACCAAAACACTGTAACTCAATATCTGAAAGATACTATTTAAAGCAACCAACATAGCGGTATATTCTCTGTTGGCTTTTGCCAAATCACTCCATACAATAACCATGGCGATACACCTTGCTAAGCCTATCAGTATTAAGCCTGTCATATAATCTGGTTCGTTGCGTAAAAACAAAACAGCTAATCCGAACATTAATACTGTACCGATTAGCCAATTCAACAATAAGGATATGCCGATTACTTTTTTGTCCTTAAAGGCTTTTGGTAGTAAGGAATAATCCACTTTTGCCAATGGTGGATACATCATCAGTATTAATCCTATTGCTAAAGGAATATTAGTAGTACCTACTGACAAACTGTTTGTAACATTGGAAATTGTAGGAAGGAAATAACCCAATCCTACACCTAATGCCATGGCAAGAAATATCCATAAGGTCAGGTATCTGTCTAAGAATTTTAGTTTTGGCTGCATAGGTTATCGACTGATTTTTGAAAAGACATAAAACATTTCGCTTGCTATGTGTAAACTCCTTTCTGCATATACCATTGATTGCTCCGGTGTATTATCTGAAATTTTAGGATCTTCAAAAGTGATGGGTATTCTTTTTTCCGCTCCTGCTATAAAAGGGCAACCACCGTCTGCCTGAGAACAGGTCATAATAGCTGCGAACGCTGAAACTGGATTAAAAGGGCTATCGTATTTTTTGGAAAAACCGATTATTGGTAAAGCATTTTCACTGTACTTTATAGCATATACAGGATTATGAGTGTCTGCAATTTTGAAGATATTAAAACCCTGATTAGTCAATGTTTCTGCCACTTTCGGAAATAGTGCTGTTTCTTCCGTTCCGCCGGAAAAGCAATGTACATTGGCAATATCGAAGTACGCACTTGCGACCTGTGCCCAAACCTGGGACAAATGGCTTCTGCGGGAATTATGGGTGCAAATGAAGTTGATATTTATTTGCTGCTTATGAGCTGTTTTTTGCTGTACAAAATCGATCAGCGGCTGTAATATAGTTTTACGTTCTTCGCTAATGTTTCGCTTTTGTACTTGTTCGATTGTTTTTGATAATGCTGAATACATAATGGGGGATTTAATTTTTACGGAAACTACAGAACACGAAATTCTGATTGGTATCAAATGGTGTCTTGTGGTCAACGGTTATACAATTGATTTTCTCAAAGGCGTTTTCAAATAATTCCGACAAGCTACTATCCGAATATTGCTTGATGTCTATGCCACTACATTTTGTGGGACCTTGTTCAGAAAAGGTTCCCATCACTAAAATGCCATCCGGGGCAATTGCTTTGGTCGTAGTATGTATATAATTTTCTATTTCGTGGTTCTCCATTAGGAAATGAAACGCTGCCCTGTCGTGCCAAAAATCGTATTGCTGCGTGGGTACAAAATCTGAAATATCTGAAATAATCCAGTGTACCTTGTTGGCTTTACTGCCTAATCTTTCCTTTGCCCGTTGGATAGCGGCATTGGAAATATCCAATACGGTAATATCGACATAACCTAAATCAAGTAGGTAGTCAACCAAAAAGCTGTCTCCACCGCCAATATCAATAATTTTTGCACTCTTCGGTAAGTTGAATTGATGAACAAAATTTAATGAAGTTTCTGGATTGGGCTGATACCAACTCACTGTTTCTAAAGGTTTACTCTCGTAAATATTTTCCCAATGGGATTTTCGATTGAAATGTTCCATATTTATTTTATGATTAACAACATCCACCACCTGGCGTGCAAGTATTGGTTTGATTTACGTTCAATCCTATTAAATTTTTCTTTTGTTTTTCAGATGGAATACCGCAAGCATCTTCTGCCAAACAAGCTGTAGTTTTGTTTTTCAGCACAAATGTTTTTCCGATGAACTCTAAATCATATTTTCCAATGGTATTGCTTTGGTATTCCACTTCAATTTCGGCATCTTCCATACCTAACTTCTCTTCCGAAAGTTTTATGATGTTTAAAAGTTTGGTGGGTTTTAAGCGATGTTCAAAATCGTTAGCATCCCATAATTGAAAATTGATAACTTTTTCGGTGCGAACTACGCCACCGCAGTCAATAAAATTTTTAGTTATTTGCCCCACTTCGGTAACGTGGAAATGTTCGGGTACAAAAGTTCCATTTTCTAATTGGAATTCAACATTATCCAATGTTGGAAGGATTTCTTTGATTTCTGATAGTTTCATAGTTTTTATTTAATTGTCATATTGCTTTATTGCGATAAATATATTCAAAAAAATGCTCAACAGCATTTATCAAATCCTACATTATCTACAAAGAAAATATTGAGTTCCTTTTTAAGCTGCTGCCAAACGTTCTCATCAATACAATAACAAACGCTTGTCCCTTCTATTCTTCCCTTAATTATGCCAATGTTTTTTAATTCTTTCAAATGCTGCGAAATTGTAGCCTGTGCCAGTCCCAATTCCTCTATTAAATCATTACAAATACAAGCATTCTGCTTAATTATGTATTGTAGAATAGCTATGCGGGCAGGATGTGCCAACGCTTTTAAAGAAGTGGCTAAGCTGTTTTGCTCCTCTGTAAATATTTCAGTTTTTGTTAGGCCCATTTTATCTCAATTATATCGCAATATTACGATATTAAATTAAAGTAATCAAATAATGCCTATTTTTTTATTGTAGAAAATTTTAAAACTTAAATTAAAATATTTGGTTTATAACACAGAATCTTTTCTTTGGCCGTCACGGAAAGAAAAGAAGCCCGCCAAAAACAGCAAAAGGGATACGGCATCCCTTTATAATAAATCCAGTGCGTCTGGTAAAATAGCGGGAACTGCATTTTGGCAGAGGCGCTCCACCGTTTTAAACGCAAAAAGACGCTCCGCCCGAAAGGAAGGAGTGTCTTTTTGCCGCCCGACTCAGGGCTTATCCAACCGCAATGGGCTGAGAGCGGAAATCTTTCAGATTCAGAAAAAATCCCCTGTTTGGGGTCATGCCTTCACGAAAGAGATTCCACAAAAGCGAGCATCCCATCTGCGCCAATGCCGAATTTATAAACAGATCCTGCTTTTCGAGCGCCTCGGCAAGCGAACAGCTTGGCGTGTCGTCCTGCTGTTCGGACTCATTGAGCAGTTCCCCAAATTCTTCGGTGACAAATGGAAGGCTCGCCACGGCTTCAAACTTTTCTGACTTGGGCTGTAGAATCTCCCCCACAGTAGACAGCATGACCTGCCCTGTATACTGGCTGTTGCCAAAATCCATCCAGTACTTCGGGTCGTCCCTGTGATGCGCGCGGTTGCTGTATTTTAAAATTTCGGCAACTTCAAAACGGGACTTTGCGCTGTCGGTGCACGTTATATAAATAGTTGCTTTCGCATTTTCGGGCAGTTTTCCAAAACTGTCCTTTTGAAATTTAGCCGTTTCCGCTTTCCAGTTTGTGCCTGTAAAACGGTTGGCGCGGTTGATAAGCGCCACGGATTTGTAAAGCCCGAGCTCGCTCTGTGCAAAGCGCTGTCTGCCGAGGTTGGCATTTGTGATAACATCATCATCCCAAAGGCGCACCAAAAGCCCCGCATGCCCGAGAGCCGTAAGGCTGTGGTTCATTTCCATAAGCGCGGTAAGCACCTTTGAGCCCGTACCGCCCGCGCCTATCAGGTTCACGGTGATGGGATTGGTCGGGCTAATCAGGTACGGGTCTGTAAAATGCATTTTGTTTTTTTCTGTTTTCATGGCAATAGGTCTTTAAGTGTTTTGTGGCTTCTTTTCAAAATCGCTGTCGGAAAGGTTCTGCCCGATGTGACAAGGTCTTTCCACAGGCTCACGCAATTGCCCTTTACAGGGCTGTTTTCTCCCAAAAGGTGGCTAAAATAGCTATTGAAGAAATAATCCTCCCACGCCTTTATAAACTCTTCAATTGAGGATGATTCCTTTATTTCGACATTTACCGACCCCATGCACACCCTGTCGTCTTCATAAATATTGAAAAACGGCGCATGGCATAGCGGTGTTTTTTCCGTGGGTCTGCGCTTGCCCATAAGGGCAAAAACCCGCAGGCTTCTTTTGTCCGCCTGCCATAACATCGCAGGCACATAAGCCTCACCGCAGGGAATGCCCAGACCTTCTATAAAATACAGCGGTCTTTTTTGGGATTTGGTATGCCATACAACAGCCTCTTTGTCCCTGCTTGGATTGACATGCAGAATGTTTGTCGGCAGAATCCCGCCCGATTTTAGAAAGGCGGTCTGCTTCTGCTTTTCCATGGTCAGCGCTTTTACGAGCGCCTCGGCTTCACGCTGGGTAAGCGGATGGGCATTAACAGGCATGCCGTTTTTATCCACATCAAAATGCTCGACATACGCCTTTTTATCTAAAGTATTGCTTTCATAAAAAACAAGGGCTGATTTGGGGTGGTAGAGCGTTCCAAAGTCTTGGGTTATGTCAGTTATATTATTCATTTTCGTCATTTTTTATAGTTATACAGCAAAGCGCAGAGGTTATCCAAAAGGGCAAACACACCGCTTTCAAAATCAAGGCTGTCCTCTGTCAGCTCATTTCCGTCAAAGCGTTTTAGAACCGTCGGCTCGTCCATTTCCCCGTATTCGTTGAACTCGCTGTTGATGCTCTCCTCTATGCTTTCATACAGCCAACCTTTGGTATCGCAGATAAAGGAAATATACTTTTCCATGCTTATGCTCTCGTTTTCTGTTTCATCTTCATCTCCTTCATTGATGGTTGCATTTCGGAAAATGCTCTCGTTGGGATAATCGCTGTATAAGGAAAAAGCGCTTTTGATTATATCCAGACACTCGTTGTCAAAGGCATTACGGCATTTAAAACCGTTCAGCCGTTTTTCAAAAAAAGTCAGGTTCTTTGGGCTGAAAATCTTCTGTGCCATACAGTCGCCGATAAATTCCGCCTTGTCAAACTCGCCGATGTACCTTTCGTTCTCTTCTCTGTCCTCGTCCTGCTCCGTCCATTCCCTGTGCATCTCGTAGAGCCAGTACAGATAACTGCCCTGCTCCCTGTAGTGCGGAATCCCTGCCACATGGTACAGATAGGCGCAGACCGATAAAAGCAGGTGCGCATTTTTTTTGTGCTTCGGTTTTTTAAGCATTTGATAAATCGGCTGTATCGGGATATAATACAGGGTTGTGCCTGTATGGTATTTTTCCTTGCCTGTCAGATAGGTTTTCTCTGAATCCTGCAACACCCGCAGTTCGGAAAAATTCCGTGCACTTTTTTTGAGCTTTTCCTGCAAATCCCATAAAGCGAGCGCCGTATTATAGGGATATTCAAAATGGCGGGTCGGCATCGGCATAATCCCGTAATGATTAACAAGACAGTCAAGGGACGCATAAAAATCATCCTGCATTTTTGCAGATTCCCCGCCAGTCTGTACCGCTTTATTTTGTTGCAGTACAGGCAGGAAAGCAACCTTTAGAAAACCATCGGAAGCATCCCCGCAGGAACTGGCCTTGGCTTGTCCTTCTGCACTTCGCCCGCGTCTTTGGGTCTCTGCATCCAATGCATGAACCCTGCGAGCTGTTCGTGAAGCTGTTTTTGCCTTTTTCCCTCGGGCAGTTTCACTGTTCCCGATATTATGTGTTTTTGCATAATTCATGGCTTTAGATTTTTGGTTAGCCTTTTGTCCCCATTACCGTTTCAAATCGGTACTCGACCGCATCGTCCCTGATGGCAGGGGCTGATATTTTGGCTGTGGTCAGTATGGGGTAAGTCGGTGCATAGAAATTCAGCACCGACTCGGCGCTCCATCGCGGTTCAGGATCGGAAAGCCTGATTTCCTGCCCCTTGTCTTTGAGTATAAATACCCTCTGCAATTGTGTCGATAATATCATGACTGCTGTATTTTAGTTAATATTCGGGGTCTTCTGGGTCTTCTTCCCAATACTCCGCCTCTTCGCTTTCTGTTTCCTCTTGGTCTGCCTGACCGTCTTCCTCAGTATAGCCATGCTCGGGAAAAAGCGCTTCTCTTGGCGGTTCGGGCGCTGTCTTCTCTGATGCACTGCCGAAAAGGTCGGGCGCGAATTGTGCAGAGAGTTCAGCTTTTCTTTTGCGCAACTGCTCGGCTTTTAAAGGGAACTCGTGGATTTCGGGCACTTTCATCCATGCCTCGCGGAATTTCCCTTCCTTTTCAAGCTCGTCCGCCTTTGCCATGGCATCATTGAACTTTCTGTCCTTGCCTTCTGCTTCCTTTTTTTGGCTTTCAGCCTTCTGCTTTTCCATGGCAGACTGCGTTTTGGTCTGCTCGAGCTGTTTCATATAGCCTTCCATATCCACCATCAGACCCGATGCGCTCTGCATGGGGGTGGTGATATTCTCAAAAAAGCCTTGGTCGAGCTCCTCTGCCGTTCCCAGCAGGCTCAGTGGCGGTATGCTGTGCTTCGCGCTGTCCCCGCACGCCTCGTTCTGTAGCATCACAAGCACGACAAGCCTGCCCTCTGCCCCTTTGGCTACGGTAATGTGCAGATTCCCTATAATGTCCATCTGCGCTATCTGATTGAAAAAATTAGTGTCCATTGCGTTTAATTTTTAGTTGTTTCCTGTACTGTTTGTGAGTTTATCAGTTTTTTAATCTCAATAGGAATGGCTTATTAAAGGCTGTCGCATTTGGCGACAGCCTTTGGTTTTCCGCCTGCCTAGTTAAGGTTGAGGATTTCTGCTCCGTCCGTCTTGAAAGCCATGCATAAATCAAACGCCTTCTGCGATTTTTCCTGCGCTGTGCCTCCCATTACAATCGACTGCAGTTTTGCCTCTCCGTCCTTGTACTTTCGCACATTCTGATAATAGCCCGTCACGCCATTGTAAGCGCCAAAAAGAGTGCCTTTGGCGGTCTCCATCTGCTGTGCCTCGCTTGCCATGGCGTAGGCGAAAGCATCCTCTACGGTATTTTTGAATATCGCGGAAGCTTCATCCTGCGCCCCTTTTTTGATTAGCTCCAAAGTTTCCTTATTCGGGCATAATGCAAGCTGTATCAGCTTTTTGACTTCCCTGTCTGCTATCTTTACCTTAGCCCAGTCATTGAAGATGCCTTCAAGCTGTGTGCTGAGCCTGTCGGCAAGCCCCATCACTTTATGGGCATCGTCAAGGCGCTGTTTAGCCCCTGAGGTATGGCGGATTCGCACCACGTTGCTCATGGAGCGCAGCGACGCATTGAGGGTGTTCTGGCATACGATGCGGATGGGCGTGAATGCCGCCGTGATGCTTCCGCTCCCGTCGTGGGAGGTGGTCAGGAAAATATACTTCTCGGTCACGTCATCCCCTTTGCCTACCCTGATATAATCGGGCAGTTTTGCTGTAATAAAGATGCGTTCCCCCTGCCCGAGCGCTCCTGCCGTTTCGTAGAGTATCCCGTCGCCCCTGCCCACAATGGCATCAAAGAAGCTGAACGCCTCACGGTTCTGCACGATATGGTAGTCCTTTCCTACCACGCCCAAAACGGCATTGCTGTCGGTGCGTATGGTGGCAAAGCAGTCAGGGACTGCAAGTTCGGAGCTTCCCACCTCAATGCCCTCACGGGTGACCAAGATTTCAGAGCCTTTGGTGTAGAGCGGGCTTTTAGCCACCTGATAGTCTAGCCCCGCGTATTTGATGGCTTCCGCACTTGTCGGGTACTGCTCTACTGTCTGCTCGAGCCCGTGCCATGCTTTTTCCTTCACGCTGAAAAACGAATACTTTCCCGTTTTGCTGTTGTAGTTGATATTGTGTGCCATGATGCATTTATTTTAAGGTTTATAACTATGTTCTGTCTTTACTGCCACCTCTTAAAACGGCAGGTCTTCTTCGGGCTCTTTCAGATTGGGCTTGCTGTTCACTGCCTGTACCGAATCCTTCCCGCTCTGCGCTTCCTGCGTGTTTTCCGCTTTTCTGCCTCCGCCGTGCAGTTTGATATTCGATGCGTTGAAATTCAGCCCCGCACGCGGTTCCCCCACGCTGTTCTTCCACGCCCTTGCGCTTACCATTCCTGTAAGCTCCACCACCGTGCCTTTGGTCAGCCACTCGGCAACCCTCGGGCTAATCCAGTAGGCGCAGTCGAAAAATGTGGTCTGCTCCACCCTGTCGCCCTTTCTGTTTTTGTAGCTCTCGTTGATGGCTACCGAAAAATTTACTACCTGTCTGCTGTCCGACAATGTGCTTACTTTCGCATCCTTTGTCAATCTTCCTGTAATGTTCATGATTCTGATTTTTAAATATTTACACACGTTTACTTATTCTATTGCTTTATTTATTTATTTATTTATTTATTTATTTATTTATTTATTTATTTATTTATTTATTTATTTATTTATTTATTTATTTATT